>NZ_JBWKYR010000007.1:0-301370 GCF_059423865.1 Acidovorax sp. GW458-11-26-14-TSB4
CCCGTGTGAAAGTAGGTCATCGTCAGGCTCTTACAGCCCTCAAAACCCCTCAGTTCGTTTGAACTGAGGGGTTTTGTTTTTGGGGTGCTAAAACCGTGCCTCACCCGTGCCCGTGCTCGTGCTCGTGCTCGCAAACAAGGGGCCGCAGCCCCTTTTCAGATGATATTGGACGCAGCACCCGCGTCCCGCCACTACCTGCCGGTGGTCAGCAGCCTTGGCGCTGCCCATCCACGAAGACCAGCAGCTCGCCTTTGCCGAAGGCAGTCCACTCCTCATTGACCGTGAGCGGGGCCGTGACGACGATGGCCACGCGGTCGCTGGCGGTGGTCTGGGTGGCGAAGTCGATGCGCACGTCCTCGTCGGACAGTTGCGCTTCGCTGAACGGGTGCTTGCGCTCGATGTAGTACAGGTTGGTGGACGCATGGGCCCACAGCGCCTGCCCATTGGAGAGCAGGAAGTTGAAGGTGCCGTGCGGCGCGATGCGCGCGGCCAGTTCCTTCAGGGTGATCGTCAGCTCGGCAATGCTGGGCACGCTGGCATGGGACTTGGCCAGCTCCTGCATGATCCAGCAGAACGCATGCTCGCTGTCGGTATCGCCTACCGGGTGGAAATGCGCATGCAGGCGCGGGCGAAAATCCTTGAGGTCGCCGTTGTGCGCGAACACCCAGTAGCGCCCCCACAGCTCGCGCACGAAGGGATGGCAGTTCTGCAGGCTCACCAGGCCCTGCGTGGCCTTGCGGATGTGGGCGATGACGTTGCGGCTCTTGATGGGGTAGCGGCGTATCAGCTCGGCCACCGGCGAATCCACGGCCGGCAGGTGGTCCACGAAATGCCGCAGGCCCCGGTCCTCGAAGAAGGCGATGCCCCAGCCATCGGCATGGTCCCCCGTGTTGCCCCCGCGCTGCGCAAACCCCGTGAAGCTGAAGGTCACGTCCGTCGGGGTGTTGCAGTTCATTCCAAGCAATTGGCACATGCCTGCAAGGATACCGGACCTCAGCCGGGCGGGTCGGATTCCGGTCGCGCAGCGGTAGGCGCCTGGCGCAGTTGCCACGCAGCCACCATGGCCAGTGCACACAGGGCGGTCAACATCAGAAAGGTCTCGCCAAAGGCCGCGATGCGCGCCGGGTTGCTGACCCCCGTGGCCAGGGACGCACCATGCGCCCCCATGCGCCACTCCAGCACGATGCCGCACAGGCTCACCCCGGCTGCGCCACCGAGCATGCGCAGGAAGCCGATGGTGCTGGAGCCTTGCGAGATCAGCGACTTGTCCAGCGGCCGCATGGCGCCCAGGTTCAGCGAGGGCAGGATGAAGCCCAGGCCGATGCGGCCGAGGATGGCGAACACCACCAGCATCCACAGCGGAGACCCCAGGCCCACCACCACCATGAGGCCGAAGGACAGCGCCAGCAGCGCCAGGCCAATGCTCACCAGCAGGTGCGTGGGCTGGCGGTCGGCCAGGCGGCCCACCATGGCGATGGTGATGGCCAGTACAAAGCCTGCCGGCAGCATGATGGTGCCCACGTGCGAGGCCGACAGCTGCAAGCCCAACTGCATGAACACCGGCAGCAGGTAGGTCGAGCCGAACAGCGCCGTGCCGTAGATGAAGGCCACGACGCTGCCCATGGCGAACTGCCGGTACTGGAACAGGCGCAGGTCCATCAGCGGCTTGCGCCCCTGCAGGATCTGCCGGCGCTGCCAGCCGATGAACAGGCCCGTGGCCACGACTGCCCCTGCCAGGAGCATGATGGCCTCGGGCAGGGTGCCGCCATGCAGTGCGACAAGGCCATTGAGCAGGCACAGCGTGCCCACCGTGCCCAGTGCGAGGCCGCGCCAGTCCAGGGCCTCGCCGTTGCGGTTGGCGGCCACGCCGCCCGGTGCGGTGACCGGTACGAACTTGTAGGCCAGCCAGATCGAGGCCAGGCACAGCGGCACTACCATGAAGAAGATCGAGCGCCAGCCGAACCAATCGACCAGCAGGCCGCCGATGCTGGGGCCGATGGCTGGTGCCAGGACCACGCCCATGCCGAAGACACCGCTGGCGCGGCCCTGCTCGTGGGGTTGGAAGGCGTAGAGAATGATCACGGCGGGAATGGGCTGCACCACCCCGGCGGCCAGGCCCTCGGCTACGCGCGCCACCAGCACCAGGCCGAAATCGCGCGCCAGCCCGCCGCCGATGCCGCCCGCCAGCAGCAGCAGCATGGCGCCGACATAGGTGGCGCGGTAGCCATAGCGCGACAGCAGCCAGGGCGTGGTCAGCATGGAGACCGTGGTCGCCACCATGAAGCCCGAGGTCACCCACTGGGCGCGCTCCTGCCCCAGGGTGAAATAGTGGCTCATGTCCGGAATCGCCACATTCACGATGGTCGAGGACATGATCGACGCCATCGTGCCCACCATCACCGAGAGCAGCAGCAGCCAGCGGTAGCGCTCGCCATGGCGTTCGCGCAGGGCGGCGAGGGAGCCGGAAGAGGGCTGTGCGCTCATGGGTCTGGCAGGCGTCTCAGCGGGCCATCAGCTCCGCTCGGACCACAGCTTGCCGCCGGTGGCCCAGTTCTCGCGCTTGATGTCGGTGATCAGGATGTCCACCGATTCGGGCGAACCGCCCAGCACCTCGACGGAGACACGGGTGATCTCTTCGACGAGCTTGCGCTTTTGTTCGACGGTACGGCCTTCCATCATTTCGACGTGGTAAGTGGGCATGCGGGACTCCTGAAGCTAGTGCAAAGACAAAAACGGACCACGAGGGACCGCGGGAAAGGGGAAATCATATCGGCGCCGGACCCGCCGCCACGCCCTCCCGGCTGTCTGGTACCGGCCGCGGCTGCGCACACAGGGGGCAGATGCACACCTTGCCGCGGGCCGCCACCGGGATCTGGGCCAGGGCCTCGGGTGCCACCGGGGTGGCCATGCACCAGCAGGTTTCTGGTGCCTGCCCAGCCGCCATGGCGCATTGGTTTGCCTGCCCGCACAAGGGGCACTGCAAGGCGGAGGACGTCGGTGGGGCGGTCATCATGGGGCGGGCGCTGCGGGGCGCACCCTGCACGGGCGCCATGCTCGCGGCGCGCTCGCCCCATTGTGCCGCCTCTTGGAGCCAGGGGCCAGGGTGAGGGCCTTTGCACCGCGGCCAGAGGACAAAAAAACGGCACCCGGAGGTGCCGCTGGAGGAGGAAGGATCCGGGGGATCGATCCATCTGTGCAGGGGAGGGGCCGCTCGAACCCGGGCGTCAGGCTGCGGCCTTGAGCTTCAGGCGCCAGGCGTGCAGCAGCGGCTCGGTGTAGCCGCTGGGCTGGGCCATGCCCTTGAAGACCAGGTCGCAGGCGGCCTGGTAGGCCATGCTGGTGCCGAAGCGGCCGGCCATGGGCTGGTACAGCGGGTCGCCGGCGTTCTGGCCGTCCACCACGGCGGCCATGCGTTCGAAGGTCTCCTTGACCTGGGCCTCGGTCACCACGCCATGGCGCAGCCAGTTGGCCATGTGCTGGCTGCTGATGCGCAGCGTGGCGCGGTCTTCCATCAGGCCCACGTTGTGGATGTCGGGCACCTTGGAGCAGCCCACGCCCTGGTCGACCCAGCGCACCACATAGCCCAGGATGCCCTGGGCGTTGTTGTCCAGCTCCTGCTGCTTCTCGGCATCGGTCCAGTTGGGGGTGGCCGTCACGGGCACGGTGAGCAGGCCGGTCAGCAGGTTGTCGCGCTCGGCGTTCACATCGGTCTTTTCCAGGCCGATCTGGATCTCGGCCACGTTGACCTGGTGGTAGTGCAGCGCGTGCAGCGTGGCACCCGTGGGGCTGGGCACCCAGGCGGTGTTGGCGCCGGCCTTGGGGTGGGCGATCTTCTGTTTCAGCATCTCGGCCATCAGGTCGGGCATGGCCCACATGCCCTTGCCGATCTGCGCCTTGCCGCGCAGCCCGCAGGACAGGCCCACGAGCACGTTGTTCTTCTCGTACGACTGGATCCAGGCGCTGGTCTTCATGTCGCCCTTGCGGATCATGGGGCCGGCCAGCATGGCGGTGTGCATCTCGTCGCCGGTGCGGTCCAGGAAGCCGGTGTTGATGAAGGCCACGCGGCTGGCGGCCGCGGCGATGCAGGCCTTGAGGTTCACGCTGGTGCGGCGCTCCTCGTCCATGATGCCCAGCTTCACGGTGTCGGCGGGCAGGCCCAGCAACTGCTCAACGCGGCCGAACAGATCGCTGGCAAAGCCGACCTCGGCGGGGCCGTGCATCTTGGGCTTGACGATGTAGACGCTGCCCTTGCGCGAGTTGCGAATGCCGTTGGCGCCGTGGCCTTGCAGGTCGTGCAGGGCAATGGTGGTCGTGACCACGGCGTCCATGATGCCTTCGGGGATCTCGCGCTCCTTGCCCTGGGCGTCGGTGTACAGGATGGCCGGGTTGGTCATCAGGTGGCCCACATTGCGCAGGAACATCAGCGAGCGGCCATGCAGGCGCACGCCACCGGCCTTGCCGTCGGGGGCCGTGTAGACGCGGTCGGGGTTCAGGCCGCGTGTGATGGTCTTGCCGCCCTTGGCGACCTGCTCGGTCAGCGTGGCCTGGATGATGCCCAGCCAGTTGCTGTAGCCCAGCACCTTGTCTTCGGCATCCACAGCGGCGACGGAGTCTTCCAGGTCGAGAATCGTGGACAGCGCCGCTTCCAGCACCAGGTCGCTCACGCCGGCAGCGTCGCTCTGGCCGATGGGGGTGCTGCGGTTGATCTGGATGTCGAGGTGCAGGCCATTGTGCTGCAGCAGCACGGACGAAGGGGCCGCCGCATCGCCCTGGTAGCCCTTGAACTGCGAGGCGTCCTTGAGGCCGGTGCTGCTGCCGTTGGCCAGCGAGATCACCAACTGGCCGCCTTCGACGCGGTAGCCGGTCGAGTCCTTGTGCGAGCCGCTGGCCAGGGGGGCCGTGTCGTCCAGCACCTGGCGCGCGAACGCGATCACCTTGGCGCCGCGCACGGGGTTGTAGCCCTTGCCCTTCTCGGCGCCATCGGTTTCGGGGATGGCATCGGTGCCATACAGCGCGTCGTACAGGCTGCCCCAGCGGGCATTGGCGGCGTTCAGGGCGTAGCGTGCATTGAGGATGGGCACCACCAGCTGCGGGCCGGCCTGGGTGGCCAGCTCGTCGTCGACGTTGGCGGTGGTGGCCTGCACGTCGGTGGGCTGGGGCACCAGGTAGCCGATCTTTTCCAGGAAGCCACGGTAAGCCACCATGTCCGTGATGGGGCCGGGGTTGGCCTGGTGCCAGGTATCGAGCTCGGTCTGCAGGCGGTCGCGCTCGGCCAGCAGGGCGATGTTGCGCGGTGCCAGATCGGCCACGATGGCGTCGAAGCCCTTCCAGAACGCAGCGCTGTCCACGCCGGTGCCGGGCAGCACCTTGTCTTCGACAAAGCGGAACAGGGACGTGGCCACTTGCAGGCCATGGATGGTGGTGCGGTCGGTCATGGGAGTGCCTTGGGCGTTGGATGTGAAAAAAGAAAGGGCCCGCCACTGCAGGCCATGGGCACACTGTATTGCAAATGTTTGTCGATATAAATATGCTCAAAAGCTGGAAACCAATGACTTTTATGCAAAAGTAAAGCCCTCGCCGGCCCTATTCTTCCGGACTCCGCCATGGACAAGCTCAAGGCCTTTGAATCCTTTGTCTCGGTCGCTACGCGCGGCAGCCTCACCGCAGCCGCCAAGGCCGAAGGCGTCGCGCCGGCCATCATGGGCCGCCGGCTCGACGCGCTCGAAGAGCACCTGGGCGTCAAGCTCCTGGTGCGCACCACGCGGCGCATCAGCCTCACGCACGAGGGCAGCGCGTTTTTGGAGGACTGCCAGCGCCTGCTGTCCGACGTGGCCAACGCCGAGGCCAGCGTGTCCGAAGGCGGCGTCAAGGCCACGGGCCACCTGCGCATCACGGCCCCTGCGGGCTTTGGCCGGCGTCATGTGGCGCCCCTGGTGCCGCGCTTTCGCGCCGAACATCCGGACGTAACCATTTCGCTCAACCTCAGCGACCGGGTGGTCGACCTGGCGGGCGAAGGCTTCGACTGCGCCGTGCGCGTGGGCGACCTGCCCGATTCGTCCCTGGTCAGCGTGCGCATTGCCGACAACCGGCGCCTGTGCGTGGCCACGCCCGGCTACCTCAAGCACCACCCGGCGCCGCGCCACCCGGGCGAGCTGCCCTCGCACGATTGCCTGACCCTGTCGAGCGAAGCCTCGCAGACGCGCGGCTGGGCCTTTCGCATGCCGGTCGAGGGCGGCGGCACCGAGGTCGTGCACCTCAAGCCCGGCGGGCCGCTCGACTGCTCCGACGGGCAGGTGCTGCACGACTGGTGCCTGGCCGGTTACGGCATTGCCTGGCGCAGCACCTGGGAGGTGGAGGCCGAGATCGCCGCCGGCCGCCTGGTGGAGGTGCTGGCGGACTTTGCGGCCCCGCCCAACGGCATCTACGTGGTCTTTCCGCAGCGCAAGCACATGCCGCTGCGCGTGCGGCTGTGGATCGACTTCCTCAAGCACCACTATGCGCAGCCGGCCTTCTGGCGCGGCATGCCGGCCCCCTGACCAGGGCCTTGCGCCTGGATGCCCGTCCCAGGCCATGGCAGACTGCACATCCCATGTCCGAGCCCACGCTCCTGGTCGCTGACGACCACCCCCTGTTCCGCACCGCCGTGCTGCATGTGCTGCGCGAACGCCTGCCCCAGTTCCGCACGCTGGAGGCCGCCAGCGCGGCCACCTTGGGCACGGCGCTGCAGGAGCACCCCGAGGTGGAGCTGGTGCTGCTGGACCTGAGCATGCCCGGCGCGCGCGGCTTCTCGGCCCTGCTGCACGTGCGTGGCGAGTACCCGGAGCTGCCGGTAGTGATCATCTCGTCCAACGACCACCCGCGCGTGATCCGCCGGGCCCAGCAATTCGGTGCCGTGGGTTTCATCCCCAAGTCCGCGCCGGCCGAGGCCATGGGCGCGGCCATCGAGGCCGTGCTCGCTGGCGACAGCTGGTTCCCGCCCATGGCGGCCGAGCGCTCCGAGGCCGATGCCCAACTCGCTGCCCGCCTGGCGCAGCTCACGCCCCAGCAGTTCCGCGTGCTGCTGTGCCTGGCCGATGGCCTGCTCAACAAGCAGATCGCGGGCGAACTGGGCCTTGCCGAGAACACCGTCAAGGTGCATGTCACGGCCATCCTGAAGAAGCTCGCCTGCCACAGCCGCACCCAGGCGGCGGTGCTGGTCAAGAGCCTGGAGACGGAAGACGCGGCCTCGGCCTGATGCCCCTGCTCATCCCTCTCGCAGGCGCAGCAGCGTCTGGCTCATGAGCGCCCGCAGCGCGGGCGCACGCACCGGCTTGGCCAGAAAGCCCCAGCCGCGCTCGGCCGCCTGGCGCCGCAGCGTGGCGTCGCGCTCGGCCGTCACCAGGATCACGGCGGGCGACTGCCCCCAGCGCTGGCACAGCGCGGCATAGACGTCCGGCCCATGGTGGCCGGCCCCCAGGTTCACGTCCAGCAGCACCAGCTGGGGTGCCCCGCCGGGCCGGGCCTGGTCCAGCGCCTCGGGCGCGCCGCCGGCCAGGGGCACCTGGCAGCCCCAGCGTTCCAGCAGCGCCCGGGTGGCGGTGCAGGTCGGGCCATCGTCCTCGATCACCCAGGCGCTGCTGCCGTGCAGCGGCGCGTCGTCGGGGTTCTGCTGCGCGGCCGCAGGTGCCGGGGCTGGGTGCACGGCGGCCGCATCGCCCAGGGGTACGCAGACCCAGAACACGCTGCCGCGCCCGAGCTGCGAGCGCAGCCCGATGGGGTGGCCCAGCAGGCGGCCCAGGCGCTCCACGATGGCCAGGCCCAGCCCCGCGCCCCGGTCGTCGGCGCGGCCCTCGTCCAGCCGGCGAAACTCCTCGAAGATCTCGCGCTGCAGCGCCTCGGGAATGCCCGGCCCCTGGTCGTGCACCTCGATGCGCAGCTGGCTGTCCCCCATGCGCCGGCAGCCCACCACGATGCGCCCGCGCCGGCTGTAGCGGATGGCGTTGGAGACGAAGTTCTGCAGGATGCGGCGCAGCAGGTTCTCGTCGGTGCGCACCACCTGGCGCGTGGGCACGCAATGGAGCGTGAGGCCCTGGCTCTCGGCCAGTACGCCGAAGTTGTGCGCCAGCACCTGCAGCAAGGGCCCCAGGGCCACGTCGTGGATACGCACCTCGAGCTGGCCCGACTCCATGCGCGAGATGTCGAGCAGGCTGTTGAGGATGGCATCCTGCGCAGCCAGGGCCCCGTCGATGCTGTCGGCCGCATGCCGGCCGGCATCGTCGTGCAGGTGGCTGCGCAGCAGCGAGGTGAACATGCGTGCGGCATTCAGCGGCTGCAGCAGGTCATGCACGGCCGCCGCGACGAAGCGGGTCTTGTAGCGATTGGCCTGCTCGGCCTCGCGCCGGGCTGCGTCCAGGTCGCGGGTGCGGTCGGCCACGCGCTGCTCCAGCGCATCGGCCAGCGAACGCAGCTCGCGCGCGGCGTTCTTGTAGCTGGTGATGTCGGCATAGCTCGTCACGAAGCCGCCCTCGGGCAGCGGGTTGCCGCGGATCTCCAGCACCGTGCCGTCGCCCTTGGCGCTTTCGTGCAGGTGGGGCAGGCCGCTGCGCAGGTGCGACAGGCGCCGCTCGATGGACTCCTCCACCGGCCCCGCGCCCAGCAGGCCGCGGCGGGCGTTGTGGCGCAGCAGGTCCTCGATGGGCCGGCCCACCTGCATCAGGTCGGCGGGGTAGCGGAACAGCTGCACATAGCGCGAGTTCCAGGCCACGAGGTTCAGGCCGGCGTCGATGATGACCACGCCCTGGGGCAGGTGCTCCAGGCTGCGCGACAGGCCCGTGTCGGTCTGTTGCGCTGCCTGTTGCGCCGCCTGCACGATGCCGTCCTGCGCGGTGCGCAGCTCCTGCGCGTGCTGCTGCAGCACGGTCTCCAGCTCCTGCCGGCTGCGCTGGCGCAGGTTCGCCAGGCGCTGGCGCTGGCGCACGAACAGCACGAGCAAAGCCAGCGCCAGCCAGCCGCCCCCGCCGGCCGCTGCCGCCCAGCGGCTGTCGGCCACGCTGCTGTGGGTTGCGTGCACCAGGTGCAGCTGCCACGGGGTGCCAGGCAAAGGCTGGGTCTGCCACAGCAGGCGACCGGGCGGGCCTGGCAGGTCGGGCGTCTGCATGCGTACCAGGCGTCCGCCGTTGTCCATGTGCTCGTCCACCCGGTAGGTGAGCGGGCGCAGCGGCTGGTCCGAGTACTGCCGAGTGGCGGCCAGCTCGCGCCGTTCGGCGTCGGACAGGGGTTCGAGCAACCGGTAGCGCCAGGCATCCTGGCTGGCCAAAAACACCACACCATGCGCGTCGGACGCGAGCACGATGTCCTCGGTCTGCAGCCATTCACGCTCCAGCTCCTGCAGCGCAATCTTGATCACCACCAGGCCCAGCGGCTCGCCCTTGCCGTCGCGGATGGCCTGCGACAGGAAATAGCCGGGCTCGCCCGTCGTCACCCCGATGCCGTAGAAGCTGCCGCTGCCCTGGGCCAGGGCCTGCTGGACATAGGGGCGAAAGCTGTAGTCCACGCCCACGTTGCTGGTGGCGCTGCGCCAGTTGCTGGCGGCCACGGCCAGGCCGTCCCGGTTGATCAGGGTCAGGGTGGAGGACTGGCTGGCGCCATTGGCGCGCTCCAGCTTGCGGTTGAGCCCATCCACCTCGGACGGGCTTTGCGGCCGGCTCAGCGCCTCGTACAGCTGCGCGTCCAGCGCCAGCACCTCGGGCAGGGTGCGGTAGCGGTCGATGCGCTGGCTGAGCGTCTGCCCGTACAGGGCCAACTGGCGCTGCACGCTGTCACTTTCTTCGTGGAGCGAATGCTGCCAGGCCCATTGCCCGGCCACGAACATGCTGGCCGCCATGCCGGTGAGCAGGATGAGCACGGTCCAGAACTTGCGGCGGTGGGGCAGGGGCATGGCAGGGGCGGGGACTGGTGTCCGCAGGCGGTTGTCAGTGCGCGGTCGGCAGGGAGAGAACGGTCGCACGCACCGGCGCGGTGCGCATGGGAGTGTGCCGCAGCTTCCCTCGGGATAAGTATTTCCACTAGGGTCCGCGGGCGTTCTCCCTATGGCGGCGCCAGCGACTACTACCAATTAGCTATCTGCTGAAACGGCGTGCAGCGGTACAAACGGCAGCCTCGACGCACCCCGGTGGTGCGGTTCCCGTGACTTCTGGAGTCCCCCATGCACGCCATTCCTGCCCAGGCCGCCCAACCGGTGCGTTTGCCTTTCTACCGCCAACTGTATTTCCAGGTGGTGATCGCCATTGTCCTGGGCGTGCTGCTGGGCCACTTCGAGCCCGCCTATGGCGAGGCACTCAAGCCGCTGGGCGATGCCTTCATCAAGCTGGTGAAGATGATCATTGCCCCGGTGATCTTTTTGACCATCGTCACCGGCATCGCGGGCATGTCGCAGCTGTCCACCGTGGGCCGCGTGTTCGGCAAGGCCATGGCGTACTTCCTGTTCTTCTCCACGCTGGCGCTCATCGTCGGCCTGGTGGTGGCCAACGTGGTGCAGCCCGGTGCGGGCATGAACATCAACCCGGCCGACCTGGACCAGACGGCCGTGAAGACCTACGTGGCCAAGTCGCACGAGATGACGCTCACCGGCTTTGCCATGGACATCATCCCCAAGACCCTGGTCAGCCCCTTCGTGGGCGACAACATCCTGCAGGTGCTGCTGGTGGCCGTGCTCTTCGGCATCGGCCTGGCCATGGTGGGCGAGGCCGGCCGCCCGGTGCAGAACTTCCTCGAAGCGCTGACCAGCCCGGTGTTCAAGGTCGTGGCCCTGGTGATGAAGGCCGCGCCCCTGGGCGCCTTCGGCGCCATGGCCTTCACCATCGGCAAGTTCGGCCTGGGTTCGCTGGTCAACCTGGCCTGGCTGGTGGGCTCGTTCTACATCACCTCGCTGCTCTTCGTGCTGGTGGTGCTGGGCTTCGTGTCGCGCCTGTGCGGCTTCTCGGTGCTCAAGCTGTGCCGCTACCTCAAGGCCGAGCTGATGCTGGTGCTGGGCACCTCGTCCTCCGAATCGGCCCTGCCCTCGCTGATGGAAAAGATGGAAAAGGCCGGCTGCAGCAAGTCGGTGGTTGGCCTGGTGGTGCCCACGGGCTACTCCTTCAATCTGGACGGCACCAACATCTACATGACCCTGGCCGCGCTGTTCATCGCCCAGGCCACCAACACCGAGCTGACGCTGGGCCACCAGGTCGCCCTGCTGCTCGTGGCCATGCTCAGCTCCAAGGGCGCGGCCGGCGTCACGGGCGCGGGCTTCATCACCCTGGCCGCCACCCTGGCCGTGGTGCCCGAGGTGCCCGTGGCCGGCATGGCGCTGATCCTGGGCGTGGACCGCTTCATGAGCGAATGCCGCTCGCTGACCAACTTCATCGGCAATGCGGTGGCCACCGTGGTGGTTTCGCGCTGGGAGAACGCGCTCGACTACTGCCGCCTGACCGCTGCGCTCGACGGCCACCCGCTGCCGGAAGAGGCAATCCCCATGTCAGCACCTGTGGTGCCGGCCGCCGTGGCGCGCACGGCCGCCTGATCGCTGGCAGGCCCCGTTGCCGGGCCATGGTTTTGCAAGATGGGGCATGCCTGCACGGGCAGCCCCTTTTTTGCATGCAACCGCCGGCCCAGGGACCGGTCAGGAAGGGCGCCTACTCATGCCGGGCCGTTCCTCGCGCACAATCGCCGCGAAACTACCCAACCCAAAAAAGGACCCGCGATGACCCTCGAAGCCGTACTGGCCGCCCTGCACATAGTGGCCATCCTGACCCTGGTGGTGTTCCTGTCGAGCCAGGCCGCGCTGTGCCGCATCGAATGGCTCAATGCCGCCGTGGTGGAGCGTCTGGCGCGGCTGGACGCGATCTACGGTGCATCGGCCATGGTGCTGGTCGCCACGGGGCTGGCGCGCGTGTTCTGGGGCGTCAAGGGCCTGTCCTGGTATATCTCCCAGCCCATGTTCCACATCAAGATCACGCTGGTGGTGGCCATCGCCATCCTGTCCATCTTTCCGACCATCGCTTTCCGGCGCTGGCTGCGCCAGCTGCGCGCCGACGGCTCCCTGCCCGATGCGCGCGAAGTGACCCGGGTGCGCCGCCTGGTGATGGTCCAGGCCCACGTGATTCCAGTGGTCGCTGTCATTGCGGTGTTCTGGGCCCGGGGCTGGTAGGCAACAAAAGAAAACCCGCCGGGCGGATCCACCGGGCGGGTTGGCGTGGTGAGCGGGCGAACTGCTGCGCTCAGCGACTCACTTCTTCAGGCATTCGCTCATGAAGGCCTTGCGCTCGTCGCCCTTCTTGCCAGCGGCTTCGGCGTTGCAGGTCTTCATCTTGTCCTGCTGGGTGGCAGGCTTGTTGGACAGGCAGGTCTTCATGAAGGCCTTGCGCTCGTCACCCTTCTTGTCGCCTGCTTCGGCATTGCAGGTGGCCATCTTGTTCTGCTGCTTGGTGGGGGCTGCGGCCGAGGCGGCTGCTGCGGGCGCGGAAGCCTTGGCAGCAGGGGCATCGGCAGCGTGCGCTGCGCCGAACGAAAGGACCAGGCTCATGGCCGTCAGGGAGAGAAGCTTTTTCATGATGTAGTGCTCCGGTGGTAAGGGCGTCCAGTGCGCAATCCGCATCGGACTGCCCGATTACAACGTACGGCCCCCCGGCGGCGCTGACAGCGCGTGCCGGCCGCCAGGAATGTTTGCAATCTGTTGCGCCTGCGCAGCGCTTCGGATTCGCAGGGGGTTGCGTGCGCAAGACACCTTCTCGGGGCGGTCATGGCCCGCCCCGTAAAATCCCCGGATGCTCTCTGTCAAACACGATCTGCTGGCCGCGCTCGCGGCCGAGCTGGACACCCTGTCCCCTGGCGCGGGCGCCAAGGCGGCCTTCGAATCCCCCAAGGTGGCTGCGCATGGCGATTTCGCCTGCACGGCCGCCATGCAGCTGGCCAAGCCGCTCAAGCTCAATCCGCGCGCGCTGGGCGAGCAGCTCAAGGCCGCGCTCGAAGCCACGCCCGCCTTCACGCGCTGGGTGGATGCCATCGAGATCGCCGGCCCCGGCTTCCTGAACATCCGCTTGAAGCCCGCGGCCAAGCAGGAGGTGGTGCGCGAGGTGCTGTCCGCCGGCGAGCGCTTCGGCTACCAGGCCGACCGCGGTGCCAAGGTGCTGGTCGAATTCGTCTCGGCCAACCCCACGGGCCCGCTGCATGTTGGCCATGGCCGCCAGGCCGCTCTGGGCGATGCCATCTGCAACCTGTTCGCCACGCAGGGCTGGAATGTGCACCGCGAGTTCTACTACAACGACGCGGGCGTGCAGATCCAGACGCTGACCCACAGCACCCAGCTGCGCGCCAAGGGCTTCAAGCCCGGTGACGAGTGCTGGCCTACCGACCCCGACAACCCGGCCAGCAAGGCCTTCTACAACGGCGACTACATCCAGGACATCGCCAACGACTTCCTGGCGAAGAAGACCGTCAAGGCCGACGACCGCGAGTACACGGCCAGCGGCGACGTGGACGACGTGGAGTCGATCCGCCAGTTCGCCGTGGCCTACCTGCGCAACGAGCAGGACAAGGACCTGCAGGCCTTCAACCTGAAGTTCGACGAGTACTACCTGGAATCGAGCCTGTACACCAGCGGCCGCGTCGAGGCTGCCGTGGGCAAGCTGGTGGCCAACGGCAAGACCTACGAACAGGACGGCGCCCTCTGGCTCAAGAGCACGGACTACGGTGACGACAAGGACCGTGTGATGCGCAAGAAGGACGGTAGCTACACCTACTTCGTACCCGACGTGGCCTACCACATCGCCAAGTGGGAGCGCGGCTACACCAAGGTCGTCAACATCCAGGGCACGGACCACCACGGCACCATCGCGCGCGTGCGCGCCGGGCTGCAGGCGGCCGAAGTGGGCATTCCACAGGGCTATCCCGACTATGTGCTGCACACCATGGTGCGCGTGGTCAAGGGCGGCGAAGAAGTCAAGATCAGCAAGCGCGCGGGCAGCTACGTGACCCTGCGCGACCTGATCGAATGGACCAGCAAGGATGCGGTGCGCTTCTTCCTGCTCAGCCGCAAGCCCGACACCGAGTACACCTTCGACGTGGACCTGGCCGTGGCGCAGAACAACGACAACCCGGTGTACTACGTGCAGTATGCGCATGCGCGCATCTGCTCGGTGCTGCGCAGCTGGGCCGAGCAGGGCGGCGGTGACGTGGCCTCGCTCCAGGGCGTGGACCTGTCCGCCCTGGAAGGCCCGCAGGCCCAGGCGCTGATGCTGCAGCTGGCCAAGTACCCCGAGATGCTGACCGCCGCCGCCGATGGCGAGGCACCGCACGACGTCACTTTCTATCTGCGCGACCTGGCCGCCAGCTACCACAGCTACTACGATGCCGAGCGCATCTTGGTGGACGACGAGGCCGTCAAGCGTGCGCGCCTGGCCCTCGTCGCCGCCACCGCGCAGGTACTGCACAATGGCCTGGCTGTGCTGGGTGTATCGGCCCCGGCCCGAATGTAAGCAAGCAACCACTACCATGAAGAACAAGCAACTGGGCGGAACCATCATCGGCTTTATCGTGGGCGTGATCTTCGGCCTGGGGGCCGCGCTGGCGGTCGCCGTGTACGTGACCAAGGTGCCCGTGCCCTTTCTGAACAAGGGCGGCGCACGCGGCACCGAGCAGGATGCCGCCGAAGCGCAGAAGAACAAGAACTGGGACCCCAACTCGCCGCTGTACGGCAAGAACCCGGCGCGCCCGCCCGCAGCTGCGGCTTCGGCACCTGCCACGGCGGGGGTGGCCCCGGCGCCCGCGCCCACCGCATCGGCACCGGCCGTGGCTGCGGCCACCGACCCGCGTGCTGCCGCATCGTCGGCCAAGCCGGCCGCAGCGGCTGCCGCCAAACCCGGCAGTGCCGACCCACTGGGTGACCTGGCGGCCGCCAAGGCCGCTGCCGCGCCCGGCAACAGCGCCGACCCGTTCGATTATTTCGTGCAGGCCGGTGCCTTCCGCACCCAGGCCGATGCCGATGCGCAGCGTGCCAAGCTGGCCATGCTGGGCTGGGAGGCCCGCGTGAGCGAGCGCGAGCAGAATGGCCGCACGGTGTTCCGCGTGCGTGTCGGCCCCTTCACCAAGCGTGACGATGCTGCCCAGCTCAAGGACAAGCTCGACACCACCGGGGTCGAGTCGGCCCTGGTGCGCGTGCAGCGCTGAGTGCAGGCCTGCCTGAACTTTTTCCGGGGGCGTGGCTCACACCCCCACACCCGACCCTAGGAGAGTCACTTTCATGAAACGCCGCGAGTTTTCCCTGTCCGCCGCTACTGCAGTGGCTGCATCTGCCCTGACCCTGCCTGTGGCCGCCCCCGCGCTTGCGCAGCCGCGCCAGTTCAAGGAGGGCAAGGACTACCGCAAGCTCGACAAGCCCGTCACGCCCGACGCGCCGGCGGGCAAGGTCGATGTGATCGAATTCTTCTGGTATGCCTGCCCCCATTGCAATGCCTTCGAGCCCACGCTCGAGGCCTGGATCAAGTCCGCCCCCAAGGACCTGAGCATCCGCCGCATCCCTGTGGCCTTCAACGCCAGCTTCGTGCCCCTGCAGAAACTGTATTTCACGCTCGAAGGCATGGGCAAGGTCGCTGACCTGCATGCCAAGGTCTTCCGCGCCATCCACGTCGAGAAGGTCAAGCTCGCCAAGGACGATGAAATCATGGCCTGGGTCGCCACCCAGGGCGTGGACGTGGCCAAGTTCAAGGAAATCTACACCTCGTTCACCGTGTCCAACCAGGTGCGCCGTGCATCGCAGCTGCAGGATTCCTACGGGGTGGAAGGCGTGCCTTCGATGGGTGTGGCCGGCCGCTTCTACACCGATGGCACCATGGCCGGCAGCATGCCGGTGGTGCTGCAGGTGGTGGAGCACCTGGTGGGCACGGTCCGCAAAGCCTGACCGCTTGCTGGCAGGACTGGTTTCTGCATGTGCCAAAAGCCCGCATCCGCGGGCTTTTTTCATGGTGTGTCTCCACGGGTGGCTACAATTATCTGCAAGATTCGTGCCCTATGAACTACCGCATCCTCCCGATCCTCCTCCTCTCGGCCCTGGCTGTTGTCCAGACTGCGGCCCATGCCGAAAAGGCCGACCGCAACAAGCCCATGAACATCGAGGCCGACGCGTTGCGGCACGATGAGCTCAAGCAGACCAGCGTGTTCACCGGCCGGGTGGTCATGACCAAGGGCACCATCGTGCTGCGTGGCGCGCGCCTGGACGTGCGCCAGGACGCCGATGGCTACCAGTTCGGCGTGGTCACCGCGGAGCCGGGCAAGCGTGCCTTCTTCCGGCAAAAGCGTGACACGTTGCCGGGCGCGCCCGACGAGTTCATCGAAGGCGAGAGCGAGGTCATCGAGTACGACGGCCGTGCCGACAACGTGAAGTTCATCACCCGTGCCGAGCTGCGGCGCTTCCGTGAATCCACGCTGACCGACGAGATCACCGGGCAGGTCATCGTCTACAACAACCTGACCGATGTGTTCACCGTGGATGCCAAGCCGCGCAGCGGCAACAATGCCGCAGGCGATGCCCAGGCGCCCGGCGGCCGCGTGCGCGCCATCCTGTCGCCCAAGGAAACCCCGGCCGGTGCCGCGGCTCCGGCCGCGCCGGCCTCCGGCACCACCCTGCGCCCCAGCAGCACCCTCGGCGGCGGCGCCAAGTGAGCGAGGCTGCCGTGAACACCGTCGCCGCGTCCCCGGCGGAAAGCCGGCTGGAGGTGCACCACCTCGAAAAGTCCTACGGCAGCCGCAAGGTCGTCAAGGACGTGTCGCTGGTCGTGCAAAAAGGCGAAGTCGTGGGGCTCCTGGGCCCCAACGGCGCGGGCAAGACCACCTCGTTCTACATGATCGTGGGCCTGGTGCGCAGCGATGCAGGTGACATCCGCATCGATGGCCATTCGGTGGCCCACATGCCCATCCACCGGCGCTCGCGCCTGGGCCTGTCCTACCTGCCGCAGGAAGCCTCGATCTTCCGCAAGCTCACGGTCGAGGAGAACGTGCGCGCCGTGCTGGAGCTGCAGCGCGGTGACGATGGCCAGCCGCTGTCGCGTGCGCTGATCGAGGAGCGCCTCACGGCCCTGCTGAACGAGCTGCGCGTGGAGCACCTGCGCGCCTCGCCCGCGCTCGCCCTGTCTGGTGGCGAGCGCCGCCGGGTGGAGATCGCCCGCGCGCTGGCCACGCAGCCGCGCTTCATCCTGCTCGACGAGCCCTTTGCCGGCATCGACCCCATTGCGGTGATCGAGATCCAGCGCATCATCGGCTTCCTCAAGGCCCGCGGCATCGGCGTGCTCATCACCGACCACAACGTGCGCGAGACGCTGGGCATCTGCGACCACGCCTTCATCATCAGCGACGGCCACGTGCTGGCCCAGGGCACCCCCTCCGAAATCGTCGACAACGCCGAAGTGCGCCGGGTGTACCTGGGTGAACACTTCCGCATGTAGCAGACCGATGGACTGTACGTTTGCCATGCACCTGCGTTTGCGGCAGCCCCCGGGGGCTGTGCGATGAAGCCCGGCCTGTCGCTGCGCGTATCGCAGCACCTGGCGCTCACGCCGCAGCTGCAGCAATCCATCCGGCTGCTGCAGCTGTCCACGCTGGAACTGGGCCAGGAGGTCGAGCAGATGCTCGACGAAAACCCGTTCCTCGAACGCAATGCCGATGAGGCGCCGCGCGAGGAATTCGGGGTGGAGACGGCCGATGCGCCGGCGCAGTCCGACGACTACAGCTCCGACGAGGCGGTCTACTCCAACGCCCCGGGCAGCAATACATCGAGCGAATCCGTGGCCGACACCTCCCCGGGCGATGCGGAGCTGGGCAGCAGCGCCAGCGATGAACCGGACTGGAGCGGTGACGGCACCGTGGATGTGTCGCCCAACGATGCCGAGTGGGGCGGCGATGCGCCGGCCCGCACGCGCAACGATGCCGAGGGCGACGAAGCCGACGCCACCGAGCTGGCGCGCTCGCACGAATCTCTCACCGCCTTCCTGCACCGCCAGGCGCTGTCGCTGCGCCTGTCCGAGGTGGACAGTGCGGCGCTGCGCTTCCTGATCGAGTCGCTCAACGACGACGGCTACCTCGAAGAGCCCCTGGAAGAGCTGGCCATCGCGCTGGCGGGCCCGGACGACCTGGAGCAGATCGAGGAACTGGTGCACCGCTTCACCGTGGCCCTGCGCCTGCTGCAGAACCTGGAGCCCGTGGGCGTGGGCGCCCGCAACCTGGGCGAATGCCTGACCTTGCAGCTCGCGGCCCTGGCCGCCGACGAGGACAGCGATGCCGACCCCGACACCGTGCAGACCGCGCTGCGCGTGTGCCAGCAGCCGTTGGAGATGCTGGCGCGCCGCGACATCCGCCGCCTGACGCAGCTGTGCGGCGACGGCGAGGAGCGCACGCGCGCCGCCATGGCCCTGATCGCCCGGCTGGAGCCGCGCCCGGGGCGCAAGTTCGTGGACGTGGAGCGCAACATCATCGTGCCCGACGTCATCGTGCGCAAGGCCGGCCGTGCCAATGGCCGCGACGGCCAGCACAACTTCATCGTGGCCCTGAACCCCGACGTGATGCCGCGCCTGCGCGTGCACGACATCTATGCCGGCGCCCTGCGCGGCCACAAGGGCGGCGAGGGCCACCAGGCCATGCAGCAGCGCCTGCAGGAGGCGCGCTGGTTCATCAAGAACATCCAGCAGCGCTTCGACACCATCCTGCGCGTCTCGCGTGCCATCGTCGAGCGGCAAAAGAGCTTCTTCACCCATGGCGAGTTGGCCATGCGCCCGCTGGTGCTGCGCGACATCGCCGATGAGCTGGGCCTGCACGAGTCCACCATCAGCCGCGTGACCACGGCCAAGTACATGTCCACGCCCATCGGCACCTACGAGCTCAAGTACTTCTTCGGCTCGGGCCTGGGCACCGAGACCGGCGGCAATGCATCGAGCACGGCCGTGCGTGCCCTCATCAAGCAGTTCGTCGCGGCCGAAAGCCCGGCCAAGCCGCTGTCGGACAGCCAGATCGCCGAGATGCTCAAGGAGCAGGGCATCGAGTGCGCGCGCCGCACCGTGGCCAAGTACCGCGAGGCGCTCAAGATCGCCCCGGCCAACCTGCGCAAGGCGCTCTGATCAGGCCGGCTTGCGGAACGCCCGGCTGGAGATGCTGACGGTATTGCCGTCCGGGTCCTTGGCGTTGGCGAAGGCATAGCCGTTGGCCTGGTGCGTGGGGCCGAACTCCAGCCCCTGCGACAGAGCATGGGCCTTGAAGGCCTCCACGTCCGGGACATGGAAGCACAGCTTCACCCCTGCCTGGCCCAGCTTCACGCTTTTGGCCGCCTGGTGGACCAGGATGCTGGCCCCGCCATCGGGGGCGTGCAGCTCGATCAATCCCTCCACCACTTCGCCCGTGGTCTCGAAACCGAAGTGCGTGCGGTAGAAGCCCGCGCTGCGCTGCATGTCGCGCGCATAGATCATGAGGGTGGAGAGCTGCGGGTGCATCATGGGGTTTGTCGGGAGGTGTCGTTGGGCGACGGATGGGGCACGAGCAGCACTCGCTGCCCGGTTGCAGCGATGGCACCCACTTGGCCGTGGATGGCGTGCAGCGAGCCCTGGGCAATCTGTTGCGCTGGCGAAGGTGCGTTGCCTGCGCCGGGATCCAGGTAGGCCTGAAAGGTTTCGGTTCGCTCGCGAAATGCAATGAACGAGGTGGCGACCACGCCTTCGCCGCAGTGCGCGCAGCGCAGCAGGTAGCTGCCATACTCCACGATGGAATCGAGCGAGGTGCCGCTGCACGCGTGGCAGGCGATGTCGTTCATGGGGCGACGACCGGTGGTAGGCCGAAGGTCGCGTCCATGGTGGCTCGGTCGTGGTCGAGCAGGTGCGGCTGGTGGTTGCGGTACAGCTGCGCCAAGAAGTCCTGGTTCGGGCCCGCCACGTCCATGCCCCGGTCGTCATACGGCCAGACCATGACGCGGTGTTCCAGATGGAAGAGGTAGATGCAGCAGTTGGGGCGAGGGCGGATATTGCCGAAGTCGGCTGCCATGGCGCACCACAGTAGGCCCGTGAGCTGCGACAGCGGTGCTTGGAACGCCAGGTGGATCCAATCCTCCTCGTCCGGTGCTTCGTTGGGTTCCCGGTCGAACCCTGCCACAACACCCTGGCGGCAGGGATTCGGACGCCTGCCGCCCTGAGCTCGGCCATGACCTCTCTGTAGGCAAACCTGCCGGGTTCGGCTGCAACCCGTATACAGGCCGTCAGCGAACCTTCGATGTCGAAAATCTCGCTGCAGATGGCCCGACATGTGGCCAGCGCTGAAAGGAACTGTTCCAGGATCGCGCCGCCCTCGGACAGCCTGAACCGCAGGCCGCCAGGGTATCGGTAGAAAAGGGGTCGCAGGAAGGCCTTGCCGTCGAAAGTCCGCTCGATGGCCTGTCGCAGTGCCTGGTGCTCACCGCGCATCGGGTCTGGGCGCACGCCGCATCGAGCGCAGCAATTCCAGCGCCTGGGCCGTGGGCTCCTGGGGAGCGCCGTTGACCAGCACCGTGAAGGTCACGCGCAGCTCGTTCATGCCCAGCACGCCCTGGGTCAGGTGCTTGTAGCCATCGGGTTCGGGCGCGCGGTCGGTGGCCGAGAAGTAATAACCCGTCTTGCCCGGGGCGCCCAATTCCTGGAGGGGCAGATAGCTTTCGACGGCCTTGGGTTGGGCCCGGGTGGCACCTGCCCGCACCAGCGCCCGCAACTCCTCCGCCGTGGGGGCCCTGGGCGCACTGCCCACGGGCCAGATGGGCGTGATAAGCATCTGCAAGGCCTTGGCGTCCAGGCCGCTGATGGCCACCGAGGGCGGCAACTCCGCGTGCGGGCGGCGGACTTGGGCGCGCCACGGCGCGGGCAGCTCGATCACCAGGTCATCGTGGCCGGGCAGGGGAACGCGCAGTTCTTCGGCCAGGGCGGGCAGGCACAGGGAAAAGGCGATCAAAGCGAGGGCGGTGCGGAACATGGGGGCTCTTTTACGGGCGTTTGGCAAAAACGGCGTCGTAGGACTGGGTACTGAAGCCGTTCACCCGCTGGCCATTGGTGAGCAGCACTGGCACACCGCGCGCACCGATCTGCGCAAAGGCAGCCTTGCCGGTCGGGGTGTCCACATCGAATTCGCGGTAGGCAATGCCCTTGCCTCCCAGATAGGCCTTGGCCGCCTTGCAGTACCCGCACCAAGTGGCCATGTAGAGCGTCACCTCGCCCCGGGGCTGGGCCGCTTTTGGGGCTTCTGCGGGCGCTTGGCCGGGCGCGGCGGGGGGCAGCGGGTTGCCCGGGACCACACTGATGGGTGGGGCCTCGAGCTTCATGGTCTTTTGCGCCGAACCGGACGCGGGAGGCTGGTCGCTGTAGACCACCTTGCCATTCGGGTCCACGGACTTGTAGAGCGTCTGGGCATGTGCCGTGCCCGTGAGCGCAGCCACGACCAGGGCGAGGATCAGGCTGCAGCGCAGGGTATGCATGGGGGCTCCGGGTAAAATCGGGATCCCGGGAGCATAAGAGACTTCTGCCACCCCGCGGCCCGTTGGGGCCATGCCTCACCCATATGGGGCACACTCGCAGCCCCCGATGCCCCTTGGCGGGCTTTCCTGGAGGGCGTAAACGCCCCCCGGTTCCCTGCCTTTTCCCGACTTCCTGTTTCCCCGCGCCATGGCCCGCATTGTTTTCGACCTTCCCGCGCATTTCGGCTTTTCCACCGAGCTGCAGATCTACATCAGCCACGTCAACCAGGGCGGGCACCTGGACAATGCGCAACTGCTGAGCCTGGTGTCCGAGGCGCGCGTGCGCTTCTTCCAGTCGCTTGGCTACCCCGAGGCGGACGTGGGCGGCCTGTCCACCGTGGTGGGCGACATCGTGGCCCAGTACAAGTCCGAAGGCTTCCATGGCGAGACCATGCGCGTCGAGATGGCGCCCCAGGACCTCAACCGCTACGGCTTCGACCTCATCTTTCGCATGACCGAGAAGACCTCGGGCCGCGAAGTGGCGCGCGGCAAGGTCGGCATCGTCTTCATCGGCCGCAGCGACCGCAAGGTGGCGCCCATCCCCGAGTCCATCCGCCAGTTGCTGCTGGCGCGCGCCGCCTCGCCTGCCGCGTAAGCGCGTATCCTGTCGCCCAGTGCCATGAACCAACTCCAACTTTTTCTCCCCTGCGCCGCCGGTGTCGAGGGCTACCTGGCCGACGAGGTGCACGCCATCACCGGCCTCACGGGCCAGGACCTGCTCGTGGGCCGTGGCGGCGTGCTGCTGCGCGCTTCGTGGCGCCATGCGCTGCTGCTCAACCTGCACAGCCGCCTGGCGCAGCGCGTGCTGGTGCAGCTGGCGCACCGGCCCTACCGCTCCGAAAACGACCTGTACGGTATCGCCAGCGAGGTGGCCTGGGAGATCTGGTTCACCACGCGCCAGACCTTCAAGGTGGAGGTCACGGCCCAGCACAGCCCGCTGCAGAGCCTGAACTTCGCCGGCCTGCGCGTGAAGGATGCGGTGGCCGACCGCTTCCGTGCCAAGACCGGCGTGCGGCCCGACGTGAACACCCAGTGGCCCGATGTGCGCATCCACCTGCACCTGACCACCGAAGAGGCCACGGTCTACATCGACACCTCGGGCGAGCCGCTGTTCAAGCGCGGCTGGCGTGAGGACAAGGGCGATGCCCCGCTCAAGGAAACCCTGGCCGCCGCGATGATCGCCGCCAGCGGCTGGGACCCGCTGGGTGACGCGCCCGTGCCGCTGTACGACCCCTGCTGCGGCAGCGGCACCATCGCCATCGAGGCGGCGCAGATCGCCTGCCGCATCCCGGCCGGCATGCTGCGCCGCTTTGCGTTCGAAAAGCTGCTGCCTTTCCAGGGCCATGTGTGGTCGGCCATCCAGGCCGAGGCCGAGAGCGCCATCCGCCAAAGCCCCGTGCCCATCTTCGGCAGCGACGTGGCCCACCGCATGGTCGATTTTGCCCAGCGCAATGCCGAGCGTGCCGGCGTGGCCGATGCCGTGCAGCTGCGCGGCGGCGACGCCCTGCAGCGCATGCCGCCGAGCGAGCAGCCTGGCGTCATGCTGCTCAACCCGCCCTATGGCGAGCGCATTGCCGCCGCCGGTGCAGCGGGCCGCAATGCCAATGAGCGTGCGGCCGAACGCGCCCAGGGTGCCAGCGTGGGCCGCGAGGCCGCGCACACCGACGATGGCGGCGAGTTCTTCGCCCAGTTGGCGACGCACTGGAAGAAGAACTACTCCGGCTGGACCGCGTGGATGCTCACGCCCGACCTCAAGCTGCCCGGCAAGATGCGTCTGAAGGAGTCGCGCCGCGTACCCATGTGGAACGGCCCCATCGAGTGCCGCATGTTCCGCTTCGACATGGTCAAGGGTGCAGTGCGCGAGCGTGCTGGCAAGGCCCCGGGCGACGGACCACGCGATGCGGGTTGAACTCTCCCTGCCGGCCGAAGCCGCAGCGGGTGAGCCCGCACGCCCCGTGGTGGTGGACACCAATGTCGCGCTGGACCTGCTGATCTTCTCCGACCCGGCCACTGTGCCGCTGCGCCAGTTGCTGGCCGAAGGCCGCCTGGCCTGGATCGCCACCCAGGTCATGCGCGACGAGCTCGAACGCGTGCTGGCCTACCCGCACATCGTGGGCCGCATGGACTACTACCAGGTCGATGCCGCGCGGGTGCTCGCCGCCTTCGATGCGCAGGCGCGCATCGTGGACATCGCCCCGCGCGTGGCCTATGTCTGCAAGGACACCGACGACCAGAAGTTCATCGACCTGGCGGCCCAACACCGCGCCATCCTGCTGAGCAAGGACAAGGCCGTGATCTGCATGCGCAAGCGCCTGCTGACGCTGGATGCCCACGTGGCGACAGCGCTGGTGCTGGAGATGGCGGGCGAGCCCGCCTCCGCCTGAGCCCGGCGCCCCACTTTCAGCGGTCGAAGCTGAAATCGCCCGCTGCGTGCACCTGCCACGCACCCTCGCCCTTGAGTTCCAGCACATGCGTGTGGTGCTTGAGCACCGCGGGGCGGTGGGCAATGCTGATCAGCGTGGTGCCGCTGGCACGCAGGCGTTCGTAGAGCGCGGCCTCGTTGGCGCTGTCCAGCGCACTCGTGGCTTCATCCAGGATCACGATGCGTGGCGCGCGCGCCAGCACGCGGGCAAAGGCCAGGCGCTGCTGCTCGCCGATGGACAGCTGCTTTTCCCAGTCGTGCGAGGCATCGAGTCCGCCCACGCGTGCGGCCAGCGATTCGAGCTGCACTTCCTGCAACAGCTCCAGCAGACGTTCGTCCGTCAGATCGGTCTCGTTCATGGGGTAGATGATCTGGCTGCGCAGCGTGCCCATCTGCATGTACGGGCGCTGCGGCAGAAAAAACACCTCTTCCATAGGCGGGTGCTGCACGGCACCGCTGCCGGTGCGCCACAGGCCCGCGATCGCGCGCAGCAAGGAACTCTTGCCGCAGCCGCTGGGCCCGGTGATCAGCAGCGCATCGCCGGTCTGCAGTTGCAGCGACAGGTCCTGCACCAGCAGGCGGCCGAACTGTGGCGTGTAGAGCGTGAGTCCCTCGATGGCCATGGCCTCGCCGATGCGCGAGGAGATCTGCGGCGCAGGCTCTGCAGGGGGCTCCTGCGGACGGTCGGTGCGCGGCGCGGCCGCAGGTTCGGCCCAGGGAGTGGGCGCGGCAGGGGTCTTGAGGACCACCTGCGACAGCGCGTGCAAGCGGTCGATGCCGGCCACGAAGCGGCTCAGGCTCTCGAAGTTGTCCACGATGAGCGACACGGCACCCAACACCGCTGCAAAGGCGCCCGCCGCCTGGATGGCACGCCCCACCTCGAGTTCGCCCGAAAGCACGCCATTGGCCAGGATGATGCTCGGCAGCACCAGCGTGAGCTGGCTGAACGAGCGCTGGAACAGGTTGAGCGAACGCTGTTTCTTGATGAGCCGCGCGTAGTTGGTGAAGGCCGCCTCGAAGCGGTGGTCGATCTGCGCGCGCTCCTGCGGCTCGCCGCGGTAGAAGGCGATGGACTCTGCGTTCTCGCGCAGCCGCATCAGACCGAAGCGGAAGTCCGCCTCGCGCCGGATCTGCCAGAAATTGAGCCGGATCAGCGGCGCGCCGAAGAGGTACAGCGCACCAAAGGTACCCACCAGCGCATACACCGCGAGAAAGGCCACCAGCACCTTGGAAATGGACCACAGCACCGCGCTGAAGGCCACGAGCTGCATGAGCGAGCCCAGGAAGATCAGCAGGAAATGCGTGGACCGGCCGGTGAAGGTGTTGATGTCCTCGCTGATGCGCTGGTCCGGGTTGTCGATGTCGCTGCCGGTACCGAGCTCGTAGTATTTGCGCTCGCCCAGGTAGCCATCCAGGAAGCGGTGCGTGAGCCAGCGCCGCCAGTGGTTGGAAAACGCGTCGCGCATGTAGTAGTAGAAGGCGTACACCGGCACCGCGAAGGCCAGCACGACGAGGCTGGCGCGCACGGCCGACCAGAAGCGGTCGGCCTGCTTGGCGGCCAGGGCCGAGGTCATCTCGCCTGTCTTGTCGATCAGCAACACTGCTAGCTGTGTCTCGCAGACCATCAGACCGATCAGCAGCGCGAGCAAACCCCAGGCAGTTTTTTTCTTCTCGCCCATCCAGTAGGGGCGGGCCACGCTCATGAACTGTTTCCATGCCGAGAGCGAGAGGGTAGGAGGGCGGCGGCGACGGGGATTCTTTGCGGCCGGCGGCGGTGATGCGGGAGCGGGTGGTGCTGAAAGGGTGGCGGCAGAAGTGGACATGGGAAGAGGCAAAAGGAGGCAAACGGGAGCACCGCCAGCACGATAGGCGGCCGGCCGGTCTGCCTCTGTCAGCCAATGCCTACAGCCCGCTAAGGACGGGCGCGCTTTGCGCGCAGTCCATGCTCACGGGCATGGTTCAAGGCCCTAGCAGGTCGTAGGCCGCGCGCACACGCTGCATGTCGCGGCCCAGCTTGCGGTTTTGCGGCAGGTGGCGCATCCAGCCCATGCGCCCGACGCTGCGGGCCATCACGGCCTGCAGCTCGGGGCTGCCGGCGGCGATCCAGGCCGCCCACAGGGCGCGGGCATCGTCGAGCGCGCCCACCAGGCGCAGGTAGATGGCGGTGGAGTGGGCGTAGCAAAGCGCGTCGCGCGCATGGCACACGGGCAGCGGCAGAACGGCGGCCGGGTCGTCCTCGAAATCGATGTAGCCCACCACACCATCGGGGCAGCGCACCAGGTTGCGCGCAAACGCCTGGCTCAGGCAGGTGCCCGCTGCATGCACCTGCGCAATCGCCGCCAGGCCCTGCAACCACAGGGCCAGCACGGCGGCAGGACCGGCGGATACGGCATGGTCGATCTCGTTGCCCAGCGAGGGTGTCTGCTGCGCCGGGCGGCCCAGGTGGCGCATGAGGAATCCATCGTCCTGCGCCGCCAGCACGGTGGGCACGCGCAGGCCGCGGGCCTGCAGGTCGCGCAGGCGCCGCACTTCGGTGGCGATGGCCTCGTTCCCGCCCCGGTTGGGCACGGGGCGCAGCACGTCCAGGCGCAGCACCGAGGCCAGCGCCGCCATGGCGCGGTAGCGGCCCGGGCCATGGGGGGCTCCGGCCTTCTTGAGCCAGACCTGCTCGCCGCCCAGCCGGTAGCTGGCCACGTTGAACTGCTGCTGCGCGAGCTGCTGGCGCAGGTAGCCTGCGTAGTCGATGGTGTTGCCGTCCGGGGTGATGTCAGGGGCCTGGCCTGCGTCCGCTGTCATACGGCGGCGTTGGCGGGCAGGTCGCTGGCGGCTGCCACGACGGCATGGGCCACTTCCACGTGGTGGGGCACCGACGGCTGCAGCACCGGCTCGCTGGCCGCAAAGCTGTGCGCGCTGGCCAGGGGCCAGTACAGGCGGAACACGTTGTGCTGCGCGTCGAGCGGCCCCAGCAGGGCGCCGGGCTGCATGCGCGTGATCAGGTTGGACAAGAGGCGCACCTCGGTATCGCTGATGCGGCGCACGATGTGGTGTGCCGTGATGTCCTGGGGGTGCTGCAGGCCGGCGGCCTGCACCAGCTCCTGCAGCGCATGCAGGGTGCTGCGGTGGAACTGCGCCACCCGCGAGGCCTTGTCGGGCACCACCAGGGCCTGCTGGCGCTGGTGGTCCTGCGTGGTCACGCCCGTGGGGCAGTGGCCGGTGTGGCAGCTTTGCGCCTGGATGCAACCCAGCGCCATCATGAAGCCGCGCCCGGCGTTGCACCAGTCGGCGCCCAGGGCCATCATGCGCGCGATGTCGAAGGCCGTGATCACCTTGCCGGCGCAGCCGATGCGCACGCGCTCGCGCAGGTTCACGCCCACCAGGGTGTTGTGCACCAGCAGCAGGCCCTCCTGCAGCGGTGCGCCCACATGGTCGCTGAATTCCACGGGCGCGGCGCCCGTGCCGCCCTCGGCCCCGTCGACCACGATGAAGTCGGGTGTGATGCCGGTGACCAGCATGGCCTTGACGATGGCGAACCATTCCCAGGGATGGCCCAGGCAGAACTTGAAGCCCGTGGGCTTGCCGCCCGACAGCCCGCGCAGGCGGCCGATGAACTGCATCATCTCCACCGGGGTGGAAAAGGCGCTGTGGCGCGAGGGCGAAATGCAGTCCTTGCCCACGGGCACGCCGCGCGCGGCCGCGATCTCGGGTGTCACCTTGGCCCCCGGCAGCACCCCGCCATGGCCCGGCTTGGCGCCCTGGCTGAGCTTGAGCTCGATCATCTTGACCTGCGGGTCCTGCGCATTGGCGGCAAAGCGCTCGGGGCTGAAGCTGCCGTCGTCGTTGCGGCAGCCGAAGTAGCCCGAGCCGATCTCCCAGATCAGGTCGCCGCCGTGCACGCGGTGGTGCTGCGAGATCGAGCCCTCGCCCGTATCGTGTGCAAAGCCACCCTTCTTCGCCCCCTGGTTGAGCGCCAGCACCGCATTGGCCGACAGCGCACCAAAGCTCATGGCCGAGATGTTGAACACGCTGGCATGGTAGGGCTGGGTGCAGGGCGAGACGGAGCGCGACGGGGAATCGGGGCTGCCGCCGATCCACACCCTGAAGTCGTGTGACGTGAGTTGCGTGGGCGCCATGGAGTGGTTCACCCATTCGTAGCCCTGGGCGCCCACGTCCAGGTGCGTGCCGAAGGGCCGGTTGTCGGGTTCGCCCTTGGCGCGCTGGTAGACCAGCGAGCGCTGGGCCCGAGAGAACGGCGCGGCCTCACTGTCGCTCTCGATGAAATACTGGCGCACCTCGGGGCGCACGTACTCGAGCATGAAGCGGATGTGCCCGATGACCGGATAGTTGCGCAGGATGGCATGGCGCGTCTGGCGCAGGTCGTACACCCCTACCGCCACGAGTCCCCCCAGGACCAGAACCAGCGGCAGTCCCACGCCGAACACCACCAGGGCGAACAGCGCCAGCAGCAGGCCCAGCACGCACAGGGCAAACGCCGTATAGCGCACCGGGTACAGGGAGTTGAGTTGGTGGATCATGGGTGTTTGTCCTGGATTTATGCGGGCGCGGGCGACAGGGCTACACTTGGCCGCCTCAGCACGGGCGTTGTCACCGCCGCCCGCACGGTGCCCCGGCCTCTTCCTGCGCGGCGCACCGGCGCATCATAAGTAAAACTGTGCTTCCTGCCGCGTTCAAGGAGCCTCTGCCATGACCGAACCCACCGAAAAACCCGACACCGATCCCGAAACCGCTGCGCTGGCCCCCGCTCTGGGGCCTGACGAGCTCGAGGAAATCGACAATATTCTCGACGACCTGCGCTCGCGTGGCGACGAGATTCCCCAGTGGGAGTTCTGCGACGGTTTCCTGGCCGCCGTGGTCTGCAGCCGCCGCCCCATCGCGCCAGCCGAGTACCTGCCCATGCTGCTGGGCGATGGCGCCGCACTGGACGTAGCCGAGGGCGAGCCCCTGCCCCTGCTGCCGGTCTTTGCCGACGCGGCCCAGCAGGCGCGCTTCCTGGAGCTGTGGACACGCCGCTGGAACGAGGTCGTGCAGCAGCTCGACGCCAAGGTGGACCGCCTGGACGACGAGCGCACCTACCAGCCCGAAGCCATGGACATGCGTGGTGCCGTGGCCAGCCTGACCGAGGAGCAGCGCGCCGAGATGGACTCCGACCAGGAGGAGATCCCGTCCTTCGGCCAGATCTGGGCCCTGGGCTTCATGTTTGCGGTGGAAAACTGGCCCGAGGACTGGGCCGCGCCGCGCGACAAGGAGGCCGCCCAGTGGATCAATGACGCGCTGGACAGCATCGTCGCCCTGACCGAGGACGACACCGGCAAGCCCGAGGTCTGCATGTTCGACGAGAACGGCCCGCCCAGCACCAGCCAGGCCCGGGTGGAAGCCTTCGGCGAGGCCATCTGGGCCGTGTACGACCTGCGCCAGGTCTGGAAGAGCCTGGGCCCGCGCGTGGAAACCCTGCGCAAGGCCCCCGAACCGGGCCGCAACGACCCCTGCCCCTGCGGCAGCGGCAAGAAGTACAAGAAGTGCCACGGCGCCAACTGAGCGGCGGCTGAGCCCTTTCCTTTGGCCCGCCGTGCTTGCGGTGGGCCGTTTCCTGCTTTCCTGTTCCCATCCCGTTGTTGACCGTGCGCGCCTGTGGCGTGCCGCAGTCCCATGAACGCCTCCCCCTGTCCCGCCTGCGCGCCGAATGGGCCCCGGTCAGCATTGCGCGCGAGCTGCTGGCAGGCGCGGTCGCCACCTTCGCGCTGATTCCCGAGGCCATCGCTTTTTCCTTCGTCGCGGGGGTGGACCCTTCGGTCGGCCTTTTCGCCTCCTTCGTCATCAGCCTGGTGATCGCTTTCGTGGGCGGCCGGCCGGCCATGGTCTCGGCAGCGGCCGGCTCCGTCGCCCTGGTGGCCGCCCCGCTGGTGCAGTCGCATGGGCTGCAGTACCTGCTGGCAGTGCATGGCGACGATGCTGCCGGCACGCGCACCTGGCGGGTCACGGGCCAGGTGTTCTTCGCCTCGGCCGATGCCTTCATCGATGCCTTCGACACTCTGGGCGCCGAAGGCCGTGCGGTGCGCATCGACGTGTCAGGCGCGCACTTCTGGGACGTGACCGCCGTGGCCGCGCTCGACAAGGTGGTCCAGCGGCTGCAGCACCATGGCTGCACGGTGGAGGTCATCGGTCTCAACCAGGCCAGCTCCGTGCTGATCGACCGGCTGGGTTCCCTGCCCGCCGGCATCCCGCTGGCCCAGCACATCGAGGCCGTGCACATAGCCCTGCTGCACGATCTGCTCGAAGCGGTTCCATTGCAGCATGCCCACACGGTCCATGGGCGGGTTGAAATACAGGTCGGTCAGTTGCTGGGACTGGCGCTGGCGCGACATGCTGTACAGGATGGTCACGTTCATCAGGTAGCTGGCCATGGAGGGCAGCCTGTAGCGCCGCTTCCCACGCGGGCGCAGCTTGTCGCGCAGCAACGCCCAGCTCGTGGGCACTTCGTCCAGGTCGATGCGCCGGGGCTTGCGGAAGTTCAGGTCCACGCCGATCACGGTGCCCACGCCGCGCATGCCGCGCATCACGTCCACCGGGAAGTTGTTGAACGTGCCGCCATCGCACAGCAGGTCGCCCTCGTGCACCACGGGCGGCAGCGCGCCGGGAATGGAAATGCTGGCCAGCAGCGACTTCACCAGGCTGCCGTGGCGCACCACCTGCTCGCAGGCGCGTGAGTAGTTGGTGGCCACGCAGTAGTAGTTCTTCCACAGGTCCTCGACCCGGGCCGGAAAGCCCACCAGCCGGTCCACGGCCTCGCCGAGGATGTGGCGCAGCCGCCGGCCCTTGATCAGCGAGAGCATGGGCAGCAGGTTGAAGTCGCCCGTGGGGTTGGTGCGAAAGGCCTCGCGCGCGTTGGCCATCACGGCCTCCAGCGGCTGGTCCGAGGCCACGTAGGCCGCCATCACCGAGCCGATGCTGGTGCCGCCCACGCAGTCGATCTCCACGCCCTGCTCCAGCAGCGCACGGTACACGCCCAGGTGCGCAAAGCCGCGCGCGCCGCCGCCGGCCAGCACCAGGCCCACGGCCGTGCGGCTCTGGATGCGCGCCAGGCGGGCCATGTCGCGTTCCAGCGCCGGGCGCACGTGCACATGGTCGGTCACCGTGCGGCGCGCCAGCCACTGCTCGGTGTGGCGCGGGCAGCGGGTGTCGGCCGGGTGCAGCAGCACCAGGATCTCGGCCGCCTCGGTCAGCGGCGCGCGCTGGGCCAGGCACTGCGCCTCGATGGGGTGGATGGCCGGCTCGGCCAAGGCATCGGCCAGCAGCAGCAACTCGTCGCAGTGGCGGCTCACGCGGCGCGTCCAGGGCGTGGGCGAGGTGTCGGCCAGCAACAGCACGAAGTCGTTGCGTGCCTCGATCTCGTCAAGCAGCATGGCGATGCGCCGGTTGGCCGAGGCGTCGGCCCCTTCGCGCTGGGCAATGCCGGGGTCCTGCAGCTCGCGGTCCACGGTGGCCGAGTCCACCACGCGCACCTTGCCAGGCGCACCGAGCTGGCGCGCGAGCTTCACGGCAAAGCCCTGCAGGTCCACGCCCGGGCTGATGGGCAGCAGGCCCATGGCCACGGGGCGTTCCATGGCCGGGTTGGCCGAGCGTGACTGCAGGCGCTCGATGATCTGGCGCGTGAGAGCGATCGACACCTGGGCGCTGCTGGCCAGCAGCTCCTTGAAGACCGGCTTGGTCAGCCGCACCAGCACCGAATCGCGCACGGCGACCACCGTGGCGGCGCGCGGCGCATCGGTGAACAGGCTGATCTCGCCGATGGCCTGACCGCGCCCCATGTCGGCCACGCGGCGCTGCTGGCCATCGTCGCCACGCACATAGGCGCGCAGGCGGCCGCTCACGGTGAGGTACATGGATTCGCCGGGGTCGCCCTGGTTCATCAGCGTGCCCCCGCCGGGAATCTCCACCCACTCCATGTGGGCACGCAGCAGCTCCAGGGCATCGGGCGCCATGCCCTGCAGGAAGCTGCGCAGGTGCTCCATCAGGAGCTGGTTCTGGGTGGCGGTGAAAGGCGACATGGCAACTGCGGCAGGCGGATCGGCCGGCTCCGTGCAGGGCACGGGCTCGGGACCGATGGGGTTCAGTGGGCCGCAGGCGCCCGGCCGCAAGGGCCTGCCCGCAGCATGCGAAGCCGCGGATTCTAGGGATGCACCAGTGCAGCGCCCCACCCCGAGCGGGTAGTGTGCGCTGGTGGCGTGAACAAGTGCACGCTTGTGCCTGGAACCTGAGCACGGCCCTCTGCGAGGCCGCGCGCAGGGTGCCTACTTCTTTTCCTGCGCCAGGAATTTCGCCAGGTTGCCGGCGGCCGTGCTGCGCACCTTGCGCTTGAGCGAGGGCGACCAGCCCAGCAGCAGGCCGGGCGTACCCAGGGCCTGGCGCGACCAGCGCCAGAAATTGAAACGATCGCGGTGCGTGGCGATCAGGCCTTCGGGCGTGAAGGTGAACGTGCCGTCGATGATGTTGTGCACCTTGCGCCCCGTGGCGCTGAAGAGGTAGTGCGCTTCCCAGTGGGCGCGCCCGCTCCTGTCGTCGGCCTCGATGCCGCTGGCTTCGAGCTTCCAGTGCTCCCTGCCGTTCTTGCTGGTGGCCGTGGCCAGCATGCGCCACATGCCGCCGATCTGCTCACGCCCCTTGAGCGAGAAGGCCTCGTCGTCGAAGCTCGCGTCGGGCGCGTAGCAGGCCTGCATGGCGGCATGGTCGAGCTGGCCGAAGGCCGTGTAGAAGCGCTGCAGGGTCTGGGCGTTGGGGTGCATGAATGAAGGCTCCGGTAGGTACGGGGCGGGCAGTGGGCCCGGGCGGAGGATGCTACACCGGGGCCGTGCCGGCCTGCTGGCGCCTGGGCGACCCGGCTGGCGCTTCAGCCGAGGTAGGCGTGCAGCCGCTGCAGTGCGTGCGCCACGGTGGCGCTGCGCACGGCTGCGCGGTCGCCCGGGAACTGCTGCAGCTCGGTGTGCACGGCACCGTCCACGGCCCAGCCGAACCAGACCGTGCCCACCGGCTTGGCCGGGCTGCCGCCCGTGGGGCCGGCCACGCCCGTGACGGCCACGGCGACCCGGGCGCGCGAATGCGCCACCGCCCCGGCGGCCATGGCGCGGGCCACGGGCTCGCTCACGGCGCCGTGCTCCGCGATCAGTGCGGGGGGCACGCCCAGCAGCTCGGACTTGGCCTCGTTGGAATAGCTCACGAAGCCGCGTTCGAACCACTGGCTCGATCCCGACAGGTCGGTGCAGGCCGCGGCGATCATGCCGCCCGTGCAGCTTTCGGCCGTGGCCAGCATCTGCCCGCGTGCGAGCAGGCGGGCGGCGATGTCGGCCAACAGCCGGGCCTGGTGCACCGGGTCGCTCATGTCCAGAACCTCCACAGCGCGATCACCAGCAGCGTGCAGAAGGCCGCTACGAAGTCGTCCCACAGAATGCCCCAGCCCCCGCGCCAGCCAAAGCCCTTGAACAGGCTGTCGGCCCAGGCCACAGGCCCGGGCTTGGCTGCATCGAAGAAGCGGAACAGCGCAAACGCCACCAGCTGTCCCCACCAGCCCATGGGCATGGCCAGCCACAGCACCAGCCAGAAGGCCACGACCTCGTCCCAGACGATGCTGCCCGGGTCGGCCACGCCCAGGTTGCGCGCGGCCACCGTGCAGGCCCACCAGCCCACCACGGTGCTGGCGGCGATCAGCAGGCCCATGTGCAAGGGGCTGAGCCACGGCTGCAGCGCCAGGAAGGCCAGCCAGGCCCAGAGCGTACCCACGGTGCCGGGAGCGATGCGCGACAGCCCTGCACCAAAGCCCAGCGCGATGCAGTGTGCCGGGTGCGAGAGCATGAAGCCGGCCGTGGCGCGGCGGGGCGCTGCGGGCGGCGGTGAAGACGGTGACATGGGGTCCACGGCGGGGCTCATTGCCGCTCCTGCAATTGGATGTCCTTGGCGTAGCGGATCGTGTGCTCGGCACTGAACTGCGCCGTGGCGCCTGCCGCCAGGGGCTGCTGCCAGGCCACCGTGCCCGGCGTGCGGTTGAAGGCCATCTCGGCCGGCTGCGGCTGGTAGCGCGATTCGACCTCGATCTTCTCGTTGCGCGAGACCGGCGCGGCATGCAGCACCTGCAGGGTGATGCCGGTCTTGTGGCGGTTTTCCACGCTGTAGGTGCGGCGCGTGCGGCGCTCGGTGCGCGAGCCGGTGAAGCCCGTGGCGCTGGTCAGGTCCTGGGGCGCGTCGGCGCGCACGGTGACCAGGTCGTCCTTGCCGAACGACAGGCTGGTGCTGCCCGCGGGTGCGGTGCTGGGCGCGCCGAAGTCCAGGCGCCCGGTGCCCACGAAGGCGCCGTCGCGGTACAGCCCCACGGCGCCTGCCGGCCATACGCCGGGCGGTGTGGCGACCTCGGCCACCAGGTAGGCCGCGTCTCCCACTGCCGGGGCAGTGCGCGTGAGCAGTGCGGCCGCCGCGCTGTGGCTGCCCAGCGCCAGGGTCACGCGCTGGCCGCTCGACGGTACGGTGATGCGCTGGGGCACGGTGAACTCGGTGGCAAAGCCCTTGTCGGTGGTGCTCACGTCGAAACTCGGCATGGCTTCTTCTGCCAGGTCGCGCGAACGTGCCGCGGGGGCAGGCGGTGCGGCAGGGGCCGCCATGGCCATGACCGGGGCAGGGCTCCCCTGGGGCGGCGGTGGCGGCGCCACATCCAGCGTCCACGGGCGCGGCAGGCGGCCCTGGGTGGCGCGGCCGGGCTGGCCGGTGGAGAGGATGAGCTGCACGTTGCTCCAGTCCTCGCCGCTGTTCTGCGCCACCAGGGCCTGGCGCTCCAGCAGCACGCTGGATTTCACCGGGTCCAGCGTGGCACGGTAGGCCGGCTGCCAGCCCGGGCCGCGCACCTGGTAGGACAGGCGCAGCTCACCCTCGCGCTCGGCTGCGAGATTGATGCTGACCGAGACCACGCGCGCACGCTGGCTGGCCACGCGGTTGCGTTCGGCCACCAGGGGCTTGAGCGCAAGCTCCAGCGTTTCCTGCTTGCGTTTGAGCTGGTGTTCGCGCGCCAGCGTGTCCTGGCCGGACTTGCGCAGTGCCTCCGCCATGGCCGTGATCTGTGCGGGCGTAGTGCCCTGCACGCGGGCGCCTGGTGCCTCTTCGCTGGCCGCGCGGCCGGCCACGCCCTTGAGGTAAGTGTCCACCAGGTTCAGCGCACCGGCTTCGGCCTTCACGCCAGCGATCTGGTCCTCCAGCTCGCGGATGCGGCCGTCCAGCGGGCTGGCGCAGGCCGGGGCCACGTCACGGTCTTCGGTGAGCACATTGAATTCGCCCACGCGCACGCTGGCGTCGGCATTGATTTGCAGGCTCTGTGCGTCCAGCGATGCCGGCAGGCAGGTGAACGTGAAGCTGCGCGCTCCCGCAGCCACCTTGGCCACGCGTTCCACGGTGGCGGTGCCCGAGTAGACGGTCACGCGCGCGATGCGTGAGCTGGGGCTGTTGTCCTGCGCCAGCGCGGCGCCGGGCCCGTACAGCAGCAGGCCCGCGCAGGTGGCAGCGGCGAGCCTGGAGAAAGAGCCGGTGAGAAGCGTCAAGAAAAGCCTCCTGGGTTCGGATGGAGCACCGATGCAGCGGCGCGGGGTGGCTGTGGTTGTATCGCAAAGGGCGCGCACTTCCCGCTGCGCGCCACGCGCATCGACCTTGGTGCATTCATGGGATTGTCACGCAGCGTTCATATCCTTGAAAGGTCTTCCATTCTCACTCCAACAAAACCATGAAGCATTTCGTTCCGCGTGCTCTCTCGATTGTCGCCCTGGGCCTGGGCATGGTGGCCTGCGGCGGCTCCGACGACGGATTCCAGTACCCCGGTGCCAGCGGCACCAGCCTGCCCTATGAGGTGATGGGCCGCGTGGCCAATGCCGAGAAGACCGAGCTGCGCAACGGCAGCTACGGTTCGTCCATGACGCCGCACCCCACCATGGAAGGCTACTTTTATGGCCTGAGCGACCGCGGCCCGAACGCCGCCACGGAGCCGACCCGCACGCCCTCGGGCATCATCTTCATCACGCCGGACTACACGCCGCGCATCGGCCTGTTCAAGCTCACCTCCGAAGGCAAGGCCGAGCTCGTGAGCACCATCCTGCTCAAGGACCCCAAGGGCCGCCCCATCACTGGCCTGCCCAACAGCAAGTTCGGCGGCACGGGCGAGACCCCTTACAACCTTGACGGCAGCGTCGTCTCGCTGGACCCCGATGGCGACGGCGTCAAGGGCTTCGACGAAAGCGGCCTGGATTCCGAAGGCCTGGTGGCGATGAAGGACGGCACGTTCTGGATCAGCGACGAGTACGGCCCGCACATCGTGCACTTCGACGCCACGGGCAAGGAGATCGAGCGCATCAACCCCTTTGCCGCCGACCCGCGCAACAAGGCCGGCCGCACCCTGCCGGCCGAGTTGTCCACGCGCTGGCCCAACCGCGGCATGGAAGGCCTCACCATCACGCCCGATGGCAAGACCCTCGTGGGCATGATGCAGTCCAACCTGTACAACCCCAGCAGCGCGGTCGGCAGCATCAACCTGGTGCGCCTGGTCACGGTCAACATCGAGACCGGCGCCACGGCGCAGTACCTGTACCGCCAGGACGCGGCCGGCCTGGCCAACTCCGAAATCGTGGCCCTGTCCGCCACCAGCTTCCTGGTGGTCGAGCGCGACACCAAGTTCTACGGCATCGACACCGGTGTGGTGCGCAAGAACATCTACAAGATCGACATCAGCCAGGCCACCAACGTGGACCGCTCCAACGCCGCCCTGCGCAACGCCAACGCCTCGCTCACGGTGAACGCGGCCAACGGCCTGCTGGTGGACGGCAAGACGCTGGAACTGGTGGTCAAGGACGGCGGCACCGCCGACAACTACGCCGCAGGCTGGGCACAGCTGGCCGCGCTGGGCATCAAGCCCATCACCAAGGTCCTGGCCTACGATGCCGTCGCCTCGCAGAAGTACCCGCACGACAAGCTCGAAGGCATGTGGGTCATCGACGCGAACCGCCTGGCCATCATCAACGATGCCGACTTCGTGATCGCCCCGGACAACCTGGGCGGCATCAAGCAGAAGTACCTGTACGACGGCAAGGCTGACAGCAACATGCTGTATGTGGTCAAGCCGATCGCACCGCTGTACTGATCCAGCGGCCTCACCTGGGCCCGTACACCGGCAGGGCCTGGCCTTGTTCGTAGGCACCCATGTCGGGTGCGCGGCCCTGGTGGCCGTCGTTGATGTTGGGAATGCGCTGGCCCGCATCGACGGCGGTCGATCCGGCCTGCAGGCGCAGGTCGGGCACCGTGTAGAGCGTCAGCGGCGCGCCCGGGAACGCGGGCACCGAAGCGAAGGAATCCATGCCCACCTGCACGGCCGCGCGCTCCGTGGTGCGTGCGCGCAGTTCGGCCAGGCTGGCGAAGCTGGTCGCGCCAAAGCGGCCGGTGAAGCTGCCTGCCGTGGAACCGTAGGCATCGAAATCGAGGTCGGCACTGGCGGTGTCCAGGTCGGCAATCGACAGCACGCGCCCGGTGCCGCTGGAGTAGCCGCCGTAGGTTCCGCCCAGCCCGCCGATGAACAGGTTGTTGCGCGCATGGAGCCGCCCTACGGTAGCGCCTGCGTAGATGCCCAGCGCGTCGCCGTTCTTCACCACCGTGTTGTGCAGCAGCACGTCGCCATAGCTGCTGCGGTACAGCTTGAAGGCCACATGCACCGCGTTGTAGACCACGTTGCGCACGAAGTAGGTGGGCCCGCCCAGGCCTGGTTGTGACGACAGCGCGATGAACACATTGGTCAGCCGGTTGCGCAGGATGCGGCAGTTGTGCATGCAGAAATCGGCCTCCACGCCGTCGTCCGCCGCTTCGGAAATGTCGTTGTTCAGGATGTCGATGCTGTACTGGTCCACCGCCTCGTCGTCTTCGAGCAGCGAGATGTTGTCCCGAAAGCGCGCCACGCGGTTGTTCATGACCACGTGGCCCGGCCCGGTGATGAGGATGCCCTCGCCCGCGTTGCCGCCCGACACGCCCAGCGCCGCCTCGGACCAGACCACCGTGCCAGTCACCGTGTTGTCGGCGATGTAGGCGTTCTCGGCCCGCGTGAAGGTGATGATGCCGTGCCCGCCCAGCGCCGCCGTGGCGTTGACGGTGCTGCGTGTCATGCTGAAGTCGTTCGTGCCGTTGAAGCGCACGCGGCCGTTGAGCGTGAGTTCGGTCAGCATCACATGGCGCTGGTTGAAGACACTGATCTCGCCCTCGACCACCGCGCCGGGCGTACCGCGGACCACCAGCGGCCGGCCCGCGCTGCCGCTGCGCCCCACGGTGAAGCCGGCATAGCGCCCGTCCCCCAGTTCCACGATATCGCCGGCATTGGCCGCCGCCAGCACGCTGGCCAGGGTGGCCGGCGTGGCGGGTTTGACCACGGCGCCGGGGGCCGGCACGGGCAAACTGCGGGTGGTGGCCGTGGTGGTGCGCACGGCGCTGCCGCCATCGGGGTCGGTCAGCGTGAGTTCGATCTCGTAGGTGGTGCCCGGCGCCACGTCGAAGATGCTGCCCGAATGGCGCAGCGGCCAGGTGCGGCCCTGGCCCGAGGTCTCGTTGTGGATGCGGCGCAGCGGCATGCCCGTGAGCCAGGTGCCGCTGCCCTGCGCGCGGTAGCGCACGCCGACAACGGCATTGCAGTTGGCATCGCCCGTGAAGGCCCATTCCACCGAGATGTTCTCCAGCGTAGGGAAGGGCGTGGTGATGGCGCCCGGCACGCTGGCGTCCGCCGCGCTCGGTGGCGGCAGCAGCCCGCCCACACCCAGCAGTTCCAGCCCTGGCCGGGTCAGGCTGACCTTGGGATAGGTTGCCGTGCCGATCACCACCTGGGGCAGGCGCAGCACGCTGCCGGCTGTGATGTACTGCAGCTCCGTACCGACGGATGGATCCTCCACGCGCAGTTGGCCCGGGTCGAGCAGGCGCACCACCACATCGCGGTAGCGGTCGCCGGCATCCAGCTGCAGCGTGGGCAGTCGCAGCGTACCGGTGGCGGGCTCGAAGGTCGCCGTGTCGGCTGCCATGGCGATTGCCTGCATGCAGGCGAGAAGGGTGGCAGTGAGCCGGCGCAGACAGGTGGAAGGCATGGTCATGGGCGCAAGCTTGGGTTACAGGGCGTCGGGCACGGCCTTGGCCAGAAAATCGTACACCGCCCGGATGCGCTGGCTGGTACGGATCTCGCGGTGCACCGTGAGCCAGATGGGCAGCTCGGGCAGCTTGAGCATGGGCAGCAGGGCCACCAGGTCCGGCTCGGTGCGCGCCATGTAGTCGGCCACGAAGCCGATGCCCAGGCCGCTGCGCACCACCTGCCAGTAGGCGATGAGGTCATCGGTGCGCAGCGCGAACTGCTGGCGCTCCACCGGCAAGCCCATGGCCGCGAAGCCGCGCGCAATGTCGCCCTGGCGATCGTTGCCGACCACATCGTGCTGCATCAGGTCGGGCGGCTGGCGCGGCGTGCCCCGTCGGCGCAGGTAGTCGCGGTGGGCATAGGTGCCCAGCGTCACCTTGCCGATGCGCTTGGCCACCAGGCTGGTCTGCGTGGGCTGCACCATGCGCAGGGCGATGTCGGCCTCGCGGCGCAGCAGGTTGCTGACCTCGTTGCTGGCCACCAGCTCCACCTGCACCTCGGGCAGCTCGATCCGCATGCGTGCCAGCAAGGGCGGCAGCAGCATGCAGGCCACGGGCTGGCTGGCCGTGATGCGCACCGTGCCGCTGACACCCGCCTCGGCGCCGGAGACGCTGCGCGCCAACTGGTCGGCACCGGCCTGCATCGCGCGCGCCGATTCGGCCAGCCGCAGCGCGGTCTCGGTGGGCAGCAGGCCGCGCCCCGTGCGCTCGAACAGCACCACGCCGAGCTGCGATTCCAGCTCGGCGATATGGCGGCCGATGGTGGGCTGGCTCGCGTTCAGCGTGCGTGCGGCGCCCAGCAGGCTGCCCTGGTCCAGCGCGGCCAGGAAAGATTGGACCAGGCTCCAGTCAAAGCGTTGCGTCATGGGAGGTAGGAGGTATGCAAATTTGCATTGCTGCTATCGACAGTTAGCCAATTGTGTAACGGCGCGCGCGTTTCCACAATCGCTCCATCCCTTGTTTCAGGATCGACGCATGGCCAATACCGCATCCACGGTTCTCATCCTCGGCGCCCGCGGGCGCCTCGGCCTCGCCGCCGCCCAGGCGTTCGCCCAGGCCGGCTGGCAGGTGCTTGCCCAGGTGCGCCCGGGCGCCACCGGCCCTGCCGTGCCTGGCGTGCAATGGCTGGCCATTGCGGCAGAAGACACGCCGGCCCTGGCCGCCCATGCCCAGGGCGCCCAGGTGGTGGTGCATGCCATGAACCCGGCCTACACGCACAAGGCCTGGCGCACGCAGGCGCCCGGCCTCATGGATGCGGCCATCGAGGCCACCCGCGCGCTGGGCGCCACGCTCATGCTGCCCGGCAGCGTCTACAACTACGGCAGCGCCATGCCGCCGTTGCTGCGTGAGGACACGCCGCAGACCGCACTGGACTTCAAGGGCCGCATGCGCATCCAGCTGGAGCAGCGCCTGCAGGCCGCCACGCGCGATGGCACCCTGCGGGCCATCGTGCTGCGTGCGGGCGACTTCTTCGGCAGCGGCTTGGGCAGCTGGCTGGACCTGGCCATCGCCAAGGACCTCGCCAAGGGCCGCATCACCTGGCCCGGCCCGCTGGACATCCAGCGGCCCTGGGCCTACCTGCCGGACCTGGCCCGCGCCCTGGTGCTGGTAGCCCAGGCGCGCCACCGCCTGGGCGCCTTCGACACGCTGCACTTCGCAGGCCAGCAGGTCACGGCGCAGCGGTGGGTGCAGGTGCTCTCTGCCGTGGCGGCCGAGCAGGGCTGGGCGCCCCATTCCGGTGCCGTGCGCGTGGGCCAGCTGCCTTGGCCGCTGCTGCGCCTGGCGGGCCTGGTGCTGCCCACCTATGCAGCCCTGGCCGACGTGCGCTACCTCTGGAGCACCCCGCACCGCCTGGACAACACGCGCCTCGTCGCGCTCATCGGCGCCGAGCCGCACACCCCGTTCGAGCCTGCGGTGCGCCGCGCGCTCCACGACCTGGGGCTGCTGGCCCCGGCCCCTTCCCACGCCGCCCTGGCATGAACCGCAAGGAGAACCCCACCATGCAACGCCGTACCTTCATCCGCCTCGCCGGCGGTGGCACCATCGCCGCCGCGGTCATCGCCCCCTTGGCTGCCTGCAGCTCGGGCCCGCACTATCCCGCCCAGGCCATCGAAGCCTGGCAGGGTCCCGTGGGCGAAACCGACCTGCGCCGCCGTGCCGTGGCCTATGCCATCACCGCGCCCAACCCGCACAACCTGCAGCCCTGGGTGGTGGACCTGCGCGAAGAGGGCGTGATCACCCTGCGCACCGACCGTGAGCGCGTGCTGCCCGAGACCGACCCGCTGGGCCGACAGATCCTGATCGGCCATGGCGCCTTCCTGGAGCTGCTGGTGCTGGCACTGGCCCAGCAGGGCATGGCCAGCGAGGTCACGCTGTGGCCGCAAGGCCCGCTGCCGGCGCCGTTGCGCGACTGGGATGAGCGCCCCGTGGCGCGCGTGGTGCTGCGGCCCGGCGGCGAACCCGATGCCCTGTTCACCCAGGTGCTGCGCCGCCGCACGCCCAAGGTCGATTTCGACCTGGCCCGTCCCGTGGCGCCCGATCTGCTCAAGGCCTTGCTGGCAGGTGCGCCCCGGCCAGGTGCCCCGCAGGTGGGCGGCACGGTGGAGCCCGCGCGCCTGGATGCCTTGCGCGCGTTGTGCTGGCAGTCGGCCCAGGTGGAAATCAACACACCGCGCACGATGATGGAGAGCATGCGCCTCACGCGCGTCGGCCCGTCGGAGATCCTGGCCCACCGTGACGGCATCTCGCTGAACACGCCCTTCATCCGTGCCGTTGCCGCGCTGGGCATGTTCGACCGGTCCATGCCACCGGCGCAGGGCAGCGCGGGGCATAAGGGGGCCATAGACCGCTTCGAGGGCCACAGCCGCACGGCCATGGGCTTTGTCTGGCTCACCGGCGGCAACACCCGTGCCGACCAGGTCGCGGCCGGCCGCGCCTATGTGCGCCTGCAGCTCAAGGCCACGGAGCTGGGCGTGGGCATGCACCCCATGAGCCAGGCGCTGCAGGAGTTCGCCGAGATGGCGCCGCACTACGAGCGTGCCCATCAGCTGGTGCTGGGCCGGGCTGCGCCGAAGGAAGCCGACGACCCCACGGTGCAGATGCTGTGCCGCATCGGCTACCCGCAGGGCGAGGTGCCGGCCACGCCGCGTCGCCCGCTGGCACGGCTGCTGCAGGCCTGATGCCGCGCAGGGTTGCGTCTCAGGCGGGAAAGGCCGGGCCATGGGGCTGCAGGCACATGGGGCGTTCGTCGAAGGCCAGCCAGCCCAGCCGGTCGCACAGCGACTGCACCCAGGGGGTGTAGTCGGTCCGCAGCGAGCAGCGCATGGCGAGCGTGCCTTCGGACAGGTCCTCGGGCAGGTGGAATTCCAGCGCATTGCCCAGCACCGTGGCGCGGCCCCAGGTGGGCCCGATCCACTCCAGGTCCGGTGCCACCTGTGCGAGGCATTCCTTGATGTGATCGATGCCACGCAGCGGCAGCACGGTCTCGGGCGAGAGCTCGCCGGTGGACAGCGGCAAGCGTGCAGGGCGGAAGAACAGATAGGTGCAGGCCATGGCGCTGCATGGTGCACCATGCAGCTGCGTTGCGTGCAAGGCCCTCGGACGCACTGCGTGAACTATTGCTCAGCGCGGCCCCCTGGAGACAGGTTGTCAGCGCTGCGTGGCCTTCGGGGTGGGCACCAGGTACTCCCGCACCAGGCTGCGTGCACGGTGCAGCCGGCTCTTGGCCGCCTCGCGCGTGATCGAAAGGCGCTGGGCCATCTCCTCGATGGTGAGCTCCTCGAAGTCGCGCAGCAGCAGGGCATCGCGGTACTTGGGCGGCAGTGAGTCGATGGCCAGGGCCAGGTCGTGGCGCAGCGCGTCATCGGGACGGTGCGACCAGGCCATGCTGTCCTCCACCTGCGCCAGCGGCTCGCCGCGGAGCCAGGCCAGCGCCGGGCGCATGCACAGCCGCTGAACGATGCGCACCACCCAGCCGCCGAAGGCCGCCACCTCGCGCAGCGCACCCACGCGGCGGTAGACGATGATCAGCGCCTCCTGCACCACGTCGTCGGTCGCGGTGGTGGCCGCGCAGTGGCGCAGCGCGTAGCGGCGGATGTCGGGCCGCGCCAGTGCCAGCAGGCGCTCCATGGCCTCGGTATCGCCCGCGCGTGCGGCAGGCAGCAGTTGGGCGACCAGGGCGTGGGTGGTGCTGCTCATTCCATGGGCTTTCTGCCCACCATGGCGCAAGCGGGGCAATAGCCGAAGAGGCCGGTCACGATGCCGGTGGCCCCCGATGCGGCGAGCACCAGGCCGAGCGGCGTGAAGCCCAGCCAGCCCAGGCTGGCGACGAGGAGGGCGAGACCGGCGGTGATGCGCAGCAGGCTTTCGGGGCGGGTGATGTTCTTGCGGTACAGCATGGCAAAGCTCCTTGGGGGTTGAAAGAGAAGGCGCCGGCACGGGACGCCTTCCCTGACAAGAGCGGGCCCTGGGGCCAAAGGATTCATGCTGCGGAAAAATAGTTTCAGCCGAAGTGGTCGAACGAGGCGTAGCGCTTGTCTAACGGCTGGCCTTGCCCATCGACCAGCCGCAAGCCGGGCTCTGCCTCGATCACACCGATGCGCGCCACCGGTGTCTGACTGGCCTGTGCGGCAGCTGCCACGGCCGCGCGCTGCGAGGGTGGCGCCGTGAAGGCCAGTTCGTAGTCGTCGCCACCGGCCAGCGTGCACTGGTGCAGCTGCTCAGGACCCGCCGCGGCGCCCGCATGGGCCATCAGGGCCGCGGTGAGCGAGGTGTCGATGCGCGCCCCCACGCCAGATGCCTTGAGGATATGCGACAGATCGCCCAGCAGGCCGTCGCTCACGTCCATCGCGCTGCTGGCCACGCCGCGCAGCGCCAGGCCCAGGGCCACGCGCGGCGTGGGCCGTTCCAGTCGCTGGCGCGCGGCGGCCAGCACTTCGGGCGCCAGCGGGGTGTGGCCCAGCAGCGCCTCCAGCGCCAGCCGGGCATCGCCCAGCGTGCCGCTCACATAGAGCTCATCGCCCGCGCGCGCGCCGCTGCGCAGCAGCGCGTGGCCCGCAGGCACTTCGCCGAACACCGTGATGCAGATGTTGAGCGGGCCCTGCGTGGTGTCGCCCCCCACCAGCTCGCAGCCATGGGCATCGGCCAGGGCCAGCAGCCCGCGTGAGAAGCCGGCCAGCCAGGGCTCGTCCACACGCGGCAGCGCCAGCGCCAGCGTGAAGGCCAGCGGCCGGGCACCGCAGGCTGCCAGGTCGGACAGGTTCACTGCCAGCGCCTTGTGCCCCAGGGCCTCGGGGTCCACGTCGGCAAAGAAGTGGCGGCCCTCGACCAGCATGTCGCTGGACACGGCCAACTGCATGCCGTCGGCCGGCACCAGCAGCGCGCAGTCGTCTCCGACGCCCAGAGCCGCGCGGTGCACGGGCCGCGTGAAGTAGCGTGCGATCAGATCGAATTCACCCATGGGGGGATTGTGGCGCCACGCCGCCGCACTCTTTTGGGACGTGACATATCTCTGCAACACAGGCTGCCTAGAGTCGGCGGTTTGCGGCCCGGACTCCCCGTCTGCCGGCCCACCCCTCTTGCGCGGTGGAAAGCACTTTTTCGCCAGCGCCTCCCCATTGACCTACCTACCCGCACGCACGCGGAGGAAACGAGCATGACCACCGTCTACCATGCCCTGTCGGCCAGCAACTTCAGCCAGAACTGGACCAACGTCGCCACGGCGATCCCCACTGCCGACAGCTGGAGCGGCGTAGCCTCCATCGTCGGCTACCGTGGCGACAGTCTGTCGGCTGCTGCGGGCACGGATCCGCAGACCGTCACCGCCGATGGCAGCGCCACGCCGCAAAGTGCGGTGCTGCTGGGCAGCACGCCCAGCGGCAGCGGCGCGGTAGGTGTGTTCCAGACGCTGGCGGACCCCGTGGTGGCGCTGCAGGGATCGGGGACGGCGGATGCGCCCCACCTGGTCTTGCACCTGGATGCGACCGGGCGCGAGAACATCCAGATCAGCTACAGGCTGCGCGACCTCGACAGCAACACCGACAACGCCGTGCAGGCGGTCGCATTGCAGTACCGCCTGGATGAGACCGGCCCTTTCATCAACGTGCCCGCGGCCTTCACTGCCGACGCATCCGATGGCCCCAGCCTGACCAAGGAAACCACCGTCAATGCCACGCTGCCGGCGGCCGTCAATGGCGCGGCCAAGCTGCAATTGCGCATCATCACCAACGATGCGGTGGGTGCCGACGAATGGATCGGCATCGATGATATTTCCGTCACGTCCTCGGCTGCCGCTCCCGTCGGCCCCAGCCTGGCCTACAGCGGCAGCATCAACGAATCCCAGGCCTTCGACGGCCAACTGGCAGCAGGCTCCAAGATCACCATCACGCTCTCGGGCGAGACCTTCACCGGCACCGATGGCGCCAGCCTGCTGTCCACCGCCAACGTGACCAATGTGCCCGCCGGCCTCACCGCCGTGCTCACCCGCACCAGCGCCACCACGGCCGAACTGAGCTTCACCGGCACAGCCGCCAGCCATGCCAATGCCAACGACGTCAACAACCTGACCGTCACCTTCGCCGACGGCGCCTTCACCGGCGGCTCGGCTGCGGGCGTCGCCAACTCGACGCAGAGCAGCCTGAAGATCAATTTTGCCGACCTGGGAACGGCCGGCAGCGGACAGACCTTCACGCCCAACACCGGCACCACCCTCGGCAGCTCCGATGCCTCGACCGCGCTCGCACTCGATGCCAACTGGATGGTGGTCGGCGACGACGAGGTCAGCGTGCTGCGCGTGTACGACCGCGCCGGAGGCCAGGCCGTCAAGGAGTGGAACTACGGCGCGGCGCTGGGCAATGGCGGCGAACTGGACCTGGAAGGCGGCACGCGCATCGGCGACACCTTCTACTTCACGGGCTCGCACAGCAACAACAAGAGCGGTGCGGAACAGAACAACCGCGAATACATCCTGGCCGTGAAGATCACCGGCACGGGCGCCGACACCCAATTCACCTACCTGGGCAAGCACACCAGCCTGGAAGACCAGCTCGTGGCCTGGGACCAGGGCAACGTCCATGGCAAGGGCGCGAATTACTTCGGCTTTGCCACTTCGTCGGGCGCCGGCGTGATTCCCGAGAACCTCAACGGCTTTTCCATCGAAGGCATGACCGCCTCGCAGGACGGCACCAAGCTGCTGGTCGGCTTCCGTGCGCCTCAGACCGATGCCAACACCCGCGACAAGGCCGTGGTGCTGGCGCTGGACGTCGCTGGCCTGGTCAGCGAAACGGGTGGCGCGGCCCCCAACGTCAGCGGAGTCTATGAACTCAACCTGGGTGGCCGCGGCATCCGCTCCATCGAAAAGGCAGGCGATGGCAGCTACCTGATCCTGGCCGGCCCTTCGGGCAGTGCCAGCGCCGAAGTGACGCACGACTTCCGCCTGTTCCGCTGGGACGGCGTGAGCGCCACGCCCTCCGAACTGGACGTGAACCTCGACGCCCTGCGCGACGGCACGGGCGGCAGCTTCGAGACCATTGTCGATGTGCAGAGCACGGCCCAGGGCACCCTGGTGCAACTGCTGCAGGACAATGGCGACAGCACCTGGGGCGGCGCTACCGCATCCAAGGACCTGCCGGCCGCGCAGCAGAAATTCGTCGGCAACTGGGTGCAGATCGGCGCCAATGTCACCGACGCCACCGGCCCCGTGCTCAAGACCAGCACCCCCGCGGACGATGCCACCAACGTGGACAAGGCCGCCAATCTCGTGCTGCGCTTCGACGAAGGCGTGGCCCGCGGCACGGGCGATTTCGTGATCAAGAAGGTCAGCGACAACAGCACCGTGGCGACCATCTCCGCTGCCGATACCACCCAGGTGACGGTGGCGTTCAACACCGTCACCATCAACCCGACGGCCGATCTGGCAGCGAACACCGCCTACTACGTCGAAGCGGTCGCAGGCACGCTCAATGACCACTACGGCAACAACTGGGGCGGGTTGGCAGGCGCCACCGCCTTCAATTTCACCACCACCTCCGCCCCCCCTCCCAAGGTGCTGATCACCGAAGTGAACTCCAGCACCAGCTCCGGCGCGGGGGGTGGCGATTTCTTCGAGCTGTACAACTACGGCACCACGGCGATCGACCTGTCGGGCTGGAAGTGGACCGACGAGGCCGGCGCATTCTCCAGCGCCACGGAACTGACCGCCGGGACCATGCTTGCGGCCGGTGAAAGGCTGATCGTCGTCAACACCACCAACGAAGCGGCATTCCGCACGGCGTGGAACAACCTGCCCACCACGACCAAGGTGCTCGCCGTGGGCGGTGCCGGTCTGGGCGGCGATGATGCCGTCGTGGTGTTCGACTCGGCGGGCAAGGTGGCCGCCGCCGTCAACTACAAGGCCACCGGCACGTCCATCACGGCCAGCGACAACACGGTGATCCAGCCCCTGGTGAAGACCGGCGGCGGCAACTCCGCTGGCGGCCATACGGGTGTGGCCGTGGGCGGTGCGGCAGGCACCTCCGCCGTCTGGGACGGAGTCTCCACCAGCAACCCGCAGTACACGGCTGCGGTGGCGAACGTGAACGGGGCCTTTGCCCAGACGGGCACGCCCGCCAACATCGGCTCGCCCGGCGCGATCCCCAAGCCCAAGGTGCTGATCACCGAAGTGAACTCCAGCACCAGCTCCGGCGCGGGCGGTGGCGATTTCTTCGAGCTGTACAACTACGGCAGCACGGCGATCGACCTGTCGGGCTGGAAGTGGACCGACGAGGCCGGCGTATTCTCCAGCGCCACGGCACTGACCGCCGGCACGGTGCTGGCCGCCGGCGAAAAGCTGATCATCGTCAACGCCACGGACGAAGCCGCGTTCCGCACGGCGTGGAACAACCTGCCCACCACGACCAAGGTGCTCGCCGTGGGCGGCGCCGGCCTGGGCGGTGACGATGCGGTGGTGGTCTTCGATGCGACCGGCAGCGTGGCCGCCGCCATCAACTACAAGGCCACCGGCACGTCCGTCACGGCCAGCGACGGCACGGTGATCCAGCCCCTGGTCAAGACCGGCGGCGGCAACTCCGCTGGCGGCCATACGGGTGTGGCCGTGGGCGGCGCTGCAGGCACCTCCGCCGTGTGGGATGGCATCTCCACGGTCACCCCGCAGTACAAGGCTGCGGTGGCGGGCCAGGACGGTGCCTTCGCCCAGACGGGTACGCCCGCCAACATCGGCTCGCCCGGCCTGACCGAAGCCGCCAAGGGCGCCGTGCCGACCTACACGCAAGCCTTCAACGACGCCAACGGCTTTGCCGAATTCACGAAGTACAGCAAGGACGCCGATGCGGCCAACAGCTGGTACCTCAACACCACGGCCGGCGCGGACAAGGCTGCCGAGGTCAATGGCTTTGGCGACACCGCCGCGGCCAACGACTGGCTGATCTCCAAGGCGTTCAACCTGAACGACACCAGCGCCGAGTTCCTGAGTTTCCGCACCTGGACCAACTTCACCGACAACGGATTTGCCCAGCCGGTCACGCTGAAGTACTCCACCAACTACGGCGGCACGGGTGACCCGACGCTCGCCACCTGGACGGACCTGGGCTTCACGCCGTCGCCCCAGGGCAGCCAGGCATGGACCCAGTCGGGCCCGATCGATTTGTCGGCCATTGCCGGCACGAACGTCTACTTCGCCTTCCAGTACCAGTCGTCCGGCACGGCAGCCAGCTCCTCTTCGAGCTGGCGTGTGGACGACTTCAAGCTCGAGAGCTACAGCGGCTCGGTCGTCTCCATCGCCGCAACCAGCGCCGACAAGCTGGAAGGCAACACGGGCACCACCGCCTACACCTTCACCGTGACGCGCGCCGGCGATACCTCGGCTGCAGCCTCCATCAACTGGGCCGTCACCGGCTCCGGCACCTCGCCTGCCACGGCGGACGATTTCGTCGGCAACGCGCTGCCCACGGGCCTGGTGAGCTTCGCCGCAGGCGAGACCAGCAAGCTCATCACCGTCAACGTGCAGGGTGACGCCACCATCGAGCAGGACGAAGGCTTCACCGTCACGCTGTCGGGCTTGCCCAATGGCGTCACCGCCATCGGCGGCGGCACCGCGCAGGGCATCATCCGCACCGACGAAGCGCCCATCACCAAGGTTCACGCGATCCAGGGCAGCAGCGACACCGCGCAGATGATGGGCAGCACGGTGACCATCGAGGGCATCGTCACGGGATGGGCCCCCAATCTGCAGGGCTTTTACGTGCAGGAAGAGGCGGCCGACTACGACAGCGATGCCAGCACGTCCGAAGGCATCTTCGTCTACTACGGCAGCACCGTGATCCCGGGCCTGGATGCCAACAGCGTGGGCGACAAGATCAGCGTCAAGGGCACGGTGGCTGACTACAAGGGCCAGACCCAGCTGGCCTCGCCCACCGCCTTCACCCTGGTGCAGGACAACGCAGGCCTGCCTGCCGCCACCGTGGTGACGCTGCCCGTGGCCAGTGCCATCAATTGGGAAGCCTACGAGGGCATGCTGGTCACCGTGCAGTCCGCCACCAGCGGCGGCAAGCTGGTGGTCACCGACAACTTCAACCTGGGCCAGTACGGCCAGGTCACGCTGACGTCGGACGCCATCCAGCAGCAGTACACCGAGCTCAATGCGCCCAGCGTGAGCGGCAATACCGCCTACCTGGCCGACCTCAAGAAGGACCAGATCATCCTGGACGACCTGAGCAGCACGCAGAACCCTGCCAGCCACATCGGCCGCGGCGGCCTGCCGCTGTCGGCCACGAACACGCTGCGCGCTGGCGACGGCGTGACCAGCGTGACCGGTATCGTCGACCAGTTCGTGGACACTGCCGCTGCCACGCACGAGACCAGCTACCGCGTGCAGCCCACGCAGGCTGTGAACTTCACGGGCGATGCGCGTCCTACGGCGGGCTCGATCCCGGGCAGCATCAGTTCGGCTGAAATCAAGGTGGCCTCGGCCAACGTGCTGAACTATTTCACCACGCTGGGCACGGCCAACTTCATCACCAACGAAGGCAACAGCATTGCGGCCCGCGGTGCCACCGACGCAACGGAGTTCCAGCGCCAGCAGGCCAAGATCGTCAAGAACCTGCTGAGCCTGGATGCCGATGTGCTCGGCCTGATGGAAGTGCAGAACAACGGCTTTGGCCCGAACAGCGCCATCCAGTCGCTGGTCAACGCCCTCAATGCCGAGGCCGGCCCGGGCACCTACGCGTTCGTCGAGCAGCCCAAGACCGGCAGCGACGCCATCATGGTGGCCATCATCTACAAGACCGCCAAGGTCGAGCTGGTGGGAGCTGCGTCCAACCCCGATCCCACGGTGTACGACGCCTTCTCGTCCACCTACGGCAACCGCATTCCGGTGGCGCAGACCTTCAAGTCCAAGGCCGACGGCGAAACCTTCACCTTGGTGGTGAACCATTTCAAGAGCAAGGGCAGCGGCACCGCCACGCAAGGTCTGGACACGGGGGACGGCCAGGGCGCCAGCACCATCGCGCGCGAAAAGGCCGCGGCGCAACTGGCGCAGTGGCTCGGCACCCACCCCACGGGCAGCACCGACAACGACGTGCTGCTGGTCGGCGACTTCAATGCCTACAGCAAGGAAAAGACCATCACCGATCTGGCCGCCAGCGGCTACAGCAAGGTGTCCACGGGCAACTCCTACGCGTTCGACGGCCTGTGGGGTTCGCTCGACCATGCGCTGGCCAGCAGCAGCCTGACCAGCCAGGTCGCAGGCTCCTACAAGTGGGGCATCAACGCCGAAGAGCCGACCCTGCTGGACTACAACATGGAGAACAAGGACAACGCGCAGGATGCCAGCTACTTCAACGCCGATCCCTACCGTTCGAGCGACCACAACCCGATCCTGATCGGGCTCAACCTGGGCAGCACGCCAGCCTCCGGTGGTGGCGGTGGTGGTGGCGGCGGCACGCCGCCGACCATTCCTCTGATTCCTTCGGCCGGCCCTGGCCTGCCTGCCACGCTGCAGGGCTCCAGCAGCAGCGACACCATCGTCGTGCCCGACCTGCCGCTGACCCGCGTGGTCACTGGCGGTGGTGCCGACACGGTGACGGGCGGCAAGGGCGTCGATACGGTGGTGATCTCTGCCACGCTGGCCGATGTGCTGCGCCTGGGCATCAGCCAGGACAGCACCGGCAAGGTGGTGATCAACACCCCCACGGGCCCCGTCACCATGAGCGGCGTGGAACGCGTGGAACTGCAGGGCAGCCTGTTCGCCTTCGACGTGGCCTTGCCCACCGCGACCAGCGATGGCGGCAAGACCGGACAGGTGCTGGCCCTGGCCTACACCCTGTTCGGCCAGAAGCCGGACACGCTGGCTCTGAGCCAGTGGGTGCACAAGGCCGACAGCCTCGGTGGCCTGGATGCGCTGGCGCAGAACCTCATCGACACGCTGGCTCCCGGCATCGGCAACGACGGCCTGGTGGGCTTCCTGTTCAAGGCCGTCACGGGCGTGGATGCCACGGCCCAGCAGGTGCTGGAGTTCGCATCGCTGATCGGCCCGGGCAAGTCCTACGCCGCCCAGGGCGCCTTCCTGGCGGCCGTGACCAAGCTGCCGATCGCCACCGAAGGCCTGGCCGAGCTGGTGGGCGTGGTGCAGCAACTGGACGCCGGCGCCTTCCCGGTGTAAGCCGCAGGAGCGCCCCGACCCTCTGCCCGCCTCACTCTGGCGGCGGGCCGGCGAACCACAGGGCCCAGTGGTCTATGCAGGCCTTGATCTTGGGCAGGCGGTGCCGCCGCGTGAGCGTGATGGCCTGGATGGGCGAGGGTTGCTCGTCCACCCATGCGCGCAACACAGGCGCGAGCACGCCTTGTTGAACCAGCGGCTCGGCCACCAGCGTGGCCAGCCGTGCAATGCCCAGGCCCTGCAGCGCCAGGCGTGCCGTGATGCCGGTGCTGCCGGAGCGCCAGTGGCCGTCGGCCACCACCACGCGCGGCTCGCCATCGACGATGAAAGGCCAGCGGTTGAGCTGCGCCACCGCGCTGTTGGTGATGAGCCGGTGGCGGTGCAGCTCGTCCGGGTGCTGCGGCGTGCCATGTGCCTGCAGGTAGGCCGGCGTGGCATAGAGCCGGCGCGACAGCGTGCCCAGCGGGCGGGCCACCACCGTGTCGCTCGTCGGCGGGCCGGTGCGGATGGCGATGTCTATGCCATCGCGCGCCATGTCGGCCATGCGGTCGTCCACCACCAGCTCCACCCGCAGCAGCGGGTGCGCCTGCTGCAGGCGGTCGAAACTCGGGATCAGCAGGTGCTCGGCGATGACCGAGCTGGCCGCCACGCGCACCGAGCCGCTGGCCTGGCCGCTCTGGTGGCTGGCGAATTCGCCCTCGAGCTCGTCCATGGTGCTGGTCAGGCGCCGGCAGTACTCCAGAAAAGTCAGCCCCTCGGCCGTGGGCGTGAGGCCATGCGTGGAGCGGTGGATCAGCCGCGCATTGCAGGCCTTTTCGATGCGCGCCAGCGTGCGCGACACCTGGCTCACCGGCACGTCGCGCTCGCGCGCCACGGCCGATAGCGAGCCCAGGTCCGCCACGCGGACGAAGAGGTGCATGTCTTCAAAGCGGATGTCGCGCATCTGCCAATGGTAGCGGCCTTGGCGCGCAAGGCCCGGACCGCGCTTGCAGGCGCTGCAAAACGCCCTTGCAGCCGGCGGCGTTTCGCCGCTGCATGCCGCTGCCTAGAGTCAACACATCCCGCATTGAACTGGAAGGATGTGCCCCATGCCGCAGCGCGACAAACCCTATCCCGCAGACCTGCACCGCTTCAAGGCGGCAGCCCTCCGCGAATCCCATCGCCTGCGCAACGAAACGATGTGGAGCACTCCCGGTGTTCTGCGGCGCGCGGCCGCCCAGGCATTGCTGCGCCTGGGCGCGCTGTTCAGAGCCGTGTTCCGCGAAAGCGCTGCGCCGCCTGGCGGCTGACCTCGGCCAGCAGCTGCTCCTCGCGCTGGCGTTCGCGCAGCCAGCGGGCATCGTTCTGGCCGGCCTCGGTTTCGGTGCGCAGCATGTGCATGGCGTTGGCCGCACCCTGCATGGCGGCATGGCTGGCGATCTTGTCCATGGTCATCATGATGTGCTCGCGCAGCGGCATGTGGTCACCGGTGGACGGGTCCACGTAGACCGCGTCCATGCCGAAGCGGCAGGCCTGGAAGCGGTTGTAGGTGTAGACCAGGTAGTCGTCCTCCTCGGGCATGAAGGGCTGGTCCGCCAGGAACCAGGCGCCCAGCGATTGCACATAGCCCGCGAGGGCCGCGGCACGTTCGATCGTCAGCGGCGTGTCGAACACGCGGATCTCGATGGTGCCGAACTCGGGCTTGGGGCGGATGTCCCAGTAGAAGTCCTTCATGCTCTTGACCACGCCGGTGCGCGTCATCTTGTCGAAGTAGGCGGTGAAGTCCTCCCAGGTCAGCGCAAACGGTGCACGGCCCGAGAGCGGGAAGGCGAACACCGAATTGAGCCGCGCCGAATCGAAGGCCGTGTCCTGGCCCTGCACGTAGGGGCTCGATGCCGACAGCGCGATGAAGTGCGGGATGTAGCGCGACATGCGGTGCAGCATGAGCAGCGCGGCATTGGCATCGGGGCAGCCGATGTGCACGTGCTGGCCGAAGATGGTGAACTGCTTGGACAGATAGCCGTACAGCTCCGACAGCTCGCGAAAGCGCGGCTTGTCGTAGATGCGCCGCTCGTGCCACTGCTGGAAGGGGTGCGTGCCGCCGCCCACCACGGCGATGTTGAGCTTGTCGGCGCTCTTGACCAGCGCGTCGCGGATCGGCGTGAGCTGGCCCAGCACCTCGCTGGCCGAGTGGCAGATGCCCGTGGAGATCTCGATCATGCTGTTCGTCATCTCGGGCACCACGCTGCCGGGCAGCGGTGTCTTGTGCATCAGGCGCAGCATGTCCTCGGCATAGGGCGCGAGGTCGTAGTCGTTGGTGTTGACGAGCTGCAGCTCCAGCTCGACGCCCAGCGTCAGCGGTTCGGAATGGTTGAAGGCTTCGAGGCTCACGCGTTGTCTCCATGGCTGCTGGCGGCGGCGTTCGACAGCGGCGCCCAGGGTTTCGAACTCTCGCCCGCGCGGTAGATGGCGATGGTGGCGATCACGGCACCCAGCACCTCCATGAGCAGGATGGTCGGCAAGGCCACACGGGCGATCAGGTGGCCGGTGGACGGCGAGGCCACGACGAACTGCGAGGCGATCAGCAGCGCGATGGAGGACATCGGCGTCATCGCGCCGCCCACCCACAGGGCCTGGCGCCAGCTGGCACCGCTGCCCACGTTGCCCAGGGCCACGCCCAGCACCTTGGCCACCAAGCGCACGGCGATCAGGGCCAGCACCACGCCGGCCACGGGGCCGCTCCAGTCGGCCTGCGCGGCCACGGTGGAGACCAGCACGAACATCAGCATGGTCAATAGCGAAGAGGCATTGCCCAGCTGGCGCGGCCAGGCCCAGGGGCGAGGGTTGACCTGCTTGAGCAAAATGCCGCCCAAGAGTGCGGCCAGCGGGGCCGAACCGCCCATGTGCGCAGCCACGGCCGTGCCGGCCGCGATCAGCGCCAGCAGCAGCATGGAGGTGTTCTCGCTCGCGGGGCTCATGATGCGCAGCGCCATGCGCATCACCAGTGCCAGCGCGGCCGCCACCACCACCGAGACGCCCAGCACCACGATCACCGGGTACATGGTGTCGATCAGGGTCAGGCTCTGGCGGTTGATCTGCTCGGCCCGGGCGCTGCCCAGGGTCAGTGCGTACAGCGTGGACAGGGTGGCCAGCACGATGGCGCGCTCGGTCACCGGGCCGGCGGCGCGGGTGTCGGCCACCACGCGGGTCAGCACGGCCGGCGAGGCGGCCAGCGCCACCAGGGCCAGCGGACCGGCCACCTGGGTGGGCTGGTTGAGCCAGACGAGCACCCAGTACACGGCGAAGTAGGTCAGGGCGGATTCGGCAATGCTCTGCACCAGCACCATGGGGTTGTGGCGGAACCAGCGCAGCGGTATGCGCCCGCCGCACTCGAACAGCACCAGCGCGATCCCCAGCTCCAGCAGGAACAGGCCGATGCCCTGCAGCGGCCACAGCGCGCCGCTGAAGCCGGCCAGGCCCGCGGCCGTGCCTACCAGTGAGTAGCCCACCACCTTGGGCAGGCCGGTATGGCGCTGGCACAGGTAGCCCGCCACGGCGGCCACCGCCAGCAACAGAGACCATTGCACCGTAGGGAGCCCGGCCGAGGGGCGCAGCCACTGCGCCCAGAAGCTCAGGATTTCATTCATGTCGTGTGACCCCTGCGTGGCGCGGATACCGGAGGCACCCGCGGGTTGATTCTTGTGCGGCGTGCCGCCACCGCGATGGTGGTCGCATGCTGTGCGCTGCCGGCCAGATCACATCCTGCGGCGCGGCGTGGTGCACAGCCATGGCCCAGCGAAAGGCCGCTGGTGCGCCGTTACCTTAACGTACCCGGCAAAGGCCTCAGGATCCGCTTCGGTTTTGCAAAAGCGCCGTGGCCTGCCAGAGTGCGCCTAATTTAACTGTCTCCTCCGGTGCTTTTTGTAGGACAGTTTCGAGCTTTGTAAGAAGCTGTGGGGGGTGCTGTTTCGGGGTGCATCAGCAGGTTGCCGAACGTCCGCGCCCGGGGATGAAGAAGCTCAGGGGCGCGGTGCGCAGGCGAAGGCGGATGGCCGCATAGATGCGCGAGCGGTCCACGCCGCTCACGTTCTGCGCGCGCATCGCCAGGCTGAAGGCCAGGTAGAAGCTCACCGTGACATTGAGCGCGCCGATCAGCGGGATGGCTGCTAGTGCCCACCAGAAACCCGGCAGGTGCAGCGTGGGCAGGCCCAGGGACGCGAGGGCCGCGCCGATCTGGCCGGTGGACAGGGTCACGTGCCGCACGTCCAGGCCCAGGCCGAAGAAACCCGCGACGGCCGGCACCAGGCCGAGCATGAAGCCAAGCGAGATGTTGGCCGCGAAGCCCGAGAGGTTCTCGCGCAGGAAGCGTGCCCAGCGGGCTGCGCGCGCAGGGCCGAGCAGCCTGGTGATGCGCGGGTTGTAGTGCATGGCCGAGTCCAGCCGGTGCAGCACGAACCAGTTCTCCGTCCAGCCCGCGATGATGCTCGACAGGAACAGCAGCACCCCGGTGAAGGCCGCGAAGAACAGCGAAGGCCCGAGCAGGTGCAGCGACTCGAACACATGCTCGGCCTGCCTGGCGGTGATGGCCGGCGCGCCGGTGGCCTGCGCGATCCCCACCGCCAGCACGATCACGGCCGGGAAGACCACCAGCACATTGCCCAGCACGGCCGCCACCTGCGAGCGCACCAGGTGGGTGATCTCGTCGACGAAGGACTCGATGGCGTCGCTGGCACCGAGCTCCTTGAGCTTGGCGGCCATGGCCGGTGCCGTCATCGCCGGCTGCTTGGTGGCCACCGTGAGGTGCAGCAGCTGGATCAGCACGAAGGTGACGGCATAGTTCACGCCCGCCCAGAAGCCGCCCCAGAACGCCGACAGCGCCAGCGCGTACAGGCCGAACTTTGCCAGCGTGGTGAAGGCCATCAGGGCCCCGCCGCCGGCCGCCTTCGTCACCATGGAGCGGTACTCCGCCCCCGTGCGGGTGATGTAGTGCTCGCCCGTCTCGGCGCTGCGCTCTGCCACCTTGGCCGCCAGCAGCGAGGAGTTGGAGGCGAACAGCGCGCGCAGGCTGCGCCGCTCCTGCCCCACCAGTACCAGGCTGGCCATGAGTTTGGCCGCTGTCAGGGCCGGCTGGGACGACAGCAGGCAGTCGAGCAGCAGGCGCACGCGCAGGATGCGCTCGCGCAGCTGGCGCAGGCGGAACACCAGGCCGACCGAGATGCCGTTGTCCTCGAAATGCGTGTACACCGTGGCGGCGGCCGCACGGCATGCCTCCAGCCGCTCGCGCAGGCGCTGCACCGCAGCGTCGAGCCGCTCGGGCGTGCGCAGGCCGTGCAACACCTCCACGCGCAGGCTCTCCACATCGTGGATCAGCGCGTGGAAGGGCTGCGATTCGCGCGCCGCCTCGCTCATGCGCAGGCGCAGCTCGGGTGCGAAGCCGGTGGACAGGATCTGCCCTGCGCAGTAGGTGATGGCGTCGAGCAGGGCCTTCTGCCAGCGCGAGGCGCCGCCCGTGTCGGTGGGCGCCAGCAGGTGCACCAGGCGCGCGAGCTGGGCTTCTTCCAGCGCGCCGACCCACTGCGCGTCGAAGCCGCCGGGCAGGGCCAGCATGAACAGTTCGGAGGCGTCGATGGTCTCGGGGCTGGCCGGCAGCAGCTTGGTGCGCAGGCGCTCGGCCACCTCGCTGGCCAGGGCCGTGCGCGGTGCAAAGCCGAAGTCGGCCAGCAGGGTGGTGATGTCCACGGTGTCCACCAGCACCGCCCACCATGCCTGGAGCTTCGCCTGCACTTCGGGCCGGGCCTCTGCCGCATCCAGGAACAGCTGCAGGCGGCCGATGGCCCCCGGCACCGAGTCGCGCTTGCCGCGCACCCAGTCGAGCAGGCCGATCAGCCACAGGTGGCGGTGGGCGGTATCGGCATTCGGGTCGAGTTGCGCCAGGATGCTGGCGAGGTCCACACTGCGGCTCAATGCAGCACCCGGCCGGTCAGGGGTTGGCCCGAGGGCCCCTGGTTGATCGCCTCCAGCATGAACAGGTCCACCTTGGCGTCGAAGGGCTCGCCTTCCTCGCCCACGCAGTGGAAGGTGCCGTGCATGGTGCCGCTGGCCGTGCGCAACCGGCAACCGCTGGTGTACTGGAACGATTCACCGGGCTTGAGCAGCGGCTGGTGCCCCACCACGCCCAGGCCCTTGACCTCCTCGGTATGGCCGCGCGAGTCGCTGATGATCCAGTGGCGCGAAATCAGCTGCGCAGTCGCGTCCCCGGCATTGGTGATGGTGATCGTGTAGGCGAAGCTGAAGACCCCCGCGTCCGGCTCGGATTGCTCCGGCAGGTACTCGGGTTGAACTTTCACGTCAAACTGGAGCTTTGGCATGGGCGAATGGTAACTGCGACAATCCCCCCATGAGCCGACCTTTTCGCATAGCCCCCTCGATCCTCTCCGCCGACTTTGCCCGCCTGGGGGAAGAAGTGCGCAATGTCATTGCCGCCGGAGCGGACTGGATCCACTTCGACGTGATGGACAACCATTACGTGCCCAACCTGACCTTTGGCCCCATGGTTTGCCAGGCCCTCAAGCCGCATGCCAAGACCGCCGATGGAACCGCCGTTCCGGTGGATGTGCACCTGATGATCGAGCCCGTGGACGCGCTGGCAGCCGCGTTCGCCGAGGCGGGAGCGGACTACATCAGCTTCCACCCCGATGCGTCCGCCCATGTGCACCGCAGCATCCAGGCCATTCGCAGCAAGGGCGCCAAGCCCGGCCTGGTGTTCAACCCGGCCCAGCCGCTGGACGTGCTGGATTGGGTCATCGACGACATCGACCTGATACTCATCATGAGCGTCAACCCCGGCTTTGGTGGCCAGAGCTTCATCGACTCCGCCCTGCGCAAGATCGAGGACGTGCGCCGCCGCATCGATGCCTCGGGCAAGGACATCCGCCTGGAGGTGGATGGCGGCATCAAGACGGACAACATCCGCCGGGTCGCGGATGCGGGGGCCGATACCTTCGTCGCCGGTAGCGCCATCTTCGGCAAGCCGGACTACAAGGGCGTCATCGACGCCATGCGGCAAGCGCTGAAGTAATACAACGCAAAGAAAAACGGGCTGCACCATGCAGCCCGTTTGCTTTACTGGATTGCTCCGGTCATTGCGCCGGGACGATGATGGTGGTTGTGGTCGATTCACGCAGCACACCACCGCCAGAGACCGAGCCGCTCACGGCACTGCTCTCGACGCGGCGCACACACTCCGAACGCTCCTGAGCGCTCTGGAAGGCATTGCAGCGGTCGGTACCATTGACCGCCGCGATCGGGCCGGGGTCGCTCAACTGGCCTTTGCGCGATGCGTCCAGGGCGTTGGTGGCCTCGCGCATGCAGGTCGCCATGCTGTCCTGGGTGTTGTTGGTCATGCATTTCTGGCGGTCCTGTTCGTAGCGGGCCGTGGCCTCCGAGGAAGGCGACTGGGCCAAAGCGGCGCCAGATGCTGCCAGCAGGGCGGCGGTGACAACGGGGGCAAAAAAGGCGAAACGTTTCATGGCGGGGACTCCTTGCGCAGGGCGCGAATGACAGGGTGCAACACAGTTGCAAAGGGATGGGTGCAGCGTAGCCCTGCATCCCCCCGGGTCCTGTCGGACAGCGCCGACCGCAGCCGTGCGCCTTGGCGCCTTCTTCCTGCTGCCCCGCTCAACCCAGCCGCTGGAAGGTCAGCGTGAACGCCACTCCGTCGGCCGTGTTTTGCGCATTGATGGTGCCGCCCATCTTGGCCATGTAGGTCTTGGCCACGAACAGCCCCTGGCCGCGGTGCTCGCCTTCGCCCACGGGCGTGGGCAGGTCGGGGTCGGACACCCCGAGCTCGAAGATGCGGCCCAGCAGGTCGTCGGCAATCGTGGCCCCCACGTTGTGCAGCGTGGCGCTGGCGGTGGACTCCGACGCCGCGAGCGTGAGCGTGATGGGCGTGCCCGCGGGGCGGTAGCGATCGGCATTGCGCAGGATGTGGGTCACCACGTCCTCCAGTGCGAACTCGTCGGCGCGCACGATGACTGCGCCTGCGCCACCGGGGTACACCACGTCCACGATGCCCGCGAAATGCGCGTTGTCCGCCACATGGCGCAAGAACGCATCCAGGTCCAGCCGGCCTTGGGGCACATCGGCCGCCTGCAATGCCTCCGCTGGCGAGGCCGTGCCATAGAGCACGTGCACCGCCTGCTGCATGCGCTGCACGTAGCGGTGCCCGGGGTCGCCGGGCCCGCCGTGCAGCACCATCAGCGACTGCAGAGGCGACATGATCTCGTGGCCCACGGCGTGCCACATGTCGCGCTCCTGCTGGGCGCGCAGCTGTTCGCGCTGGATATCGTCCTTCACGCGCTGCAGCAGGTCGGCCAGGCCGCCGGCCAGGATGCCCAGCTCGTCCGAGCCGCGCAGGTCCGAGACGTCGAGGTCGCCCAGGCGCGGGCCGATGTGCCCATCCTGCACGTTATAGGACACGGCGGCCGCGCGCCGGGTAAGGGCCGTCACGCGGCGCAGCAGCCCCACCTCCACGATCAGCCAGGCCAGGGCGATCGCGGTCAGCATGGCGCCCAGGTACCAGGACATGCGCGTGGCCACCGCGGCCAGGCCCTGCTCCAGCCCGCGCAGGTTGCCCGTGAAGCTGACCACGTAGTTGCCCGTGGGCGTGTCCAGGATGTCCAGGCCCGCGGGCGTGGCGCGCGCCTCGGGCGCATCCAGTGGCAGCCAGCTCACCAGGCGGATCAGCCAGGGCGACGAGGGCTCGGCCTGTACCTCGGCGCCCTGGAGGGTGAGCGCACGCTCCTCGCCTTCGCCCATCTTGCGCACCTGCACCTTCTCGCCGGGCAGCAGGCTGCGCGTCACCTCCGTGAGCGAGGCGCCCGGCTGTGCACCCGGGGCATTGCTGTCGAACAGCGGCGGGCCTTCGCCGGGCGCGAGCATCTCCACGCGCACACGCATGCTGCCCAGGTCCTCGGGCGGCCATACCAGGCGCTGGTCCTTGCGGAACAGGGCCTCGCGGAAAAGCTCCACCGGCAGGCGGATGGAATAGAAGCTCCGGCGCTGGCAGTCGGGGGCGGCGCCCGCCAGGTCGCGGCACTGACCGTTCTGCCAGAGCCAGCCGCGGAAATCGCGCACCGGGCGGGCACGGACGTCCAGCGTGTCGCCGCCCGTGTCCACAAAGCCGGTGAGCCGCCCGCGTGCGCCGGGCAGGGTGCCCGCGGCCGTGCCCGGCGTCGGTGCCATGGCCTCGAACGGCGCGACCCAGCGGCTGGTGGTGCCGCGCATGTCCAGGGTCACGCGGGCGCGGTGCACGGCCGCCAGGTCCAGCGCGCCGCGTTCGCGGCCTGCCAGCTCACCGGCATAGAAGCTGCCCACGAGGTAGATGAAGCCGCCCGCATACGGGTTGTTGCCGATGGCCGCGCAGACCGATGAGCCATCGGGGTACTGCACCGAGCAGCCCGCCATCTCCACCGCCTGCTGGGCCTTGTTCTGGTCGTCGAAATCGATGGCCGAGTAGGGCAGCAGCAGCGGGGCCAGCGGCGTGGCGCCCTGGCCCAGGCTCGCGGAATTGAGCAGCGCCAGCTGGCCCGAGGGGTGGCGCAGCCGCGCCATCACCTCGGCCTGGCTGCGCTGAAAGCCGTGCTGGTAGCTCTGCCAGGCGCGCTCCTTCTCCTCGCGCAGCAGCACCACGCTGAGTGCCACGGTGGCCACGGCCAGCAGGATGAACACGCTGCGCACGAGGATGCGCGAGCGAAAGGCCGGCAGGCCCAGGCGCGGCATTTCGAGCCGGGGCATCTCCAGGCCGGGGCGCAGCAGGCGCTTGATCATGTCTTCAAGCGGCCCTGCGCCAGCGGCGAGCCGACCCAGCGAAAGCCGCGCATGGGGACGTTCTCGATGCCCTCAAAGGCCGGGTCCACTTCGCGCAGCGCTTCGCGGATGGTGCTCACATGCTTGCGCACGTTGTCGCGGTTGCGCCCGCTCTTGACCACCTCGAACAGCTCGTCGTAGGACACCACCTCGCCGCTGCGCTGGTGCAGCGTGGCCAGGATGCGCTGCGCCGTGAGCGGCAGGTTGATGCGCTCGCCGCGCCAGGTGGGGCTGCGCTGCCACAGCGGGTCCAGCACCAGCGCATCGCCGGGTGTCGTGGCGGCAGCGGCCGGCGTGGCCGCCTGCGTGGTGCGCAGGATGTCGAGGAAGGTCTCGATGAAATCGGCCTCCTCGAAGGTCGTCTTCTGCAGGTAGTCCCAGGCGTCCAGCGCCTTCATGATGCTGCGGTAGATGGCCGCCGGCATGGCCGACACCACCAGCACCGGCGTGCCCTGGCGCAGCTTGTTGATGGCGTTGATGAGGGCCACGCCGGCATGGCGCTCGCGGCCGAGCTCGATGTCCAGCACCACCGCGTCGTAGTGCTCACGCGCCAGCGCGGCCTCGGCCTCGTCGCGGGTGAACCACTGGTCGATCACGATGCCGCTGCGCGCACTGCGGATCCAGCCGGCCAACTGGTTGCTGGTGGGCAGGTCGTCTTCGATCACGGCGATGCGGGTCATGGCAGGGGGCAAGAGTGGTCCTGCGCCAATTATCCGGGGCCCCCGCCGCAGCCGGTGTGAGTTTTTCTTCCGGGGGCGGAGCGTTTGCACGGTGGCCGTGAGCGCTTTGGCGCGGCCGCAGCATTGTTGCTTCCGGGGGGAATGCGAAGAATTGCTCACCAATGCGGCACGGAAATCCGGCGCCGCAGAACAGCCACCAACCGCACCGAATTGAAGAGGGAAACACCATGAAAGCCACCTGGAACCGCATCATCCGCGCCCTGCGCCGCAACGCCGCCCCGGTCGAGCCCATCGATACCACCCTGGACGCTGCCGTGGACGTATCGACCGCTCCTGCCGCCACCGCCCCGCGCCGCCTGGCCGCCCCTTCGGGCCGCACCCTGGCCTGCCTGGCCATCGGCGCAGCCGTGGTGGCCGCCGGCGCCATGGTCTACAAGAACCCGCCCGTGCAGCACCTGGAGCAGGGCGAGCTGGGGGTGCGCATGAACCAGGTCACGGGCTCGGTCGCCCAGTGGCGCGATGGCAGCGTGTGGGTGCTGCCCGGCCTGCACAGCGTGCGCGTTTTTTCGCTGCGCGACCAGACCTACCGCCCTGAGCAGATGCGCCAGGCCAATGGCGGCGCCCCGCTCCAGTCGGTCGAAGGCCTGTCCTTCGGCCTGGACCTGGGCGTGCGCTACGCCCTTGATCCCGCCACGGTCGCTTCCCGCTCGGGCAGCCTGCCCGACAACGTGGGCGCCGAGATCGTCGAGCCCGCTGTGCAGGGCCTGATCTACAAGGTCTTTGCCCGCTACACGGTGCGCGAGATCTTCTCCACCAAGCGCGCCGAGATCCAGCAGATCATCGAGACCGAACTGCGCACCCGCCTGGCCGCAGACGGCGTGCTGCTGCGCCACGTGCAGATCGGCAAGGTCGACCTGCCCGCCGAATACCGCCGCGGCATGGACAGCCTGCTGGCCGAGGAACTCGCCTCCGAGAAGATGCGCTACACGCTGGAGCTCAAGGACAAGCGCGTCAAGGAAACCGAACTCGACGCCAGCGCCGACAAGGTGCGCCGCGAGGTCGCCGCCGAAGCCGCCGCGCGCGAGCAGGTCATCGCCGCCCGTGCGCAGGAAGAAGCCATGAAGCATGTGCTGCCCTTCAAGCAGCGCCAGATCGAGCAGCGCCAGCTCGAAGCCGAGGCCGAGAAGGTCTCGCGCATCAAGGCCGCCGAGGGCGCCGCCCAGGCACGCCGCATCGAAGCCAACGGCGAGGCCGATGCGCGCCAGAAGCTGGCCGAGGCCGAGGCCTTCCGCATGGACCGCATCGGCAAGGTCAACGCCGAGCAGATGGCGCGCGAAGGCGCCCTGGTCACGCGCCACCCACTGCTGATCCAGAAGACGCTGGCCGACAAACTCTCGGACAAGATCCAGGTCATCATCGCGCCCCCACCGACCAATGGCGACTTCATCGGTGCCGCGCTGCTGGGCGGCAACCGCAATGCCCAGGCCGTCGCTGCCCAGGCCAACGCTGGCGCCGACGACACCACCGCCGCCCAAGCCACGGAGCAATGAACATGAGTCGCACCACCCCCACCCTTGTCGCGGCCATCGCTTCTGCCGCCACCATGGTCGCCACCGCCGCCGTGCAGCCCGCGCACGCCAGCAGCCTGGGCAATGCCATCGTCGTGCAGGACCAGGCCGTGCTGCGCGCCGCCCCCCGCGAATCGGCCCAGCAGCAGTCCGCCCTGTGGCAGGGCGAAGTGCTCGAAGTGCGCGGCGAGCGCCTCGATTACCTACAGGTCTGGGACCACAAGCGCGAGCGCGGCGGCTTCATCCGCGCCAGCGAAGTGCGCCGCGTGGCCGAGGGCGAGGCGCAAGCGCCGGCCCTGCTCTCTGTGCTGCGCTTTGTGCGCGACACCCCCGGTGCCGAGGCCCTGGGCATTGGCATCACCGCCGCCTACCTGCAGGCTGCCCCTGCCAGCGCGCTGGCGGGCGAGCAGGGCGCCCAGGCCTTCGATGCGCTGGGCACGCTGGCCGATCGGCTCGCGCGCCGCGCCTCGGCCGCCGCGCCCGGCAAGGCCTCGGGCGCCACGCTGTCGGCCCACCTCGATGTGGCCAACGGCTACGGCGTGCGCTTCACCACCTACGAGGTCGAAGGCCGCATGCAGGTCTGCTACGACGGCGAGGCCTTCCGCCGCGTGCTGGCCATGCCTGTGGCCGATGCCGAGCAGCGCGCCCGCGCCGCCCTGGCGCTGACACGGCCCGAGTGCGTGAACCCCGACCTGCCGGCCCAGGAGCGCGCCCGCGTGCAGGAATGGCAGTCCGAGGTACTCGAACGCGTGGACGTGGCTGGCCTGCCGTCCTATGTGCGCAACCGCATCCAGATGCGCCGCGCCAGCGTGTGGAGCGCCCTGGCCTTCCAGCAGGCGCGCAAGGATGCCGCCGGTCCCGCGACAGCGGCCGCCGCCTCGCGTGCCTTGGCCGAGTTCGCTGGCGTCAGCAAGAACGACCTGCCCGACGAAGACCAGCCTGCCTACAACGACGCCGCCATGCGGGTCGGTGCCGTGCGCTGGGCCCTGGTGCCCGCCAGCCTGCCCCCGGCCCAGGGCAACCGCCCCGGCATCGTGACCGAAGCCGGCGCCCCGGGCGAGACCTGTGTGCTGCTGGTGGACACGCAAAAGGGCGCCAAGGCCCCGCTGGTGCGCCGCTGCACCTACGGCGTGGTCTGGGCCGGCTCGGCCAGCATCAACCGCGGAGGCAATGCCGTCGCCCTGGCCGTGCAGCCCCTGGAAGGCTGGCGCGAACTGTGGGTGATGCGCAAGACCGCCGAAGGCTGGCTGGTCGACGTGCTGCCTCCGGCCGCCACCGCGCCCGAGACCGGCGTGGCCGAATGGGCCGGCTGGGTGCCCGGCGGCCAGCAGATGCTGGTGGCGCGCGAGGCCCGCGGCCAGGGCCGCTACCGCCGCAGCTTTGAGATCGTGCGCCTGGAAGGCCTGGCCACCGAGCGCGTGACGGGCGACGTGGCCACGCTGCCCCTGTTCCAACGCTGGCAGGACCCTTCTTGGAAGCGCCAGACTCTGAGCTTGAGATAAGGCACCCTCTAAAATCCATTCAGGCTGGGCACGATGCCCGGCCTTTTTTGTTCGCCTGTTGAGGAGCCTTCCCCATGTCTGCAACACCCGCCCTGTCCGCCCTGCTGTCCCGCGTGGACGCTGCCATCGTGGACCTGGATGGCACCATGGTCGACACCCTGGGCGATTTCGCGGAGGCGCTCAATCGCATGCTGCGCGAGCTGGCGCTGCCGGCCATCGGCGCCCAGCACATCGAGCACATGGTGGGCAAGGGTTCGGAGCATCTGCTGCGCTCGGTGCTGGCCCATGTGCTGGCATCGGAGGGCCAGCCGGCCGATGCGGCGCAGGTCGAATCGCTGTACCCCGCCGCCTGGGCCAGCTACCAGAAGCACTACCTCGCCATCAACGGCCAGTACGCGCAGGTCTACCCCGGCGTGGTGGCGGGCCTGCAGGCACTGCAGGCCGCAGGCCTGCGCCTGGCCTGCCTGACCAACAAGCCCACAGACTTCGCCGTGCCGCTGCTCGAAGCCAAGGGGCTCGATGGTTATTTTTCGCAGGTCTTCGGCGGCGACAGCTTCGCCCGCAAGAAGCCCGACCCCTTGCCCCTGCTCAAGACCTGCGAGGCGCTGGGCACGGCGCCCGCGCGCACGCTGATGCTGGGCGATTCAAGCAACGATGCGCAGGCGGCACGCGCCGCAGGTTGCCCGGTGGTACTGGTGACCTACGGCTACAACCACGGCCAGCCCGTGCGGGCCGTGGATGCCGATGGCTTTGTGGACGCGCTCGCGGAATTCGCTGCCGCTGCCTGAACCTGGCTCAGGCCGCGATGCGGCGCTGACCGTTCGCCGGCAGCAGGCGCGAGGCCTTGCTGGCCGCGTGGGGCGTGGCGATCGGTATGGCCTGGGGGGCGCCGGCATGGCCCGCGCCGAGGCGGAACACGGCCACCGCCTCCACCAACTGGCCGGCCTGGGTCTTGAGGCTGTCGGCTGCGGCGGCGCTTTGTTCCACCAGCGCCGCGTTCTGCTGTGTGGCCTGGTCCATCTGCGTTATCGCCTCCCCCACCTGGCCCACGCCCGAACTCTGTTCGCTGCTGGCGGCGCTGATCTCGCCCATGATGTCGGTCACGCGGCGGATCGAGGCCACCACCTCGTTCATGGTGGCGCCGGCCTTGTCCACCAGGGCGCTGCCGCGCTCCACGCGCTCCACGCTGGTGCCGATCAGGCCCTTGATCTCCTTGGCGGCCTCGGCACTGCGCTGGGCCAGGCTGCGCACCTCGCCGGCCACCACGGCAAAGCCGCGGCCCTGCTCGCCCGCGCGGGCGGCTTCCACCGCCGCATTGAGCGCCAGGATGTTGGTCTGGAAGGCGATCCCGTCGATCACCGAGATGATGTCGGCGATCTTCCTGCTGCTGTCGTTGATGCCCTTCATGGTGTCCACCACCTCGGCCACCACCTGCCCGCCCTGGATGGCCACGGTCGATGCGCTCATGGCCAGCTGGTTGGCCTGGCGCGCGTTGTCGGCGTTCTGGCGCACGGTGGAGCCCAGTTCCTCCATCGAGGCGGCGGTCTCTTCGAGCGCGCTGGCCTGCTGTTCGGTGCGGGCACTCAGGTCGTTGTTGCCCGAGGCGATCTCGGCGCTGGCCGTGGCCACGCCCTCGGCGCTGTGGCGCACATTGCCCACGATGCTGGCCAGGCGCGCCTGCATCGTGGCCAGAGCCTGCAGCAACTGGCCGGTTTCGTCATCGCGTGTGGCCGCGATGGGGTGGGTCAGGTCGCCATCGGCAATGCTTTCGGCAGCCTGTTTGCCCAACTGAACGGGACGCACGATGGAGCGTGTGACCGTGAAGGCCAGCAACGCGCCCAGCGCCACGGCGATCAGCGTGCCCACGCCCAGCAGCACCTGGCTGGCCTGGGCCTGCGCGCCGGTGTCGCTCTGGCTCGCGGCCAGCTGCGTGGCCATGGCCGTGCGCAGGTCGTCCAGGGTCTTGAGGTACTGGTCCGCCAGGGGTCGCAGGTCCTTGTCCACCAGCGTGGGCACGTTGGGCTCGCCACCGCGGTGCAGCTCGCGGATTTCGGCCAGCTTGTCGTTGTAGGCCTTGCTGGCTGTGGCAATGGTGGCCAACTGCGCGCGGTTCTTTTCACCCTGCACCAGGCCTTCGATGCGCTTCACCTTGGATTCGATGCCCTGCGCCGTGGCCTGGGTGTCGGCCGTGAGCTTGTCCATGTAGTCGCGGTCGATGGCCTTGAGGAAGGCCTCGGTACGCACCCAGTTCAGGCGGATGTCGGCCGCCCAGTTCTCCACCAGGGTCTGCTGCTCGATCTCCTGCGTGGCCACGCGCTCGCTGGCGCTGCTCAGGCTGGCAATGCGCCACATGCCGGTGGCCGCGATCAGTGCCGTGATGAACAGGATGGCGCCGAAGGAAAGGCCCAGGCGCAGGCCGATGGAAAGCTTGGCTTGTTTCATGGTGTGGTCAGGCGCGCGAACAAAGATGCAAGGTCAAAGGGCCAGGGGATGGACGGATCGCTCCTGTGCGCGGTGGCGCGGAGAAGGCCCCGAAGCGGTTGCGGCGGATGGCGCACGCACGCGCGGCCGGGGCTTTGAAGGTTACGCCCGCGGGTTGCGGGCGCCGTGTCTGCCGGGCGACAGAAACGGCTAGGGCTTTCCCGGAAGGGAAAAAGGCGGATGTGGGTTCAGGCGGCAGGTTTGCCCAGAAGCGCATCCTTGAGCTTCCAGTCCGCGGGCGCATTGCCCAGCCAGATACCCATCAGTGCGTTGAAGAACTCGGGCTCCTTGAAGGGCTCGCCCTGGGGCTTGCCCTTGACGGTGATCACGGTGCCCGTGCCGGGAATCCAGTCGATCTGGAACTGGTCACCCGCCACCAGCTTCTTGTGGTCGGAGAAGATCTGGCTCATGCGCATCACGCCGGGGATCAGCTTGGAGAAGGCCGCACGGTCCATGTTGTCCTCCATGCCGCGCGAGAACAGCTTGCCCAGCTCGGTGGAGTCGATCTCGCGCAGCATGGTGATGCTCATGCGCTTGGGGCCTTTCTGTGCCGCCACCTCCTGCGGCGTGCCGGCCTTCTTCTCCAGGTACAGCCCGGCGGTGTAGACCTTGAACACGGCCTTGTAGCGCACGCCGGCTCCGTTGAGCTGCAGCGTGCTGTCGGCCAACTGCTGGGTTTCGTCGTACTTCACGTTGGATACGGTGATCGGCTGCGCCACCGCAGCCCCCGCCAGCAGGCATGCGGCGGCGAATGCAGCGCATCGCTCCATCAGGTTCATGCTTGTCTCCTCAGTTCTTAAAATAGAACGGTCGTTCGTTTCCAATTGTTGCAAGATCGGACGGTGGCTGCAACAGGGTTTTCGAGTGGTCCTTCATGGTGATTGCACGGGAAAAACCGAAAGCGCCAAGACCTTTGCTACACTTTGGCCCATGTTCATTCACCACGTGTTCATCACAGGTTGCAGCGACCGGGGAGCCTGGCCCTGGCGTACGCCTGTCTGCCTGAACGCCTGATGGCACCTGGGCGATCCGCCCCAGCGTGCACCCGTGGCCCTTTTCAGGGCCGATTGAATGAACCGCAGCGCCCCCAATGCCCATTGGCGGGGACTACACGCTGCGACAGCTGGGAGCACTCCCCGTGATCACCGAACTCGAATTCAAAAGCCTGGCCGGCGAAGGCTACAACCGCATCCCGCTCATGGCCGAGGCCTTTGCGGACCTGGAAACCCCGCTCTCGCTCTACCTGAAGCTGGCGCGCACCAAGGAGGGCGGCAAGCACAGCTTCCTGCTCGAATCCGTGGTCGGTGGCGAGCGCTTCGGGCGCTACAGCTTCATCGGTCTGCCCGCGCGCACCCTGCTGCGCGCCAGCGGCTTCGGCGCCGCGGCGCGCACCGAGGTTGTCACCGATGGCCAGGTGGTCGAGACCGCCGAAGGCAACCCGCTCGACTTCATTGCCGCCTACCAGAAGCGCTTCAAGGTCGCGCTGCGCCCCGGACTGCCGCGCTTTTGCGGCGGCCTGGCCGGCTACTTCGGCTACGACGCCGTGCGCTATATCGAGAAGAAGCTCGAAAACTCCTGCCCGCCCGACACCCTGGGCTGCCCCGACATCCTGCTGCTGCAGTGCGAAGAGCTGGCCGTCATCGACAACCTCTCGGGCAAGCTCTACCTCATCGTCTACGCCGACCCGGCCACGCCCGAGGCCTATGCCAAGGCCAAGAAGCGCCTGCGCGAGCTGAAAGAGCAGCTCAAGTATTCGGTGAGCGCCCCGGTGGTCAAACCCACCGAAAGCCACCCGGCCCAGCGCGACTTCGCCAAGGCCGACTACCTGGCCGCAGTGGACCGCGCCAAGGAGTTGATCGCCGCGGGCGACTTCATGCAGGTGCAGGTGGGCCAGCGCATCCACAAGCGCTACACCGAAAGCCCGCTGTCGCTGTACCGTGCGCTGCGCTCGCTCAACCCCTCGCCGTACATGTACTTCTACGACTTCGGCGACTTCCACGTGGTGGGCGCCAGCCCCGAGATCCTGGTGCGCCAGGAGAGCACGCCCGACGGCCAGAAGATCACCATCCGCCCACTGGCCGGCACGCGCCCGCGTGGTGCCACGCCCGAGAAGGACAAGGCGGCCGAGGTCGAACTCATCAACGACCCCAAGGAGCGCGCCGAGCACGTGATGCTGATCGACCTGGCGCGCAACGACATCGGCCGCATCGCCAAGACCGGCACCGTCAAGGTGACCGAAGCCTTCGCGGTGGAACGCTACAGCCACGTGATGCACATCGTGAGCAATGTCGAGGGCATCCTCAACGAGGGCATGACCGCCATCGATGTGCTCCGTGCCACCTTCCCGGCCGGCACGCTCACCGGTGCACCCAAGGTGCACGCCATGGAGCTCATCGACCAGCTCGAACCCACCAAGCGCGGCCTGTACGGCGGCGCCTGCGGCTACCTGAGCTATGCCGGCGACATGGACGTGGCCATCGCCATCCGCACCGGCATCGTCAAGAACGGCACGCTCTACGTGCAGGCCGCGGCCGGCGTGGTGGCCGATTCGGTGCCCGAGCTCGAATGGAAGGAAACCGAGCACAAGGCCCGCGCCCTGCTGCGCGCCGCCGAACTCGTCGAGGAGGGGCTGGAATGACGCGCCGGGCCATCGACCAGGTGCAGCACTGCACCACCATGGCCGACGTGCGCCGCCAGATCGACGCGCTCGACGACATCCTCGTGCCGCTCTTGGTGCAGCGCACGGGCTACATGACCCAGGCCGCACGCATCAAGCAAAGCGACACCCAGGTGCGCGACGAAGCGCGTATCCAGGCCATCGTGGACCGGGTGCGCGAAGGCGCCCTGGCCCAGGGCGGCCAGGCCGACGTGCTGGAAGCCATCTACCGGGGGATCATGGAAGCCTCCATTGCCTATGAACACCGCGAGTTCGCGCGCCTGCGCGCCGGGCACGCCAGCGACGCGGGCGCACAGACCGCAGGGAGCGCAGCATGAAACTCTTGATGGTCGACAACTACGACAGCTTCACCTACAACATCGTGCAGTACTTCGGTGAGCTCGGTGCCGAGGTCGAGGTGCACCGCAACGACGAGATCACGGTGGACGAGATCGCCGCGCGCCTGGCCGCCGGCCAGCTCGACCGCCTGGTGATCTCGCCCGGCCCCTGCTCGCCGGCAGAGGCGGGCATCTCGGTGGCTGCGATCCAGCATTTCGCGGGCAAGCTGCCCATCCTGGGTGTGTGCCTGGGCCACCAGGCGATCGGCGCGGCCTTCGGCGGCACCATCGTGCGCGCGCAGCAACTCATGCACGGCAAGACCAGCGTCATCACCACCACGCAGCAGGGCGTGTTCGCGGGCCTGCCCGAGCAGTTCACGGTCAACCGCTACCACTCCCTGTCCATCGAGCGCGCCACCTGCCCCGAGGTGCTGGCCGTGACCGCCTGGACCGATGACGGCGAGATCATGGGCGTGCGCCACAAGACGCTGGACATCGAGGGCGTGCAGTTCCACCCCGAAAGCATCCTCACCGAGCACGGCCATGCCATGCTCAAGAACTTCCTGGAGCCCCGTCCATGAACATCATCGAGACGCACCAGTTGCTGATGTTCATCGCGGCTGGCTGGCTGCTCAACCTGACGCCGGGGCAGGATGTGCTGTACATCGTCTCCAACGCGCTGCGTTCGGGCACGCGGGCGGGCATCGTGGCGGGCCTGGGCATCACGGCCGGCTGCTTCGTGCACATCTTCGCGGCTGCCGTGGGCGTGGGCGCGCTGCTGGCCGCATCGGCCACGGCCTTCACCGTGCTCAAGTGGGTGGGCGCGGCCTACCTGCTGTGGATGGGCGTGCGCATGCTGTTCGCCAAGGCCTCGGGCGATGGTGGCAGCGGTGCTGCCATCGCGGCCGCGCAGGCGGCACCGGCCACGGCTGTCTCACTGCGCAGTGTGTTCATGGGCGGTTTCTGGACGAATGTGCTCAACCCCAAGGTGGCCATCTTCTTCCTGGCCTTTGTGCCGCAGTTCATCGCGCCGGGCACGGACAGCAAGGCCCTGGCTTTCGTGCTGCTCGGGGTGCTGTTCAACGTCAACGCCATTCCCGTCAACGTGGGCTGGGCCCTGGCCGCCGGCTGGATGGCGCGCCGCGTGGGTGCCGTGCAGCGCAGCATGCACTGGCTCGACCGCATCGCCGGGGCGATGTTCATCGGCTTCGGCCTCAAGCTGGCCTTCTCGGACCGGCCTTCCGCGTAAGAAAAGAACCATTCTGGAGACCGCACCATGTCCATCACCCCCCAGGAAGCGCTGCAGCGCACCATCGAGCACCGCGAAATCTTCCACGACGAGATGCTGCACCTGATGCGCCTGATCATGAGCGGCGAGCTCTCGCCCGTCATGACCGCCGCCATCATCACCGGCCTGCGCGTGAAGAAGGAAACCATCGGCGAGATCACGGCCGCCGCCCAGGTCATGCGCGAGTTCTCCACCAAGGTGTACGTGCCCGACAGCACGCACCTGGTGGACATCGTGGGCACCGGCGGCGACGGGGCCAACACCTTCAACATCTCCACCTGCTCCATGTTCGTGGCCGCCGCGGCCGGCGCCAAGGTCAGCAAGCACGGCGGGCGCGGCGTGTCGAGCAAGAGCGGCAGCGCCGACGTGATGGAGGCCCTTGGCATCCATATCAATCTCACGCCCGAGGCGATTGCCCAGTGCATCGCCGAAGTCGGCATCGGCTTCATGTTCGCGCCCAACCACCACCCGGCCATGAAGAACGTGGCCCCCGTGCGCCGCGAACTCGGCGTGCGCACCATCTTCAACATCCTGGGCCCGCTGACCAACCCGGCCGGCGCGCCCAACATCCTCATGGGCGTGTTCCACCCCGACCTGGTCGGCATCCAGGTGCGCGCGCTGCAGCGCCTGGGCGCCGAGCACGCACTCGTGGTCTACGGCCGTGACGGCATGGACGAAGTGAGCCTTGGCGCCGCCACCCTGGTGGGTGAATTGAAGAACGGCCAGATCACCGAGTACGAGATCCACCCCGAGGACTTCGGCCTGTCCATGTCCAGCAACCGCGCCCTCAAGGTCGACACCCCCGAGCAGTCGCGCGAGATGCTGATCGGCGTGCTCAAGGGCGAGCCCGGCGCCGCACAGGACATCGTCTGCCTGAATGCCGGCGCCGCCCTGTACGCCGCCAACGTGGCCAGCTCGGTTGCCGATGGCCTGCAGAAGGCGCGCGCCGTGATCGCCTCGGGGGCTGCGCTGGCACGCCTGGAGCAGCTGGTGGCGCGCACGCACGCGCTGGCGGCCTGATCCCTACAGCACGGTATGGCAGCACAAGGGTGTCGCATGTTCCGCAACGTCAACGACCTTGCGTCTGCCGTGAGGGAGGACGCCTGCCTCTACCTGCCAGAGCGAGTGCACCAAAGGTCCACCTGGACCCCTCCGTGGAACATCCTGTTCGTTTGGGGAACGGGCTATGTTCTGCTGCTCGTCCTGCAACCCGCAGTCGCCAACGCCTGGTGGGGCATTGCGCTGGTCGTGGCCAGCGGCCTGGGAATGTGCTGGTGGCAGGTGCGGTATTTCACTTACCGGGTGCAATGGGTGCTGGACATGCCCCGGCGCACGCTGCAGCCAGCCCGGGGCGGTCCGGCCATTCCACTTGACCCGGCGCATTCCATCGGCATCATCCCCGGCCCTCCGGACCATGGGGTCCTGTCCTGTGACGTCGAGTTCCGCCACAGAACGGCGGGTCCGATTGCGACCCTGTGCGCAGTGGAACTGCAGTCCTCCGACACCGAAACGCTGTCTATGCAGATGGACACCCTCGACCGGTGCGTGGATGAACTGGTGGGCCGCCTTGGGATTCGACGTTCGGGCGGCCGCTTGATCTCTGTCCATTGACCATTTCCCTGTGCAGAACTGCCATACTGCCCCCGCCCCTAGGGCACTTTTACCCAATCTGGTGTTCACATGTCCGATATCCTCAACAAGATCGTTGCCGTCAAGCACGAAGAAGTCGCCGCCGCCGTCAAGCGCATGCCCCTGGCCGCCATGCGCGCCGATGCCGAGAGCCGCGTGCTCACGCGCGACTTCGAGGGCTCGCTGCGCGCCAAGATCGCCAAAGGCCAGGCGGCCGTGATCGCCGAGGTCAAGAAGGCCAGCCCGAGCAAGGGCGTGCTGCGCGCCGATTTCATTCCGGCCGATATCGCCCAGAGCTATGCCGACGGCGATGGCACGGTGAGCGCGGCCTGCCTCTCGGTGTTGACCGACAAGCAGTTCTTCCAGGGCAGCGTGGATTACCTCAAGCAGGCGCGCGCCAGCTGCCAGTTGCCGGTGCTGCGCAAGGACTTCATGGTCGATGCCTACCAGATCTACGAATCGCGGGCCATGGGCGCCGACGCTATTTTGCTGATCGCCGCCAGCCTCGACGACGCGCAGATGGCCGACTTCGAGGCCATCGCGAAGAGCCTGGACATGGCCGTGCTGGTCGAGGTGCACGATGGCGCCGAGTTGGAGCGTGCGCTCAAGCTCAAGACGCGGCTCGTGGGCATCAACAACCGCAACCTGCGTACCTTCGAGGTGTCGCTGCAGACCACGCTCGACCTGCAGAAGAACGTGCCTGCCGACCGCCTGCTGGTCACCGAGTCGGGCATCCTGTCGCCCGCCGACGTGAAGACCATGCGCGATGCGGGCGTGAACGCCTTCCTCGTGGGCGAGGCCTTCATGCGTGCCAAGGAGCCCGGCGAGGCGCTGGCCAAGCTGTTCGGCTGATACACGCTGGCTACCCCGATGACCGACGTCACCCAACTGCAAAGCGCCGACCCGGCCGACTGGCCCGTGGCGCCCGGCTGGCAGCCGCTGGTCGATGCCTTCTTTGCTGGCGCGCGCGGAAAGGCGCTGCTGGCCTACCTGCAACAGCGCCTGGATGCGGGCGCCGCCATCTTTCCCCCGAAGCCGCTGCGTGCGCTGGAACTGACCCCGCCCGAGCAGGTGCGCGTGGTCATCCTCGGCCAGGACCCGTACCACGGCCGGGGCCAGGCCGAGGGGCTGGCGTTCTCCGTAGCGCCGGGCGTGCAGTTGCCGCCCTCGCTGCGCAACATCTTCAAGGAGATGCAGCGCGACCTGGGCACCGCCTTCCCGGCCTGGCCCGAGCCCGGCGGCAGCCTGGTCAAATGGGCGAAGAACGGCGTGCTGCTGCTTAACACCGGCCTCACGGTGGAAGAGGGCCAGGCCGCCAGCCACTCCGGCAAGGGCTGGGAGGAGTTGACCGACGCCGTGATCCGCCACGTGGCCGAGGGCGAGCGCCCCGTGGTGTTCATGCTCTGGGGTTCGCATGCCCAGTCCAAGCGCGCGTGGATCCCGGCCGACCGTGGGCACCTGGTGCTCACTTCCAACCACCCTTCGCCGCTGTCGGCGCTGCGCCCGCCCGTGCCCTTCATCGGCAACGGCCATTTCGGCAAGGCGCGCGAGTTCCGCCAGCAGCACGAAGGGCGGGCCTGAAGGCTCTCACCACGGACCTGGCAGCCGCTCCTTGAGCAGCTCCAGAAAGGCCTGTGCCGCCACCGGCAGGCTGCGGCCCGCCAGGGTCTGCAGCTCCAGGTCGCGCAGGTCCATGCCCTGGTCGCTGATGGGCAGGGCCACGATGGCACCCGCGGCCACCAGGTGGCGCGCTGCGATCTCGCTGGACACCGACAGCCCGCCCCCGTTCGCCACGAAGTTGAGCATGGTCTTGGCATGGTTGCTCACCAGGACGGGCGCCAGTTGCAGTCCCTGGCGGCTGCAGACGATATCGACCATCTGGCGGATGGTGGTCTCGGGCGGCGGCAGGGCCAGCGGGTACTGGCCCATGCGGGCCAGGGTCACGCTCGCGGCAGTGGCCAGGGGATGCCCCGGGGGCACCAGGGCCAGCACCGGTGCGGTCTGGCGGTAGGCCACCTCGATGTCCTTGTGCGGTGCGCGGCTGAAGCACAGGCCGATGTCCGCCACGCCGCTGCGCACCGCATCGGGCACCTGGGCCGTGGGCAGGGACTGCACCTCGAACTGGATGCCCGCGTGCGTGCGCTGGAACTCCACGCACAGCCGGGGCACCAGCTCGTTGGCGAACGCATCCGAGGTGGCCAGCCGCACCTGGCCCGCGCGCAGGCCCTGCAGCGCGCCGATCTCGCCGAGCGCGCGCTCTGCATCGAGCACGGTACGCCGTGCATGGGTGGCCAGGATCTCGCCGGCCGCCGTGAGCACCATGCCGCGCGGGTGGCGCTCGAACAGCGCCGTGCCCAGCTGCGATTCCAGCCCGGCGATCTGCCGGCTCAGGGCCGAGGCGGCCACATGCAGCCGGGCCGAAGCCTCGGTGAGCGAGCCGCTTTGCGCCACTTCGAGGAAGTAGCGCAGGGCGGTGTCTTGCAGAAGCTGGGCGCGCATGGGAGGGGCTGTGAGGTCGGTTTGCCGTCAATCATCTCAAAAAGCGAAGCGCTTTGCCGTAGCGGCAAAGCCATTTGCTGATTTGGTGGTGGTCATACGACTGCCACATTCCTAAGATGGGGCCTGTTTTGACGGTGTCCCCCTTTCCTTTTTGGAGTGCTTTGTATGCGTCTTTCGTCCCTGCGCCGTGGCCTGTTGGGCCTGGCATGGTTTGCGGCATGGTCGGTGGGCGCGCACGCCCAGGCCCAGTGGCCCGACCGCCCTGTGCGGGTGATCGTGCCCTTCCCGGCCAGCGGCGCCACCGACCTGGTGGCGCGCGTGGTCGCGCAGCGTGTGGCGCAGGACCTGGGCCAGCAGATGGTGGTGGACAACCGCCCCGGTGCCGGCGGCACCATCGGCTCCGCCGAAGCCGCCAAGGCGCAGCCCGACGGCTACACCTTGCTGCTCACCACCAGCAGCACGCATGCCATTTCGCCGCACCTGATGCCGCGCCTGGCCTATGACGCGCGCAAGGACTTCACGCCCGTCGCCCACCTGGCCGACGCGCCCAGCGTGCTGCTGGTGACCAACTCGCTGCCCGTGAAGACCGTCGGCGAACTCATCACCTACGCCAAGGCCAACCCCGGCAAGCTCAACTACGCCACCAGCGGCAACGGAACCATCGTGCACCTGAACGCGGCCGCCTTCAGCGCCCAGGCGGGTGTGGAGATGACGCATGTGCCCTACAAGGGCACGGCGCTGGCCATCCCCGACCTCGTGGCCGGGCAGACGCATGTGCTGTTCGACTCCCTGCCCACCGGCATGCCGCACGTCAAGAACGGCCGCCTGCGCGCCTTGGCCGTGACCAGCGAAAAACGCAGCGCGCTCGCGCCCGAGCTGCCCACCATGGCCGAATCCGGCCTGCCCGGCTACTCCTCGGTGACCTGGTTCGGCGTCTACCTGCCTGCCGGCGCCAAGCCGGAGCTGGTGGACCGTGTGCACAAGGCCTTTGCCAAGGCCATGCAGTCGGCCGAAGTGGCCGAAGGCCTGGCCAAGCTCGGCGTGGAACCTGCCGCGCCCAGCACCCCCGCCAAGTTCGCGGCCATGGTGCAGGCCGACAGCGCCCGCTGGGCCACGGTGATCCGCCAACACAAGATTGCCCTGGAGTGAGCGCACCGATGATCGACCGTACCAACGACCTGGACTGGACCCTTCCCTACGCATCGAACCGCAGCGCCGTGATGGGCCGCAATGTGGTCTCCACCTCGCAGCCGCTGGCCGCGCAGGCCGGCCTGCGCATGCTGCTGGCCGGCGGCAATGCCGTGGATGCGGCCATCGCCGCCGCCATGGCGCTCACCGTGGTCGAGCCTACGGGCTGCGGCATCGGCAGCGACGGCTTCGCCATCGTCTGGGATGGCAAGGAGCTGCATGGCCTCAACGCCTCGGGCCGCTCGCCGGCCGCGTGGACTCCTGGCTACTTCGCCGAGCGCGGCGGCCTGCCCGAGCTGGGCTGGAACGCCGTCACCGTGCCTGGCGCGGTTTCGGCCTGGGTGGCACTGTCCAGGCGCATGGGCAAGCTGCCTTTTGCGAAACTGGCCGAACCTGCCATCGACTACGCGCGCAACGGCTTTCCCGTCTCGCCCACCATCGCCCGCCTGTGGGCACTGGGGGCCGCCAAGCTCGGTGCCCAACCGGGCTTTGCCGAATGCTTCATGCCCGGTGGCCGCGCGCCACGGGCCGGCGAGATCTTCCGCAGCGAGGCCCATGCGCGCACGCTGGAGCTGATCGCCCAGACCGAAGGCGAAGCCTTTTACCGCGGCGAACTCGCGCGCCAGATGGTGTCGCATGCCCGCGCCCACGGCGGCGCCATGACCGAGGACGACCTCGCATCGCACCAGGCCGACTGGGTGGGCACCGTGAGCCAGCGCTTCGGCGATTCGGTGGTCCATGAAATTCCGCCCAACGGCCAGGGCATCGCCACGCTGATGGCGCTGGGCATGCTCGAATCCCATGGCATCGGCGGCCAGCCTCTGGACAGCGTGGACACGGTGCACGCCAGCATCGAGGCCATGAAGCTCGCGCTGGCCGATCTGCACGAATACAACGCCGACATGGACGCCATGCAGAAGGTGACGCCGCGCGACCTGCTCGACGAGGCCTATCTTCAGCAGCGCGCGCAACTGATCGACGCCGCCCAGGCCGGCGACCCTGGCCACGGCACGCCGCGCCCCGGCGGCACGGTGTACCTGGCGGCGGCCGATGCCTCGGGCATGATGGTCTCGTTCATCCAGTCCAACTACATGGGCTTCGGTTCGGGCGTGGTCGTGCCGGGCACCGGCATCAGCCTGCAGAACCGTGGCCACGGCTTCACCCTGGCGCCCGGCCATGCCAACGAAGTGGCGCCGCGCAAGCGCCCTTCGCACACCATCATCCCGGCTTTTGCCATGCATGCCGACGGCACGCCGCAGATGGCCTTTGGCGTGATGGGCGGCCCCATGCAGTCCCAGGGCCACCTGCAGATGGCCCTGCGCGTGCTGCGCTACGGCCAGAACCCCCAGGCTGCGGCCGATGCGCCGCGCTGGCGCGTGACGGGCGGCAAGGGCGTGGCGGTGGAACCGGCCTTCGACCCCGCCGTGGTGGCAGCGCTGCGCGCGCGCGGCCATGAGGTCACGGTGGAAGAGGGCAATGGCGTCTTCGCCTTCGGTGGCGCACAGCTCGTACTGCGCCAGGGCGAGAGCTATGTCGCGGGCTCCGACCCGCGCAAGGACGGGCAGGCGGTCGCGTTCTGACCGTTTGCCTCCACCACAGGCCAGCCCCCCACACCGGGCTGGCCTGTGTGCTTTTTGATTTCTGTATGGCAGAATATTGTTATTGTTTTACAGAAAACATGAGGCAATCACCATGGCATCCATCCAGAGCCCGGCCTTCCGCCGGCTGTCGCGCGGCCTGCATGCGCTGACCCTGCTGTGCGCCCTGGCGGGCGTTTGCTTTTCCGTGGCCCGCTGGCTGCTGCTCGGCCGGGGTGAATCGGGCGCATTCGCGCAGATGCTGCTGCCTGCGCAGGCGCTGCAGGTCGGCATCGGGGTCCCCGCGCAGATCGACGCGGCCTGGCGCCTGGCGGGCCTGGCCATCGAGTGCCTGCCCACCGCCGCCATGCTGTTCACCGTCTGGTGCCTGCACCGCATCTGCACCGCCTTCCTGCGCGGCGAGGTGTTCGGGGCTGCCGTGGTGCGCGGCTTTCGTGGCGTGGGCTGGGGTTTCATCGCCATGTTCGCGGCCTCGCTGGTGCATGGCGCGGCGGTGACGGCGCTGCTGTCCTGGCTGGCCTCGGGGCAGCGCGGCGGGCAGGTGGCGCTGTCGGTGGGCTCGTTCGAGATGAGCGTGCTGATCGTGGGGCTCATGATGTTGCTGCTGGCCCATGTGATGGCCGAGGGCCAGCGCCTGCAGGAGGAGTCGCATGCATTTGTCTGAGCACGCAATGGCGCCTTGCCTTTTCAGTTCACACCAGGGCATGCGCCGGAAAGGTGGCCACCGTGCCCATCGTCGTCACGCTCGATGAAATGCTGGTGCGCCGCAAGGTGAAATCGCGCGACCTGGCGGCGCACGTGGGCATCACCGAGGCCAACCTCTCGCTGCTCAAGAGCGGCAAGGTCAAGGGAGTGCGCTTCGAGACCCTGGCCGCCATCTGCGACTACCTGCAATGCCAGCCGGGCGACCTGTTGGCCTGGGTGGCGCAACAGGGCGGTACTGCCGATGGCGACGCTGCCACCCCCTGACCGCTCCCGCCCGGGCTGGCGCCTGGGGAGTGCGGTGGCAGCTTCGCTGCTGCTGCACGGGGCGGCGCTGTGGTGGCTGCTCGGTTCCGAACTGGCCAGGCGAGCGCCCGTGCCACAGCCCAGGCAGTCCATGGAAATCCTCTGGATCACGGCGCCACCATCGGCCCCGCAGGCCGAGGCGGCAGCGCCCCGGTCGGTTCAAGCTGATGCCAGGCCGCCAACCGGCCTGGCACGCGAGGCCCGCAGTGCTCCCCCGCCCGCCGTGCTGGCATTGCCCGAGGGCAACGGGCCCGGCATGGCGGCCATCCCCGTTCCTTTGCCCCCTGCATCGGATGCCCGCGATGAGCCCCCCGTGCAGTGGAGCCCCGAGGGCGTGGCCCGTGCGGCGCGGCAGGAACGGGAATGGCAGCGCCGCCACGGCACGCCATCGGCTGCCGCGCTGGCGGCAGGCCAGGCGCCGCGGGCTCTGGGCACCATGTCCGAACAGGAGTGGCAGAACCACGCCACCGGCCGCGTGACCCGGGTGGAGAGCGAGGCGGGTGTCTACTGCGTGCGCCTGCCTTCGGCCAACCGCCTGCCGGAGGTCGGGGCCGCCCCGCGCATCGCGGCCGTCACGAATTGCTGAGGGGTGTGCGTTCGCGTTCCAGCAGCATCGAGTCGCCGTAGCTGAAGAAGCGGTATTGCTGCGCAATGGCGTGGCGGTAGATGGCCTGGATGCGCTCGTAGCCTGCAAAGGCGCTCACCAGCATCATCAGCGTGCTTTTGGGCAGGTGGAAGTTGGTGAGCAGCAGGTCCACCACCTGGAAGGCGAAGCCCGGGGTGATGAAGATGTTGGTATCGCCCGAGGCCTGGCCGCTGCGCGCCCAGGATTCGAGGGTGCGCACCGTGGTCGTGCCCACCGCCACCACCCGGCCGCCGCGCTGGCGGCAGCGCTCCAGCGCTGCCAGCGTGGCCAGCGGTACCTCGTACCACTCGCTGTGCATCTGGTGCTCGGCCAGGTTCTCGGTCTTCACGGGCTGGAAGGTGCCGGCACCCACGTGCAGGGTCACGCTGGCACGCTCCACGCCGCGTTCGGCCAGGGCCGCCAGCACGCCCTCGTCGAAGTGCAGCGCCGCCGTCGGGGCGGCCACGGCACCGGGCGCACGCGCGAACACGGTCTGGTAGCGCTGCGCGTCCTCGGCCGCATCGGGGTCGTGCTCGGCATTCTGCTGGCGCTCGATGTAGGGCGGCAGCGGCAGATGGCCGTGGCGCTCCATCAGGTCGTGCGGCGTTTCGCCGGCCGGCCCTTCGAGCGCAAAGCGGAACAGCGGGCCGTCCTCGCCGGGCCAGCGCGAGAGCAGCGTGGCGTTGAAGCCGCCGCCGTGCAGGCCGCCCGCCATGTGCACCACGGCGCCGGGCAGAGGCTTCTTGCTGACCTTCATGTGGGCCACGACCTCGTTGCCCAACAGCACGCGCTCGATCAGCAGTTCCAGCTTGCCGCCGCTGGCCTTCTCGCCAAAGATGCGTGCCTTGACCACGCGCGTGTCGTTGAAAACCAGCAGGTCCCCCGGCTGCAGCAGGCCGGGCAGTTCGTGGAAGATGCGGTCCACCGGGTCCGCGGCGCGGCCATCGAGCAGGCGCGACGCACTGCGCTCGGCGGCGGGGTGCTGGGCAATGAGTTCGGGGGGCAGCGAGAAGTCGAAATCGCTGAGCGTGAAATGGCGCGGGGCCGCAGGCGTGCTGGAAACGGTCATGGAAGCTTGAGGGCCGGACGGGCCCGTACCAAGTTGGGAAAAACAGGGGCGCTATTTTCCCACGTCCGGGCGGCCTACCAGGCCTGTCCGGAAAATCCGGACCACAGCTCGTTGAGGTCCGGGAATTTCCACTTCTCCGGGTCCTCGCGCGCCACGATCTTCTCCGTGCTGCCGGGGATCGCCAGGTCCACCACCTCGGGCGGAATGCGCAGGTCCGACTTGGTCGAGAAGAAGACCTTGACCTTGGGCGAGGTCAGCGACTGCGCGCCCTGCTCGGTCACCACGCCGATGCGCCCGGAGCTCAGGCGCACCAGCGAGCCCACCGGGTAGATGCCAATGCTCTTGACGAAGGCCTGGAACAGCCGGGGGTCGAAATGGCCCTTGGTCCACTCGGCCATGCGGCGCAGCGATTCGGCCGGATCCCAGCCAGACTTGTAGGGCCGGTCGGAGGTGATGGCGTCGTAGACATCGCAGATGGCGGTCATGCGCGCGATCAGGCTGATCTGGTCGCCCTTGAGCTTGTCGGGATAGCCCGAGCCATCCATCTTCTCATGGTGGTGGCGGCAGGCGTCGAGCACGGCATCCTCCACGGCTCCGCCTTCCTTGAGCATCTCATAGCCTTCGGCCGGATGGCTCTGGACCACGGCGAACTCGGCATCGGTCAGCTTGCCCGGCTTGTTGAGCACGGCCAGCGGAATGGCCGCCTTGCCCAGGTCATGCAGCAGCCCCGCCATGCCGGCGCTGCGGGTGTGCTCTTCATTGAGGTTGATCTGCTTGGCCAGCGCCACCATGAGGGCGCACACGGCCACCGAGTGCATGTAGGTGTAGTCGTCGGCCGTCTTCAGGCGTGCCAGGCTGATCAGCGCGCCCGGGTTGCGCGTGACGGAGTCCGAGATTTCCTCCACCAGGCCGCGCGCGTTCTCCGGGTTCACGGCCTTGCCCATGCGCGCCTCCTTGAACATGGAGACCATGGCCTGCTTGGCTTCGCCGCAGATCGAGGCGGCCGCCAGCAGTTCGCTGTGCATGCTGGCAGGGGCCTTGCCGCGGGACTGGCGCCGGGCGGGGGCCGGAGGCGGAGGAGGATCGACCACCAGGGGCGGCAGGTTCTCCAGCATGCTGAAATCCGTTTCCACCTGGATGTCGGCTTCCTCGCGCGAAACGGAACGCACCCCCGCCGCCACGTCCAGGCCCTTGGAGGTATCGATCCACACCTCCTCGATGCTCGTGCTTTTGATGCGCGCCAGGTCCTTGGGATCCTTGAGAACGAATTTGGCGCGCCAAAATGGATGGTCCATCCACGAGCCGCAGAAGTCGTGCAGGTACATGCCCAACGTGAGATGCTGAATACTGATGCGCTTGAGCATGGAAACTGTCCAGATCGCCAGGGCCTGCCAAAACCAGGTAATAAACAGTAACCATGTTAGCCTTTTTGGCCCCCGAATCCTTCGTATTTCCGGATAACCCTTGAACACAACGCCCGCCGCTCCCAGGGCACCCTCTACCGCCAGTGTTGCGCAAAAGGCACTGCACAAGCTGGGTCTCGTGCGCGACATCGATCTGGCCCTGCACCTGCCGCTGCGCTACGAGGATGAAACCCGCATCACGCCGCTGTCCAGTGCGCGCGATGGGCAGATGGTGCAGATCGAAGCCACCGTGACGGCCTGCGAGGTGCAGCTGCGCCCGCGCCGCCAGCTGCTGGTGCAGGTCGAGGATGCCTCGGGCTCCTGCGAGCTGCGCTTTTTCAGTTTCTACCCTTCGCACCAGAAAACCATGGCCGTGGGCGCCCGCCTGCGCATCCGCGGCGAGGTCAAGGGCGGCTTCTGGGGGCGGCAGATGCTGCACCCGGCCTTCCGCCAGGCCGGCGGCGAACTGCCCGCCGCCCTCACGCCCGTCTACCCCACCACGGCAGGCCTGCCGCAGCCCTACCTGCGCAAGGCGGTGGTCAGTGCGCTCCACCGGGTGGACCTGTCGGAAACCCTGCCCCCGGGTACGGAGCCACCCTACGCGGTGTTCCGGCGCGACGGCGGCAGCTACCGCGCGTTCAACCTGCGCGAAGCGCTACAGTTCCTGCACCATCCCACGCCCGACGTGTCGCTGTCCACCCTGGAGGACCACAGCCACCCGGCCTGGCAGCGCCTGAAGGCCGAGGAACTGCTGGCCCAGCAGCTGTCTCAGCAGCAGTCGCGGCGCGAGCGCGACCGGCTGCGCGCCCCGGTGCTGCGCCCACGCAAGGCGGAACGCGGTGTGTTGCCCCTGCACGAGCAGCTCATGGCCGTGCTGCCCTTCGATCTGACCGCCGCCCAGCGGCGCGTGGGGCAGGAGATCGCCCAGGACCTGGCCCGCCGGGTGCCCATGCACCGCCTGCTGCAGGGTGACGTGGGCTCGGGCAAGACAGTGGTCGCCGCGCTGGCCGCCACCATCGCCATGGACGCCGGCTGGCAGTGCGCGCTGATGGCGCCCACCGAAATCCTGGCCGAGCAGCACTTCGCCAAGATGATCGGCTGGCTGGAGCCGCTGCTGGCCGCGCATGGCCGCCGGGTGGCCTGGCTGGTGGGAGGGCAAAAGAAAAAGGACCGCACTGCCATGCTGGCCCTGGTGGAGAGCGGCGAGGCCGCCCTGGTGGTGGGCACGCATGCCGTGATCCAGGACCAGGTGCGCTTCAAGAACCTGGCGCTGGCCATCATCGACGAGCAGCACCGCTTCGGGGTGGCGCAGCGTTTGTCACTCAGGCAAAAGCTTGCCGCGCAGGGGATGGAGCCGCATATGCTGATGATGAGCGCGACGCCGATCCCGCGCACCCTGGCGATGAGCTACTACGCCGACCTGGACGTTTCCGTCATCGATGAACTACCCCCAGGGCGCACCCCCATCGTCACCAAACTCATTGCCGATAGCCGCAAGGACGAAGTGATCGCTCGCATCGGCGCCCAGGTGGCGGACGGCCGGCAGGTCTACTGGGTGTGCCCACTGATCGAGGAGAGCGAGGCCCTGGACCTGAGCAATGCCACGGCCACCCATGCCGACCTCAGCGAGGCCCTGCCCGGCGTCATGGTCGGCCTGCTGCACTCGCGCATGCCGGCCGCCGAGAAGAAAGCAGTGATGGCGCTTTTCAGCAGCGGGCAGATGGGTGTGCTGGTGAGCACCACGGTGATCGAGGTCGGCGTGGACGTGCCCAATGCCTCGCTGATGGTGATCGAACACTCCGAGCGCTTCGGCCTGTCGCAGCTGCACCAGTTGCGCGGGCGTGTGGGGCGGGGGGCGGCGGCATCGGCCTGTGTGCTGCTCTACTCCACCAACGACAGTGGCCGCGTGGGCGAGACTGCCAAGGAACGCCTGCGCGCCATGGCCGAGACCAACGACGGCTTCGAAATCGCCCGGCGCGATCTGGAGATCCGCGGCCCCGGCGAATTCCTCGGCGCGCGGCAGTCAGGCGACGCGCTGCTGCGTTTCGCCGACCTGGCCACCGACACCCACCTGCTTGAATGGGCGCGCGAACTGGCCCCCGTGATGCTGGACCGCCATGCCGAACTGGCCGAACGCCACGTCATGCGCTGGCTAGGGGGGAAATCCGACTACCTCAAGGCATGACATGGACACTTCACCCAACCCCAGCGCCCAGTGGGTGCGCGACCCCGCCTACCTCGCTGCCGCCGTGCGCCTGGCCCACCTGGACCGCCCGGCCGGCCTGCGCTTCATGGCCCCGTTGCTCATGACAGTGCTGGTGGCGCTGATGTTCTCGCCCTGGGGCATCCTGTCGGTGCTCTCCGGCTGGGGCAGCTTTCTCACCCATCTGCCCGCGATGCTGATGTTCCTGGTGCTGATCGCCCTCGCATCCTCGCAGGCCTACCCGTCCATGCTGCAGGCCAACCTGCGCCGCTACGCGTTTGCCGGCGACCGGGCCCGGTGGGAGGCCTGCGCCGAATGCCTGCATTACCGCGTGGAGGGGCCCGATGGCAGTGAGCGCCACGAAGCGCGCTCGCGCTGGAGCTGGTGGAGCGTGCTGTCCGTGGACCCCACAGGCCTGCGCCTGCACCGCCCCGGCTCGGTGGAAGCCTATGCCATTCCCTGGGACACCTGGCAGGCCGCCACCCCCGAGGCGCGCGCGGGCGAGCAGGCCGCCGTGGTGGAACTCGCCCGCGCAGCCGGCGTCCGCGTGCGCTGCATGGCGCGCTGGGACCGGGCCGGCCTGGCGGGCGCGCTGGCCGGTTTGGCCGTGCTGCTGACCCAGTGGATGGCGCTGTGCTCCATCTTCGCTGCCTTGCCTTTCCTGCGGCGCTGGGACATCGGTGCGCTGCAGGCTTCCGCCATCGACACCTTCTGGTGGGCGGGCCTGCTGCTGGCGCCCCTGGTGCTGGCCTTGCACCTGGGGCTGGCGGCATGGCAGCAGCGCCGAACGGGAGCGGGCAGACCCGTGCCCGCGCTCTGGCCGCACCTGGTTCTGGCACTGGGGTGGGCGGCATTGCTGCTGGTGGCGCTGGAGTCGCTGCGCGCGCTGGTTTTCGACGACGCGCTGGCCGCCAGCCGGTATGCCGCACCCCTGCCGGTGGTGATCGGCGCGGTGCTGGCCCTGCTCGTTGCCCTGGTGCTGCACCGCGCTGGCGTGGCGTACTGGGCGGTGAGGCGCGCGGCGCTGCACAATGCAGGGTCAACCCGTCTGGAATCTCCATGACCCTCACCGAACTCAAATACATCGTCGCGGTGGCGCGCGAAAAGCACTTCGGCCACGCTGCCGATGCCTGCTATGTGTCGCAGCCCACGCTGTCGGTGGCCATCAAGAAGCTCGAGGAAGAACTCGATGTGAAGCTGTTCGAGCGCAGCGCAGGCGAAGTCACCGTCACGCCCCTGGGCGAGGAAATCGTGCGCCAGGCGCAGAGCGTGCTGGAACAGGCCGCCGCCATCAAGGAAATCGCCAAGCGCGGCAAGGACCCGCTGGCCGGCCCCCTGACCCTGGGCGTGATCTACACCATCGGCCCCTACCTGCTGCCCGACCTGGTGCGCCACTCCATTGCCCGCACCCCGCAGATGCCGCTGATGCTGCAGGAGAACTTCACCGTCAAGCTGCTGGAAATGCTGCGCACCGGCGAGATCGACTGCGCCATCCTGGCCGAGCCCTTCCCCGACACCGGCCTGGCCATGGCGCCGCTGTACGACGAGCCCTTCATGGCGGCCCTGCCGGCCAACCACCCGCTGGGCACGCAAAAATCCATCTCCGCCGCCGAACTCAAGAGCGAGACCATGCTGCTGCTGGGCGCGGGCCACTGCTTTCGCGACCATGTGCTGGAGGTGTGCCCCGAATTCGCGCGCTTTGCCAGCAATGCCGAAGGCATCCGCAAGTCCTTCGAGGGCTCCTCGCTCGAAACCATCAAGCACATGGTGGCCGCCGGCATGGGTGTCACCCTGGTGCCGCGCCTGTCGGTGCCACGCGATGCGCTGCTCACGGTGTCGCGCCGGCGCAAGAGCGACGAGAACTACATCCGCTACGTCCCCATCCGCGAAGACGACGGCAGCCCGCCGCCCATGCGCCGCGTGGTGCTGGCCTGGCGCCGCAGCTTCACGCGCTACGAGGCCATTGCCGCGCTGCGCAATGCGATCTATGCCTGCGAATTGCCGGGCGTAACGCGGTTGTCCTGACAACCCTTGCTGCTGGCGCGCTGGGGGCCGGCGGCGATACACTTTCGCCGCGCGGGGTCCTGCCCCGCCGGCGCTCCCGTACCGCGGCGCCGGTGCTGCGGGTTGGCGCCACATGCCACCCGCGCCTGTCCCGCGCTCCCCCATTCCCTAGGAAAGCTACAGAGATGAAGAAGATTTTGATGGCCGCTGGCCTTGCCGTGGGCCTGGCAGCCTGCTCCAGCGTGACGACGACCGATGCGCCGCAGGCAGCCACGATCAAGAAGGCCCAGATGGACCGCCTGGTGGCGGCGCTGCCCGCAGCGGCCCAGGGCAGCTTTGACGACTTCATCGCGCAGGCTGCGCGTGAGAACCCGCTGCTGCAGGCGAGCGTTGCCGCCTACAAGGCCAAGGCCCCGCTGGCCGGGGACGACCTGGTCAACATCAGCCGCCTGCTCGGCCTGTACAACCGCCTGCGCAACCAGGCGGCGGTGATCGACGCCACGGCGCGCATGGTCGCCATCCCCACCTTCCGCAATGACAAGGTGCCGCCGCACGAGGACAAGGCCATCATCGCCTTCGGCGCCCTGGTCGAAGGCATGGCCAAGGAGTTCGGCCTGGAATACCGCAACGTGGACAACCGCATCTTCGAAGTGAAGTTGCCCGGCAGCGGCAAGGAAGAATTCGGCATCCTCACGCACGCCGACGTGGTGCCCGTGGTGGCCGACGAATGGGTGCTGGACGACGGCACGCGCCTGGACCCCTTCAAGCTCACGCGCGTGGGTGGCAACCTGTACGGCCGCGGCTCCATCGACGACAAGGGCTCCATCGCCACCGTGCTGTATGCGATGAAGGCCGTCAAGGAAAGCGGACTGCCGCTGTCGCGCACCATCCGCCTCATGATCGAGACCACCGAAGAGACCGGTGGCGATGCCATGAAGTACTACCGCACCAAGACCGAACTGCCCGAGTACAACATCGTGCTCGACAGCAAGTACCCGGCCGTGGTCGCCGAAAAGGGCTCCGGCGCGCTGCGCGCCTCGTTCCCCTTGCAGGATGCGCCGGCCGGCTACACGGCCATCACCTCCATGACCGGCGCCGCGTCCACCAACGCGGTTCCGCAGACCGCCACGATGCGCCTGCAGGGCGGTGACCTGGCTGCCGTGGCGGCCAAGCTGGACAGTGCCAAGGCCGCCTTCATCGCCAAGTACACGCCGCAGGGCGGGGCCTTCAAGATTGACGTGGCGCAGGAGTCCGGCGCCGTGCAGATCAAGGTCACCGGCACCTCGGCCCACGGCTCGCGCCCCGAGGAGGGCGTGAACCCGCTGCCGCGCCTGGCGCTGTTCCTGCGCGAATCCGGCGTGGCGGTGGCGCCCACCGGCTATGCCAATGCCGTGCGCTACATCGCCGAACTGTATGGCACGGACTACCTGGGCCGCACCATCGGCATGGCCTACAGCGATGACTTCATGGGCCCGCTGACCATGTCGCCCAACCTCGTGCGCGAGAAGGATGGCATGGTCGACGTGCTGGTGAACGTGCGCATGCCGCGCGGCAGCACGCCCGAAAACCTGGTGCAGGCCAGCAAGGTCAAGATCAACGACTGGGCGGCCCAGGCCTCCGTTCCGGTGGTCATCGACCACCAGCAGGGCAACTGGATGGCGCGCGACCCCAAGGGCGCCTGGCTCTCCACGCTGCTCAACACCTTCGGCGACACGACGGGCCTCGAAGCCAAACCCGTGTCCACTGCCGGCAGCACCACGGCCAAGCTCATGCCCAATGCCATCAACTTCGGCCCCGCCATGCCGGGCAAGAAGTACACGGCCCACAACGCCAAGGAGTACAAGGAAGTCGTGGACCTGGATGCCGACATGCAGATGTTCACCGAGATGCTGGTGCGCATCGGCAATTTGGACAAGATGCAGTAACGGGATTCGCGCTTGCGCTACATTGGGTGCGAACCCCAGCCCCCTGGCCCGGCGTGAGCCCGGGCGAGGGGGCCGGACCATCGCTTGTTTCCAACGAAGGAGCCTCCATGGCCAAAGCCGCCAAGACCCCCGCCGCCCCCAGCATCAACATCGGCATCAGCGAAAAGGACCGCGCCGCCATTGCGCAAGGCCTGTCGCGCCTGCTGGCCGACACCTACACCCTGTACCTGACCACGCACAACTTCCACTGGAACGTGACGGGCCCCATGTTCAACACCCTGCACACCATGTTCATGGCGCAGTACACCGAACTGTGGAACGCCGTGGACCCGATCGCCGAGCGCATCCGCTCGCTGGGCCACACCGCTCCCGGCTCGTATGCCGATTTCGGCAAGCTGGCCACTGTGGCCGATGCGCCGAGCAAGCCGCCCAAGGCCCTGGACATGGTGCGCGTTCTGGTCGAAGGCCATGAGGCCGTGGCCCGCACGGCGCGCAGCCTGTTTCCGCTGGCCGACAAGGCCAGCGACGAACCCACCGCCGACCTGCTGACCCAGCGCCTCACGGTGCATGAGCAGACCGCCTGGATGCTGCGCTCGCTGCTGGAGGAGTGAGCTGGATGAACGGGGCCGCAGGGCCCCGTTCCTTTGGCGGGCCCTATCTTCCGGGGCAGCCTGCCGCATTGGCATCTCGTCCTACAGGTGGTGCCCGCGCTTTCCTAAATGATCCGTACTGGCGTTTCCTATTGTGCTTTTTCCGCCACGCTCCGCCCTTCCAGAACACGACACCATCCCTATGCGAATCCTTTATGTGGAGGACAACCCCGAACTGCGGGAAACCATCGGCATGCTGATGGAAGGGGAGGGGCGCACGATCACCAGCTGTGCCACGGCAGAAGAGGCGCTGGAGCTGGAGCGCGATGGCAGCTTCGATCTGCTGGTCACCGATGTGAGCCTGCCCGGGCTGTCCGGCACGGACCTGGCGCGCCAGGTACTGGCGGCCGATCCCCGGCGCTGGGTGGTGCTGTGCAGCGGCTACGACCTGGGCAGCCACCCTTCGGCCTGGGGGCCCAACGTGCGCACGCTGATGAAGCCGTTCGAACTCGAAGACCTGGAGACCTTGCTGCTCCAGGTGCAGGCCTCGCTAGACACCTCGCCCGCCGGGCGCTGATCCGGCCCCGCAGGTCCGCCGCGCGCGGGCCAGGGCGGCCGGTCAGCCTGCTGCCGTGGGGTGGCGCGGCAACACCACATGAAAGCGCGTGGTGCCGTCTTCGGACTGCACATCGATACGGCCGCCGTGCGAGCGCACGATCTGCTGCACGATGAACAGGCCCAGCCCCAGGCCCTGGTGGCGCCCTGGCGCCTGGTCACGCCCCCGGAAGGGGCTGAACAATTGCGGCAGCAGTGCGGGCGGAATGGTGCCGCCGTTGGTCACCGTCAGGGCCAGGGTCTGCGGGTCGGTGCCATCCAGGGCCACATGGATCGCCACCGCGGGATCGCCGTGGTGCACCGCATTGCCGATGAGGTTGATGGCCAGCTGGCACAAGCGTTCCTCGTCTCCCACGCCGGCCAGGTTCCCCTGGTCGCTGGTGCGGATCACATGGTTGGGAAAGCCCGTGCGTATCTCCTGCAGCGAGCGCTGCAGCACCGCCAGCAGATCCACCGGGGCCATGCGCATCGCCAGGCCGCCGCCCTGGCGGATGCGCGTCACGTCCAGCAGGTCCTCGATCATGCGCCCCATGCGCTGGCTGCTGCTGAGCACGCGCCCGGCCAGGGCCTGCGCCTTGTCGGCTGGCAGCGGCTGGCGCTGCAGCGCGGTGGCGGCCGCGCCGATGGACATCAGCGGCGTGCGCAGGTCGTGGCTGAGCACGGCCATGAACATCTCGTTGATGCGCAGCGCCTCGGTGCGCTCGCGCAGTTCGCGCGCCAGGGCGCGCTTCTGGCGGAACAGCTCGAAGAACACATTCGCCTTGGACGTCAGCACCTGCGGGTCGATGGGCTTGTACAGGAAATCCACGGCCCCGGTCTCGTAGCCACGGAACTGCCAGTTCTGGTCGCGCGAACCGGCGGTCATGAAGATCAGTGGGATGTGGCGCGTGCGCTCGCTGCCGCGGATCAGCTCGGCCAGCTCGAAACCGTTCATCTCGGGCATCTGCACGTCCAGCAAAGCCAGTGCCACGTCGCCGTGCTGCAGCAGCAGCTCCAGCGCCTCGGGCCCCGACTGGGCCTTGAGCACCTCGATGCCGTCGCTGTGCAGCAATGCCTCCACTGCCACGAGGTTTTCGGGCACGTCGTCCACCACCAGGCACTTGATGCGCTCGGCCGGCAGTGGCTGGGGGTGCAGGGTGGGGCTCACAGGATTCTCCGCATTTGCAGGTCGGCCAACAGGGACGCGATCTCCGAAGGGGTCAGGACATGGTGTGGCGCCATCAGGTCCAGCGCGGACTGCGGCATGGTGGACATGGCAGCGCTCGCGGGGGCCTGCACGACACACAGACCCCCGGCGGCGCCGATGGCGGCCATGCCGCGCGCGCCGTCCTGGTTCGCGCCGGACAACAGCATACCGAGCAGGCGCTCGCCATAGGTATCCGCCGCCGACTCGAACAGCACGTCGATGGATGGCCGCGAGAAGTGCACGGGCTCGTCCACCGAGAGCGCCAGCCGTGGTCCGGCATCCACCAGCAGATGGTAGTCGGGCGGGGCGAAGTACACGGTACCCGCCTCGATGGGCTCCTTGTCCTGCGCTTCGGCCGTGCGCAGCGCGCAGCGCGGGCGAAAGATCTCGGGCAGCAGGCTCGGGGCCTCGCGCGGCAGGTGCAGGGTGACCAGCACCGCTGCGCGGATCTGCGACTGCAGCGCCGGCAGGATGGTGGAGATCGCATCGATGGCGCCCGCCGAGCCCCCGATCACGATGGCATCGAACCTGCGCGCGCCGGGCGGGTGCCGTGTAGCGGCCGTCATGTGCCCACCTTCTTGCGGTAGATGCGGTCTTCCAGCACAAAATCGTCGAAAGCCGGGGCCTGCTCGGTGAAGCGCATCGACTCCTTGGAGCCCAGGCCCAGAAAGCCGCGGTGGCAGAGCGCTTCCTTGAACAGGCCGAGCGCCCGGTTCTGCAGCTCACGCTCGAAGTAGATCAGCACGTTGCGGCAGGACACCAGGTGCACTTCGGCGAACACCGTGTCCGTGGCCAGGCTGTGGTCGGAGAACACCACCTGCTTGCGCAGCGCGCGATCAAACACCACCCGTCCATAGCCGGCGGAGTAGTAATCCGACAGCGAACTCTTGCCGCCCGAGCGCACGTGGTTTTCGGTGAAGGCGGCCACGCGCGAGAGCTCGAACACGCCGGCTTCGGCCGCCTGCAGGGCCTGCTGGTTGATGTCGGTGGCATAGATGATGGTGCGCTCGAGCAGGCCTTCCTCGTGCAGCAGGATGGCCAGCGAATACACCTCCTCGCCCGTACTGCAGCCGGCCACCCAGACCTTGAGCGAGGGGTAGGTGCGCAGGATGGGGATCACCTGCTCGCGCAGCGCCTTGAAGTAGCGCGGATCGCGGAACATCTCGCTGACCTGCACCGTGAGGTATTCGAGCAGCGCCGGGAAAATGGCGGCATCGTGCAGCACCTTGTCCTGCAGCTGCGACAGCGTCTGGCAGCCAAAGCGCGACAGCGCCGCCTGCAGGCGCCGCTTGAGCGAGGCCTGCGCATAGCCGCGGAAGTCGTAGTGGTAGCGGTAGTAGATCGCATCGAGCAGCAGGCGCTGCTCGATGTCGCCGATCCGGGCCGTCTTCAGGTGGGGCAATCGTGACTCCGGCGTGCTGCTCACTTGGGCATCCACACCCGCACCAGCGAGAGCAGCTTCTCCACATCCAGCGGCTTGGCGATGTAGTCGTTGGCGCCGGCGGCCAGGCATTTCTCCTGGTCGTCCTTCATGGCCTTGGCCGTGAGGGCGATGATGGGCAGCTTGCGCCAGGCCGGCTGCTTGCGGATCTCGCGCATGGCGGTGTAGCCGTCCATCTCCGGCATCATGATGTCCATCAGCACCAGGTCCACCGCCGGGCCGGCGCCGCCGGAGCGCTCCAGGAAGTCGAGCGCCTCGCGGCCATTGCGCGCGATCTGCACCGCAATGCCCGTGGGCTCCAGGATGCTGGAGAGCGCGAACACGTTGCGCACATCGTCCTCCACCACCAGCACCGTGCGGCCCTCGAAGGCTGCATCGCGGCTGCGTGCCACCTGCAGCATCTGCCGGCGCTCCACCGACAGCTCGGATTCCACCTGGTGCAGGAACAGCGTCACCTCGTCGAGCAGGCGCTCGGGCGAGCGCGCATCCTTGATGATGATGGACTTGGAGAAGCGGCGCAGCTGCTGCTCTTCGTCGCGCGTGAGGGCGCGCCCGGTGTAGACGATGACCGGCGGGAAGGACACGTCCTCCTGCTCCGACATGGCCTTGAGCAGCTCGTAGCCGCTCAGGTCGGGCAGGTTCACGTCCATCACCATGCAGTCGAAGGTGCTGCTGCGCAGGTAGTCCAGCGCCATCTTGGCATTTTCCACGCACACAATGTCCACGCCATCGCTGGCCAGCAGGGCGCGCACACTCTCGCGCTGGCGCTCGTCGTCTTCCACCACCAGCACGCGGCGCATGCCCTGGGTGAACTTGGCTTCCAGACGCTGCAGGGCCTGCACCAGTTCCTCGCGCTTGACGGGCTTGAGCGCGTAGCCGATGGCGCCGCGGCCCATGGCCTCCTGCGAGTAGTCGGCCACCGAGACCACGTGCACCGGGATGTGCCGCGTGGCCGGGTTGCGCTTGAGCTGGTCGAGCACGCCCAGGCCCGAGAAGTCGGGCAGGTTCACGTCCAGCACGATGGCGCTGGGCTGGTGCAGCGTGGCGGCCGCCAGGCCCTCGCCGGCCGTGTGGGCCAGGATGCAGTGGAAATCCATCTCCTGCGCCAAGTCGTTCAGGATGTTGGCAAAGCGCACGTCGTCCTCGATCACGAGGATGTTGCGCTCGCCCTTGGGGCGTGCCGCCACGGGAAGGATGGCGGGGGCGGCTGGCGGCGCAGGCAGGGTGGCGGCTGCAGGGGCCATGGGTGCCGTGCCGGCGTGCGCTGGCGGAGGTTGCATGGCCATGCCGGTGGAGGGCGCATCCAGCGGCACTGCGTGGCGTGGCACTGTCAGCGTGAACTCGCTGCCCTGGCCCGGCGTGCTGCGGATGGCGATGTTGCCGCCCAGCAGGTGCGCCAGATCGCGCGAGATCGACAGGCCCAGCCCCGTGCCGCCGTACTTGCGGTGGGTGCTGCCATCGGCCTGGCGGAAGGCCTCGAAGACCAGCTCCTGCTGGTGCTCGGGGATGCCGATGCCCGTGTCGCGCACCGCAAAGGCCAGCATGTCCCCGGGCAGGGGCGAGACATGCAGCGCCACGCTGCCCTGCTCGGTGAACTTCACCGCATTCGACAGCAGGTTCTTGATCACCTGCCCCAGGCGCAGCGGGTCGGTGTCCATGGTGGCCGGCACGCCCGGGTCCATGGTGACGGTGAGGGTCAGGCCCTTCTCCTCGGCGATGGGGCGCAGGGGATCGGCCAGCCCCTGCACGGTGCGGGCGATGTCCACGGTCTCGATGTCGATGGTGGCCTGCCCGGCCTCGATCTTGGACAGGTCCAGGATGTCGTTGATCAGCGCCAGCAGGTCGTTGCCGGCCGAGGAGATGGTCTGCGCGTACTTCACCTGCTCGGCCGTGAGGTTGCCGGCCTTGTTGTCCGCCAGCAGCTTGGCCAGGATCAGCGTGGAGTTGAGCGGGGTACGCAGCTCGTGGCTCATGTTGGCCAGGAACTCGCTCTTGTACTGGCTGGTCTGCTCGATCTCGCGCGCCTTCTCGGTCAGGTCGCTCTGGGCGGCAAGCAATTCCTCGCGCTGGTTCTCGAGCTGCTGGGTCTGCTCTTCGAGCTGGGCATTGGTCTGCTCCAGCTCGGTCTGCTGCAGCTCCATCTGGGCCTGCGATTCCTGCAGGATGCGGCTTTGCTGCTCCAGCTCCTCATTGTTGACGCGCAGTTCTTCCTGCTGGGCCTGCAATTCCTCGGACTGGCGCTGGGTCTCTTCGAGCAGGGCTTCGAGGCGGCTGCGGTCCTGGCCCGATCGGATGGCAACGGCCAGCATCTCCGAGGCCTGCTTGAACAGCCTGTGCTCGAATTCGTCGATTGCGCGGTAGAAACCCAGTTCGATCACGGCAAAGACCTCGCCGTTTTCCATGGCGGGCGCCACCAGCAGCTCGGCGGGGGCGGAGGCACCGGTGCTCGAAGACACCACCAGGTGGTTGGCAGGCACGTCGCGCACGTGCAACAGTTCGCGCGAGCGCGCGCACTGGCCCACCAGGCCTTCGCCGTCGATCAGCTTCTGCGCCAGGCGCTCGCGCGGCAGCGCATAGCCACCGAACAGCGTGAAGCCGCCATTCTCGTTGACCGCATAGGCAGCGCCCACCTTGGCATTGAGGTAGGTGGCCAGGTACTCGAGCGCCAGCTCACCGATCTCCTCGACGCGGCGGTCACCCTGCAGGCGTTGCGCCAGCCCGCTCAGGCCCGTCACCACCCAGTTCTGGCGCGCTTTCAGGCGGTGTTCGCGCGCGGTCAGCGCGGCCGAGATGCAGATCAGCGCCAGCAGCACCAGTGAGCCGCCCCAGGAGTAGTAGGCCGACAGGGACGTGGCTTCCTCCCAGCCGCGGCGGCGGTCTTCGAGTTCCTGCGTCTGCAGGCCCGCCAGGTCCGAGGCCAGGTCACGCACCCGGTCCATGATGTTCTTGCCCGCATCGCTGCGCACCAGGGCCATGGCGCCTTCCACGTTGCCGGCCTTGCGCAGGTCCACGGTCTCGGCCAGCTCGCTGCGCTTTTGCCGGGCCAGGTCCTCGATCTGGACCACCAGCCGCCGCTGGCCGGCATTGCCCTCGGTGCTGGCCTTGAGGGCCGTCAGCTGCCGGTCCACCACGTTCTGCGCCAGCAGGTAGGGCTGCAGGTAGGAGGCGTCACCCGTGAGCAGGTAGCCGCGCTGCCCGGTCTCCAGGTCCTTGAGCGCCGAGTGCACCAGCGACAGCTGGCGCATGGCCTGCGAAGTCCGGTCCATCGCCGCCACGGCGTCGGCCCGTACCTCGGAGGCCCGGTAGTTCACGAAGGCAATCACCAGCGTGGCCAGGGCCGCGACGATGAAGCCTGCCATCAGGCTCTTGGGGATGGCAAAGCGCTGGGCGGCCTGGGTACTCGGGGATCGGGGCATGCGGGGCGGATTCCGGGTGAAGGGGCAACCGGCCACTGTAACGGGTTGTACCAATAGCCGGTGTAGGACATGTCCTGCATGGTAGCGCTCACTGCGGGGCCGATGGGCGCTGCGGCTGTTACATTCCCGGTGCGCCTGCCCTGTGTGGCAGTTCTCCCTCGCCGCTTCCATCGCCCATGTCCGCACTTCCGCGCAGCCGCTTGTCTCTTTACCTCGACCTGATCCGCTGGGACCGGCCCGCAGGCTGGCTGGTTTGCCTATGGCCCACGCTCAGTGCGCTGTGGATTGCCGCCGATGGCTTTCCGGGCTGGCACCTGCTGGCGGTGTTCGTGCTGGGCACCTTCCTCATGCGCAGCGCGGGCTGCTGCGTGAACGACGTGGCCGACCGCGACTTCGACCGCCACGTCAAGCGCACCGCGGCGCGGCCCGTGACCACCGGGGCCGTCACCGTCAAGCAGGCGCTGGCCCTGGGCGCTGTGCTGGCCCTGGTGTCCTTCGGTCTGGTGCTCACCACCAATGCGGCGGCCATCGCCTGGTCCGTGCCCGCCGTGCTGGTGGCCATTGCCTACCCGTTCACCAAGCGCATCATCGCCATGCCCCAGGCCGTGCTGGGCATCGCCTTCAACTTCGGCATCGTGATCGCCTTCGCCGCGGTGCAGGGCCAGGTGCCCGCCGTGGCGTGGTGGATGTGGCTGGGCAACCTGTTCTGGGTGCTGGCCTACGACACCGAGTACGCCATGGTCGACCGCGACGACGACCTCAAGATCGGCATCAAGACCTCGGCCATCACCCTGGGCCGCTTCGACGTGGCGGCCATCGTGCTGTTCTACCTGCTGTTCCTGGGCATCTGGGGCGTGGCCCTGGCGCCCTATGCCCTGGGCCCGGTGTACTGGCTGGCCACAGCCGCCGCCCTGGCACAGGCAGTCTGGCACTGGACGCTGATCCGCGACCGCAGCCGCGAAGGCTGCTTCCAGGCCTTCCGCGTCAACCACTGGCTCGGCGCCACCGTGTTCGCCGGCATTGCCGGCAGCTACCTGTTGCGCCAGCTTGCTATCAATTGAGTAGCAGGCGAGGAATTACTTGCCAAACTCATCGCCCAGTTCGTGGGCGCGGTGCTCGGCGGCTTGCATCGCGCGCTCGAAGGCCTCGCCCACACCATCGTTCTGCATGGACTGCAGCGCCGCATAGGTGGTGCCGCCCTTGGACGTGACGCGCTCGCGCAGCACGGCCGGCGGGTCGTCCGAACGGCGCGCCAGTTCCGAGGCGCCCACGAAGGTGCCCAAGGCCAACCGGTGGGCCTGCTCGGCCGACAGGCCCATGGCCGTACCGGCGCGGGCCATGGCTTCGAGGAAATAGAACACATAGGCCGGGCCCGAGCCCGACAGGGCCGTCACCGCATCGAGCTGCTTTTCGCTGTCCACCCACAGGTACTCGCCCGTGGTGGCCATGATGGCCTCCGCGCTCTGGCGCTCGTCCTGCGAGACGCCGGGGCGGGCATACAGCGCGCTCATGCCCTTGCCCACCAGGGCCGGGGTGTTGGGCATGGTGCGCACGATGCGCTCGCTGGCGAGCCACCGGGCGATGCTGTCCGAACGGATGCCGGCGGCTACGCTCAGGTGCAGGGCGTCCTGGGTGTGGGCGCGCGCCAGGGCGGCGGCATCCTTGAAGGTCTGGGGCTTGACGGCCCAGACCACGATGCGCGCGCGCTGCAGGGCAGCGCCGGCTTCCGGCTGGGCTTCGATGCCGTAGTTCGTGCGCAGGGCCTCGCGCGCCTGCTCCCAGGGCTCGACGACTTCGATCTGGCTGGCCGGGTGGCCCTGGCGCACTAGGCCGCCGATGATGGCGCTGGCCATGTTGCCGCCGCCGATGAAGGCGATCACGGGGAGGGTAGGGGAGGCGGGGGTCTGGCTCATGGTGTGCACAACTGGGAAACAAACAGCGGGGCCATGATGGTAGCCGCACCGCCTGCGGCCACTGCTCCTCCCTGTTTCGGGGTCACTCTGCGGTGGTCTGGCGCACGGCGCGTTCCCAGCGCTCCATGAGCTCCTGTGCACGCGCCTTGTCCAGGGTCGGCAGAAAGCGCCGCTCGGCGCGCCACAGCTGCGACAGTTCGGCCGTGCTGCCGTACACGCCGCTGGACAGGCCCGCCAGGTAGGCGGCCCCCAGGGCCGTGGTCTCGATCACGGCCGGGCGTACCACCGGAATGCCCAGCAGGTCGGCCTGGAACTGCATCAGCAGGTCGTTGGCGCAGGCACCACCGTCCACCCGCAGCTCGCTCACCGGCTTGCCGCCGGCAGCCACGGCGTCGCGTCCCATGGCCTGCAGCAGCGCGGCGCTCTGGTAGGCAATGCTCTCCAGCGCCGCACGCGCGATGTGGCCCAGGGTGGAGCCGCGCGTCAACCCCGTGATGGTGCCGCGCGCATCGGGCTTCCAATAGGGGGCTCCCAGCCCGGTGAAGGCCGGCACCATCATCACGCCGCCCGAGTCGGGCACGCTCTGCGCGAGGGATTCAACCTCGCCGCTGGTGGAGATGGCGCGCAGGCCGTCGCGCAGCCATTGCACCACCGCGCCGCCCACGAAGACGCTGCCTTCCATCGCGAACTCGGTCTGCGCGCTGGCCTGGGCTGCGCTGGTGGTGAGCAGGCCGTTCTGCGAGGTCTGGAAAGTGGCGCCCGTGTGCATCAGCATGAAGCAGCCCGTGCCATAGGTGTTCTTGGCCATGCCCGCGCTGAAGCAGGCCTGGCCGAACAGCGCGCTCTGCTGGTCGCCCGCCACGCCGCCCACGCGGATGGCGTGGCCCAGCAGGTCGGGAGCCACGTCGCAGAAGTGCGAGCTCGATGGTTGCACCTGCGGCATCAGCGACTTGGGAATGCGCAGCAGCGCCAGCAGCTCGTCGTCCCACTGGTTGGTGTGCACGTTGAACAGCATGGTGCGCGAAGCGTTGCTCACGTCGGTCACGTGCACCTCGCCATGCGTGAGCTGCCACATCAGCCAACTGTCCACCGTGCCGAAGGCCAGCTCGCCGCGCTCGGCCTGCGCGCGCGCACCGGGCACGTGGTCCAGCAGCCATTGCAGCTTGGTGCCCGAAAAATAGGCATCGACCAGCAGGCCCGTCTTGGCCTGGATGGTGCCCGCGTGCCCCTGCTCGCGCAGCTGCGCGCAGGCCGGCTCGGCGCGGCGGTCCTGCCAGACGATGGCATGGTGCACGGGCTGGCCGGTTTGGCGGTTCCACAGCACGGTGGTTTCGCGCTGGTTGGTGATGCCGACGGCGCGCACGGCACTGGCCTTGATGTTGGCCTTTTCCAGCGCCTCGCGCGCCGTGGACAACTGGGTGCGCCAGATCTCCATCGGGTCGTGTTCCACCCAGCCGGGCTGCGGGTAGATCTGCGGCAGCTCGCGCTGGGCCAGGGCCACGATGTGGCCCTGCTCGTCGAAGACGATGCTGCGGGAGCTGGAAGTGCCTTGGTCGAGTGCGAGCAGGTAGGTCATGGCGGGCAAGGATAAGTCAGGCGGCCACGGTGCAAATCACCTCGGCGTCCTGGAGCAATACGGGAAAGGGCTCGGGCGGCGGCGCATCGGTGAACAGCCGGTCGATCTGCTGCAGCGTGGCCAACTGCACCATGGCCGGGCGGTTGAACTTGCTCTGGTCGGCCGCCAGCCAGACCTCGCGCGACTGGGCGATGATGGTTTGCGCCACCTTCACCTCACGGTAGTCGAAGTCGCGCAGCGAGCCGTCGGGCTCGATGCCCGAGATGCCGATCAGCGCGATGTCCACGCGGAACTGGCGGATGAAGTCCACCGCCGCCTCGCCCACGATGCCGCGGTCGCGCGCGCGCACCACGCCGCCGGCCACGATCACCTCGCACTCGGGGTTGCCGCTCAGGATGGCCGCCACATTCAGGTTGTTGGTGATCACGCGCAGGCCGCGGTGGTGCAGCAGGGCCTTGGCAATGGCCTCGGTGGTGGTGCCGATGTTCAGGATCAGCGAACAGTCGTTGGGCACCTGTTCGGCCACGGCGCGTGCGATGCGCGCCTTGCCTTCGGCATGCAGGGTTTCGCGCTGCGGGTGGGCCAGGTTCTCCACGGTGGAGCTGGGCACCCGCACGCCGCCATGGAAGCGCGTGAGCAGGCCCGATTCGGCCAGCCGCTGCACATCGCGGCGCACCGTCTGCAGGGTCACACCCAGGGTTTCGGCGAGCTGTTCGACGCTGGCCGACTTGCGCGCGCGCACTTCTTCAAGGAGCAGGAGTTGTCGGGGATTCGTGTTCACGCGGTCAGGGCAGCAAGAAAGAAGCCAATAGGGTGGCGATACTTTAAATGGAACAAAAAGGAACTCATTAAGGGTAAACCTTGATACAAAACGATCACAAAAGAACAAGAATGAACGCAATCGAAAACAAACGGCCTCGGCGCGCCTGCGTACGGGGCCGATTCCACAAGACCCATCAGGGGTTCTGAGAAAGGTGTGCGGGATGCAGCTGGCACTGGACAGCATCAGCAAGAGGGTGGGGGCGCAGACCTGGCTCCATGGCATGAGCATGGCGCTGCACAGTGGCGCCGTCACGGTGCTGCTGGGCGCCACCCAGGCCGGCAAGACCAGCCTGATGCGCATCATGGCCGGGCTCGATGCGCCTACGGCGGGCACCGTGCGGGTGGACGGTGCCGACGTCACCGGCATGCCGGTGCGCGAGCGCAACGTGGCCATGGTCTACCAGCAGTTCATCAACTACCCCTCGATGAAGGTGGCCGACAACATCGCCTCGCCGCTCAAGCTGCGCGGCGAAAAGAACATCGACGCCCGGGTGCGCGAGATCGCGGCCCGCCTGCACATCGACATGTTCCTCGACCGCTACCCGGCCGAACTCTCGGGCGGCCAGCAGCAGCGTGTGGCGCTGGCGCGCGCCCTGGCCAAGGGCGCGCCGCTGATGCTGCTGGACGAACCGCTGGTGAACCTGGACTACAAGCTGCGCGAGGAACTGCGCGAAGAGCTCACCCAGCTGTTCGCGGCCGGCCAGTCCACTGTGGTCTATGCCACCACCGAGCCGGGCGAGGCCTTGCTGCTGGGTGGCTACACCGCCGTGCTCGACGAAGGCCGGCTGCTGCAGTACGGCCCCACGGCCGAGGTCTTCCACGCGCCGAACTCGCTGCGCGTGGCGCGCGCCTTCAGCGATCCGCCGATGAACCTGGTGGCGGCCACGGTGGTGGCGCAGGGTGTGCAACTGCAAGGGGGAGCGACGCTCGCCATTGCGCTGCCGCAGGGCACGGCCGCCGGCGGCGTCACCGTAGGCATCCGCGCCAGCGCGCTGCGCGTGCAGCCCCGCCCCGGCGACGTGAGCGTGAGCGGCAAGGTCGAGCTGGCCGAGATCTCGGGCTCCGACACCTTCGTGCACGTGGACACGCCCTGGGGCGAGCTGGTGGCGCAGCTCACCGGTGTGCATTACTTCGAATTGGGCGCGCCCCTGGCGCTGCACCTGGACCCGGCGCAGGCCTATGTCTTCGGTGCCGACGGCCAACTGCTATGGGCGCCCGCACGCCTGGGAGGTCGTTGAGATGGCACGCATCAGCCTGGACCTGGCGCATTCCTACAAGCCCAACCCGCAGCAGGACAGCGACTACGCGCTGCTGCCGCTCAAGATGGAGTTCGAGGATGGCGGCGCCTATGCGCTGCTCGGCCCCTCGGGCTGCGGCAAGACCACCATGCTCAACATCATGTCGGGCCTGCTCGTGCCCTCGCATGGCAAGGTGCTGTTCGACGGCCGCGACGTGACGCGCGCCAGCCCGCAGGAGCGCAACATCGCCCAGGTGTTCCAGTTCCCCGTGATCTACGACACCATGACGGTGGCCGAGAACCTGGCCTTCCCGCTGCGCAACCGCAAGGTGCCCGAGGCCCAGATCAAGCAGCGCGTGGGCGCCATCGCCGAGATGCTGGAGATGAGCGGCCAGCTCAACCAGCGCGCCGCCGGCCTGGCGGCCGACGCCAAGCAGAAGATTTCGCTGGGCCGTGGCCTGGTGCGCTCGGACGTGGCGGCCGTGCTGTTCGACGAACCGCTCACGGTGATCGACCCGCACCTCAAGTGGCAGCTGCGCCGCAAGCTCAAGCAGATCCACCATGAGCTCAAGCTCACGCTGATCTACGTGACGCACGACCAGGTCGAGGCGCTGACCTTTGCCGACCAGGTGGTGGTGATGACGCGCGGCCGCGCCGTGCAGGTGGGTTCGGCCGATGCGCTGTTCGAGCGTCCCGCGCACGTGTTCGTGGGCCACTTCATCGGCTCGCCGGGCATGAACTTTCTGCCCGCGCAGAGTGCTGCCGCGGCCCTTTCGGTTGCGGGCCACCGCCTGGCGCTGCCGGCCAGCCGAGCGTTGCCCGATGGGGCCTTGCAGGTCGGCGTGCGGCCCGAGTACCTGGCCCTGGCGCAGCCCGAGGAGCCCGGCGCGCTGCCCTGCACCGTGGTGCAGGTGCAGGACATCGGCACCTACCTGATGCTGACCGCCAAGGTGGGCGAGCACACACTGAAGGCGCGCTTCACCCCCGAAACGCGCCTGCCATCGGCCGGCGACACGGTCTGGCTGCAGGTGCTGGGCAGCCACACCTGCTTTTACCAAAACGAGGAGTTGCTGGCATGAGCGCCACCACCAAACCGGTCAACCAGAAGGCCTGGTTCCTGATCCTGCCGGTGATCCTGTGCGTGGCCTTCTCGGCCATCCTGCCGCTGATGACCGTGGTCAACTACTCGGTGCAGGACATCATCTCGCCCGAGCGGCGCGTGTTCGTCGGCACCGAATGGTTCGCCGCCGTGATGCGCGACGAGGAGCTGCATGCCGCGCTGTGGCGCCAGATCACCTTCTCGCTGGCGGTGCTGGCGGTGGAGATTCCGCTGGGCATCATGCTCGCGCTGTCCATGCCTGCGCAGGGCTGGAAGTCCTCGGCCGTGCTGGTGGTGGTGGCCCTGTCGCTGCTGATTCCCTGGAACGTGGTGGGCACCATCTGGCAGATCTACGGCCGTGCCGACATCGGGCTCATGGGCCGCATGCTGCAGGTGATGGGCATCGAGTACAGCTACACCGGCAACGCCACGCAGGCCTGGCTCACGGTGCTGCTGATGGACGTATGGCACTGGACGCCGCTGGTCGCGCTGCTGGCCTTTGCCGGCCTGCGCTCCATTCCTGATGCGTACTACCAGGCGGCGCGCATCGACGGCGCCAGCAAGTTCGCGGTGTTCCGCTACATCCAGCTGCCCAAGATGCGCGGCGTGCTCATGATCGCCGTGCTGCTGCGCTTCATGGACAGTTTCATGATCTACACCGAGCCCTTCGTGCTCACGGGCGGCGGGCCGGGCAATGCCACCACCTTCCTCAGCCAGTACCTCACCACCAAGGCCGTGGGTCAGTTCGATCTGGGGCCGGCGGCAGCGTTCTCGCTGATCTATTTCTTCATCATCCTGCTCTTGTGCTTCATCCTCTACAACTGGATGCAGCGCGTGGGCACCGCCAGCAACGAAGGGGCCGGCCATGAATGAAAAGCGCTTTCACAAGCGGTCGCTGTTCCTGGCGGCCTACCTGGTGTTCGCCGTGCTGCCCATCTACTGGATGGTCAACATGAGCTTCAAGACGAACGCGGAAATCCTCTCCACCTTCTCGTTCTTCCCGCAGCACTTCACCTGGGACAACTACAAGACCATCTTCACCGATGAGTCCTGGTATTCGGGCTACATCAACAGCCTGATCTACGTGGGCATCAACACGGTGATCTCGCTCACCGTGGCGCTGCCGGCGGCCTACGCCTTCTCGCGCTACCAGTTCATGGGCGACAAGCATGTGTTCTTCTGGCTGCTGACCAACCGCATGACACCCCCGGCCGTGTTCCTGCTGCCCTTCTTCCAGCTGTACACCACCGTGGGCCTGATGGACACGCACATCGCCGTGGCGCTGGCGCACCTCTTGTTCAACGTGCCGCTGGCGGTGTGGATCCTCGAAGGCTTCATGAGCGGCATTCCGCGCGAGATCGACGAGACGGCCTACATCGACGGCTACAGCTTCCCGCGCTTCTTCGTGACCATCTTCCTGCCGCTGATCAAGGCCGGCGTGGGCGTGGCGGCGTTCTTCTGCTTCATGTTCAGCTGGGTGGAGCTGCTGCTGGCGCGCACCCTGACCAGCGTGAATGCCAAGCCCATCGTGGCCACCATGACGCGCACGGTGAGCGCCTCGGGCATGGACTGGGCGACGCTGGCCGCGGCCGGTGTGCTGACCATCGTGCCGGGCGCCATCGTGATCTGGTTTGTGCGGCATTACATCGCGAAGGGTTTCGCGATGGGCCGGGTGTAAGGAGAGATCGACATGTTCGAGTGGATGGCCTGGACCCTGCCGGTGGCGGTGTTCTTCACGTGCATCGTGCTGATGCTGGTCGGCATGGCGGTGTGGGAGGTGAATTCGCCGACCACGCTGCGCAAGGGCTTCCTGCCCCTGGAGACGACGCGCGGCGACCGCCTGTTCATCGGGCTGCTGACGGCGGCCTATGTGAACCTGATTTTCGTGGGCGTGAGCGGCAAGCTGGCCCAGTGGTTCGAGCTGGGCGAAGACCCCTCGATCTGGATCAGCTTCGTGCTGTCCATGCTGCTGCTCGGCCTGATCATGCGCAAAGGCTGACGGGCGGCCCGCAAGTATTTCCCGTCGCACGGCTCAACCCTTCCCCGGAGCCGGGCGACCCATGTGCATCCAAAGGGGAGTGATTAATGAGGAGACAGGCACTATGAAGACGCGGTATACAGCGCTGGCACTGGCGGTAGCAGTCGTGACCGGGCAGTCGGCCATGGCCGGCGAGGCCGAAGCCAAGAAGTGGGTCGACAGCGAGTTCCAGCCTTCCACGCTGAGCAAGGACCAGCAGATGGCCGAGATGAAGTGGTTCATCGAGGCTGCCAAGAAACTCCAGGGCAAGGGTGTCAAGGAGATCTCCGTGGTGTCGGAAACCATCACCACCCACGAATACGAATCCAAGACCCTGGCCAAGGCCTTCGAGGAAATCACCGGCATCAAGGTCAAGCACGACCTGATCCAGGAAGGCGACGTGGTCGAGAAGCTGCAGACCTCCATGCAGTCCGGCAAGTCCATCTACGACGGCTGGATCTCGGACTCGGACCTGATCGGTACCCACTACCGCTACGGCAAGATGATGAACCTGACCGACTACATGGCCGGTGCGGGCAAGGAGTGGACCAACCCCGGCCTGGACCTCAAGGACTTCATCGGCACCAAGTTCACCACGGCGCCCGACGGCAAGCTCTACCAGCTGCCCGACCAGCAGTTCGCCAACCTGTACTGGTTCCGTGCCGACCTGTTCGACCGCAAGGACATCAAGGACAAGTTCAAGGCCAAGTACGGCTACGACCTGGGCGTGCCGCTCAACTGGAGCGCCTATGAGGACATCGCCGAATTCTTCACCAACGACGTGAAGAACATCGACGGCAAGCCGATCTACGGCCACATGGACTACGGCAAGAAGGATCCTTCGCTGGGCTGGCGCTTTACCGATGCCTGGCTATCTATGGCCGGCACGGCCGACATCGGCGCGCCCAACGGCCTGCCGATCGATGAATGGGGCATCCGCGTGGCCGACGACAAGTGCACTCCGGTGGGCGCCTCGGTGGCCCGCGGTGGTGCGACCAACTCGCCCGCCGCCGTCTACGCGCTGACCAAGTACGTCGATTGGATGAAGAAGTACGCGCCCAAGGAAGCCACCGGCATGACCTTCGGCGAAGCCGGCCCGGTGCCCGCCCAGGGCCAGATCGCGCAGCAGATCTTCTGGTACACCGCCTTCACGGCCGACATGGTCAAGCCCGGCCTGCCGGTGGTGAATGCCGACGGCACGCCCAAGTGGCGCATGGCCCCCGGCCCGAACGGCCCGTACTGGAAGCAGGGCATGCAGAACGGCTACCAGGACGTGGGTTCGTGGTCCTTCTTCAAGGGCCATGACGCCAACAAGACCGCCGCAGCCTGGCTGTACGCGCAGTTCGTGACGGCCAAGACCACCTCGCTCAAGAAGACCCTGGTGGGCCTGACCCCGATCCGCGAAAGCGACATCCAGTCCAAGGCCATGACCGACGCCGCGCCCAAGCTGGGTGGCCTGGTGGAGTTCTACCGCAGCCCCGCCCGCGTGGCCTGGTCGCCCACCGGCACCAACGTGCCCGATTACCCCAAGCTGGCCCAGCTGTGGTGGAAGAACGTGGCCCAGGCGGTCACGGGTGAGAAAACGCCCCAGGGCGCCATGGACACGCTGGCCGACGAGATGGACCAGGTGATGGCCCGCCTGGAGCGTGCCGGCATGGCCCACTGCGCACCCAAGCTCAACCCCAAGAGCGCGCCCACCAAGTGGCTGAGCGACAAGCAGGCCCCCTGGGCCAAGCTGGCCAACGAGAAGCCCAAGGGCGAAACCATCGCCTACGACAAGCTGTTGCAGGCGTGGAAGGACGGCAAGGCGCGCTGAGCGCCCTGGCCCCCGGGTCGCACCGCCTCGCTCTATATACACATAGAGGGACCGGCGGTTGCCCGGCGGCTTTTCCCCCGAACCTGCGGGTGCGGAGGGCCCATCCGGCCTATCCCGCCCCGCTGGCGTCAAGAATTTCAGGGTTAACCCTAGGCTCAACCCCGTGCCTGTGGACAATCGCTACCTATGACCCACGCCTCTTCCCCCCTGCCCACGCGGCGCTCCGACCTTCTCGACCGCCTTGCCGAGCCGCACCAGTACGATCTGGCCGTGATCGGCGGCGGGGCGACGGGCCTGGGCGTGGCGCTGGACGCGGCAGCCCGGGGCTTCAGCGTGGTGCTGGTCGATTCGCACGATTTCGCCAAGGGAACCTCCTCGCGCGCCACCAAGCTGGTGCATGGGGGCGTGCGTTACCTGGCCCAGGGCAACATCGCGCTGGTGCGCGAGGCCCTGCACGAGCGCACCACGCTCCTGAACAACGCCCCCCACCTGGCCCAGCCCCTGGCCTTCGTGATGCCTTCCTACAAGGCCTGGGAAACGCCGTTCTACGGCATCGGCCTGATGATGTACGACGCCCTGGCCGGCAAGGCGGGCCTCGGGTCCACCCAGTTCCTGGGCCGCGCGCGCACGCTGCAGTGCCTGCCCAATGCCCGCCAGGACGGGCTCAAGGGCGGGGTGAAGTACTGGGACGGCCAGTTCGACGATGCCCGCCTGGCACTGGCGCTGGCCCGCACGGCGGCCGCCAAAGGTGCTTTGCTGGTGAATTACTGCCCGGCGACCTCCCTGGTCCATGAAAACGGCAAGGTGGCGGGTTTCGTCTGCGAAGACAGCGCCAGCGGCCGCCAGTTCACCGTGCGCGCCAAGGCCGTGGTCAATGCCACCGGTGTCTGGGTCGATGCCCTGCGCCAGATGGATGGCGAGGCCATCGGCCGCCCGGTCAAGCCCATCGTGGCGCCCAGCCAGGGCGTGCACATCGTGGTGGACCGCGAATTCCTGCCTTCCGACCATGCCCTGATGGTGCCCAAGACGGCCGATGGCCGGGTGCTGTTTGCCGTGCCGTGGCTGGGCAAGCTCATCCTGGGCACCACCGACAGCCCGCGCCAGGACGTGGTGCGCGAACCCCTGGCCTTCAAGGAAGAGGTGGCCTTCATCCTCGACGAGGCCGCGCGCTACCTCACCCGTGCCCCCAAGGTGGCGGACATCCGCAGCATCTGGGTGGGCCTGCGCCCCCTGGTCAAGCCGCAGGACGACGATGGCGACAACACCAAGAAGATCAGCCGCGAGCACACCGTGCTGGCCAGCAGAAGCGGCCTGGTCACCGTGACGGGCGGCAAATGGACGACTTACCGGGCCATGGCCGAGGATGTGTTGCAAAAATGCTTCACCGTGGGCCTGCTGCCGGAAAAGGCCGCGGGCATCACCAACCGCCTGCCCCTGGTGGGCACGCCCACCGAGCCGGTGCGCCACCGCATCAGCGACGCCCAGGGTCTGCATTCCTATGGCAGCGAAGCCGCCGTCGTGCGTGGGTTACAGGGCGCCGGCGAGGACCTGGGTGGCGGGCTGACCGAGGCCATGGTGCGCTTTGCCGCGCGCCACGAATACGCCTGCACCGTGGAAGACATGCTGGCCCGCCGCTCGCGCATGCTGTTCCTGGACGCCCGCCAGGCCATCGCCTGCGCCCCCCGTGTGGCGGCCCTCCTGCAGGAGGAATTGGGCGTCGATCCGCAACTGGATGCATTCTTGTCGCTCGCCGAGCAGTATTTGCACGCTCCAGTGTGATAGGCGGTTGACTTTTGCCTGCCGCTTTGCAATAATCGAGGGCTTCGCGTTTCCTACGTGAAGTTTCTGCCCAGCGGGAAGTGCTGCAAATGGTTTGCGGTGCGGACGACGGGCCCAAGACTGACTGGCTGATCTGCAGCCCTTGAGACGTTCTCTGGGGCCGTGGTCTTCTGGTGCAAGTTGGGAATATTGAAATGATCCAGACAGAATCTCGGTTAGAGGTTGCCGACAATACCGGCGCCAAGTCCGTCCTTTGCATCAAGGTGCTGGGTGGCTCGAAGCGTCGCTATGCAAGCGTTGGCGACATCATCAAAGTGAGCATCAAAGAAGCTGCTCCGCGCGGCCGCGTCAAAAAAGGCGAGGTCTACAGCGCAGTGGTGGTGCGTACGGCGAAGGGTATTCGCCGCGGCGACGGCTCGCTCGTCAAATTCGATGGCAACGCTGCAGTGTTGCTGAATGCAAAGTTGGAGCCTATCGGCACCCGCATCTTTGGACCCGTGACGCGTGAACTGCGTACCGAGAAGTTCATGAAGATCGTGTCCCTGGCTCCTGAAGTTCTCTAAGGACTCGCCATGAACAAGATTCGCAAGGGCGACGAAGTCATCGTGCTGACCGGGCGCGACAAGGGCAAGCGTGGCACGGTGTCGCTGCGCAAGGATGACTCTTACCTCGTCATCGACGGCATCAACCTGGTCAAGAAGCACGCCAAGCCGAACCCCATGAAGGGTACGACGGGCGGCATCGTGGAAAAGGCCATGCCTATCCACCAGTCCAATGTTGCCATCTTCAATGCGGCCACCGGCAAGGCTGACCGCGTGGGCATCAAGGTGCAGGCTGACGGCGCACGCGTTCGCGTGTTCAAGTCCAGCGGCGCCGAAATCAAGGCGGCCTAAGGGGCAAACATGGCACGACTCCAAGAAATCTACCGCGACAAGATCGCTCCCGAACTGACCAAGCAGTTCGGCTACACCTCGCCCATGCAGGTTCCCCGTCTGACCAAGATCACCCTCAACATGGGTGTGAGCGAAGCCGTGTCGGACAAGAAGGTGATGGACAACGCCGTGGCGGACCTGACCAAGATCGCTGGTCAGAAGCCCGTGGTGACCAAGGCCAAGAAGGCTATCGCCGGTTTCAAGATCCGCGAAGGCCAGGCCATCGGTTGCATGGTCACGCTGCGTGGCGTGCAGATGTATGAGTTCCTGGACCGTTTCGTGACCGTGGCTCTGCCCCGCGTGCGTGACTTCCGTGGTATCTCCGGTCGCGCATTCGACGGCCGTGGCAACTACAACATCGGCGTCAAGGAACAGATCATTTTCCCTGAAATCGAGTACGACAAGGTCGATGCCTTGCGCGGTCTCAATATCAGCATCACCACGACGGCCAAGTCCGACGAAGAAGCCAAGGCTCTTCTGGCTGGTTTCCGTTTCCCGTTCAAGAACTGAGGCAGGGTATGGCTAAAGTAGCTTTGATCCAGCGCGAACTGAAGCGCGAAAAACTGGCCGCCAAGTACGCAACGAAGTATGCGGAACTGAAGGCGATCGCCGGTGACGCCAAGCGCAGCGACGAAGAGCGTGATGCAGCCCGCCTGGGCCTGCAGAAGCTCCCCCGCAACGCGAACCCCACGCGCCAGCGCAACCGTTGCGAAATCACCGGTCGCCCACGCGGTACCTTCCGTCAATTCGGTCTGGCCCGCGCCAAGATCCGTGAACTGGCTTTTGCAGGCGACATCCCTGGTGTCACCAAGGCCAGCTGGTAAGCAGGCAGGAGAATTACAACATGAGCATGAGTGATCCTATCGCTGACTTGCTGACCCGCATCCGTAACGCACAGATGGTCGCCAAGGCCACGGTGCTGGTGCCTTCTTCCAAGGTGAAGATTGCCATCGCCCAGGTGCTGAAGGACGAGGGTTATATCGACGGATTCCAGGTCAAGACCGAATCCGGCAAGTCCGAACTCGAAATCTCCCTGAAGTACTACGCTGGTCGTCCGGTGATTGAGCGCATCGAGCGCGTCAGCCGCCCTGGCCTGCGTGTGTACAAGGGCCATGATTCCATTCCACAAGTCATGAACGGTCTGGGTGTGGCAATCGTCACGACGCCCAAGGGCGTGATGACCGACCGCAAGGCGCGCGCAACCGGTGTCGGTGGCGAAGTGCTGTGCTACGTGGCCTAAGCGCGGCATTGAGGAGAAACTGAAATGTCCCGAGTAGGAAAAATGCCCGTGACCATCCCCGCAGGCGTGGATGTGTCCGTTAAAGCCGACCAGATCTCCGTCAAGGGTTCTGGTGGTTCCCTGTCGCTGGCGCAGAACGTGCTGGTGAAGGTGTCGAGCAACGACGGCAAGCTCAGCTTCGAGCCCGTCAACGACTCCCGCGAAGCCAATGCCATGAGCGGCACGATCCGCCAGCTCGTCAACAACATGGTTGTGGGCGTGAGCAAGGGCTTCGAGAAGAAGCTGACCCTGATCGGCGTGGGCTATAAGGCCGCCGCATCCGGTGCCAAGCTGAACCTGGCTGTCGGTTATTCGCACCCCGTCAACATCGAGATGCCTGCCGGCATCACGGTGGCCACCCCCACGCCCACGGAAGTGGTCGTGAAGGGCGCCGACCGCCAACGTGTTGGCCAAATTGCCGCTGAGATCCGTGCTGTTCGTCCACCCGAGCCCTACAAGGGCAAGGGCATCCGCTATGCGGACGAGAAGATCACGATCAAAGAGACCAAGAAGAAGTAAGGAGCTGCAGCATGTTGACCAAGAAAGAGCAGCGTCTTCGTCGTTCGCGCCAGACCCGCATCCGCATTGCCCAGCAAGGCGTGGCCCGTCTGACCGTGAACCGCACGAATCTCCATATCTACGCCAGCGTCATCTCCGGCGACGGCAGCAAGGTGCTGGCAAGTGCCTCCACCGCAGAAGCCGACGTCCGCAAGGAACTCGGCGGCTCTGGCAAGGGTGGCAATGCCGCCGCTGCCACGGCCATCGGCAAGCGCATCGCTGAAAAGGCGAAGGCAGCCGGTGTCGAGAAGGTTGCGTTCGACCGCTCGGGCTTTGCCTACCACGGTCGCGTCAAGGCCCTGGCCGATGCAGCCCGCGAAGCGGGTCTGCAGTTCTAAGCGGAACGGAATACAAAATGGCTAAATTTCAACCCAAGGTGCAAGACGAAGGTCGTGACGACGGTCTGCGCGAAAAAATGATCGCGGTCAACCGCGTGACCAAAGTCGTGAAGGGCGGCCGTATCCTCGGCTTCGCCGCACTGACTGTGGTCGGCGACGGTGACGGCCGCGTGGGCATGGGCAAGGGCAAGTCCAAGGAAGTGCCTGCTGCCGTGCAGAAGGCAATGGAAGAAGCTCGCCGCAACATGGTGAAGGTCTCGCTGAAGAACGGCACGATCTTCCACAATGTGACCGGCCACCACGGCGCTGCCGTTGTGATGATGGCTCCCGCTCCCAAGGGTACCGGTATCATCGCCGGCGGCCCGATGCGCGCTGTCTTCGAAGTGCTGGGCGTGACCGACATCGTGGCCAAGAGCCATGGTTCGTCCAACCCCTACAACATGGTCCGCGCCACTTTTGACGCCCTGGTGAACTCCACGACGCCTTCGCAAGTGGCAGCCAAGCGCGGCAAAACGGTCGAAGACATCTTCGCCTGATTGGAAGCTGTAAATGACTACGCAACAAACCGTCAAGATTCAACTGGTGCGCAGCCCCATCGGCACCAAGGAATCGCACCGCGCCACCGTCCGTGGCCTGGGTCTGCGCAAGCTGAACAGCGTCAGCGAGTTGAAGGATTCGCCCGAAGTGCGCGGCATGATTAACAAGATCAGCTACCTGGTCAAAATCGTCTGAGAGATAGATCATGGAACTCAATAGCATCAAGCCCGCAGACGGCGCCAAGCATGCCAAGCGCCGTGTAGGCCGCGGTATCGGCTCCGGTCTGGGCAAGACCGCTGGCCGTGGTCACAAGGGCCAGAAGTCGCGTTCGGGCGGCTACCACAAGGTGGGTTTCGAAGGCGGTCAAATGCCTCTGCAACGCCGTCTGCCCAAGCGCGGTTTCAAGTCGCAATCGCTCAAGTTCAACGCCGAAGTCACGCTGACCGATCTGGACAAGCTGGGCCTGGCCGAAGTGGACGTGCTTGCTCTGAAGCAAGCCGGCCTGATCGGCGAGCTGGCCAAGGTGGTCAAGGTCATCAAGAGCGGCGCTCTGTCCAAGGCTGTCAAGCTGACGGGCGTGGGCGCTACCGCAGGTGCCAAGGCGGCTATCGAAGCTGCCGGCGGCAGCCTGGCCTGATTTTGGTTCTGAAAGAAGGTACCTGTGGCTACTAGCGCGGCTCAAATTGCAAAAACCGGCAAGTTCGGCGACTTGCGTCGTCGCCTGGTTTTTCTGTTGCTTGCGCTGATCGTGTACCGCATCGGGGCGCATATCCCCGTGCCCGGTATCGATCCAGCCCAACTTCAGCAGCTTTTCAGCGGCCAGCAAGGCGGCATCCTGAACCTGTTCAACATGTTCTCGGGTGGAGCGCTCTCGCGCTTTACCGTCTTTGCACTGGGGATCATGCCGTACATCTCGGCATCGATCATCATGCAACTGATGACCTACGTGGTCCCGACATTCGAGCAGTTGAAGAAGGAAGGCGAAGCCGGCCGCAGGAAGATCACCCAGTACACGCGCTACGGCACGCTGGGCCTGGCCATTTTCCAGTCGCTCGGCATTGCCGTGGCGCTGGAAAGCTCGGCCGGCCTGGTGCTCAGTCCCGGCATGGGTTTTCGCATCACGGCCATGGTCAGCCTGACGGCTGGCACCATGTTCCTGATGTGGCTCGGTGAGCAGATCACGGAACGTGGTCTTGGCAACGGCATCTCGATCCTGATCTTTGCAGGTATCGCGGCCGGTCTGCCAAGCTCCATCGGCGGCCTGCTGGAGCTGGTGCGCACGGGTGCGATGAGCATCCTGGCAGCCATCTTCATCGTGCTGGTGGTCGCTGCAGTGACCTACTTCGTGGTGTATGTGGAACGCGGTCAGCGCAAGATCCTCGTGAACTATGCGCGCAGGCAGGTGGGGAACAAGGTCTACGGTGGACAATCGTCGCACCTGCCCTTGAAGCTGAACATGGCAGGTGTGATTCCTCCCATCTTCGCTTCGTCCATCATCCTGCTGCCAGCCACCGTGGTGAACTGGTTCAGTGCCGGGGAGTCGATGCGCTGGTTGCGCGACATCTCCGCGGCCCTGACGCCTGGTCAACCGGTGTATGTGATGTTCTACGCTGCGGCGATCATCTTCTTCTGCTTCTTCTACACGGCGCTGGTCTTCAACAGCCGTGAAACGGCAGACAACCTGAAGAAGAGCGGTGCGTTCATTCCCGGGATCCGTCCTGGTGAACAGACGGCCCGTTATATCGACAAGATTCTTGTGCGACTGACACTGGCGGGGGCGGTTTACATCACCTTCGTCTGCCTGCTGCCCGAGTTCTTGATCCTGAAGTACAACGTACCGTTTTACTTTGGTGGAACTTCGCTGTTGATCATCGTGGTGGTGACCATGGACTTCATGGCCCAGGTGCAGAACTACATGATGTCGCAACAGTATGAGTCGCTGCTCAAGAAAGCCAATTTCAAAGGCAATCAAGGCGGTTGACGGGTAGGAAGGGTCTGGGCGCATGCAGCGCCTGGTCCCTGCAAGCAAGGTTTAGGTTAGTTGGCGCCCCACGATTTTGTAGCGGGCACAAAGATTGTGTTCCGTGCAAGACAGCCGGGACGGATGGAAAAGTTTTAGGAGAATGCAATGAGAGTTTCGGCTTCGGTCAAAAAAATCTGCCGCAACTGCAAGATCATCCGCCGCAAGGGTGTGGTGCGCGTGATCTGCACGGATCTGCGTCACAAGCAGCGCCAGGGTTGATTGGAAAGTATTAGAGGACGCATATGGCACGTATCGCTGGCATCAACATTCCGCCCCACAAGCACGCGGAAATCGGTTTGACCTCCATTTTCGGGATTGGTCGCACACGCGCTCGCAAGATTTGCGAAGCCACCGGCATCGCTTACTCCAAGAAGATCAAGGATCTGACGGACAGCGATCTGGAAAAGATTCGCGAGCAGATCGAGCAATTCACCATCGAAGGTGATCTGCGCCGCGAAACCACCATGAACATCAAGCGTTTGATGGACATTGGCTGCTACCGTGGTTTCCGCCATCGTCGTGGTCTGCCGATGCGTGGTCAGCGTACCCGTACCAATGCACGCACCCGCAAGGGCCCGCGCAAGGGTGCTGCTGCACTGAAGAAATAAAGAGATTGAAAGATCAATATGGCCAAGTCTCCAGCCAATAACGCAGCACAGCGCGTTCGCAAGAAGGTTCGCAAGAACGTGTCGGACGGCATTGCCCACGTGCATGCTTCGTTCAACAACACGATCATCACGATCACGGACCGCCAGGGCAATGCCCTGTCGTGGGCCTCGTCGGGTGGCCAAGGCTTCAAGGGCTCGCGCAAGTCCACGCCTTTCGCAGCCCAGGTGGCTTCGGAAGTGGCTGGCCGCGCCGCCATCGACCAAGGCATCAAGAACCTGGACGTCGAGATCAAGGGCCCCGGTCCTGGTCGCGAATCCTCGGTGCGCGCTCTGGGTGCCCTGGGCATCCGCATCACGTCGATCTCCGACGTGACGCCAGTCCCGCACAACGGCTGCCGCCCTCAAAAGCGCCGTCGTATCTGATTTTCACAAGCCCACCGCCGCCTGCGTACGCGAGAGCGACACAGGCGGCTCCCGCAATGGTTTGCGGTAGATGACATAAAGGAAGTTCAAGTGGCACGTTACCTCGGCCCCAAGGCCAAACTCTCCCGCCGTGAAGGCACCGACCTGTTCCTCAAGAGCGCCCGTCGCTCCATTGCGGACAAGTGCAAGTTCGACTCCAAGCCTGGTCAGCACGGCCGCACCTCCGGTGCCCGCACGTCCGACTATGGCCTGCAGCTGCGCGAAAAGCAGAAGGTCAAGCGCATGTACGGCATCCTGGAAAAGCAGTTCCGCCGCTACTTCGAGACCGCTGACAGCCGTAAGGGCAACACCGGTGCCAATCTGCTGTTCCTGCTGGAATCGCGCCTGGACAACGTCGTGTACCGCATGGGCTTCGGCTCCACGCGTGCAGAAGCCCGCCAGCTGGTGTCGCACTGCGCCATCACCGTGAACGGCAAGTCGGTCAACATCCCTTCGTACCTGGTCAAGGTCGGCGATGTCGTGGCCGTGCGCGAAAAGTCCAAGAAGCAGAACCGCATCGTCGAAGCGCTGCAACTGGCCGCACAAGTGGGCATGCCCGCATGGGTGGACGTCAATGCCGACAAGGCAGAAGGCGTGTTCAAGAAGGTGCCTGACCGCGACGAGTTCGGTGCCGACATCAACGAATCGCTGATCGTTGAGTTGTATTCGCGCTAATCGCTAGTTCGAATCACATTTCGAGAAAACCGTACCTGAACCGCGAGGCATCGCGGTTTAGGCGCTTCACCAGCCTTACCGGTGTAACGAGCTGGGGGTATTGAGAGGAAGTCTGAATGCAAACCAATTTGCTGAAACCCAAGGCGATCAATGTCGAGCAGCTTGGCCACAACCGTGCCAAGGTCGCGCTGGAGCCGTTCGAGCGTGGCTACGGCCACACGCTGGGCAACGCCATTCGGCGCGTCCTGCTCTCGTCCATGGTGGGTTACGCAGCGACGGAAGTCACCATTGCAGGCGTTCTGCACGAGTACTCGTCCATCGATGGCGTCCAGGAAGATGTGGTCAACATCCTCCTGAACCTCAAGGGCGTAGTGTTCAAGCTGCACAACCGTGACGAAGTCACGCTGAGCCTGCGCAAGGATGGTGAAGGCGTGGTGACCGCGCGCGACATCCAGACGCCCCATGACGTCGAGATCGTCAACCCCGACCACGTGATCGCCACGCTGTCGGCCGGTGGCAAGCTGGACATGCAGATCAAGGTCGAAAAGGGCCGTGGCTACGTGCCGGGCAACCTGCGCCGCTACGCCGACGAATCCACCAAATCGATCGGTCGCATCGTTCTGGACGCCTCGTTCTCCCCCGTCAAGCGCGTGAGCTACACCGTGGAAAGCGCCCGCGTGGAGCAACGTACCGACCTGGACAAGCTGGTCGTCGAGATCGAGACCAACGGTGCCATCACCGCCGAAGACGCCGTGCGCGCATCGGCCAAGATCCTGGTGGAACAGCTGGCCGTGTTCGCACAGCTGGAAGGCGGCGAGCTGGCTGCGTTCGACGCACCTGCAGGCCCACGCGGCAATGCCACCTTCGATCCGATTCTGTTGCGCCCTGTGGACGAGCTCGAGCTGACCGTGCGTTCCGCCAACTGCCTGAAGGCCGAGAACATCTACTACATCGGTGACCTGATCCAGCGCACCGAGAACGAGCTGCTCAAGACGCCCAACCTGGGCCGCAAGTCGCTCAACGAAATCAAGGAAGTGCTGGCCTCGCGTGGTCTCACGCTGGGCATGAAGCTCGAGAACTGGCCACCAGCAGGCCTGGACAAGCGCTAAGCCAAAACCTATAATCCTGAGTTCCCCAAAACAGGGGAACCCGGTTTTTCAGGGTCCCCCGCAAGGGGGACTTTTCGTTCCCCCCGAGGGAACAGTGCCTCGGGAAGTACCTGATACGGCTTGCCCGATTAATTACTAAGACAGTAGAAGGAAAGCACCATGCGCCACGGACACGGCCTCCGCAAACTCAACCGCACCAGCTCGCACCGCCTTGCGATGCTGCAGAACATGATGAACTCGATCATCGAGCACGAGGCCATCAAGACCACGGTCCCCAAGGCCAAGGAACTGCGCCGCGTGATCGAGCCCATGATCACCCTGGCCAAGGTCGACACCGTTGCCAACCGCCGCCTGGCCTTCAACCGCCTGCGCGACCGCGACAGCGTGACCAAGCTGTTCAACGACCTGGGCCCCCGCTTCAACGCGCGTCCAGGCGGCTACACCCGCATCCTGAAGATGGGCTTCCGTGTTGGCGACAACGCGCCCATGGCCCTGGTTGAATTGGTCGACCGCGCTGAAGAAAAAACTGAAAATTCTTCGGCCGCAGCCGCTGAATAAGGTATATAATTCAATCTTGCCGCGCGATGGAGCAGTCTGGTAGCTCGTTGGGCTCATAACCCAAAGGTCGGAGGTTCAAATCCTCCTCGCGCAACCAATATTGCAAAAAGCCCACTTTCGAGTGGGCTTTTTTGTTTTGGGCGCTGTCAGGTCACTGGGGATGCTGGTGCCGGAACTCCTGGGTCTTGCCGCCATAGCCATAGGCCGTGGCACGCACGTCCTGCACGTAGATGTAGCTCTCTTCGTGCAGCTCGCCCAGCAGGCCCTGGAACGCCGCGAACACCTCGGCGATGTAGCGCGCCTTCTCGGCTTTGGTGTTGGTCTCGTCGACCACCTTGATGTCGAGGTAGACGCTGCTCTTGCCCTGGGCGGCCAGGCTGCTGCCGCCCACGATCCAGTCCTCGGGGTGCACATACGAAACCGTGACCGCCGTGATCTTCGGGTTCTTGCCCAGGATGCGGGTGCTCAGGTCGAGCAGCGTGTCCGAGATGCGCTGCGACAGGGCGGCAGAGCGTTCGGCAGAGACTTTGACGTTGATGATGGGCATGGAAAACTCCTGTTCAGTGAATGCCTTGGTAGGTGCCTCCACTGTAGTTTTCGGCCCGGTTTTCGGACACGGCGGCCCGCGGGAAGCGGCTTTGCAATCGCTGCAAAGCCCGTCCTTGGCAAGCCTCAGACGGGCGTCATGGCCTGCCGGCGGATGAAGCGCCCGGCACGTGCTCCTGTGGCGCGGCCGTCGGCGGTGTAGCTCAGCACCCCGTTCACCCACACGCGCTCGATGCCTTCGCTGAACTGCACGGGCTTCTCGTAGCTTGCGGTATCGCGCACGCGCGCCGGGTCGAACACCACCACGTCGGCCATGTGGTCTGCGGCCAGGCGCCCCCGCTCGCCGATGTGAAAGCGCTGGGCCGACAGGCCTGTCATCTTGTGGATGGCTTCTTCCAACCGCAGCAGACCCTTCTCGCGCCAGTAGCAGGCCAGCACGCGCGGGAAGGCGCCCCACAGCCGCGGATGGGGGCGCTCGTCGTGCGGCAGGCCGTCCGAGCCGATCATGGCCAGCGGGTGCGATATCACGCGCTCCACATCGTCCTCGCGCATCTGGAAGTAGCAGGCGCCACCGGGCTGCAGCCGGTCGCAGGCCGCCTGCTCGGTCATGTCCCATTCGCGCGCGATGTCCTTGAGGTAGCGGCCCACCATCTCGGGATGCGGCTGGCTGCCCGTGATCAGGATGTCGATCACCCCGTCCACCAGGTCGGTGCGCAGCACCGTGGAGCCCGCGGTGTAGGGGTACACGTCCAGGCTGATGGGCTGGCCCTGGGCCAGCGATTCGATCAGCGGCAGGGTCTCGCGCGTGCGCCCCCAGTTCGAGGCGCCGGCGCACTTGTGGTGCGACAGCACCAGCGGCAACCCGGCCTGGCGCGCCGTCCGCGCCGCCTCCTGCAGTGCCGGCAGAATGCCCGCCAGCTCGTCGCGGATGTGCGTGGCGTAGACCCCGCCATTGCGTGCCGCCACGCTGGCCAGCTCAGTCAATTCGACAAGGTCGGCCGCATAGGCCTCCTTGTAGAACACGCCGGAAGACAGCCCCAGCGCACCTGCATCCATGGCCTCCTGCATGTCGGCCGCCATGGCGGCACGCTCATCGGCCGTGGCTGCCTGGCCCAGGTCGCGCAGGTGGCGCATGCGCAGGGCCGTGTGACCCAGCAGCGCGGCCACGTTCACACTGGGCTGCGCGGCATCCACGGCGCGCGCGTAGTCGGCCATGCCGGCGTGGCGGAACTGGCGCTTTCCCAGCAGCGACAGCGGGGCCGCCGGGGCATCGGTCACCACGGGCGCCAGCGAGATGCCGCAGTTGCCCACGATCACCGTGGTCACGCCCTGCGAGAGCTTGGGCAGCATGTCCGGAGCGTCGATGGCGGCTGCATCATCGTGCGTGTGCACGTCGATGAAACCGGGCGCGACCACCAGGCCGGCGCAGTCTATGGTTTCCACCGCCATGCCCGCCAGCAGGGCCGGGTCGATGGCGCCGGGGGGCGCCAGGGCCGCGATGCGCTCGCCCACCATCAGCAGATCGCCGGTCCAACCGGGCTGGTCCGTGCCGTCGATGATGGTTCCGTTCTTGAGCAGGGTTGCTTGGGTCGCTGCCATCAATCAGTTGTCTTTCTGGCCCGGCTTGTGCATGCCCGGGCCGTGGTCCATGGCGCCCGAATACTCGGCGCTGTCGAATCCGTGCTTGTGCAGCAACTGCTTGAACTGCTGCAGCCCCCGCGTGGCCACCGGTCCCAGCTGCTGCGCCAGGCGCACCATCAGGATCTCGATCACCACCAGGTGGGCTAGGTAGGCCTCGGTGCCCACGCGCATCACCGCGTCCTGCGGTACCGACACGGCCAGCACCAGGTCGGCCGTCTCGGCCAGCGGCGTGCCCGGCTGGGTCAGCGCGACCACCGTGGCACCTTGCGAGCGTGCGAAGCGCGCTGCTTCCACCGTGTAGGGCATGCGCCCCACGTGCGAGACCACGAAGGCCACGCCCTCGGGCCCCAGCGTGCTGGCCGAGACCAGTTGCTGGTGCGCGTCGAAGATTGCATTGGCCGTGAGGCCCAGGCGGAACAACCGGCTCTGCAATTCGCTCGCCGTAAAGGTGGAGGCCGCGCCAACGGAGTAGCAATCGATGCGCCGCGCCTTGGCGAGCTTGGCGGCCACCTGGTCGATCACGTCCACATCGATGCGCCGCCCCAGCTCGGTCAGCGACGAGACGGCCGCGTGGATGATCTTGCTCGACACGTCCTGCGCCGTGTCCTCGGCCAGCACGCTGCGGTGCAGGTAGGAGCCCGAGACCGCCAGGTCCTGCGCCAGCGCCAGCATGAACTCGCGCACCGAGTCGTAGCCGAAGCTGCGGCAGGTGCGCACGATGGTCGGCATGGACACGCCGGCCTGCTGCGCCAACTGCTCCACCGTGGCCGCCACGGCGGCGCGCGGGTCTTCGAGCACGGCGCGCACCACGCTGCGCTGCGCTTCGGGCAGACTGTCCTGGCGCTCGCGCAATTGCTGCAGCAGCCCGGGGGCCGGGCTGGGGGGCAGAGGGTTGGGCACGCTGCTGGTGTTCATGCGCGGCCCTGCATCAGAAACGGGTGCTGATGGCACCGGTCACGGCCCCATCGTCTTCCACCACCGGCAGCCAGCGCCACTTGTCGAAGGTGGTGCAGGGGTGCGAAATGCCCAGGGCCACGCGATCACCCACACGGGGCGCGACGGCATCGCCGGCCGCGGCATCGAAGCGCAGATAGGCATGCTGGTCGTTCAATGCGCTCACGCTCCAGCCGGCCGGTGCATCCACAGCCGTGCGCTCGCCGCGCCGGGCCAGTTGCACGGCGATCGGCATCTCCAGGTCGTAAGAGATGTCGCGGCGGCCACAGGTCAGCAAGGCCAGGCCCGGCTCGGGCACCGACTGCACCATGGCCCAGACCGTGAGAGCAGGGCGCAGCGAGGCATCGAGCCCTTCGCGCTGCTCCACGTTCCTGAGAAAGCGCTGGTAGTTGCCATGGTCGTGCGTCACATAGCAGCCCGAACGCAGCACACCCTCGATGGGGCGCGACAGGCCCTGCGCCTGCAGCAGCGGCACCACCAGGTCGAACACGGCCGAGCCGCCGGCCGTGAGTAGAATGCGTTCGCTGGCGAACAGGTGCTCGCCGTCGCAGGCGCGTGCCACCTCCATCACGCGGCGCACCAGCGCAGTCACTTCTCGGGCGTCGTGCTCGTTGTCGCAGCGCGCCACGCCGCCCTCGTAGCACTCGATGCCATCGAGCTGCACAGCCTTCGACGCCGCCAGCGCGCGCGCCAGGGCCAGGGCCTCGTCCAGTGTGCGGCAGCCGGTGCGCTGGCCCGGGATGCCCATCTCCAGCAGCACGTTGAACACCCGGGCGCTCCCGCGGCGCTGCTTCCAGTCCTCAACCAGGGCCAGCTGCGCCAGCGAATCCACGAGGAACCAGACTGCCAGGTCACCATGACGCACCAGCAGCGCATCGAGCGCATCCAGGTCCGCATCGCAGACCACCTGGTTGGCGATGATGATGCGGCGCGCACCGGCCTGCACCCCCGTGGCGACCTGGAAGGCCGTGGCGAAGGTCAGGCCCCAGGCTCCCGCCTGCAGTTGCTGCGCGAACAGCTCGGGCGACATGGTGGTCTTGCCGTGCGGCGCCAGGGCAATGCCCTTGCGCTTGGCGAAATCCTGCATCCAGGCCAGGTTGTGCGCCAGCGCTGTGCGGCTCAGCACAGCCAGCGGAAACGCCAGGTCATCGGCCAGCACGTTCCAGCCGCGCGCGGCAATCTCGCTGGCGCGGCAGGGCGCTGCGGCGATGGGATAGCTCTTGCAGGTGGAGTCCAGGGTGAAGTCGGTGGTGGTCATGGAATCTCGTTGGTTGAGGGCGCGGCGGGGCCGCGCAGGTCAGATGTCATCGCGCCAGCAGGCCTTCCAGTGCTCGGTGCCCACGGGGCGCAGGGCCATGTCGGCGCTGGCGCATTCGGCCACCGCGTGCGGGCAGCGTGTGCGGAACACGCAGCCCGAGGGCGGGTTGGCGGGGCTGGGCAGGTCGCCCTGCAGCAGGGGGATGGTACGCCGCTGCGCCGGGTCGGGTATGGGCGCGGCCGCGAGCAGGGCGCGCGTATAAGGATGGGCCGGCCGCGCATACAGCGCGCTGGTGGGCGCGATCTCCATCACCCGGCCCAGGTAGAGCACTACCACGCGGTCGCACAGGTACTCCACCACGTCCAGGTCGTGCGAGATGAACAGCAAGGTCAGGCCCAGTTGTTCCTTGAGGTCGCCCAGCAGGTTCACCACCTGCGCCTGGATCGACACATCCAGCGCCGACAGCGGCTCGTCCGCCACGATGAAGTTCGGCTGCACCGCCAGCGCGCGCGCAATGCCTATGCGCTGGCGCTGCCCGCCCGAGAACTCGTGCGGGAACCGGTCTGCATGCTCGGGCCTGAGGCCCACCTGCGCCAGCAGCTCCTGGATGCGCGGCTGGCGCGCCGCGCCGCGCGCCTGCTTGTGCGTGTCCAGCGCCTCGCCCAGCACCTCGCGGATGCGCATGCGCGGATTCAGGCTGGCATACGGGTCCTGGAAGATGATCTGTATTTTCGAGCGCAGTGGGCGGAACTGGCCTTGGCTCATTCCCGCCAGGTCCTGCCCAGCGGCCTCGCCGCCGTGGTACAGCATCTGCCCTGCCGTCGGGTCCACCAGCCGGGTCAGCAGCCGGCCGATGGTGCTCTTGCCCGAGCCTGACTCGCCCACCAGGCCCAGTGTCTCACCGCGCCGGATGGCAAAGCTCACGTCGTCCACCGCCCGCACCGGGTGCGTGCCGCTGCCGAAGTACTTTCGCAGGCCGCGCACCTCGATAAGGTTCTCGCTGGCAACGGCGCTCATGCGGCCACCTCTTCGTGCGTTTCCTGGCCCACGCGGATGCAGCGCACCCTGCGGTTGGCGCCGCCATCGTCGGACAGGGCGGGCATGCGTGCGTCGCAGGCCGCGATGCGGCGCTCGCAGCGCGGCGCAAAGGCGCAGCCCGGCGGCGGCGCCAGAGGGCTCGACACCTGGCCCGGTATGGCCACCAGGCGCGGCCGCTGCCCGGCCACGCTGGTGGCATGGCGCCGCGCCACGCCGGGCAGGCAGGCCAGCAGGCCGCGGGTGTAGGGGTGCTCGGGTTGTGCGAACAGCTCGTGCACCGGGGCCGACTCGACGATGCGGCCCGCATACATCACGGCCACGGCATCGGCGTACTGCGCCACCACGCCCAGGTTGTGGGTCACGAACAGCATGCCCATGCCCGTCTCCTTCTGCAGCCGGCCCATCAGCGCCAGGATCTGCGCCTGGATGGTCACGTCCAGCGCGGTGGTGGGTTCGTCGGCGATCAGCAGCGTGGGGTTGCAGGCCATGGCCAGCGCGATCATCACGCGCTGGCGCATGCCGCCCGACAGCTGGTGCGGGTACTCGTGCACGCGCTGCTTGGCGGCCGGTATCTCCACCAACTCCAGCATGCGCTGGGCATGGGCCAGAGCCGCCTTGCGGTCGAGCTTCAGGTGCAGGCGCACCGATTCGGCGATCTGCTCGCCCACGGTCAGCACCGGGTTCAGGCTGGTCATGGGCTCCTGGAAGACCATCGCGATCTCGTTGCCGCGCAGCGCCCGGCGCTCGGCCTCGGGCAGGGCCAGCAGGTCCACGCGCCGGCCGTCGCGCCGGGTGAACCAGGCCTGGCCGCCCACCTGCGCCTGCGAGGTCTTGGCATGCAGGCCCATCAGCGTGAGGCTGGTGACGGACTTGCCCGAGCCCGACTCTCCGACCAGCGCCAGCGTCTGGCCCGGGTGGATGGCAAAGGACACGTCGGCCACGCTCTGGATGCGGCCGGCGTCGGTGGCGAACGAGGTGGACAGGCCCTGCACTTCGAGCCGGGCAACCGTGGGGGTGGTCATGGGGTGGGTACCTTCGTGACGCGCTCGCCTGGGGCGGGCGCTTGCGTGGGTCGGTGAAAGAAGCTCATGCGGCCTTCTTGAGCTTGGGGTCGAGCAGGTCGCGCACGCCGTCGCCCAGCATCTGCAGCGACAGGGCGGTGAACACGATGGCCAGGCCCGGGTAGAGAATGGTCCAGAACGCGCGGTCTGCCGACTCCAGGCTGCCAGCGATCATGGTGCCCCAGGTGGGGATGTCGGGCGGCACGCCCACGCCCAGGAAGGACAGGCCCGCCTCGGCCAGGATGGCATAGGCGAAGATGAAGGTCACCTGCACCAGGATGGGCGAAACCAGGTTGGGCAATATGTGCTTGAGCAGGATGCGCGGTGTGCGCACGCCCAGGGCGCGCGCGGCATCGACGAACAGCAGCTCGCGCAGCACCAGGGTGCTGGCCCGCACCACGCGCGCCACGCGCGGCGTGTAGACGATGACCAGCGCCAGCATCACGTTCCACAGCGAGGCGCCCAGGATGGACACCAGCGCGATGCCCAAGAGGATGTCGGGGAAGGACATCATCGCGTCCACCACGCGCATCAGCGGCGCGTCCAGGCGCCGAAAGAAGCCTGCGAACATGCCCAGCAGCGTGCCGAACAGCACGGCCCCCGCCGCGGTGAGCCCGCCGATCAGCAGCGAATAGCGCGCACCGTGCACGATGCGCAGCATCACGTCGCGCCCCAACTCATCGGTGCCGGCCCAGTGCGCGGCCGAGGGAGCGTTCAGGCGCTCGCTGATCGAGATGGCGTTGGGGTCGGCGTCCGACACCCAGGGGAACACCGTGGCCACCGCGACCACCAGGGCCAGCACGATGGCCGAGGCCAGCACCACCTTGCGTGCGAACAGGCGGCGTGCCAGTGGCAGCCAGTAGTCCTTGAGATTGCGAATCAGGCCTTGCACCATGTCACTTGCCCTCCAGCCGGATGCGTGGGTCGACCAGCGTGTACAGGAAGTCGATGGCCAGGTTGATGAATACATAGATGGCCGCGATGACCAGCAGCGTGCCCTGGATCACCGGGTAGTCGCGGCGCAGCACGGCGCGCACCACCAGGTTGCCTACGCCGGGCAGGTTGAACACGGTCTCGGTCACCACGGTGCCGCCGATCATCAGCGCCAGCGTGAGGCCCAGCACCGTGACGATGGGCACCAGCGCATTGCGCAGCACGTGCTTGACCATCACCGTGCCCTCGGCCAGGCCCTTGGCGCGTGCGGTGCGCACATAGTCTTCGCCCAGGATGTCGAGCATGGAGGCGCGTGTGAAGCGGATGATCAGCGCCGAGTTCAGCAGCCCCAGCACCAGTGCCGGCAGCAGCAGGTGCGACAGGCGCTCGGCCAGCGGCGAGGCCGGGTCGCCATAGCCCGATGCCGGGAACCAGCCGAGCTTGACCGCGAACAGCTGGATCAGGATCAGCCCGAGCCAGAAGCTGGGCACGCTGGCGCCCAGCATGGCCACGCCGCTCAGGGCCTGGTCACCGGGGCTGCCGCGCCAGATGGCGGCCGCCATGCCGCAGGGGATGCCGATCAGTGCCGCGATGCCCACCGCGAACAGCGCCAGGAACAGCGTGGGCTCGGCGCGCTCCAGCAGCGCCTGCGCCACCGGGCGCTGCAGAAAGATGGACTGGCCCAGGTTGCCCTGCAGCAGCTCGCCCACCCACAGCACGAACTGCGTGGGCAGGGGCTTGTCCAGCCCGTACTGCGTGCGCGCCGCGGCAATGTCGGCGGCCGTGGCCTGGTCGCCCAGCAGCAGCGCCACCGGGTCGCCCGAGGCCAGGCGCGTGAGCGCGAACACCAGCACCGCGACGAGGGCCAGCACCACCAGGGCGCCGCCCAGGCGGGTCATCAGAAAACGCATGGCAACGAACCTTCGTGCAGTGGGGGCTTACTTGGCCAGGCCCGTGTTCCAGAAGAACGGCCAGATCGCCGGCGTGTAGCCTTCGAGCTTGGCCGAGCGGGCCGACAGGCTGTTGAACTTGCCCACCTCGATGAAGGGCACCTCGTCGTACACCACCTGCTGCACGGCACCCCACAGCGGCCCGCGCTTGGCGACATTGGTCTCCTGGTTGAAGGCCGTGAGCGTGGCCTTCTTGGCGGGCGAATCCCACCAGCCCGGTGCGCCATCACCCAGTTGCGGCGGCGACAGCATGGGTTCGGGGAACAGGCCCGAGTGCGTGAAGTACACGTCCCACAGCTTGGGGTCGTTGCGCCGCTGCACCAGGGTCGCCCAGTCCACCACCTGCAGCTCGGTCTTGAAGCCTGCCTTCTTGAGCTGCTCGGCCATCACCAGGGCCATGTTGTAGTGGAACTCGTACTGCCGGCTGGCCATGATGCGCACCGGCTGGCCGTTGTAGCCGGCCTTGGCCGCTTGGTCCTTGGCAGCCTGCGGGTTGCGCTCGTTGTACAGCTTGCCGCCCGCATCCGAGTAGTAGGGCGTGCCCTTGGGGAAGAAGTTGGGCTCCACCACGAAGAAGCGGTTGTCGCCAAAGCCCGCTGCCAGCAGCTCGCCCGAGCCCACGGCGGTCTGCACGGCGCGGCGCAGTGGCTGCGCGGCGAGCACACCTTCCTTGGTGTTGAAGACGATGTAGGGGAAGCCGAAGTTCTTGGTCACGATGGGCACCACGGCCGGGGCACCCTTGTCGATGCGGCCCGCAGCTTCCACGGGCAGCAGGTCGGCGTACTGGAACTGGCCCGACAGCGCGCCTTCCACGCGCGTGTTGGCATTGGGCACGGGCACGAAGCGCAGTTCGTCGAGCAGGGCCTCGCGGCGGCCGGCATAGCCGCTCGGGGCCTCCTTGCGGGCGCTGTAGGTGTCGTGGCGCACCAGCACCGTGAACTGGTCGGGGCGGCGCTCCTTGAACTTGTAGGGACCGGTGCCGACGAATTCCTTGAGCTGCGGCGCGATGCTCTCCTTGGCCATGACGGCCGCCATGCCGCTGGGCAGGGCCAGCTGGGCCAGCAGCGGCGCGTAGGGGGCCTTGAGCTTGAGCTCCACCGTCAGCGGGCCCTTGGCGGTGAGCGAGGCCACTTCCTTGCCCACGGCCTTGCCGCGGGGCGACAGCTCCATCCAGCGCTGCAGCGAGGCCACCACGTCCTCGGCATTCAGGTCGCGGCCGTTGTGCAGCTTCACTTCCTTGCGCAGGGCGATGGTGTAGGTCAGCCCGTCCTTCGACACGGTGGGCAGGCCCTCGGCCAGCATGGGCGCCACGGCCCAGTTCGCATCGAAGGTGTACAGCGGCTCGTAGACGTGCTGCATGATGGTGCCGACCAGGTCGGCCGTGCTCACCATGGGGTCCAGCCCCTGGGGCTCGCCGACCATGGCCAGGTTGGCCGCGCCGCCCTTGGCGGGCGCCGCCAGGGCGGGCTGGCCCGATCCCAGGGCCACGAGCACGGCCGCACTGGCGGCCAGGCCCAGAACACTGCGCCTGGCGGCCTGGACAGGCATTCCGGGCGTCAACCAATCGCGGATGGATGAGGATTGCATCGTGGCTCCATAAGTAATAACATTACATTTTTCATCGTAGATTACCCTTTTGTGAAAGTCAAACGGGTTTTTTAGAATGTTTGGTGTAAATAATTTACACAAGGAGTTTGATCCATGAGCCATGTAGAACTGCTGGGCCAATCCCCCATCGCCTCCGACCGCCAGGCGCGGCCCCTGTCGCCCGCCACGCGCGCCGGCGACTTCGTTTTTGTCTCGGGCCAGGTGCCCACGGACGACCAGGGCCAGGTCATCGTCGGCGGCATTGAGGCGCAGACGCGCCAGGTGTTCCAGCGCGTCAAGGACGCCCTGGCCCTGGCCGACTGCACCCTGGCCGATGTGGCCAAGGTCAGCGTCTGGCTGGCCGATGCGCGCGACTTCGGCAGCTTCAACCGCGTCTACATGGAGTGCTTCGGCGATCACCGCCCGGCACGCTCCACCGTGGAGTCGCGCCTCATGATCGACGCCAAGGTCGAGATCGACGTCACTGCCTACAAGCCCCGTGCCTGAACACGCCAACTCCTCTGCGGGCAAGATCTTCGACGTGGCTGCGCTCGGCGAGGCCATGGTCGAGTTCAACCAGGTCCACCCCGGCCAGCCGCAGTACCTGCGTGGCTTTGGTGGCGACACCAGCAACGCAGTGATCGCAGCGGCAAGGGCCGGCGCCCGCACGGCCTACCTCACCCGCATCGGGCAGGACAGCTTCGGCCAGGCCCTCACCACGCTGTGGCGCACCGAGGGGGTGGACACCCGCGCCGTGCAGAGCGACGCCGAACACCCCACCGGCATCTACTTCGTCACGCACGGAGCGAATGGGCACGAGTTCAGCTACCTGCGCGCCGGCTCGGCCGCCAGCCGCATGGCGCCGCAGTGGCTGGCCGGCGAACCTGCGGCTGTGCTGCGCGCCGCGCGCATCCTGCACCTGTCCGGCATTTCGCTGGCCATCTCGCCGCAGGCCTGCGACACCGCCTTCGAGGCCATGCGCCTGGCACGCGAGGCCGGCACCCGGGTGGCCTTCGATTCCAACCTGCGCCTGAAACTCTGGCCGCTGGCGCGCGCCCAGGCCTGCATCGCGCAGGCCGTGTCACTGTGCGACATCTTCCTGCCCAGCCTGGAGGACATGCAGGCCCTGACCGGCCTGTCCGATCCCGATGCCATCGTCGACTGGGGCCACGCGCGTGGCGCCGCCACCGTGGTGCTCAAGCTCGGTGCCGAGGGGGCCCTGGCCAGCGACGGCCAGCGCAGGGAGCGCATCGCCGGCCTGTGCGTGACCCCCGTGGACGCCACGGGGGCGGGCGACTGCTTCTGCGGCAACCTGCTGGCCCGCCTGGCCCAGGGCGATGATGTGTTCACCGCGTCACGCTATGCCAACGCCGCCGCCGCCCTGGCCGTGCAGGGCTATGGCGCCGTGGCGCCGCTGCCGTACGCGTGCCAGGTGCAGGTGGCGGCTTGATGTAAGGGGAGCGTGGCAATAGTCGCAGCGTCAGGAAACTGGCGCGACCTGGGCGAGTGCCCCCGCGCAAGGGCCGCCCCGCCGCGCTGGGGGCGTTCCCCTTTGGGGGAAGACGCGAAGCGGCTCAGGGGGCTACCCATTACGCTGCAAACAGGTCCGAACGCGCTGCCTTGGTGATCGCAGCCACGCAGGGGTGGCTGATGCGCCGCTCCACCGAGATCGCGAAGAACTCCTCCACCAGCTCCCCCGAGCGGCCGATCACCTCCACGCCGAACTGGGCCTGGGTCTCTTCCTCCAGCACCGTGGGCGAGGTGAACACCCCGCGCCCCTCGCGGCCAAAGGCGTTCATGAGCGCACTGTCGTCGAACTCGCCCACCAGGCGCGGCTGCAGCTGGTGCTTGTTGAACCAGTGGTCCAGTTGCTGGCGCACCGAGGATTGGGGGCCCTGGATCAGCATGGGCGCGCCATGCAGGCACCGGGGAAACGGCCCGTCAAGCTGGCGGCGCAGCGCCGGCGCGCAGAAAAAGCTCATGCCGCTGCTGCCCAGGCCGTGGTTGAAGGCCTTGACGCCGATCTTCTTCGAGACCGGCTCGTCCGCCAGAACCAGGTCCAGCCGGTTCAGGCTCAACTGCGCCACCAGCTCGGCGAACTTGCCTTCGTGGCAGGTCATGTGCACCTGCTCGGCCAGGCCCAGGGCCGGTTCCAGCAGGTGGTAGGCCACCGACTTGGCCACCGAGTCCGCCACCCCCACGCGGAATTCGAGCGGACGCGACTGCCCGCGCGCCAGGCGGATGGATTTTTCGAGCTCGTCCCCCAGCGCAAAGATCTGCTCGGCATAGCCCAGCGCCACCCGGCCTTCGCTGGTCAGCTCCAGGCCCCGGCCGCGCTTCTTGAACAGGTCATGCCCGAGCCATTCCTCCAGCTGCTTGATCTGGCCCGACAGTGTCTGCGGCGTGGTGTTGAGCTGCTCCCCGGCGCGCATGATGCCGCCCGCCTTGGCCGTGGTCCAGAAGTAGCGCAGGTGCTTGAAATTCATGGCATTCCAATACTTCGTAAAAAACGAAGAAAAAATCTCAATAAATCGAATATACGCGAAGTGTCAATGTCCCTACAGTACCTACATGGACAGATCGCGCCACGCCCATTCCGGGCACCGAAACCTGGCCATGCAACGTTCACAAGGAGTCAATGATGCGCATCACTACACGAGGCCAGCTCGCCGTTTCGGCCATGACCGATCTCGCGCTGCGCCAACAAATGCGTCCTGTGGCACTGTCGACCATCAGTGCACGCCAGGGCACTTCGTTGTCCTACCTGGAGCAGCTGTTCAGCGCGCTGCGGCGCGCCGGGCTGGTGGACAGCACGCGCGGCCCTGGCGGCGGCTACACGCTGGCGCGCCGCGCGGACCAGGTGTCCGTGGCCGACATCATCCTGGCGGTGGAAAACCTCAAGGGCGATGACACCCAGAGCCTGGCCCAGGGCCAGGCGGCGCAGATGAAGGCCATGACGGGCGAGCTGTGGATCACCTTCAACAGCCGGGTGATGGAGTACCTGCAGTCCGTGACCCTGGCGGAACTGGTGACGCAGGAGCTGGCCCGGGGCGTGGTCGTGGAGTCCGGCGAGCCCGCGCCGCAGCAGCGCGCCCGTGCCGTGCCCAGCGCCAAGCCCAAGCCACGCCTGGCAGGACTGGGTGTGCCCAACTCGGTGTTCGCACTGGGAAGCATGCCGCTGATGCAGCGGCGCTGACGTGGGACAGGGGCGGCCAGGCCGCCCCGGTTGCCCGGTGCCTGGGGAGGTGGCGGCCTATGCCGCGTACACCTGCTCCATGGACTTGAAGCCCTTCATCTCGATCGGGTTGCCGCTCGGGTCGTAGAAGAACATCGTCCACTGCTCGCCGGGCTCGCCCTCGAAGCGCACCTGCGGCGCCAGAACGAACTGCGTGCCGGCCGCCTTCAGGCGCTCGGCCACGGCCTTCCAGGCGGGCAGTTCGAGGATGGCGCCGAAGTGCGGCATGGGCACCAGGTGCTCGCCCACATGGCCGGTGGCGGCGCTGGTGAACGGCGTGCCCAGGTGCAGCGAGATCTGGTGGCCGAAGAAGTCGAAATCGACCCAGGTGTCGGTGCTGCGGCCTTCGCGGCAACCCAGCACGCCGCCATAGAAGCGGCGGGCTGCGTCGAGGTCGGTGACGTTGAAGGCAAGGTGGAAAAGGCTGTGCATCGGCGCAGGATAGCAGCCGATACGCACCCCTTTGGCGACGTCAGCCTTTCGGCCTGCCGAGCATTTCGGCGGTGTTGGTCTTGCGGTCGGCATTCACGCGCGCCACGTGGGGGCGCTCGTTCATGCGGGTGAGGTACTCGCGCACCGGCAGGTCGGCAAGGAAGTCGCGGCCGTAGATGATCTTGGTGGCCGAGGACACCAGCGGCAGGTGCACGATGGCCGCGCAGTCCGCTGCGGTGAAGCTGTCGCCACCGATGTAGGGGGCGAACTTCGTGAGCTGGGCGAAGGCTGCAATGTTCTTCGCCAGTTGCGCGCCGACCTTCTCGCGCGCCGCCTCGCTCACCGTGCCGCCGAAGAAGGCCTGCGGGTAGAGGTTGCGTGCCACCAGCTCCAGGTGCAGCTCCATGAAGGTGATCAACTCGCGCACCTTGCCGGCGGCCAGCGGGTCGGCCGGAATCAGCGGGTGCGCGGGGTAGGCCGACTCGATGTAGTCGGCGATCACGGCCGACTCGCACAGCGTGCCGTTCGGCGTGCGCAGGTAGGGCACCTTGCCGAGCGGGCTGGCGCTGCGGTCGGTCTCGCCGATCCAGGCCAGTTCCTCCTCGAAGGGCACGCCCTTTTCGAGCAGCGCGAGCTTGACCTTGTTGTAGTAGTTGCTGGCTGAAAAGCCGCAGAGGGTGAGCATGGGGTGGTCTCCTTCCAGTGTCCTTTCTGTGGATATTAGGGGCGTGGCAGACTGCGCCGCGTCGCGCAGATGACGCAAGGCGCCATCCTGAATGGGTTTGCGATCCCTGGTGCGCGGCCCTCTTTCCCGTTTTCAGGAGTTTCCCCCATGACGTTCCGTACAAGTACCCTTGCCGGCCTGGCACTGTCGACCCTTTTTGCAGGTGCTGCGTGGGCCCAGGCCCCCGCCGCAGTAAAGGTCGATGGCGCCTGGGCCCGCGCCAGCGTGCCCGGCCAGAAGGGCACCGGCGCCTTCATGACGCTCACCGCGCCGCAGGGTGCCCGCCTGGTGGCGGCCTCGTCCCCCGCCGCTGGCGTGACCGAGGTGCACGAGATGAAGCTCGACGGCGACGTGATGCGCATGCGTGCCGTGCCGGTGCTGGAACTGCCGGCCGGCAAGCCCGTGGAACTCAAGCCAGGCGGCTACCACGTCATGCTGCTGGACCTCAAGGCGCCCCTGGCCAAGGACAGCACTGTGCCGCTCACCCTGACCTTCAAGGACGCCAAGGGCACGGAAAGCCGGCTCGACCTGACCGTGCCCGTGGCCGCCCAGGCGCCGGCTGCCCCTGCGCATGGGCACAAACACTGAGGCGCGAGGACCCTGCCCGCCATCGCCAGCGGCCACCCATTGGGGTAAGCTGTCAGGAGAGATCCCCCACCCATCTTGCGGAGCGGCCATGAGCGACACATCCAATTTCGGTTTCGGCAAATTCGTCCCCGGTTTCGATTTCCTGCAGAGCTTGGCCAAGGGGGCGACCAACAGCATTCCGCAATTGCCCAACCTGTCCAACTGGGTGGCGCCGACCATCAGCGTCGAAGAGCTGGACAAGCGCATCGAGGAGCTCAAGGCCGTGCAGTTCTGGCTGGAGCAGAACTCGCGCGCACTGGCCGCCACCATCCAGGCGCTGGAGGTGCAGAAGATGACCCTGGCCACCTTGAAGGGCATGAACTTCAGCATGGGCGACGTGGCCAATGCCTTCAAGCTCAAGACGGCCGACACCGTGATGAGCGGTGTGCAGAAGGCCGCTGACACCGTGAGCGGTGCGGCCGAGGCCGTGGCCGGCGCCGCCGCCCGCGTCACGGGCCGCGCGAAGGAAGAGGAAGAACAGGACGACGATGCCGAGCCCGAGGAGGCACCTGCCAAGGCCGCGGCCCCCAAGGCGAAGAAGGGCGGCAAGGCCGCCGCTGCGGCGCCCGAGGCTTCGGTGGTCGACCCGCTGCAATGGTGGGGCGCACTCACCGGCCAGTTCCAGCAGATCGCCGCCAATGCCATGAAGGACGCTGCCAAGCAGACCGCCCTCGATACCACCAAGAACATGGCCACCGGCCTGGCCAAGGAGGCCATCAAGACGGCCACCGGCATGGCCAGCCAATTCGCCGCCAAGGGCATGAAAACCGTGTCGGGCACGCGCAAGCCCGCGGCCGCGAAGAAGGCCCCCACCGCCAAACCCGCCGCCAAGGCACGCAAGACCACCCCGGCCGCGGCCAAGCGCGCGCCGCGCAAACGCACTGGTTGAAGCACCCCGGCCGGGTCTTGTGCCCCGGCCTGCGAGAACGCACCATGACACTCTTTCCCAGTGGCCACGCCACCCATCCCCAGTGGCGCATGGCGGCGGCATTGGTCCTGGCGCAACTGCGCGCGCAGATGGCGCTGCCCCAGTACGCGGGCAGCCCCACGCTGGGGCTGCTCTACATCACCGACCACTACGCCAGCGAGGCCCAGGCCCTGCTGGACTTCCTGGCCAGCGAACTGCCCGAGGTGACGGACTGGAGCGGCACCGTCGGGGTGGGGGTGTCCGCCAACAACGCCGAGTATTTCGACGAGCCCGCGCTGTCGGTGATGCTGCTCGACCTGCCGGCCGACCAGTACCGGGTGTTCTCGGGCGTGGCACCGCTGCAGCGCCACCCCGCCAGTGGCTTTGTCGCCCACACGGCCCTGGTGCATGCCGATGGGCATGTGCCCGAGCTCGCCGAGTTGCTGGACGAGATGGCCGCTCGCACCGAATCCGGCTACCTGTTCGGCGGCCTGAGCGCGAGCCGGGGCGCGGACGTGCAGTTCGCCATTGCCGGCGACGGCAACATGGCCGGACAGGGCGGCGCCAGCGGCGTCTTCGATGGCGGCCTGTCCGGCGTGGCCTTCGGCCGTGGCGTGGCCCTGGTTTCGCGCGTCACGCAGGGCTGCCAGCCCGTGGGGCCTCTGCGCAGCGTGACCGCTGCGCACGAGAACGTGGTGCTGCAGCTCGACGGCGAACCCGCGCTCGATGTGCTGCTCGACACGCTGGAGGTATCGCTCGACGGCGATCCGCAGCCCGCGCTGCGCAAGGTGCGCGCCACACTGGCCGGGCTGGTGGATGCCGGGGCGCAGCCCCGGGGCCTGCAGCGCACGGGCCATTTCGGCACCGACACGCGCGTGCGCCACATCGTGGGGCTCGACGGAGCGCGCCGCGGCGTGGCCCTCGCTGACAAGGTGGAGCCCGGCATGCACCTGGCGTTCTGCCAGCGCAACGCGGCGGCGGCGCGTGCCGACCTGATGCGCATCTGTGCCGAGATCCGCGAAGAGCTGGAACCCGAGGAACTGGAGCCCGCGTCGCTGGGGGCGGGCCATGCCGGAGCAGCGGCAGCCCCTGCGCCCGGAACGGGCGCCCCAGGCCGGGCGGCGACGCTGCCCGGGCGGCGCATCCGCGGCGCCATCTACGTCAGCTGTTCAGGCCGTGGCGGCCCGCATTTCGGCGGCCCCAGTGCCGAACTGCAGATCGTGCGGCATGCGCTGGGCGACGTGCCGCTGGTCGGCTTTTTCGCGGGGGGCGAGATCGCCCACCACCACCTGTACGGCTACACCGGCGTGCTCACGGTCTTCACCTGACCGCGCGCAGGCAGGCGCCGCAGGCATGGCTGCTTCAACCGGCCGGCCCGTTGCTTTCCGTGGGCAGGCCATCGGCATCCCACTCCGGCAGGCCGCCGCGCAGCCAGTACACCGTCTTGTAGCCCTTGGAGGCAGCCACCTTGGCTGCCTTGTACGACTTCCAGCACTCGGCCCCGTTGCAGGCAAAGATCACGGGCTTGTTGCGGTCCACCTTTTCCAGCGCCTGGAAGTCGTCCTGCGCGGCGTTGAAGGCCACGTCCTTGAGGCTCTTTTCCCCGTAGGCGGCGAGCACGGCGCCACGGATGCGCTTGGTCTTGAATTCCTTCTCTGTGCGGGTGTCGACCACCACCGCGCCTTCGGCCTGCAGCTTTTGCGCCTCGCGTGCCGTGATGCGGCTCACCCCGGGCAGGCTGTTGGGCGTGAACAGGCCGAGTTCGGCCACGCGGCGGTACTCGCCCGCCTCGGGCTTGAGCGCCACGGTACCCAGGCCGGCAGCACTGGAGCCGTTGCCGAACCATTGCGCCAGGCGTGTCTTCACGTCGGCGGGCAGATCTTTCTTCACGGCGATGGAAAAGCCGCCCGGAACGGGCTGCGAGGTGGCCAACACGCGTGCGTCGCTCTTGTGGGTGGCGGTCCATTCGGCCCATTCGTCGGCACGCACCACGGTGGCATCGGTCGTGCCTAGCACCAGGGCGCTCAGGCCCGCCTGCGGCAGCTTTTCGTGCTGCACGCCCTTGAGGTCCTGGAACGACAGGCCGGCCTCGTTGAGCATGCCCCGCGCCATGTAGGTGTAGATCGAGTCCTGCTGGGGCAGGTACAGACGGCGACCCTTCATCGCCCCGACATTGGCTACCGAGCCCGCAGCCACGAGCACGTACTGCTCCGACTTCTGCGTGGCGCCCACCAGCTCGTAGCCGCGCTGCAGGGCCGAGGCGGCCACCTGGGCGGGGCCGATGAACACGTCGTAGCCCGCACTGCGCGTGGCCCGCATCACGTCGGCCAGGTCTTCGCTGGTGGCCACGGTGGCGGGCTGCCCGGCGGCCTTGGACAGGCCCGACTCGAAGCTGCTGCGCAGGATGGTGTTCGCCGCTTTCTTCGCGGTGGGCTCCACCGCGACGATCGCGGTGAGCTGCTGCGCCTGCACGATCGAAGAAGCGGCAAGGGCGCAAAACAAGGCAAGAGTGGATGGCAGAAACGCAGGGCGGTACATGGCTTCTCCTCGTGGAGTCTGTGAACCCATGTCAAATATGCACCAACGCGCTACGAAGGTCACGTTACCGGTGCGTCTGTTGCCATTTCTTACACGTGCCCTGCAAAACCCTGAGGGCAAATCAGGGCGCTCCCTCCAGAATCTGCAGAGGGCAGGCCCAGGGCATGCCCGCTTTTTCGCCAGTCCATCAACCCCCACCGGAGGAGAACGCGTCCATGTCCCATCCCGCTACCTTGCCCCGCCGCCAGATGCTTGCCGGCAGCGCCGCAGCGCTCAGTGCGTTGGGATTCGCTGCCCTGGGCAAGGGGGCGCATGCGCAGTCTGCGCCCGCACCGGCGGCCGCGGCGCCAGCGGCCAAGCCCCTGCCGTCCTATGTCGCCTGGAAGAATCCCGACGCGCTCATCGTGCACAGCAGCAGCACGCTGGAGACGCGGCGCTCGGTCTTCGGCACCAGCGTTGTCACGCCCGCGAGCCAGCTCTACATCCGCAACAACCTGCCTGCGCCGGATGCCGCTGTCGTGGCCGACCGTGACGGCTGGAGCGTGTCCATCGAAGGGGTGAAGAATCCGCGCGCGCTCACCGTGGCCGAACTCAAGACCCTGGGGTTGGAGACCGTGACCACCGTGCTGCAATGCTCGGGCAACGGGCGCGGCTTTTTCCCAAGCAAGCCCAGCGGCACGCCCTGGACCGTGGGCGCGGCCGGCTGCGTGGTGTGGAGCGGCGTGCCCTTGCGCAACGTGGTGGCCGCACTGGGCGGGCTGGCCAGCGGTGCGGCCTACCTCACGGGCACCGGCGGCGAGAAATTGCCCGAGGGCGTGGACCCGCTCACCGTGGTGGTCGAGCGCTCGGTGCCCGTCAAGGCACTGGACGATGCCATCCTGGCATGGGAGATGAATGGCGAGCCCATGCCGCTGGCGCATGGGGGCCCGCTGCGGCTCATCGTGCCGGGCTACCAGGGCGTGAACAACATCAAGTACGTCAAGCGCGTGGCCTTCGGTGCCGAGCAGTCGCAGGCGCGCATCATGTCGCACGGCTACCGCATGTCGCCCCCGGGCACCAAGGCTGGCCCGGACCAGCCCTCGGTCTGGGAGATGACGACGAAATCCTGGATCAACGGCCCGCTGCCCGAGCAAGGCACGCTCAAGGCCGGCCTGGTGCAGGTGCACGGCGTGGCCTTCGGCGGCACGCGCGGCATCAAGGGCGTGGACGTCTCGGTGGACGGCGGCAAGACCTGGCAGGCCGCGCAGCTCATCGGGCCCGACCTGGGCCGCTTTGCCTGGCGCCAGTTCGTGCTGCCGGTGCGCCTGGCGGCCGGCTCGCATGAGCTGCTCAGCCGTGCCACCGACACCGCCGGCAACGTGCAACCCGAGCAGCGCGAGGAAAACCTGGGTGGCTACAACAACGCGAGCTGGCGCGACCACGGCGTGACCGTGGTGGTCGCTTGAGGCGGTGCGCACCTTGCGCACCGCCGCCGCTGCCGGGTTGCTGGCGCTGGCCGCCTGCGGCGCCTGGGCCGCGGATGCCGGCGAACTAGCGCGCGGCAAGGAACTGTTCAGCAAGGTCCAGCCCGCCTGCGCCGTGTGCCACACGCTGCAGGCCGCAGGGGCCGAGGGGCAGATCGGCCCCGCACTGGACGAGCTCAAGCCCAATGCCGAGCGCGTGCTGCGCGCCCTGAAGGCGGGCATCGGCATCATGCCGTCCTACGCCGACAAGCTCAGCGACAAGGACATGCGGGCACTGGCCAGCTTTGTCGCTCAGGCCTCGGGCGCCGCGCCCTAGGCGCGTTGCTCAGGCCTTCGACGCCGCAGGGAACAGGCCGGCCGTGCTGCGTTGGGGCATGCCCGTGAAGGCGAAGTCCAGCTCGGGCGCCAGCCCGCTCACGATGCGTGCCACCGACTTGCCCGAGCCGCAGGCATGCGTCCAGCCCAGCGTGCCATGGCCGGTGTTGAGGAACAGGTTGGCCAGTTTCGTCTTGCCGATCAGCGGCACATTGCTCGGCGTGGCCGGGCGCAGGCCGGTCCAGAACTGGGCCTGGCTGGCATCGCCGGCGCCCGGGAACAGCTGCTCCACGCGGCGCACGATGGCCTCGCAGCGCACCTGGTTCAGGTCGCGCTGGTAGCCATTGAGCTCGGCCGTGCCGGCGATGCGCAGGCGGTCGCCGCGCTCGCTGGTGTAGCGCGAAAACACCAGCTTGTACTCGTCGTCCGTGAGGCTCACCTGGTAGGCCATGCTTGCATCCTTGACCGGCATGGTCACCGAATAGCCCTTGGCCGGGTAGATGGGCAGGCGGATGCCCAGCGGCTGCGCTAGCAGCGGGCTGAACGAGCCCATTGCGAGCACGAAGGCATCGCCGTGCACGCGCTCGAAGCGGCCTTCGGCGTTGGTCACTTCCACATGGTCGATGCGCCCGCCGGCCTCGCGCAGCGCTGTGATGTGGTGGCCCAGGCGGAACTGCACGCCCGCCGCCTCGCACAGGCGCGCCAGCTCGCGCGTGAAGGCATTGGCATCGCCCGATTCGTCCTCGGCCGTGTAGGTGGCCCCCGCCAGTTGCGGGCGGATGTGGGCCAGTGCGGGTTCGATGCGCACGGCCTCGTCGGCGCTCACCACCTGGCGTTCGCATCCCAGGGCGCGCATCTGCTCGGCCGGCGCCAGGGCGCCGTCGAACTCCTTCTGGCTGGTGTAGAAGTGCAGGATGCCCTGCGTGCGCTGCTCGTAGGCGATGCCCGTGGCGGCGCGCAGTTGCTGCAGCGTGTCTCGGCTGTAGGTGCCCAGGCGCACGATCTGCTCGATGTTGTGGCGCGTGCGTGCCGGCGTGCAGTTGCGCAGGAAGGACAGGCCCCAGAGCCACTGGCGCATGTCGGCGCGCAGGCGGAACAGCAAGGGGGCATCTTCCTTGCCCAGCCACTGCAGCACCTTGAGCGGGGCGCTCGGGTTGGCCCACGGCTCGGCGTGGCTCACCGAGATCTGGCCGCCATTGGCAAAACTGGTTTCCGCGCCGGGCGCACCCTGGCGGTCGATGACGGTCACCTCATGGCCGAGCTGTTGCAGGAAATAGGCCGAAGTCACGCCGAGCAGGCCGGCACCAAGAACGATCACACGCATTTGAAAGCCTTTGAAAGGGCAATCACCGGGCGGCGGCGCGTGTGCAGCACGGCGCCGGAGCGCAATGTCCGGAGCACGCAGCAGGCACGACGCATGTCGCCCGGCTGCCGCTCCCCCTGTCCTTGGTACCTGAGAGATTCACCGCGGGCCCCTCATGGGCTGCGGCTTGCTCCTTCGGTGCGCTGCATGGTGCAGCGGCTCTCCAGACGGCCTTGATGATGATGGATGGTGCAGTACGGGACCTGAGCGTGCATGGGAGTTTGCGCCTTCGGTGAGATGGCTGTCGCCACCTGCTCTCCTGCGGTGTCCATTCTAGGGCGCAGAAAGACGAACGCCGCAGCTAATGTGCGGCGTTCGTTGCTGATAAAAGGCCAGGCGCTGGCCCGTCAGGCGTCAGTTGCGGCGGGGGTTGTCAGGGTTGCTGTCGCGGCGGTTCGACACACCATCGCCATCGCGGTCCCTGTCGTTGCGGTTGGAAATGCCGTCACCGTCACGGTCCCAGCCGCCACGGCGCATTTCCCAGCGGCCATCACGTTCTTGCCAGGTGGGCTGGCGGTAGGCATAGCCGGGGCGGGCCTTGACCCAGTGGCCGGCCACCCACACATGGCGCCCGCCACGCCAGTCCCAGTGGCCTTCTTCCCAGACCATGCCGCGGCGCGGGGCAGGCACCGCTTCACGGCGGGGTGGGGGTGGGGCGGGGATCACCTGGCCGGACTGGATCACCACCGTCTGTGCAACGGCCACAGGGGCAAAGCTGCCCAGGGCCAGCGTGCTGGCGATCAGGGCGGCGGCGGAAATGGTTTTGTAGGTCATGAGTGACTCCTTTTTCAATGTTGTGGTTTCGCCTCTGTATGGTGGCGAGGCCGGGGCGCGGGGTCTGTAGGCGCCGCGCCTCGCCGCCTGTAGGCGTGTGGGGCCGCTCTCGGCGGCCTCGGCCACCATCAGTTGCGATACGGGTTGTCCGGGCGGCGGTCGTGGCGGTTGGGCACGCCGTCACCATCGCGGTCCCAGCCGCCGGGGCGCATGTAGTGGCGGCCGCCACGCTCTTCCCAGCGCGGCTCGCGGTAGTAGTAGCCCGGGCGGGCCTTCACCCAGTGGCCGCCGATCCATACGTGGCGGCCACCACGCCACTCCCAGTGGCCGGGCACCCAGGCCATGCCGCGGCGGTGGGGCGGCACGGCCTCGTAGCGGGGCGGTGGGGGCGCGTGGTGGTATTGCACGGGCACGACCTGCAGAGGGGCGAGCGCAGGGCGTTGCACGGGGGGGTGGTACGAGGGGGCGCCGGTCTGGATGACGACGGTGGCACTGGGCGATGCCAGCGCCGGGGCAGCAGCGCCCAGCGACAGCAAGGCCAGGGAAGCGGCGGCGAGGGCAATACGGGCCATGAAGGTCTCCTTGCAAATGATTCCTTGCGGAACCGGAGCCTTGATCGTGGTCGCTTTGCGTCAAGCCGGTGTAGTGGCGGTGCGAAGAGTTGTAAGCGGGTGTTGCTGCGGGCCGGCCTGCGCACCCAAAGCGTGATTTATGTCACATCAGCGCACGAGCAAGGCCAGGGCCGGCGGCAGCACCAGCCAGAAGCCAGATACCGGCATCAGCACCACGCCGGCTGCCACCAGGGCCAGCAGGCACCAGCCCATGGGCCGCAGCGCTACGGCCGGCTGGCTGCGTTCGAGTGCCGTCACCTCCCAGGCCAACAGGGCCAGCACGGCGCCGAACAGCAGGAACCAGATGGCGTTGCCGATGTGTACATCGCCGGCCACGGCGTTGAACACGCCACGTTGCCACAGCAGTTGCCACTGCGGCGCGAACAGGATGGCGGCCACCACCGTGTGCAGCAGAGCCACGGCCAGCAGCCAGCGGCCTTTCCAGGGGCGGGTGGCCAGCAGGGCAAGGGAGGGAGGCAGGGTGTGCATGGAGTTCTCCTGGGAGGTGGGATGGGGGGTCAGCCGATCCAGTGCCCGGCCCGGGTGTGCACCTGGGCCCGGATCTCGGTCAGCAGGTGCATGAGCCCGAGCCAGGCGCGTTCGAACGCCGGCAGCTCCGGCGGCACGGCAGCCAGGTGCCGGGCCAGCACCTTCTGCTGCGCCGCCACCGGTGCGGGCGGCCGGCTCTTGCCGGCGAAGTCGAAGACCGGCTGCGTGAAGGGCTCGACCTGCCAGGCCTGCGTGATCGAGAGGGCGGGCACCAGCTCACTGGTGAAGGTGGCGAGGTCCATCGACGCACCGACCAGCCCCAGCGCACCATAGGCCTGCAGCACGTCCCGGCTGCGCTCGGTCGATGCGGGCTGCAGCAGTGCACGCCAGGCCTGCAGCACCCCGCTGCGGAATGCGGGCGACAGCTCGCGCGTGCATCCGAAATCGAGCACGCCGAGCCGCCCGTCGGGCAGGAACAGGAAGTTGCCCGGGTGCAGGTCCGCATGCATGTGACCGAGGCCGAAGGTGCAGTGCATGAACCAGTCCCAGAGCAACTGGCCGGCCTGGTTGCGTGCGGCCTGCGGGGGCTCGCTGCGCAGCCATTCGCCCAGGTGCAGGCCCGGCAGGTACTGCTGGGTGAGCACCTGCGCACGGGTGTGCGAGGCGATGGGCCGCGGCAGCACGATGCCGGGCAGCGCCGCATGCTCGGCGAACCACTGCAGCTGGCGGGCTTCGTGCAGGTAGTCCACCTCGTGCCGCAGCGTGCGCTCGATTTCCTCCAGCACCCGCTCCACCACCACATCGTCGGGCAGTGGCAGGTCGCTGTGCGCCAGGGCGCGCAGGCTGGTGCGCAAGAGGCGCATGTCCGAGGCGATGGTGGCGGCAATGCCCGGGTACTGCACCTTGACCGCCACGGCCCCATGCCCCGCCAGTTCGGCGCGGTGCACCTGGCCCAGGCTGGCCGCGGCAAAGGCCTGGGGCTCGAAGCGGGTGAACAGGGCCTCGGGCTCTTGCCCGAAGGACTGGCGGAACACCCGGCCCACCAGCGCGCGGTTGAGCGGCGTGGCCTGGTGGCAGGCGCGCGCCAACTCGCGCCGCACGCCCTCGGGCAGAAAGCTGCTGTCCATGCTCAGGATCTGCGAGACCTTGAGGGCGGTGCCGCGCAGCTGCCCCATGGCCTGGAACAGGATGCGGCCCATGGCCGCTTCGTGGCGGGCCTGGGCATCGGCCTTGGCTGCCTCGTCGGCGGCGGCGGGACGCATGCGTTCGCCCAGCCGGGCCAGGCCCAGGCGCGCGGCCGCCACACCGGTGATGGTGCCGCGCGCCAGGGCGCCGGTGCGCGGGGCCTTGGTGCCGCGCGTCATGCCCGTGCCAGCATGGCCCGCACGATGCGGCGGTGGAATGGCGCCACCACGGCCATATAGGCATGGCCCAGCGGGTTGTGGATGTGCACCACCGTGCCCAGGGCCAGCACGGCCTGCCCACCCTGCATGCGCTTGTGCAGCGAGACCTGCACATCGAGGTGCTTGTCGTCCTGGCCCATCACCACCTCGCGGTCCGACAGGTGGCGGATCTCGAAGATGCCCACCCGGTCGCCCACGCGGTAGCCGCTGGCGTCGCGCCGCGTGCCATCGTTCAACTGGCCCAGGCCCTTGAGCCCGACCAGGCGCACCAGGCGGTTGCGCAGCGCCATCAGCGCCCGCGTCCAGCCCGGCGTGCGGGCCACCACGTCGAGCCACGATTGCAGCGCGCTGTGGCCGGGCGCAGGGTCGGCGGTTTCATAGCAGTCGGCGAACTGGGCGCCGGGCAGGCGGGCTTCGATCACGCTGCCGGTGGGCAGTGGCGTGGCGCGGATGGTGCGTCGCATGCTCATGGCGCGGCCTTGCGGGTACGGGGCTTGCGGGCGGCTTTGGCTTTCGGCTCGGCGGGGGTGGGCTCGGGCGCCTGCGGCCTGCGCGGCCGGCCCGCCGCGGCGCCGTCGCCCAGCGAGGCCTTGGCCATGCGCAGCACGCCGATGAGCCCGCTGCCATGCTGCATGAAGCGCGCCATCTGGCTGCGCAGCACGAAGCCGCCCAACTGCAGCATGCGGTTGACCAGGCCCGCGCGCAGCGCGGTAACCAGCACCCCAAGCGACAGATCTACCAGTTGCGTGGTCTCTGCGAATTCGTCCGAGGTGTCGGCCAGCCAGTAGGCCACCACGCCGGCCAGGTAGTCGCCGAACAGGCCGCTGGCCACGCCCTTGAAGTCGCAGGGCTCGATCTCGCCACTGTCCTCGGCCGCGGTGAGGAAGTCCGCCACGGCCTCGCGCAGCGCCTGGCGCGAGGCCAGGGGCTCGGCCCACATGGACAGGGGCGAGCGCCTGGCCAGGGCCATCACCTCGGCCACGAACTCGCGGTCGGGCAGCAGGCGTTCGAGCAGCGCATCGGCCAGGCGCTGCAGCTTTTCCTGCAGCCCATAGTCCGCCAGGCCCGGCGTGGCCAGGGTGTCTTCCAGCGCACCGCGCACGGCCTCGTCCACAAAGCCCAGCACCACGCGGTCCTTGGTGGGGAAGTACTTGTAGATGGTGGCGTCGCCAATGCCCGCCGCGCGCGCGATGTCCTTCATCGTCGTGCCGTCGAAGCCCTGGCGCGTCATCAGATCGACTGCGCTGGCCACGATCTGGCGGCGCGTCGCATCCTGCTGTTGGCGGGTGGTTTTCATTTGCTATCTTTAAATTCAATGAATTTGTAATTTAAAGAATAGTAAATTTTGTTTAAAGCGTCAAGCAGGCACAGCGCCGCCTGGCATACCGAGACGCCAGCGCATGTTCAGGAGAGGCCTTGGCGTCGCATTCCGGTGAAGGCCTCGAACTCCCAGCTGCGCAGCGCCAGCAGCAGGGTGTAGCCCTCGAGTTCGCGCGGCGGCAGCTTCTGGTCCGCCAGATGCTGCTGGGCAAAGTCCTGGGCCACGCGCTGCATGCGTTCCATGAAGGCCGGGGCCAGGCTGCGGCTGATGGTGCCGTGCACCAGCAGCACGCCTTCGCCCGCGCCGTCAAAGCCGCCCGCGAAGTAGTCGAGCAGCGCGTGCTCGCGGAAGTAGTTCATCACAGGCCCGTGTGGGCGCCAGCGGAAGGTCTTGGCCAGCTTCAGGCGGTAGCGGTTGAGCGGGCGCAGCTCGATGATGCCGATGCGGTCGAGCTGGGCCAGGTACTTGATGCCCTCGGCCTCGGAGAGGCGGTAGGTGCTGGTCACCTGCTCCAGCGTCCACTGGCTGAGCACGCAGATGGCCATCAGCAGCAGGCGCTTGTCGGCCACCACGGCCTTTTCCTGCTCCTGTGTCAACTCCTTGAGCAGGGGCTGGCTCTCGGCCACGCGGCGTGCCAGGTCGGCAAAGTCCAGCGCCAGCGCGCGGCAGATCGCGTCGATGCGCGACAGCGGCATGTCCCCCTTGGCCAGCATGCGCTTGACGCTGGACTCCGCCATGCCCAGCTGCTGCGCGAGGTCGGCGTAGGTCATCTGCGCGGTCTTGAGTTCCTTCTTGAGGGCGGTGACGAGGTCGGCGGTGGTGCTCATGGGTATCGATTATCGGTACCTGTGGTGCATTTGGCAGCCCTTTGCACAGATTTCGGTACCGATTTCGCCCTCGGCATTCCCACACTGCGCCCCACCAACCACTCCCGGAACCCGAACCATGCCACTGCCAATTCCTCCCCGCGCCACGGGCCCGTCACGCCTGGAGGCCGCACTGCTGCTCGCTGCCGGCGCGCTGCTGGCGCTGGCCGTGTTCGGCCCGGTGCTGCACGACAGCGCCCACCAGCACGGCTTTGCCGACCAGCGCACGCTGCTGGGCATTCCCAGCGCCCTGGACGTGCTGAGCAACCTCCCGTTCGCCATGGCCGGGGCCCTGGGCCTGGCGTGGCTGGCCCGGCTGCCGTCGGGAGCCGTGGATGGCGTGTCGCGCGCCTTGGCGGGCCTGTTCTTCGCCGGCCTGGTCTGCACCGCAGCGGGCTCGGCCTTCTACCATTGGCGCCCCAGCGACTTCGGCCTGATGTGGGACCGGCTGGGCATGGTGCTGCCGTTCGCGGGCCTGCTCGGGCTGGCGGCGGCGGGCCGCGTTAGCCAGCGTGCCGGCATTGCCACTGCGGGGGCCGTGCTGCTGGGCGGCACGCTGGCCGTGCTGTGGTGGGCGCTGTCGGGCAACGTGTTGCCCTGGGCCGTGGTACAGCTGGGCGGAATGCTGGTGGTGCTGGCGCTGGCCATGCTGCCGCGACGGGGTGGCGCTCTGGCCGTGCACCTGGGCGCGGTGATCGCCTTCTATGGCGTGGCCAAGCTGTTCGAGGCGGCCGACCATGCGGTCCTGGAGGCCACGGGCCAATGGGTGTCGGGCCACAGCCTCAAGCACCTGGCCGCCGCCGCAGCGGCGCTGCCGGTGCTGTCCGCCCTGGCGGGCCTGCTGCCACGCAACGCGGGCCATGGCCCTGTCGCCACAACCGGGCAGAATGGCGCCCAGCACCGGTCCGCAAGCAGGCCGATCACCGCGCCCGAAATGCCGTTCCTGCAAACCAAGATGCCAACGAGGAGAGACGCATGAGCACCGAGACCCCTTCTGCGGGCGCACGCCCCCTGCACGGCAGCCCCGGCGCCCAGGGCAGCCACGCAGGCCATGGCGGCCACGAGGATCCCAACCAATTCGCCCTGCTGCGCCAGCGCCGCTTCGCGCCCTTCTTCTGGACGCAGTTCTCGGGTGCCGCCAACGACAACCTGTTCAAGTTCGCCTTCACGGTGATGGTGACCTACCAGCTCAGCGTGGGCTGGCTGCCGCCAGCGATGGCCGGGCTGGTGATCGGTGCGCTGTTCATCCTGCCGTTTTTGCTGTTCTCGGCCACCTCGGGCCAGCTCACCGACAAGTACGACAAGACGAAGATGATCCGCTTCGTGAAGAACCTGGAGATCGCCATCATGCTGGTGGCGGCCGTGGGCTTCGTGGCGGGCAACGTGCCCATCCTGCTCCTGTGCACCTTCCTCATGGGCATGCACTCCACGCTGTTCGGGCCGGTGAAATTCGCCTACCTCCCCCAGGTGCTGACCGAGCGGGAGCTCACGGGCGGCAATGGCATGGTGGAGATGGGTACCTTCGTCGCCATCCTGCTGGGCAACGTGGCCGGCGGCCTGCTGGTGGCCCTGCCGGGCATCGGCCACACCACGGTGGCGATTGCCTGCGTGGCGCTGGCCCTGGTCGGGCGCCTGGTGGCCCAGGCCATTCCTTCGGCACCGGCCACCGACCCGGGCCTGGTGATCAACTGGAACCCCATCACCGAGACCTGGCGCAACCTCAAGCTGGCGCACGGCAACATCGTGGTCTTCCGCTCGCTGCTGGGCATCAGCTGGATGTGGTTCTTCGGCGCGGTGTTCCTGTCGCAGTTCCCCAGCCTCGCCAAGGAGGTGCTGCACGGCAACGAGCAGGTGGCCTCGCTGCTGCTGGTGGTGTTCTCGGTGGGCATCGGCATCGGCTCGCTGCTGTGCGAGGTGCTTTCGCGCCGCCATGTCGAGATCGGCCTGGTGCCGTTGGGCGCCATCGGCATGAGCGTGTTCTCCATCGACCTGTACTTCGCCGCGCGCAGCCTGCCGCCCGCGGAGATCATGGGCCTCGGTGCCTTCCTGGCCCAGGCGCCGCACTGGCGCGTGATGCTCGACCTGGCGCTGCTCAGCCTGTTCGCCGGCCTGTACAGCGTGCCCATGTACGCGCTGATCCAGATGCGCAGCCAGCCTACGCACCGCGCGCGCATCATCGCCGCCAACAACATCCTGAACGCGTTGTTCATGATCGCCAGCTCGCTGATCGCCGGCGCCCTGCTGGGCGCAGGCTTCACCGTGCCGCAGATCTTCTTGTTCACCGGCCTGGCCAACGCCGTGGTGGCGTTCTACATCTTCATGCTGGTGCCCGAATACCTGCTGCGCTTCGTGGCCTGGGTCTCTTCGCGCTTTGTCTACCGTTTCAAGGTGCAGGGCGACGAGAACCTGCCCACCACGGGTGCGGCCATCCTGGCCTGCAACCACGTGAGCTTCATCGACGCCGTGCTGCTCATGGCGGCCAGCCCGCGACCCATCTACTTCGTGATGGACCACCGCATCTTCCGCGTGCCCGTGCTCGGCTGGCTGTTCCGCCTGGCCAAGGTCATCCCGATTGCGCCCTACAAGGAAGACCCCGCCACCTACGAAGCCGCCTTCGAGCGCGCAAACCAGGTGCTGCGCGAGGGCGACCTGCTGGCCATCTTCCCCGAAGGCGGCATCACCAAGGATGGGCAGCTGCAGGAGTTCAAGGGCGGCATCATGAAGATCCTCGACCGCGCGCGCGACGAGGGCATCCACGCCCCCGTGATCCCCATGGCGCTGACCAATCTCTGGGGCTCGTACTTCAGCCGCATCGAACAGGGCGGTGCCATGGTGCGGCCCTTCCGCCGCGGCTTCTACAGCCGGGTGGGGCTCAACGTGGGCCCGGCGGTGCCAGCCTCCGAAGTGCAGCCCGCATCCCTGCGCTCGCGCGTGGCCGATCTGCTGGCCGCCTGATGCAGGGCACCGAAAGCCACCTGGAGATGCAGGAGCGGGTCGTGCTGGCGCGCCGCATCATGGCTTTCCTGCATGAAGTCGGGCTGGCGGTGAGCGAGGCCGCGGTGCCTGCCGACAGCTTCCTGCCCGGCCTGCGCATCGTGCAGGGTGGTTTGCGGGTGGACCTGGAACGCTTGCGTTGGCCGGGTGATCTGCTGCACGAAGCGGGGCACCTGGCCGTGGTGCCTGCCGCACTGCGCGGCGGCATGGGCGATGCGCTGGCCGAACTGCCCCCCGTGCCGCACGGGGGCGAGATCGAGGCCACGGTGTGGGCCTGGGCAGCCCTGCAGCACCTGCGGCTGCCGTCCGCCGTGCTGTTCCACGACGGTGGCTACCACGGCCAATCCGCGGGCCTGCGCACCACCTTCGAGCTGGGCGTGTACCCGGGTTTGCCAGGGCTCGTCGCGGCGGGGCTCACCGCATCGCCTGGGCAGGCCGCCGCCCTGGGCGTGGTGCCTTACCCGCACATGCTGGCCTGGCTGCGAGCTTGAAGTGAAACACCCCCTGAGGCGCTTCGCGCCTTCCCCCCTCTCTCTCCTCGCTGCGCGAGTCGGGAGGGGGACACCCCCAGTGCGGCGGGGCGGCCCTTGCACGGGGGCACTGGCCTTGGCCACGCCAGTTTCATGCGTCGCGGGTGGCGCGCAGCGCCATGAGTCACTGACACGATCAGATCACCGAGAGGCCCGCCAGCCGCGCCAGCCGCTGTGCGTCGGTCTCGCTGCGCTCAGCCGTTGCGAAAAAGAAAGCTGTAGGCGTTCAACGCCGGCACCCCTCCCAGGTGCGCGTACAGGACACGGGAGCCTTCGGGGAATTCGCCCTTGCGCACCATGTCGATCATGCCGTGCATGGACTTGCCTTCGTACACTGGGTCGGTGAGCATGCCCTCCTGGCGTGCGCACAGGCGGATGGCTTCGAGCGTGCCCTCGCTGGGCAGGCCGTACTCGGGGCCGCCGTAGCGCGTGTCCAGCACCACGTCCTCGGCCGTGATGTCCTGGCCCAGCTCCACGAGCTGGGCGGTGTTCTGGGCGATGCGCAGGATCTGCGCGTGCGTCTGCGCGGGCTTGGCCGAGGCGTCGATGCCGATCACCTTGCGTGCCCGGCCGTCGGCCGCGAAGCCCACCACCATGCCGGCCTGTGTGCTGCCCGTGACCGAGCAGACGACGATGTAGTCGAACGCAAAGCCCAGCTCCTTTTCCTGCTGGCGCACTTCCTCGGCAAAGCCCACGAAGCCCAGGCCGCCGTAGGGGTGCTCCGAGCAGCCTGCGGGGATGGGGAAAGGCTTGCCGCCGGCCTTCTTCACATCGTCCATCGCCTGTTCCCAACTGGGGCGGATACCGATGTCGAAGCCTGCGGCATCCAGGCGCACGTCGGCACCCATGATGCGCGACATCTCGATGTTGCCCACGCGGTCGTACACCGCGTCGGAGTAGTTGACCCAGTTCTCCTGCACCAGCACGCACTTCATGCCCAGGTGCGCGGCCACGGCGGCCACCTGGCGCGTCTGGTTGGATTGGATGCCGCCGATGGAGACCAGCGTGTCGTAGCCGCCCGCGATCGCCTCGGGGATCAGGTATTCGAGCTTGCGCGTCTTGTTGCCGCCGAAGGCCAGGCCGCTGTTGCAGTCCTCGCGCTTGGCATACAGGTGCACCTTGCCGCCCAGGTGGGCCGACAGGCGGTTCAGCGGCGTGATCGGCGAGGGGCCGAAGGTCAGCGGGTGGCGGGCGAATTTCTGCAGGTTCATGGCGGCTCTCGTAGGCAATGGAAGAGGGGGAATCGCTTGCAGGGGGCACCTCGCCTGCAATGCCTCCATCGTAGGAAAAGCCGTGGCTAACGTGGTTGTGAATGTGGATTGAATTTCGGAGGTTTGGTATGTAAAAATGCCAATCCGAATCCATTGATTCCAAAAAACAAGCCATGTGCGCAACAAAAGTTCACGGCAAGAGCGCGCCCGCCAGCGCCGCGGTCACGGACGATCTGGACCGCATCGACAAGGCCATCCTGCGCCTGCTGCAGCGCGATGCCTCGCTGTCCAACGTGGCCCTGGCCGAGAAGGTGCACCTGAGCCCGCCGGCCTGCCTGCGCCGGGTGGAACGGCTCAAGCGCCTGGGGCTCATCGACGGGGTGGTGGCGCTGCTCAACCCCAAGGCCGTGGGGGCCGGCATGCTGGTGATGATCGGCGTGGTGCTCGACCGCTCCACGCCCGAGTCCTTCGCTGCCTTTGAGAAGGCCGCCGTGAAGATCTCGGGCTGCATGGAATGCCACGTGGTCACGGGCGAGTTCGACTACTTCATGCTGGTGCGCACGCGCGACAGCGACAGCTTCAACCGCCTGCATGCCGAGCAGCTGATCTACCTGCCGGGCGTGCGCCAGGTGCGCTCCTTCATGGTGTTGCGCAACGTGCTGTCCACCACGGAGCTGCCGCTGGCGATTTAGGGGGAGGTCGTCACGATGCCTCGACCGCGAACGTCAGCCCTGCATTCTCCTGAAGCCGGGTGATCAGCGGCTCGCCCATGGCGGGCGCGGTGGTCCAGATGCCGCCCGGGGTGGCCGCAGCCTCCTGCAGCAGGCAGACGGCCGACTCGGCGATCATTTTGCTGGTCGAGCCATAGCCCGGGTCGCGGTCGCCTGTGACGCCCACGCGCAGGGTGTTGCCCTGGCTGTCTTCGCCGAGGAACAGCACGTCGTAGGACCCTGCCTCGCGCTCCTCGCGCGACGGGCCTTCGCCGGGTTTCGGGCCTTCCTTGGAGCCCATGGACTTGTCGCCCGCCACCGCATTCGCAATGGCCTCGCCCTTGGCGCCCGGGCCGGTGACCAGCATCTCGTCGTAGACGAAGTCCGTGCCGTAGGCGTGCTGCAGGAGGAGGTTGGAGCGGTGCACGTTGCGCGTGTTGATGGCCGCCATTACAAAGGGCGCGACCCACATGCCCAGGGCTTCGTCCTCCATGGGCTTGTGGCCCGTGGGCTGGCGCGGGCCCTCGAAGCCGGGCGTGAGCGAGAACGGGTTCTTCAGCAGCTCCAGCACCTTGGGGTCCGCCGCCGAGGCGGCCATGGTGGCCTGCAGGCTCGCGGCCGTGCCACCCGAGAACGTGCCCTTGAGCTTGCGCACCCGGCCGCGCACGCGGCTGGCGGGGTGGCCGAAGCGGGCCTTCATCTCACGCTGCAGCATGAACACGCCCAGGTCGAACGGGATGGAGTCGAAGCCGCACGAGAACACGATGCGCGCGCCGCTGGCCTTGGCCGCGGCCTCGTGCGCGTCGATCATGTGGCGCATCCAGGCAGGCTCGCCGCACAGGTCCACATAGTCCACGCCGGCGGCGGCGCAGGCGGCGACCAGCTCATTGCCGTAGAGCTGGTAGGGCCCCACGGTGGTCAGCACCAGGCGCGTCTGCGCCATCAGCGCCTGCAGGCTCTCCGTGCTGGCGCTGTCGGTCACCACCAGGGGCATGTCAGCCGGGGCGCCCAGTTCGTCGCGCACGGCGGCCAGCTTCTCGGCGCTGCGCCCGCCCATGGCCCAGCGCAGGCCGCTGCCGGCGGGGTAGCGCTGCAGCAGGTATTCCACCACCAGGCGGCCGGTGAAGCCGGTGGCGCCATGGACGACGATGTCATAGGGTTTGGTCATGGGGGTCTCCAGGGAATGGGTCGCGCGGGCAGGTCCCGCAATCGCCGGAATTGTCAAAGACCCGGGCTGCCTTGGCTGTCGCCGATGCGCTGCCGGTGGTAGTTTGCAAGCAACTTTCGGCTCGGATAAGGGTGTCAAAGTGTGACCAAGTACCGTAAAACGATACTGAAGAGCCGGCGCAACGCCACTGTGGTGGTTCAATGCGGACACCCGGCTGGCGCTTTGCGACCATGCGTTCCGTGTTCAACAACGGCCCCAGGGCCACACCACCTGTATGTCCGCATCTTCCTTCGTCGTTCAGCGTGATACCAAGGCCTGGCAGCTCCAGGTGTGGATTTCGTTCGGCATTGCCGTGTTCCTGTGCGCAGTCGGCCTGGCCTGGCTGCCCGGGGAGCAGCTGGAGCGCGCGTTCATGGTGATGGGCTATGTGTTCTGCCTCTCGGCCGCCTTCGTGCTGGCCAAGTTCGTGCGGGACAACGAAAGCGCCGTGCGCCGCGGCGCTGGCGACACCCCCATGTGGAAGCTGGTGGTCTGGGGCGGCTTTGCGGTCGCCATGGGCCTGACGGGCTGGGGCCTGTTCGGCATGGAGATCAACGTGACCTACAAGGCCTTCCTCGGTGTGAGCTGGCTGTACCTGATCACCACCGCCTTCACGCTGGCCAAGATGCTGCGTGACCGCCATGAAGCCGACCTGGCCGAAGCCCGGCTGCAGGGCCGCCGCGAAGCCGCCCAGTCGGCTGCCCAGAACAGCAGCAACTGATACTGTCCAAATGCCATTCCCCGGCACACCGAGTGCCGGGGCGCCAACCTCTGAGGAGTGAATGACCATGAGAACCCTGCAACGCACCCTTGCCAGCACACTGCTGGCCGCCACCTTCCTTGCGGCCCTGGCCAGCCTGCCGGCCCGCGCCCAGAGCGAGGCCTCGGCCGCGCTGTCCCTGCTGCCGGTGGCCTCCGTGGTCGGCACGGCCTCGGTCGCCTCGACCGCTGCCGGCGCCGCCGTGGCCCTGCCAGCAGCCCTGTCGGTCGGTGGTGCCGTGCTCTCGGTGCGCGCCGTGGAGGTCTCGGCCGTGGGCACCGTGTACGTGCTCGAACGCGCCTCGGACGGTGCCCGCGTCAGCGTCGAGGTGCTGGGCCGTGGCATCGGCGCTTCGGCCCATGCCGTGGGCACGGTGGTGGTCTGCACCGTGATCGGCTCGGGCGTGGTGCTGTCCGTGGCCGGCGAGGCCCTGGCCTTCGTGCCCAACGCCATCGGCCGCGCGCTGCTGTACAACGAGCGCCTGTGAGGGAGAACGCAGCCATGCACCCACAAGCCACCTTGCACCCGCCCGGCCTGCGCCGGGTCCTGGGCGCCGCTCTGCTGACCGGCGCTGCACTGTTCCCTGCCACCCAGGCCCATGCGGGCCGCTCCTGCGAGGCCCAGAAGCCGCCGTCGGCCAAGACCGTGGAGCGCGGCATGCAGCTGGCCGAGCGCACCTCCCAGGCCCTGGACGCGACCGGTGCCCAGGTCGTGATGCTGGGCCGCGCGGGCCAGGACCTCAGCAAGTACGGGCTGCGCTACTCGCACCTGGGCTGGGCCTACAAGACCCCCGAGGGCCCCTGGCGCGTGGCGCACAAGCTCAACGAATGCGGCACCGCCGTGGGCCACCTGTACCGCCAGGGCCTGGGCGAGTTCTTCCTCGACGACCTGTGGCGCTACGAGGCCGTGTGGGCCGTGCCCACGCCCGAGGTGCAACAGCGCCTGGTCGCGCTGCTGCAGGACAAGGGCCGCACCAAGGCCATGAACCAGCCGGCCTACAGCATGGTGAGCTATGTCTGGGGCACCAAGTACCAGCAGTCCAACCAGTGGGCACTGGAGACCCTGGCCGCCGCCATGGAGCCGGCCACCGTCAACAGCCGCGAACAGGCGCAGGCCTGGCTCAAGTTCAAGGGCTACGAGCCCACCACGCTCAAGATCGGGCCGCTGACCCGCATGGGCGGGCGCGTGGGCTCGGCCAACATCGCCTTCGACGACCACCCCAACGACAAGCGTTTCTCCGACCGCATCGAGACCGTGACGGTGGACTCGATGCTCACGTGGCTGCAGCGCGCCCAGTTGGGCGCGGCCCCTGCGACGCTGGTCCTGAAGTGACGTGACACTGCGCCTGGGCGTGCTGCCCGGGTGCGCCATTGGCAAGAGGGAGAACGATCCATGAGCAAATCCTTGCGGCTTTCCGAAAAGTGGTTCCGCCGCGGCCTGTGGCTGGTGGCCTTCGTCTTCGCCGGCTTCCTGATCGGCCTGGGCGGTACCATCGTCGGCGACCTGCCCCAGGTCGAAAAGCGCCTGGTGGTCGAGGACTTCGTCGACAAGGCCGCCTACGACCGGGTGCGCGAGGAAGTGCGCAGCTCGCGCAAGGCCGAGGAAGACGCCGAGACCGCGCTGCAGCAGGCCCAGCTGCAGCGCAGCAAGGCGCGCAGCGAAAGCGCGGCCGAGCGCGAGACCTTCAACAACTGGCTGGCCACGCGCAGCGCCACGCAGCGTGCCGACCAGGACCCCGAGGTCATCGCCCGCACGCAGAAGCTCGATGTGCTCAAGCTCGCCGAGCGCAAGACCCAGCAGGCGGTCGAGGCGCAGCAGCAGGCCGCGCTCGATGCGCAGCAGGCCGCCAGTGCCGCCCAGCAGCGCCAGAGCGAGATGGAGCGCGAGGGCTATGGCCGCATGTCCATCGAGCAGCGCAAGCTCGAACTGCGCGTCTTCCTGTACCGGCTGGCGCTCACCCTGCCGCTCCTGGCCATTGCCGGCTGGCTGTTCGTCAAGAAGCGCAAGGGCACCTACTGGCCCTTTGTCTGGGGCTTCATCTTCTTCGCGCTGTTCGCCTTCTTCGTGGAGCTGGTGCCCTACCTGCCCAGCTACGGCGGCTATGTGCGCTATGTGGTGGGCATCGGCATCACGGTGCTGGTCGGGCGCTACGCCATCCTGGCCCTCAACCGCTACCTGGAGCGCCAGAAGCTGGCCGAGGCCCTGCCCGACCAGGAGCGCCGCAAGGAACTGAGCTACGACGTGGCCCTGGCGCGCCTGGCCAAGAGCGTGTGCCCGGGCTGCGAGCGGCCGGTGGACCTCAAGAACGAGGCGATCGACTTCTGCCCGCACTGCGGCATCGGCCTGTTTGACCACTGCGGCGTGTGCACCACGCGCAAGAGCGCCTTCGCCCGTTTCTGCCATGCCTGCGGCGCCGCCGCGGCCGGCGCACCGGCACCCCAGGTCTTGCCGGTGATCCCGCCCGCGCCGCCCGTAGCGCCAGGACCTGTGGCACCCGGCGGCGTGTCCTGATGCGATAAAGCCAACCCGCCCTCAAGGGCCTGGCGTGGATCCGGGCTCGTACAAGTGGGTGCGGTCACGGCCGGTCGCCTTGGCTTGGTACAGCGCGGCATCGGCATCGGACATCAGGGCGCCCAGCGAGTCCTGGGCCGACACGCCGGTGCGCACCACCAGGCCGATGCTCACCGTGGCGTGCAGCGGCTCGCGCTGCCCCGCCAGGGCGAATGGGTGGTTGCGCACCTGCTTGCACAGGCGGCGTGCCACGGCCATGGCATCGGCCTGGCGGATGCGCGGCAGCACCACGGCGAACTCCTCCCCACCCAGCCGGCCGAACAGGTCACCGGGCCGCAGCGCCTCGCTGACCGTCGCGGCAAAACCGTGCAGCACCTTGTCCCCCTGGGCGTGGCCATAGGTATCGTTCACGCGCTTGAAGTGGTCCAGGTCCAGCATCAGCACGGCCACGCTGCTGCGCTCGCGCGCCAGCCGGGCCAGCAGCTTGCTGCCCTGGGCCATGAAGGCGCGGCGCGCCAGGGCGTCGGTCAGGAAGTCGTGGCTGGCCGCGCGGTGCAGCCGGCGCATGGCCTCGACACTGGCTGCCTTGGCCGTGGCGACCGACAGCGGGCCCAGGCCCAGCAGCGAGATGCCCACGCGCAGCGAGAACACGGCCCAGGCGTTGGCGGGTGCGAACGCCAGGTCCAGCATGCCCGCGCCGGCCGCAATCGCCAGGCCGAAGCAGGTCAGCATGGAGAGAACGCTGGTGGCAAACACACCATAAGTGAGTGCACACCACAGCAGCGCCGGAACCGGAAACGCCAGCGCCCCGGGGCCGCCGATGGCGATCGCCGCCGCCTCGCTGGCCGCCAGCGCCAGCAGGGGCGCCGCGTACTTCCAGCGGCGCCGGGACCAGCGGCGCTTCTTGAGCGTGCGCCGTGCCTCCTGCGGGGTCGGCAGGCTGAGCATGACCGGCAGGATCAGCACGCTGTTGATCAGCTCCGTGCAGAACCACATGCCCAGGGCCGTGGGCCAGGTGGTGCTGAACAGCAGCGGGCCCGTGCCCGAGCCCGCCAGCGCGGCAGCCGCGCTGGCGGCCACGCAGATGCCGAACATCAGCACCGCCGACATCTGCCGCTTGAGGAAGCGCGTGGCCACCGGCACTTGGCCGAACAGCCACCAGCCCGTGGCCACGCCGCACAGGTTGGCGGCGGCCAGCCACAGCGTCACCAGGGGCGCGGTGCCCGTCACCAGGTCCGCGGCCGCGTAGCCCACGGCGGCGGCGGCCCAGGTGCCCGACGCGGCCAGGCGCGGATAGCGCACCAGCAGGCCCAGCAGCAGCGCATTGGCGGGCCAGAAGGCGGCCATGTAACCCAGGGGCCGGGTCATAATGCCCAGCAGCGACGCAGCAAAGACCAGCAAGCCGATGGCCGTGCACAAGCCCCAGCCCTTCAGCGGGCCGGCGGCGGTGCCGGGGGAGGGGGGGCGAAGCAGAGACGGCATGCGTTGAGGTTCAGGGCCGCGAGGCAATTGGCACCCACTGTAGCTGTGAAATCTCCCAGCGCCCTTGGAGGCCTGGGTGCAGACCACTCTGGCAACGGTGGGCAGTGGTGTCCGGGCGGCATGTTTTTCAGGCGGTCAGACTCCTTGCACTGCAGTGTTTGCCGCCAGAACCACCTGGTTGCGCCCCGATTGCTTGGCCCTGTAGAGGGCATCGTCCGCCCTCTTGAACCAAATCTCCGCAGCGATGGGCGTGCCATGTACCCAGGCCAGGCCGATGCTGACCGTGACCGGAATCCGCGACCCCTGTGCCTCGATGTGCAACATGGCAACGCTGGAGCACAGCCGCTCGGCAATTGCCTGGGCTTCCGCCTGTGTCACCGCCGGCAGGTAGACCACGAACTCCTCGCCGCCCATTCGCGCCAGCAGATCCGAACTGCGCAACTGCCCTTGCAGGCACCGTGCAAACTCCACCAGCACCCGGTCACCAACGGCATGGCCATAGCGGTCATTGATCTGCTTGAAGCGATCAAGGTCCAGTTGGGCGATGGCACTCTGGGGTGGCAGCCGGGCAGGCAACCGCGATTCCAGCCAACGCCGGTTGCCAGTGCCGGTCAGTGGGTCGGTGTGGGCCGCCTGCTCCAGACGGATCTCGGCGCGCTCATTGGACAGTGCCGCCACCATGAGCGCCATGCCGAAGTGGCAGAACATCTGCACGGAGAAGGCCCAGGCAAAGCCGGCCGAGCTTGCCGTGCCGCTGAGGATGTAGGCGAGCCGCAAGGCATAGATGCTGGCGCTCAATCCCAGAAAGGCGGCCATCAGCGTGCGCGAAGGCAGGGGCTCGGCGCGGCGGTCGCGCAGTATCTCGAACGTGCAGGCCGCCAGTACCAGCGTGGCCGTGGCGTGGAAGACGCCTGCGCGCAGCAGGTTCTGCAGGGGAAACCCCGTGGCGATGCCCACCGCCAGGCATGCCAGCGGCAGCAGCACCACGGCCCGCCAGGGCACTCGCCTGCGCCCGCTGAAGCCGCGCACCCCGGCCCAGAAAAGGGCATACCCTCCAGTGCCCAAGAGCAGGCTGCCATGCGTCCACATCCACATCGGCAGGGCTGCGCTTTCGCCGCGCCAGGCCAGGACCGCTCCCACCGCCAGCATCACATAGGCCGCGGCCAGCGATGCCAGGCCCTGGGGTCGGCACGAGTGGCGGCGGATGTGGAAGATGCTCAGGGCACCGGCGATGAGAGAGGTGTTGTAGAGAAGGAGAACGGTGGCCAGGTCGAGCTGGAAGTCCATGGAGTCGTGTGCGCAGATGTGTCGCGCCGATTATCGAGGGGCACCGTGACGCTGCTCTGGCCGCCGCGCTTTCAGCGCGGGCGGGTGCCCGGCGGGCCGGACATGGCTTCTGGCTACCTGGCGCGCCACGCTTGCCACCGCTGGCGCCATTGGCGCTTGAGCACCCGGCCCACGCGCCACGGCCATGAGGCCCGTACACGGGCGAGCAGCGCCGCCTTGATGCGCGTCCAGTGGCCATAGAGCCAGGAAAACCAGCGCAGCTGCAGCAGTGCCGGCTGGGTCAGCGTGAACAGGCGGGCGAGTACCGCCGTGCCCACCAGCTTGGCCGCCACGATGATGAGCATGCCCAGCAGCACATGCCCCTGGCCGATGGTCCACAGCGCCAGCAGCTTGATGGGCAGCAGCATCAGCGAGGGCAGCGCGAACACCAGCACCGCGGCCCAGGGCGGCAGGCTGCGCACGGCGCCTTCGATCCAGCGCAGTCCGGGCCAGCGGCCGATGCGCGCCAGCACCCGCTGCAGCGGCTCCCAGCCCCATTCCTCGAAGACGATGACCAGCGCCAGCAGCCAGCCGGCCAGATGGCCGATCAGCCGCAGCGGCCACAGCAGCACGTTGCGCAGGGACGGGTGCACGGCTGCCGGGGAATGGTAGTCAGACGCCGCGCGCCCGGTCCGCCTTGAACTGTGCGCGGAACTGGGCAAAGCTGCCCGCGTCCAGCGCCTCGCGCACCTCGCGCATCAGGTTCAGGTAGTAGTGCAGGTTGTGGATACTGGTGAGCATGGGGCCCAGCATCTCGCCGCAGCGGTCCAGGTGGTGCTGGTAGGCGCGGCTGAAACCCTCGCGCCCGCCGGCCTCCCACGAGATGCCGCTCTTGCCAGCGCAGGCGTGGCAGGTGCAGCTGGTGTCCAGAGGCTGGTGGTCGCTCTTGTGGCGTGCGTTGCGGATCTTGAGGTCGCCATAGCGCGTGAACATGGTGCCGTTGCGTGCATTGCGCGTGGGCATCACGCAGTCGAACATGTCCACGCCCTGGGCCACGCCCTCGACCAGGTCCTCGGGCGTGCCCACGCCCATCAGGTAGCGCGGCTTGTTCGCGGGCAGCAGGTGCGGCGTGTGCGCCATGATGCGCAGCATCTCGTCCTTGGGCTCGCCCACCGACACACCGCCCACGGCGTAGCCGGGGAAGTCCATCTCCACCAGGCGCGCGAGCGACTCGGCGCGCAGGTTCTCGTACATGCCGCCCTGCACGATGCCGAACAGCGCGTTGGGGTTGTTCAGGCGGTGGAACTCGTCCTGGCTGCGCTTGGCCCAGCGCAGGCTCATCTCCATCGACTGGCGCGCCTCGCGCTCCGTCGTGAGGTGGCCCTTGGTCTCGTAAGGCGTGCACTCGTCGAGCTGCATCACGATATCGCTGTTGAGCGTGGTCTGGATCTGCATGCTCACCTCGGGCGACATGAACAGCTTGTCGCCGTTCACGGGGCTCGCGAAGGTCACGCCCTCCTCGGTGATCTTGCGCATGGCGCCCAGGCTCCAGACCTGGAAACCGCCCGAATCGGTGAGGATGGGCTTGTTCCACTGCTCGAAGCCGTGCAGCCCGCCAAAGCTCTCCATCACGTCCAGGCCCGGGCGCATCCACAGGTGGAAGGTGTTCCCGAGGATGATCTGCGCGCCCATGTCGTGCAGGCTCTGCGGCATCACGCCCTTGACGGTGCCATAGGTGCCCACGGGCATGAAGATCGGTGTTTGCACCACGCCGTGGTTGAGCGTGAGCGTGCCCCTCCGCGCGTGGCTGGTAGGGTCGGTGGTGAGAAGGTCGAACTGCAGCATGGGCTGCATTGTCCCAGACCGCACGGGACGTGAGGCCATGGGTGCCTGTGCGCACCGTGCATCGGTACACTGGTCCGTAAACCAACGGAAGGAGAACCCATGTTCAAGATCCTGATCGCCGTGGACGGCTCGGACCTCTCCCTGGACGGCGTGCACCATGCCCTGGGCCTGGTGCGCCAGGGCCTTACGGCCAGCATCGTGCTGGCCAATGTGCAGGAGCCCGCCACGCTCTACGAAATGGTGACCGCGCGCGATGCCGACCTGATCGCCGCCGCCAGCCTGGAGGCCGGCGAGCACCTCATGGCACCGGCCCGGGCCCTGCTCGATGCGGCCGGTGTCTCCTACGAAACCGACATCGGCGTGGGCGACGTGGCCCACACCCTGGTGGACATGATCGAGCGCAGCGGCTGCGACCTGGTCGTCATCGGTGCGCGCGGGCAGGGCGCCATCAGCAGTGCCTTGCTGGGTTCGGTGTCGCAGGAGGTGGCCCATGCCAGCCCCGTACCCGTAACCATCGTCAAGCATGTGGACGTGGCGCGCCAGCTGGAGCCTGAAGCGGAATCGGAAGACGGAACGGCCGAGGCCTCGCTCTGACCGCTGGCTGCATGCCGCGCTGACGCGAAAAGGGCCGCGTGAGCGGCCCCTGGGCATCGCCGTTCGCTGGCGGCTCAGGCCGCCTTGCGGAAGGGCTGCTCTGCCGTGGTGCCGCGCTGCAGCTTGCCATGCGGCAGGCTGGCCAGGCGCGAGAACATGCGCCGCACGTAGCCGTTGACCCACAGGCATTTGTTGAGCTCGTCCACCGGCAGCGGGCCTGACACCACCACGATGTCGTTGGCCATGTCCTGCGCACCGGCAGCGCGCAGGCGGCGGCGCGTGTTGTTGGCCCAGGACTGGATGCGCGTGGGGCTGCCATGCTGGTGCACCTGGCCGGTGTGCGCATCGAAGGCAATGGCCACGGTATCGGTCTTGAGCTTGAACCTGCGCTCACCCGTCACGGCGCTGGGCGCCTCGCGCATGTCGTACAGGTAATAGCTGCCGGCCTTGAGCTGGTATTGCATGTCCATGGTGGTTCCTCTCTGGGGGCATTGTCGAGGGCGCACCACAGGGCAATCGCAGGGAATGGGGCCGGAAAACGCCTCTTATCGGCGCGTGATCCGCACTGGCATGCCAGTCGGTGCGCGTGCCATTGTGCGCGGCCCCTCGGCAACTGCAAATGAAACTTGACCGCAATTGAGTAACGGTTTGTGAGAGGGTGAGCGCCCTGTGCCTGGACCGCGTTCTTGCTGCTGCTGGCCGAACGCGCGCAGCCTGGGCCAGGGCCACCGCGCAAGGGCCGCCCCGCCGCTCCCCATTCCCGAATCGCGCAGCGATTCGAGAGAAGGGGCTGAGGGCCGCGGCTCCAAGCCTGCCTGCGCAGGCTTGGACGTGCCCGAAGAGCCGCCGCCTCTGGCGGCGGTGGCGAGGCGCGCCAGCGACTCAGCGGGATGTACCCTGCTAGAAATCCACCAGACTCAACCCCAGGCTGAACACCGTCCGCTTGCGGTTGTAGTCGATCATGCTGTCGCCATAGCCGCTGAACAGCTGGGTGTGCAGGCGCAGGTTGCTCTTGCTGCCCAGAAAGCCCGAGCCCAGCGTCTGCAGCCACTCCACCCGCAGCGAGCCGCGGTCGCTGTTGCCCAGCGAATGGCGCATCGTGGCGCCCAGTGTGTTGTCCTTGTCGTAGTTCCAGAAAGCGGCCAGCTCGGCGCGGCCCACGTAGTCGCTGATGCCGGGGTTGTCGTCGCTGCCTGCGCTTTCGGAGAAGCGTTTCCACAGGCGCGCACGCACGTTGATGTCGTTGCCCAGTTCCAGGCCGGTCATCAGGTAGGCGCGGTTCCAGCTGCGCGACAGCGGCTTGCTCTGGCCGTTGGACTGGTGCACCAGGCCGATGCCGCTGTAGCGCCAGCGCCAGCCGAAGGGCAGCTTGGCGTCGGTGGGGTAGACATACATGACTTCCGGCTCGTGGTCCGTGGTGCGGAAGGGGCGCGAGATGTCGGAGGTGAACAGCTGCCAGTACGACTGCTGCGTGTAGCCGAACCAGACCGAGTCCTTGAGGGTCGGGTGGCCCTGGGTGAGCAGGCCCTGCGCAATCTTGGTGCGCACCGACAGCTGGATGCGGGTTTCGGCGCGCCGGTAGGGCGTCGATTCGGTGGCAGAGTTGCCATCGTTGCCCGAGGTGGGCTGCCGGTTGACGTTGCTCGCACCCACCACCGACGCCGTGATGGGCCGGTAACCGCGGAAGCTGAAGGTGCCGCAATCGCTGCCCGACTCCAACTCCCAGAAGCGCGAAAGATCGCTGTACTGCGGGTCGCGGCAGCCCTCGGTGCGCGCCACCTCGATGATGCGCGTGGCCGGCAGCGTGGTGTCCACCGGGGGCGGCACGGCATTGTTGGCTTCGGCCGTGGCGGCGGGCGACTGCCAGGCCTGCTGGCCGGCCCATTGGTCGAAGCAGGCCAGGCGGGCCTGATTGTCGTCGGACAGTGCGGCGCAGCGGCGCCAGGCGGCCTGGTCGCCCGCGGTGGTGCTGCCAGGGGCCATGCCCGGAGTGGGGGTCCCTTGTGCGAAAGCTGCACCGGCCGGTGCCAGCACCGCCAGCGCCAGCGCCACCGTGCGGCGGGTGGCCGCCATGCCCGGTGCACCAGCATGGGCACGGCGAAGGGACAGGAGAGGGGTGCTGTGAGGTAGATGCATGTACATGGTGATTCTTGCCGCGATGGCAGTGGGCGACCTGACGGGGCCAGGTCGCTGGATTGCTTGCCGGTGCCCATTTTTCCAGAGACGGGCCGCCGCCGGATGTCGGTGGCGATCTTGACCTACATGCGGGTGTTGCGTGCGCGCGTCACATAGGTGCAGCGTCGCTGCTGGCCTTGGCCTTGGCCGCGAACTCCGCGCGCAGGGCCCTGAGCTTTTCTCGCGGGTCTTCGCGGGCGGTGGTGCGGTCCAGCCCCATCTCGGCGATGAAGCGGCTCGGCCGGGCCTGCACCATCTCGCGGCCCTTCTTGCGCCGCTTGGTCCAGCTCACGGCCAGCGTGCGCTGCGCCCGGGTGATGCCCACGTACATCAGGCGCCGCTCTTCCTGCAGGCGCTGCTGCGTGTCCTCGGCCACCACCTTTTGGCGGCCCTCGTCGTCGTCGAGCTTGAAGGGCAGCATGCCCTCGGTCACCCCCACCAGAATCACGTGCGGCCACTCCAGGCCCTTGGACGCATGCAGGGTCGAGAGCACCACCATGTCCTGGTCCTGCTCGCGTTCGGAAATGGTGGACAGCAGGGCGATGGTCTGCGAGACCTCCAGCAGGCTCTTGGTTTCGGCCGCGATGGGCGTGCCCGAACTGTCGTCGATCTGCCCGCCCGCGCGCTGGGCCATCCAGTCGCAGAATTCGAGCACATTGGTCCAGCGCGCAGCCGCCACCGTCTCGCTGTCTTCGCCGTCGTACAGGTGCTGCTCGTAGCCGATCTCCTTGAGCCACTCGCCCAGGAAGGTGCGCGAGGCCTCGGCGCCATGGGTGTGCCGGGCGCGGTATTCCAGGTCGTTGATGTAGCGGCCGAACTCGTGCAGGCTTTCCAGCGCGCGCTTGGGCACCGCCGCCGGCAGCATGTTGTTGAACAGCGCCGCGAACATGCTTTGCTTGTGCTGCGTGGCAAATGCACCCAGGGCGCCCAGCGTGGTGTGGCCGATGCCCCGCTTGGGGCTGGTGATGCAGCGCAGGAAGGCCGGATCGTCGTCGTTGTTGATCCACAGCCGGAACCAGGCGCACAGGTCCTTGATCTCCGCGCGGTCGAAGAAGCTCGTGCCGCCCGAGACCTTGTAGGGAATGTTCACCCGGCGCAGCGCCTTCTCGAAGGGTTTGGCCTGGTGGTTGGCGCGGTACAGGATGGCGAACTGCTTCCAGTCAGGCGGCGGGTTGGCGGCGGCGCGCAGGCTCAGGATGCGCGCCACGGCGCGTTCGGCCTCGTGCTCCTCGCTGTCCGCGTCGATCACGCGCACCGGCTCGCCCTCGCCCAGCTCGCTGAACAGCGTCTTGGGAAAGAGCTTGGGGTTGGGCCCGATCACATTGTTGGCCGCGCGCAGGATGGCACTGGTCGAGCGGTAGTTCTGCTCCAGCTTGATGACCTTGAGCGCCGGGAAATCCAGCGGCAGCTTGCGCAGGTTGTCGAGCGTGGCGCCGCGCCAGCCGTAAATGGACTGGTCATCGTCACCCACGGCCGTGAAGTGCGCGCGCTCGCCCACCAGCAGCTTCAGCAGCTCGTACTGCGTGGCATTGGTGTCCTGGTACTCGTCCACCAGCACATGGCCCAGCAGCGCCTGCCACTTGGCACGCACTTCGGGGAAGTCGCGCAGCAGGCGCAGCGGCATGCCGATCAGGTCGTCGAAGTCCACGCTCTGGTAGGCCGCCAGGCGCTCTTCGTAGCGCGTCATCAGCACCGCAATGCTGCGCTCGTTGTCGTCCGCCGCCGCGGCCAGCGCCTGTTCGGAAGTCAGGCCCTTGTTCTTCCAGGCGCTGATGGTCCACTGCCACTGGCGCGCCGTGGCCATGTCCACCGTGCCGCCGGCCGCGTCCTTGAGGATGCCGGTCACGTCGTCCGCATCGAGGATGCTGAACTGGGGTTTGAGGCCCAGCACCGCGCCGTCCTCGCGCACCATGCGCACCCCCAGTGCGTGGAAGGTGCAGATCAGCACATCCTTGGCGCGCTTGCCGATCAGGCCCTTGGCACGCTCGCGCATCTCGGCGGCTGCCTTGTTCGTGAAGGTGATGGCCGCAATGCGCTTGGGCTCGAGCCCGCGCTCGATCATGTGCGCGATCTTCTGCGTGATCACCCGCGTCTTGCCCGAACCGGCACCGGCCAGCACGAGGCAGGGCCCGTCGGTGTAGTGAACAGCCTGGAGCTGGGCGAGGTTGAGACCGAAAGACATGGGGGAGGCAGCGACCAGGGAGGGGTGACGCGCATGCGCCGAAGGCGCGCGGCGTGGTTTGCAGCACGGGGATGGCAGATCATACCTTGGGCACATCTCGGGGCTTGATGTGAACAATTGGCAACAGAAAGGTCAACTACTGTCACAAAACCTGACTGATACGGTTTTGTACTGGTTGCGAATGGAGTGCTCACTTAAACTGACCGGTTACACCCTGCACTGCGGAGTATTTTGCGTGAAGACCAATCTGAAGGGGGATCTGGCGACCGGCTTGCTGGCCCCCGCATTGCGCGCCCGGTTTTCCGAGCTGTTCGGTGTCGCGGCCCGCAAATCCGTCTTTGCCTGGCGCGAATCGCCTCTGGAGCAAGCCCAGGTGGCCATGCTCGACGTGTCGTCGAACCTGGTGCGCCTGCAGCCCTTGCCGCCTTGCGTGATCTGGATCGGGCGCGAGCAGGCGGCCGTGCGCTTTGCCGATGCCTGGGTGGGGCGCCTGCCGCAGGACTACACCGTGGCCGACCTGATCGACATCCTGGACCGCGCCGCCGTCTTCCTGCTGGACTGGAAGGCACGCCGGCCCGCCGCGCCAGCCGTGGTCGGCGTGGCGGCGCAACCTGCGGCCATTCCTCCCGTGGTCCCCGTATCGACGCCGTCGCGTGCATTTGCCCACAGCACCATCCAGCCCACACCCCCTGCGGCCGCTGGCACAGCCGCCATGGCCGCAGCCCAGGGCAGCCGCTACCGGCTCGGTGCCTGGGTGTTCCTGGGTCCGCCGTTCGACAGCTCCGGATGCATCAGCGCGCTGGCCCTGCTTGCGCGCCAGCCCGTGACCGCGCAGCAGCTGCACACCCACAGCGGCCTGGCGCCGACGGAACTGGCCGAGCTGCTCAAGGAACTGGCGCGCCGCAAGGTGCTGCAGGTGATCGCACCTGCGCAGCCGGTGGCGCCCCCGTCAACTGCTGCCGAATCCCGCCGCCCGGCACCAGTGAACAAAGGATTGGTGCGCCGCCTCTCCCACTGGATCAGCGGGGCCAGCAGGCCGTGAAGCACCCCCTGAGTCGCTTTGCGCCTTCACCCCTCTCTCTCCTCGCTGCGCGAGTCGGGAGGGGGACGTCCCCAGCGCGGCGGGGCGGCCCTTGCGCGGTGACACTGGCCTGGGCTGCGCCAGTTGCAGAGGCTACGGTGGCATATAGCACCATGGAGAACTGATGTCCTATTCCAGCACCTCCCCGATGCCACGCATCGCCTTCATGGGCCCCATGGGCGTGGGCAAGACCACGGCCATCCGGGCGCTGTGCGGCGATGACATGGTGGCCACCGACGTGCCCAACATGGACCGCCAGTCCCATGCCAAGGAATTCACCACCGTGGGCGCCGAGTTCGGCCAGATCGACCTGGGCGATGGCGAGTTCGTGCAGGTCTGCGGTTGCCCCGGGCAGGACCGCTTCGACTTCCTGCGCCAGTGGGTGGTGTCCGCCTCGGTGGGCGTGTTCGTGATGGTCGACGTGAATGAAGCCCATGCCGTGCAGGCAGCCGGGGCGCTGCTTGCCGAGGCCGCCGCGGCCCAGAACCCGCCCATGGCCCTGGTGCTGAGCGCCCGCCCCGCCTCGGCTGCCGCCACCCAGGCCTTTGCGGACGGGCTGCAGGCCGCAGGCCATGGCGTGGTGCCCGTGCTCCAGGTCGATGTGAGAAAGCGCGCCGATGTGCTCCAGGCCCTGAGCGTGCTGGTGTCGATGTTGTCCCTTCGCAGCGAATCCCCATGAACAGCAGAAGTTCCTCCCTGATTTCCGAAGCGCTGGCGCAGACCGCCCAGCGTGCGCTTGAAACCCATGCCGCCCCCATCTCCGGCCTGCAGCTGGCGCTGCTGGCCACGCCAGACGGTTTCGAGATCGCCTGCCTGCGCAACCGCAGCGAGCTGCAGGCGGGCCGCCTCTCGGCCATGGCCAGTTCGCTCATGGCCATGGCCCGTGCCGTGGGCCGCGAGATCCAGAGCCCGCAGTGCAAGCGCCTGACCTTCGAGGCCGAGGGCAGCACCGTGGTCTTCCAGTCCATCGATGCGCCCGTGCCCTGCATCCTGTGCCTGGTGCTGGGCAGCGATGCCTTGCTGGGCCGTGCCCTGTGGGCTGCGGGCGAAGTGATGCAAGAGATGTCCCGGGCCTGACGAACGCTCTTGCGACCGATTTCCGGGCGCGGGCGTTTCATTGGCAGCCTGCGCCCACTCACCCTTCCAGCCAGTGCGAATAGAACCCCTAGGAACCCCCAAAAATGGCGACTCTCAATGAATCCCTGAACCAACTGCAGGCCGTGGAAGGCGCACTGTGCGCCGCCATCGTCGACAGCGGCAGCGGCATGCTGCTGGGCAGCATCGGCACGGGGGTGGACATGGAACTGGCCGCCGCCGGCAACACCGAGGTGGTGCGAGCCAAGAACAAGACCATGCAGGCGCTGGGCCTGCAGGACACCATCGACGACATCCTGATCACGCTGGGCAAGCAGTACCACATCATCCGTCCCATGGCGTCCAAGGAAGGCATCTTCATTTATGTGGTGCTCGACAAGGCGCGCGCCAACCTGGCCCTGGCCCGCCGCAAGGTGCAGGATGTCGAAAAGCTGATCGAATTCTGACGGCGCGCGCTGGCACGCGCCTTCCTGCGGGAAACCCCGCTGTCCCTGGTCTGTGGGCACTTTGATACTGCACGGACCAACGAGACAAGCCCGAAAGGCCGTGCCATGCCGATCAAGAGCCTCGCGCCATCGCGCGCCAGCGCCGCCGCCACCTTGCAGCAACGTGCCTGGTGGAACGGCGCGTTTCTTCTCGTGGGCGCACTGGTTGCGACCGCACTGGCCGCCTTGCCTGCGCGGGCACAGATCGGCAGCACCGCGCCCGTACGCATCGGCGTGGTCGGGCCGTTCACCGGTGCCTCGGCCGACTTCGGCGTGCCCATGCTCAACGGCATCCGCATGGCGGTGGACGAGATCAATGCCGGCGGCGGCTACCTGGGCCGGCCGCTGGAACTGGTGGTCAAGGACGACGCCGCCAACCCCGACCAGGGGCGCAAGGTCTCGCAGGAACTGCTGGCCGAGAAGGTCGTCGCCACCATCGGCTTTTGCAACACCGGGGTGGCCATGAAGGCCATCGACCTGTTCCAGGACGCCAAATCACCGCTCATCGTGCCCTGCTCCTCGGGCACGGCCGTCACGGCCAAGTACCCGCCGGCCGAGAGCTACATCTTCCGCGTGCAGGGGCGCGATGCCCTGCAGGCCCCCTTCATGGTGGAAGACATCGTCAAGCGCGGCTGGGACAAGGTGGCCATCTTCGCCGACAAGACCGGCTACGGCGAAGGCGGCTACAACGACGTGGTGGCCGCGCTCGCCGCCAAGAACCTCAAACCCGTGCACGTGGCGCGGTTCGACCTCGGGGTGAAGGACCTCACCGCCGAGCTGACGGCCGCGCGCAGTGCCGGTGCCAACGTGGTCTTCAGCTACACCGTCGGGCAGGAGAATGCCGTCATCGCCAACGGCAAGAAGACCCTGGGCTGGAAGGTGCCGCAGGTCGGGCCGTGGACCTTGTCGTTCCCGTTCTTCCTCGACGGTGCGCGCGATGCGGCCGAGGGCGCGCTCATGGTGCAGACCTTCATCGCCGAGCCCAGCAACGAGCGCCGCGCCTCCTTTTTGTCGAGCTACACGCGCAAGTTCCAGCGCAAGCTGGCCGTGCCCATGGCGGCGGCCAATGCCTACGATGCGACCTATTTGCTGATGTATGCCTTCCTGGGCATCCGCGATGGCAACCTCAACGGCCCGGTGCTCAAGGAGTCGCTGGAGGGCAAGATGAAGACTTACTACGGCGTGGTGGCTACCTACGACAAACCGTTCAGCGCCACCGACAAGGACGCCATCACGCGCAACATGCTGGTGATCGGCGCGGTGAAGAACGGCGCCATCACCTTTGCCTACCCCGAGGATGCCAAGCGCAATCTCATCATCCAGCGCAAGCAATGACCCTGGGCGTGGCCTCGCCGCAGGCGAGGGCCCCCGTCTGACTCTGCGCTGGCGCTGCGGCCCGGCAAGGCCCGGGCCGCCCGACAATATCCCCGTGCTCTCCGTCCTGCTCGTCACCTTCCCCTTCTTTGCGCTCGTACTGTGCGGCTACTTGGCCGCCCGGCGCGGCATCCTGCCGCAGCCGGCCATTCCGGGGCTCAACGCCTTCGTGCTGTACTTTGCGCTGCCCTGCATGCTGTACCGCTTTGGCGCCAGCACGCCCATTGCACAACTGCTCGACCCGGCCGTGGTCGGCGTCTATGTGCTGTGCGCGCTCATCATGGTGGCGGCCACCGTTGCCCTCACGCGCCGCGGGCGCATCGGCTGGAACGACGCGGCCTTCGGCGCCTTGGTGGCCGCGTTCCCCAACACCGGCTTCATGGGCGTGCCGCTGCTCGTGGCGCTGCTCGGCGCGCAGGCCGCGGGGCCCGCCATCGTCACCATCGCGGTGGACATGCTGGTCACCAGCTCGCTGTGCATCGCCCTGTCGCGCATGGACGGCGCGGGCACGCACGGCGTGGGCGTGGCGCTGCGCAATGCCTTCAAGGGCATGGCCACCAATCCCATGCCCTGGTCCATCGCCCTGGGCGCGCTGGCCTCGGCCCTCAGTTTCAAGCTCCCCGGCCCGGTGGACCGCACCGTGGCCATGCTGGCCGATGCCGCCTCGCCCGTGGCGCTGTTCACCATCGGCGCCGTGCTGGCGCGCTCGCAGATGAACCAGCACGAGCAGGTGCCCGCGGGCGAGTATGTGCCCGTGGCCCTGGCCAAGCTGCTGGTGCACCCGGTGCTGGTCTGGGCCGTGGGCACGGCCGCCATCGCCGCCGGCGTGCCGCTCACGCCGTTTGCGCTCACCGTGCTGGTGCTGGTCGCGGCCCTGCCCAGCGCCAGCAATGTCTCGCTGCTGGCCGAGCGCTTTGGCGCCAACAACGGGCGCGTGGCGCGCATCATTCTGGTGTCGACGGCGTTGGCGTTTGTGAGTTTTTCAGCGGCGGTGGCACTGCTGACCTGAGGCCACCCCCGAAGCAAAACAGCCCACCGAGGTGGGCTGTTTTGTTGTGGGGCCAGCGGGATCAGTTGACGAAGGCTTCGCTGTTCTGGATCTGTGGGGCCTTCAAGGCGGCAGGTTTTTGCTGAGTGCGCGCGGGTGCGTCGCGGCTGAGGTTCGGTGCTACTGCGCTGTCTTTGTCTTGGAGCATCACACGCAGCTTCTGAAGACTGTCCTGGAAAGTACCTGCCAAGCGGTCAGCTTCATCACGGTTGCTGACGATATAGGGGGTAATCGTAATCAGCAATTCGGTCTTGGTCTTTGACTTGCTGGTGTTGCCAAAAAGCGCTCCCACCACTGGGATATCTTTCAGAAGCGGGATGCCATTCACGGTGTCATCCCGACGCTCTTCTATGAGGCCGGCGAGCATGATCGTCTTGCCATCCTCGATGGTTGCGTCGGTTGTGACTTTGCGTTTTTGAAAGCTTGGATACAAGGCCCCTCCAGCGGAAACATTTCCTCCGAGGCTGCTGACCTCCTGCGCAATGCTCAGGGTGATCCGGCCGGTGGAAGTGATGCTGGGCTTGACCTCAAGCAGAATGCCGGTAGGTCGGTATTGCACCGAATTAGACGTGGAGAACTGGTTGCTGCCGATCAGGTTGTTGCTCGGCGTGGAAACCGTCTGCGTGATGATGGGAACTTCATTACCCACCTCGATCTTCGCAACCTTGCCATCACTGGCGAGCACATGAGGTGTCGACAGTACGTTCACATTGGTATCTTTCCCCAGGGCATTCAGCAACCCGATGACCTGGCCAGAACCTCCAAGAACTGCGTAGTTGAAGCCGGTTCCTGTTCCCATGACGCTCGGCGTGGCGCCTGTTGCTGCTTGGCTTATGACATCGGACCCCTTGATCGCGCCTTCTAGACCTGCAAAGCCGGGCCAACTCTTGCCACCGGTGCTCAAGGCAGATTTGATCCACCACTCCACACCGTACTGCAGCGCATCGGTGAGACCTACTTCAGCGACCATCACTTGAACTAAAACCTGGCGCGGTGATGAATCCAGGCGCTCCAATACCTTGCGCACCTGTTGATAATCTTGAGGAGAGGCGCGAACGATGAGGGTGTTGGTTTCCGTGTCTGCAATCACTTGCACCGAGCCACCGAGGCCGGGTGCGGTGCCGGTGGTGCCTTGCGAGGGCGTGTTCCCCCGTTCGATGGTGCGCGCTGCAGAGCTGTTGTTCTGGCTGTTGGTGCCCGTTGCAGCACCGGCCAGTCCAGTACTGGTACCCGTGGCCCCCGTAGCCGAATTGAACGCGGAACTCGACGCTGATGGCAACCCGGAAGCCCCCGTGTTCGCATTGTTCTGGGTCGGTGCCGCCCCTCCAAAGATCTGCGTCACCAGGCTCGCCAGATTGGCCGCATTTCCGTTGGCCACCGGGTACACATGCACGAACGAGCCCAGTCCATTGCGCGGCTCGGCATCCAGCGTCTTGATCCACTGCTCCGCCGTCTGCAGCAGGGCAGGGTTGGCGGCAGCCACCATCACGGCATTCATGCGCGCCACAGGCAGGAAGTAGGTCTTGTTCGCGTCGGTGCCGGGCCGGTTGAGGATGCCCGAGGTCTTGAAGATGGCGTCCAGTTCCTTGGCCACGTCGGCCGCTTCGCTGTGGGCGAGCGGGAACAGCTTGATCTGCACCTGGCTCACGTAGTCCGAGTCCAGGGTCTTGACCATCTCGACGATCTTCTCGACGTTGGCGGCCTTGTCCACCACGATCAGGTAGCGGTTGGAGGGGTCGTTGGTGATGGCCGCCTGCGCGCCTACAAAACCGCGCAGCGTGTTGGCCAGCTGGTTGGCCTGCACGAACTGCACCGGGATGATCTGCATCACCGACGAGGCCGCGCCCACGCCCGGGCCCAGGCCGGCGTCGCGCACCGCGTTGGCGTCGCGCAGCACCTTGTACAGCTTGCCCTGGCGCACGATGGAGATGTTGCTCGCGGCAAGCGCCGTCTCCAGCGTGCTGTAGATGTCGGCCATGCTGATGGCCCCGGTGCTCTTGAGCGTGACGCGGCCCTGCACGGTGGGGTCGATCACGTAGTCGAGCTTGAGCACTTCGCCGAGCACCACCTGGATCACCTCGTAGATGTCGGCGTTGTCGAACTTGAGCGTCACGCCCGGGTTGGGCGTGTTGGACAGCACCACTCCGGGGTTGCCGCTGGCGGGGGCGGTGGCCGCGGTTGCTGGCGCTGCGCCGGGGGTGGGCATGGTGGCCATCGGGGCGGGCACGGCGGGCGCTGCCGTTGGTGCGGCTGCGGGTGCCGTGGGCGGTGCCGCAGGCGCTGCGGCCGGCGCAGCCCCGGTGCCCGCTGCCTGGGACGGCTGCAAGGTGATGCCGGGCATGCTGAAGCCGCCGGGCACGGGGGTGCCGCCGCCGCCGGGCACCACGGGCATGGGCTGACCGGTGAAGGGGTTGATCGGTGGCTGCTGGGCCATTACCAGGTGCGTTGCCGTCAGCGTGGGCAAGAGCGCAACGCTCACAGCGGTCAGTTTGCGCAGCATGGGAGGAATGGATTTTTTCATTGCAGTCTTCTGAAATTCAGCCGTGTTCGTTTTACTTGCGGGGGGCCGCAGGCGCGGCCGGGGCGGCGGCTTCGGGCAGCGGCTTCATGTGCAGGCCGGAAAAGCGGGCCACGATGTGCAATTGCTGCCCGCCGCGCTGGGTGTCGTCCACCACCTTGATCTCGACCCTGTCCATCACCAGCAGCTTGGGCGATTGCGCCAGGGCGATCTGCAGGCGCGGCAGCTGCTGGGGCACGCCGTTGAAGCGCGCCGTGAGCGACATGCGCGAGACGCTGCCCTTGGGGGCATCCGAGAATTCCGACAGGTCGATGTTGTCGAAATACAGCCCCTGCAGCAGCTTGGTCACCTGCTGTTGCATGGCATTGACGGACTCGGTGATGTCGTTCGCCACGAACAGCTGCTCCTGGATGGGCGTGTAGCTGCCGCCCAGTTGCTCGCTGTTGGCCTGCACCTTCTTGTCGAGGTCGAGGGTGTTCTGGTTGCTTTCCAGCAGCGTCTGCAGGTCGCTGGCCTGCTCGCGGTGCTCCAGGTAGCCGGTCAGGCGCTGGTCCACCAGGGCGGCAATCAGCAGCAGCACGATGACGGGAAAGGCAAAGTACTTGATGCCATGGGCGGCATGCACCCGCTTGAGATCACGCTTCATCATGGTTGGGATGCCCCCGATGCGGGTGGCTGGGCTGGGGCGGGTGCGGCAATGGGTTGGGGCGCTTCCTTGCGCGCCTGCAGGTGGATCTGCGGGGTGCTGGCGGCCAGGTATTCGGGCACGGGGAAGTCGGTCCAGGCGCCAAAGCCGGCCAGCGGCCGCTCCTGCAGCCATTTCACGCTGCCCTCGTTGCCCTGGCCTGCCAGCGCGACGACGCCATTGTCGGAGCTGAAGTACTGCAAGGTGGCGGGCGGCGGCGGGAAATACGCAACCAATTGCGAGAAAGGGCCCAGCGCGGAAGGCGCCTCGCGCGCCGTGTTCACGGCCTGCACCGCATCGGCCATGCGCAGGGTGCGGGCCTTGAGCAGCTTGGCGGCTTCCACCTTGGGCAGGTCCTTGCGAACGCGCTCGCGGCCCTCCTCGATCTGGCGCACCAGCCGGCCATCGTGCCAGACCATCAGCGCCAGGCCCGCCATGCCCACGGCACCCAGCCCGAGGCTCAGCACCTTGAGCGCCTGCACCATGTCGTTGTGCGTGTGGCGCACGACGATGCCACCCTGGTCCGAGCGCCAGAGTTTTTCGAGCAGGTCGGCATGGGACGCCGCAGGCAGCACATGGTGCTGGTAGCCGGCCCAGGTTCGGGGTTCGGCCGCATAGCCCCTGGGCGTGCTCAGCTGCACCGGGTGGCCGGGGGCCGCGTCGGCGGGCGCGCCCAGCGCGGCCAGCTCCACCTGCAGGGTCTGCGCCAGGTGCTCGTTGCCATCGTGTGCTTCGAGCACGCGCGTGCGCAGCATGGTGCCGTTGGCGGCGTACACGTGCAGGTACTGGTCTGTGGCATCGGCCTCGACCACGGCGCGCAGCGAGGCCGGTTGTTTGGCCGCGATGCGCTGGAACAGCTGCGCACGCGCATACAGCTCCACCAGTGCCAGGCGGCAGGCGCTGCTGATGCGCTCGATCTCGGTCACCCAGTCCTTGTGCATCCACATCAGCGAGGCGCCCTCGGCCCCGCCGAAGCCGTCCACCTGCGTGCGCGTGTCGCTGGCCGGAAAGGGCAGCGAGGGCGGCGCGCCCGCCCCCTGGGTATTGGGCGGAACGATGCCCAGGATGTCGCCGGCCAGAACCCAGTGCGCGCGCGTGCCGGCCGGAATCTTCCAGCGCGTCACGCTGTCGGCCAGCTGCTGCTGCAATTGCGACGCAAAGCCGTCTCCCTCGGGCAGGGGCACCACGAGCTCGTGCGCACGCTTCCAGCCCAGCATCCCGCGGTAGAAATGCAGGATGCACAGGCTGTGCGGTGAGAGGGAGAGCACCAGCTGGTGCCGCCAGCTGGCTGAGGGAGAAAAATTGCGCATCGGTGGAGGTTTCAATCGGGTCGGGAGCTTCTTTTCAGGCAGCCTTCGGGTGTTCGTTCGGTCACAGGGTTGGCAGTGGTCAGCGGGCGCTTACATCGATCATGGAGTCCACCACGCTGAACTTTCCACCCTGCTGAACCAGGGTCGCCACCAGCGCGGCACCGGTGGACCGGGCCCCGCCCAGGCGCAAGCGCGCTGTGACGGCCGTGGGCGGGCCCGCCATGTCGGCCGCAATCAGCCCCGTGCCGGCAGTCCATTGCTGGGCCAGCGCCGCCGTGATGGGCGTGCCCGAGCGGCGCATGGCTGCCAGCCGCTGCAGCTGCTCGTCCGTGAGATTGCCCAGGGCCCGCAGCAGCACAATGGGCGTGGTGTCCAGCCGCACCTTGCGGTTCTTGGTGCCGACCACCAGCAGGTCCTGCAAGCCCACGGGAACCTGGGTGGTGCCACCCCGCACCAGGGTGCGCGGTATCTCGTTCCAATCCGTCAATTCTCGCATGCTTGAAAATCCGGCCGTTCCGCGCGTGTCCATCACCCGGTTCTTGAACTCCATGGTCAGAAGCGCCAGCTCTCGCGCGCGTTCGGGGGCGGTGCCCAGCAAGGCATACAGACGCTCCCATTCCTGGGCGGTCAGGTCGTTGGCATCGGGCAGGCCGCTGGCGTCCTGCAGCTCGGCGGTGAACGGCTGGCGGCCCAGCGTGGCTTCATAACGCGCCGTGGGCGTGGAGCCGGCGGCGGCTGCCGCAGCCGTGCCCTGGGCCGAAGGTGCGGTGTTGGGCGCGGCGGCTGGCGGTGCGCCAGGCTCCGGCAGGCGCCACAGCGGCCAGTTGCGGCGCACTTCTTCGGGCAACGGCGGGTTGGCACCGGCCACGGCCGAGGCAATGCCCAGCTGCAGGGCGGTATAGGTGGCGGCGGACTGCAGCATGTAGCTTTCCTGCAGCGCGTCCTTCTCGCGTGCCAGCAGCTGTGCATCCAGGCGCAGCGAGACCGAGACGCCCAGCACCACCGTGGTCACCACGGCCATCAGGCCCAGCGCAAACAGCAGGATGTAGCCATGCTCCTGGCCTGGGCCACGCAGGGGGCGGCGCAGCGATGGGTTGCGGCGGTTCATGGTGCGCCCGCCTCGCTGCGGGCCTTGTACACCAGGGCCGGCATGTCGTCGCGCACGCCCGACAGGCCCATGCGCAGCAGGTCCGGTGGCTGGCGCAGCTGCTCCCACTTGGCCAGCCAGGTGGGGATGGGCTTGCCCTCGCGGTTGGGCAGGCGGGTCAGGTACGAGAAGGCACACATGCGCAGGCCCGAGGCCAGCACCTGGGTGTCGAGCAAGGTCGGGGTTGGCGGCCGGGCGGTGGTGTTGGCGGCGGTGGCGGGTGGCAGCGTCCTCACGCGGTGCACCAGCGTCATGGTGCTGCTGCCTTCTGCGGTTTCGCAGGCGTACTCCACACGCGCGATGGCCGGGGCCGCACCGGGCGTGCCCATCACCGGGTGCAGGGTGTCGAACTCCAGTGTGGTGGCGCTGCCCTTGACGGCGATGCCGCGCGTGGTCCATTCATGGCGCAGGATGCGCTCGGCACCGCGCACCTCCTCGCGCGAGCGCGCGCGGTCGCCGTTGCGGCCATAGAAGTCGAGCGCCGTGGACATGGCCGAGGCGCCGATCACGGCCACCACGGCCGAGATGGCGAGCGCCACCATCAGCTCCAGCAGCGTGAAGCCGGCCTGGATGCCCGGGGCGGATAAGCGTCGCTGGCTCCTCATGGCGCGGGCCGCACGGGGTTCTGCGGTGTCGACGAGGTCGGCGCCGCCGCGCCGCCTGCCGTGCGCTCGCCCGGCGGGGGCGGTGCCATGCGGTAGCTGCTCAGGCGGTAGACCTGCTGGTTGCCCTTGGGGCCCCAGAAGACCTCGACCTCCACCTCTTCGAGCTTTTGCCGGAACGCGGGGATGCGCTCCTGCTGCGCCCGGGTCAGCGCCTCGAACGGGCGCAGGTGGATGCGGTAGCCGAAATCGGTGCCGGCATAGCCCTGGTCCACGGCGTCATCCGCCACCGCGAAGGTGGGGCTGGCCAGCGCCTCGTCGAGCTTGGCCTGTGCCAGCGCCATGGCGGCCGTGTGGCCGTTGATCTTGTCGTCCAGGCGTGCCGTGCCCGAGATCGCGGTGAAGGCGATGGCCAGGCCAAAGCCGATCAGCACCATGGCCACCAGCACCTCCAGCAGGGTAAAGCCGTGCTGGAAGGGTGGGCGTGGCCGGGCCGGCAGCCGCGTGCTACGGTTCCGTCGGTGCGGCATCTTTTCTCTCGATGCGGCCGCTGATGCGGGCCAGGCGGAACTGCTGCTGCACGCCCGAAGGCGTGCGCACCAGGAAGGCGGCTTCCTGCATGGTGCCGTCGGGGTAGAAGGTCAGCGCCAGGGTCTCGTTCTCGTCGGTGCGTGCGGCCACCGTGCGCGGGCGGGGCGCCTCGGTCGCGATGAAGCGGTAGCTCTCGGGCAGCTCCAGCACATTGCCCCCGCCCGAGGCAATGCGCCCCGCATCAAAGTACACCGTGGCTTGCACGGGCGAGCCGCCAAGCACGGCCCGGTTGCGCAGGCGCTTGAGCTCCTGCTGCGTGCGGTCGAGCCAGCGGCGCTCCTCGGCGCGGCCGGCCAACTGGTCCACCGACACCATGGCCAGGCCCGTGCCGATGCCTACCAGCACCAGCACCAAGAGCAGTTCGAGCAGCGTGAACCCGGCGGTTTTCTTCATGCGTGATCAAGCAACCGCACGGAATCCCAGACAGGGATTTATTCCCAGCTGCGGATGTCGGCGTCGTCCCCGCTGCCGCCTTCCTTGCCGTCCGCTCCCAGGGACAGGAGCTCGTAGTCGCTCTTTTCGCCGGGCGAGCGGTAGACATAGCTGTTGCCCCAGGGGTCCTTGTCCACCTTCTTCTTGAGGTAGGGGCCGCGCCAACGGGCGGCTTCTGCCGCGTCGGCGGGCTTGTCCGACAGGGCGGCGATACCCTGTTCGGTGCTCGGGTAGCGCGACATGTCCAGGCGGTAGGTGTCCATGGCGGCGCCCACCATCTCGATCTGCGTGCGCGCGGCCTTGACCTTGGAGGCATCGAGCTGACCGAACAGGCGTGGGCCGACCAGCGAGGCCAGAAGGCCCAGGATGACCATGACGATCAGCAGCTCGATCAGCGTGAAGCCGCGGGTGCGGCGCAGCGCGCTCGTGCGCGGGGGGAACTTGAAAGGCATATGCATTGAAAAACCTACTACTTGCGTCACTTGTTCATTCACAGGGGCATGTCGTTGATCGAGAAGATGGCGGTCAGCATCGACACCACGATGGTGCCGATCAGCCCGCCCATCAGCAGGATCATCATGGGCTCGAACAGGGCCACCAGGTTGCGGGTGGCCTTCTGGATATCCTTTTCATACTGGTCGGCCACCTTCACGAGCATGGCGTCGAGCGCGCCCGACTCCTCCCCCACCGCGGCCAACTGGCCCAGCAGGCGGGGAAAGAACGGGTCGGCGCGCACCGGGCCCGACACGCCCTTGCCTTCCTGCACGGCGCGCACCAGCCGGTCGAGCGCCTTTCGCAAGGGGATGTGCTCGGTCAGCTCGCGCACGATGCGCATGCCGGTGAGTATCGGAACCCCGCTGGCCAATAGAGTTCCCCAGGTGCGGCACACATGGGCCAGCTGGATCTTGAGCAACAGGGGGCCGAGCACGGGCACGCGCAGCAGCAGCAGTTGCCAGCGCTCGCGCCATTTCTCGTCGCGCAGCGCCATCACGAAGCCGGTGAGGGCGAGGGCGAGCACCCCCAGGATGTACAGGCCATAGGTCTTGAGGAACTCGCCGGTGCCGATCAGCACGGCCGCGGCCGTGGGCAGCTCCTGGTGCATGTCGGTGAAGATCTGGCCGAACTTGGGCAGCACGAACACCGTGAGCCCGAGCAGCGCGCTCACGCCGAAGAAGAACAGCAGCACCGGGTAGATCGACGAGGTGACCAGGAACGAGCGGAACTCGATGCTGCGCGTGTAGAACTCCACCAGCCGCTGCATCACCACGGGCAGCACGCCGCCTTCCTCGCCCGCGCGCACCATGTTCACGTACAGGCGCGGGAACACCGAGGGGTGGCGCATGAAGGCATCGCCCAGCGAGTTGCCCTTTTCCACATCCACCACCACGGCCTGCATCACACCCCGGAAGAACGGCTGCTCGATGCTGCTCTGGCAGATGTGCAGCGCCCGGTCCAGCGGCAGGCCGGCATCGAGCAGGGTGAGCAGCTGCTCCGTCATGGCCAGCACATGCTTGATGCCCACGCGCTTGCTGCCGCCGCCAAGCGAGGCGGTCCAGTTGATGCCGGAAGACGACGCGGGCTTCTGGTCGCTTGCCAGCGGCGGCTGCAGGGCCGGATCGGCGGGCAGCGGGGTGGCGGCTTCGACCAGGGTGGCCTGGCCGGAGCCCTTCCCACCCGCCGCACCGGGACGCGGCCTCACGTCATTTCCTGGCGGGTCACGCGCGCCAGCTCTTCGAGGGTGGTGATGCCGGCCAGCACCTTGCTGATGCCGTCGGCCCGCATGGTGCGCACACCCTGCTCGATGGCCTTGCGGCGTACGCCTTCGGCCGGCATCTTCTGGATGATGGCTTCCTTGATCGCCGTGGTCATGGGCAGCATTTCATAGATGCCCGTGCGGCCGATGTAGCCCGACTGGCCGCAGTGGTGGCAGCCCTTGCCGTGGAACAGCTCGGTCACCTGGTGGGCCTCGACGCCTTCTTCGGCCAGGAACAGCAGGTCGGCCGAGGTCGGCGTGGTGCTTTCCTTGCAGTGCGGGCAGATCACGCGCACCAGGCGCTGCGCCACGATCAGCACCACCGAGGAGGCGATGAGGTAGCTCTCCACCCCCATCTCCATGAGCCGGTGCGGCGCGCCGAACGAGTCGTTGGTGTGCAGGGTCGAGAACACCAGGTGGCCCGTGAGGGCGGACTGGATGGAGATCTCGGCCGTCTCGCGGTCGCGGATTTCACCGACCATGATGATGTCCGGATCCTGCCGCACGATGGAGCGCAGGGCACTGGCAAAGGTCAGGTCGATCTGCGACTTGACCTGGATCTGGTTGATGCCGTCGATCTGGTATTCGACCGGGTCTTCCACCGTGATGATCTTGTTGCCCGGCAGGTTCACCTGGCCCAGCGAGGCGTACAGCGTGCTGGTCTTGCCGCTGCCGGTGGGGCCGGTCACCAGGATCATGCCGTGCGGCTGCACGATGGCCGCCTCCAGCATGGCCAGCGCCTCGGCGTTCAGGCCGAGCGAGTCCATGCCCATCATGCCGGGGCCCTGGTCCAACAGGCGGATGACCATGCTCTCGCCGTACACCGTGGGCACGGTGGAGACGCGCATGTCGATCTGGCGGCCGCCCACTTCCATCTTCATGCGGCCGTCCTGCGGCAGACGGCGCTCGGCGATGTTCATCTTGGCGCGCAGCTTCAGGTGCGAGATGGACGCCATGTACATGCGCCGCGGCGGCGATTCTGCGTCGAACAGCACGCCGTCGATGCGGTAGCGCACGCGGAACTTCTGCTGGCTGACCTCCAGGTGCAGGTCGGAAGCGCGGCTGTCCACCGCGCGCAGCAGCAGCGACTGCACCAGGCGCACCACGGGCGCATCCTCGGCCAGGGCCTTGAGGGTTTCGAGGTCGTCGTCCGGGTTCTCGGAGCCCGAGGCGTTCTCGTCGTCGAAGGCGGCCAGGTTGGCGTTCTCGGGGCGGTAGACCTGGTCCAGGCCCGAATGGATCCACATGCGCGGCGCCAGGTGCAGGCGTGTGGGCACGGTGAAGAACTGCTTCAGGGCATCGAGCGCGGCCAGCTGCACGGGCACGCTGGAGGCGATGTGCACCGCCTCGTCGGTCACCGAAAAAGGCAGCAGCGAGTTGCTGCGCAGAAACGCCGGCGACAGGCCCTCGATGGGCGACACGTCCTGCAGCGCATGCGTCATGGTGTTGAGCAGCGGCACCTTGAGGTTGCGCGCGAACTGGGCCAGAAGCTCGGCTTCCTGGTTGCCGGCGTCATCGGTGCCGATGGGGAGACTGCTCATAGTTGCTGTGGGAATGGCCGGTTCGGCACGGGGGGCTCGGAGTGTAAAAAGGGGATTGCCGGCGGCCCATGGCCTGCAGGGTGGGCGCTGATCAACCCCTGCAGCCTCCGGCTGGGGGTGTTCTGGCACCACCCGGCATTGTAGTTTGTTCGCATTTCCCGGGGCACCCCCTGCATGGGTGGGCTTGTACGGGCTCGCGTAACAAAGATCAGTGCGTGTTAACGGGGCTAGGGCGTGTCATCATTCATTTCACCCCCGCGCTGGCCCCGGCATGCGGATGGATGCGCGAAGCGCGGTGCAGCCAATAGCGGGCTATTGGCAAGCCGTGCGACAAAGCAGACGCCGCATGCCGGGGCCAGCCCGAAGGGAAAGCCTGCAGCGCGGCGCATTGCGGCGTTGCCCTTTGCTTGTGTAGCCGTGCTACACGGCACTCAGGGCGCCTTGCACTGCACCGCGCTGCAGGCTTTCGCGGGGGTGAAATGAGTGATGACACGCCCTAGATCGCCAGAGGGTCCACATCCACCAGCCAGCGGATCAGGCCCCTGTGGGCGGGATCGCCGCGTTCGGCATGCAGAACGGGATGCCATGCCGCCAGAAAGCGCTGCAGCGCGGCACGGCTGCCGCTCTCCAGCAGCATCTGGGCGCGCTCCACATTCGCCACCCGCTGGATGGCCAGCGGCACGGGCGGGTACAGGGTCACATGGGGGAGCCCTGGCAGGCCGTGCTCCCGGGCGGCAGCACTGGCGGCGGTGAGGAAGCCCTGGGCCACCTCCTGGGTGCGCGCGTCCGCCCGCACCAGGGCCTGGTAGGCGAAGGGGGGCATGCCCGCCTCCTGGCGCTCGGTCAGTTGCTGGGCCGCGAAGGCCGGGTAGTCGTGGCGGCGCAGCGCCTCGAACACCGCGTGCTGCGGGTGGTAAGTCTGTACCCACATCTCGCAGGGGGCGCCACCCTGGGCCGTCACGTAGGCCGCGTCGCGCCCGGCCCGCCCCCCGGCCTGCATCAGCAGGGCGAACAGCCGTTCGGCCGCGCGGAAGTCGCTGGAGAACAGCGCGCCGTCGGGCTGCACGGCCGCCACCAGGGTGATGCGGCGAAAGTCGTGGCCCTTGGCGATCATCTGCGTGCCCACCAGCACATCCACCTCGCCCGAGTGCACCTGGGCCAGTTGGGCTTCGAGCGCGCCCTTGGCCTTGGTGGTGTCCGCGTCGATGCGCGCGATGCGCGCAGGCGCGCCATCGGGCCGCAGCACCTCCGACAGCAGGTCGGCCAACTGCTCTTCCAGTTGCTCCGTGCCTCGGCCCATGGACAGGATGTCGGGGCTGCCGCAGGTCGGGCAATGGCGCGGCACGCGCACGGTGTAGCCGCAGTGGTGGCAGCGCAGGGTGCGGTCGGTCTTGTGGAACACCTGGTGGGCGCTGCAATGGGGGCAGTCGCTCTTCCAGCCGCAGTCGGCGCAGTGCAGCACCGGGGCGTAGCCGCGGCGGTTGAGCAGCACCATGCACTGCTCGCCGCGCTGCACGCGCTCGGTGATGGCGGCCAGCAGCGGGGCGGTGAACACCGCGCGCTTGGGCTGCTGGTTCATGTCCACCCGCCGCACGCGCGGCAATTGCCCGGCGCCGATGCGGCTGGGCATGTGCAGGCGCAGGTAGCGGCCGCCCTCGGGGTCCTCCGGGGTGGGGGGGCGGCTGGCGTGCCAGCTCTCCAGCGACGGGGTGGCCGAGCCCAGCAGCACCTTGGCGCCCTGCTCGCGCCCGCGCCACACGGCCAGATCGCGCGCCGAGTAGCGGGCGCCCTCCTGCTGCTTGTAGCTGGGGTCGTGCTCTTCGTCCACCACGATCATGCGCAGGCCCGGCAGGCTGGCGAACACCGCCATGCGCGTGCCCAGCACGATGCGCGCGGCGCCGCTGTGGGCCGCCAGCCAGCTCTTGAGGCGCTGCGGGTTGGTCATGCCGCTGTGCAGCGATACGACGGCCCGCGGGCCAAAACGGTGGATGAAGCGCTCTTCGAGCTGCGGCGTGAGGTTGATCTCGGGCACCATCACCAGGGCCTGGGCGTTCGGGTCGGCGTCCAGCACCTCCTGGACGCAGCGCAGGTAGACCTCGGTCTTGCCGCTGCCCGTGCTGCCGAACAGCACGAACGGGCCTTTTTCGGCGGCGATCTGCGCGCGCGCGTGCTCCTGCTCGGGCGTCAGCGCGACGGTGGCAATGGCCTGCCCGGTGTCGCCAGCGGGCGCGGCCGGGCGGCGCAGGCGCCGGGCCAGCTGTTCCGGGCCCAGGTCGCGCAGCTGGGGCGGCAGGGCGGCCAGCGCCACCTCGCCCAGGGCCCGCTGGTAGTAGCGGGCGGCGAAACCCACCAGGCGGCGCCAGGGCGCATCGAGCGGGGCCACACCGGCCAGCACCCCGGCAATGGCCCGCATGGTGGCGCCTTCGGGCAGCTCGCCGGTGGCTTCGTCGGGGTCCCAGACCACCCCCAGCACTTCGCGCGTGCCCAAGGGCACGCGCACCAGCGTTCCGGGGGGCAGGGGCTCGGCGCTGGTGTAGCTCAGCAGATCCCCCACGCCGCTGTGCGATGGCGTCTGCAGGGCAACTTGGACAATGGTGGAGGGGGCTGGCAGCAAGGTCAGGCGATCAGGGAGGCGCGGCGACTGGGGCGAGCGGGGATCGTACGCGAATCCTCCAGCGCGGCGCCGTGCCGGACTGGCCGCGGCGGCCTGTGGCGCCGGTTGCGAGCCTTACTTCATGTGCTGTGGTGGTTTTGGCGCTAAGTGGCTGATGGCACTGCGTTTTCCAAGTCATCCCACATTTTTGTGGATAACTTTGTTGACATCCTGTCTTCACCGCCGTGCAGGCCGCATGGATGCTGGGCCTGGACAGAGTGCCTGTAAATCCAGCAGGCGCAAAAAATCCATATGAATCAACCATCTGACGATTTTCGGGCGGTATTTTTGTGCTAGCTGTCCGAGCGGTTTTTTTGCTGCGCCGCATCACGTTTTGTGTGCATAAGTGGAGTTGGCAGCGTTCGTCAAGAGGACATTGCCCGCGCCTTTTGTGCTAGCTTGCGCGAGGCGATTTGCACTGATTTCTGCGATGTGGGCTGCAAGTGCTTGATTCGTCAAGGTTTTCTTGGGAAGTCCACGAATTCTGTGGATAACTTTGTTGATATCCCTTGCTTGCGGCCCGCCAAGCCTTGAAAAACCGTGCTTCCGCTAGGTTGCCCGCCAAAAGTGCAAGCTTCGAATGCCTATACAAATCAACCACTTGCAGATTGGAGCGGAAAAAGTTCCGCAGCAGGCTTTGCGCGATTGAGTTTTTCATGGATGCCGTGCCGGTGTGCACAACCCAGGCTATTCCCGGCCCGGCAAATGCCTTCTTCGCGCCCGTCGACCCCTGGTTCATGCTTCCAGGCGAGCACATGCAGGCCTTTTGGGCGATGCGCGGTGCGCCCCACCGGGCGGGTGCCTGGATGATCAGCAGCAACCATGGTGATCCGGGTTTCCCCTGCTATCCCACAATTTATGTGGATAACTTTGTTGACATCCTGTCGCGGGAGTGCCGCAGGCCGCATGGATACTGGGGCCCGACACAATGCCTGCCAAAAGAGCAATGCCAAAAAATCCATATGAATCAATCATCTGAAGGATTTCGGAGCACTTTCTCGTGCTAGGAATGGAGGAGGTTTATTTGCTGCGGCGCGCGACGTTTTGTGTGCATAAGTGCAGTGGGCCTGGTTCGTCAAGGGGCGCGTTGCCGCCGTTTCGATCCCGTGGTGTAGGACGACGTCCAGCATTTTCTGTAGTTCAGGCTGCAAGTGGTTGATTTGTCACGGATTTTTCACAAACCCAGCATTTCTGTGGATAACTTTGTTGATATCCACACCATGCCGGCCGCCGGGCCCCGCCAATTCGTGCTTTTGGGTGTGTTGCCCAGCAAAAGGGCAACTGCGGGATGGCCATATGAATCAAGCACTTGCGCGTTCGCGCAAAAAAAGAGCCGTCGCGAAGACGGCTCTTTTGGATTTTTTAACGATGCACCGTTTGTGTGCACAACCCAGGCGATTTTCAGCGCCCCGGGTCTTAGAACGTGTTTACGATCTTTTCGGCCTCGAAAAGATCGTAAACACGTTCTTGGTCAGCCCTTCTGGCGAAGCGCACGCGAATGGCTGTGCACGGTTTCCACCAGCGCCGCCACATGCTCGGGCGGGGTGAACTGGCTGATGCCATGGCCCAGGTTGAAGATGTGCGTGGGCCCGGTGGTGCTGTGGTCGGTGTGCGGCGTGCCAAAGCTGTCCAGCACGCGGCGCGCCTGGGTGGCGATCTGCTCGGGCGGTGCAAACAGCACATTCGGGTCGATGTTGCCTTGCAGGGCCTTGCCCGGGCCGCCGGCCGCACCGCCCACGAGGGCGCGGGCACGGCCCAGGTTGGCCGTCCAGTCCAGGCCCAGCACCTCGCAGTCCAGCGGCTTCATGTCTTCCAGCCACAGGGCACCGCCCTTGGTGAAGACCAGGCGCGGCACATCGCTGCCATCCACGCCGGTGCGCTTGAGCTGCGCCAGCACCCGGGCCGTGTAGGCCAGGCTGAATTCCTGGAAGGCGCCGTCGGCCAGCACGCCGCCCCAGCTGTCGAAAACCATCACCGCCTGGGCGCCCGCATCGATCTGGGCGTTCAGGTAGGCGGCCACGGCGTCGGCATTGGTCGTCAGGATGCGGTGCATCAGGTCCGGGCGCGCATACATGAGGCTCTTGACCAGGCGGTAGTCGTCGCTGCCCTTGCCTTCGACCATGTAGCAGGCCAGCGTCCAGGGGCTGCCCGAAAAGCCGATCAGCGGCACCCGGCCATTCAATGCCTTGCGGATGCTGGCCACGGCGTCGAACACGTAGCGCAGCTTGTCCATGTCGGGCACGGCCAGTTCGGCCACCGCAGCTTCATCGCGGACGACCCTGGCAAAGCGCGGGCCCTCGCCCTCGGCGAACGACAGGCCCAGGCCCATGGCGTCGGGCACGGTGAGGATGTCGGAAAACAGGATGGCCGCGTCCAGCGGAAACCGTTCCAGGGGCTGTAGCGTGACCTCGGTCGCATAGTCCACATTGGTGGCCAGGCCCATGAAGCTGCCGGCCTTTGCGCGCGTGGCCTTGTATTCGGGCAGGTAGCGGCCCGCCTGGCGCATCAGCCACAGGGGCGTGTAGTCGGTGGCCTGGCGGCGGCAGGCGCGCAGGAAGGTGTCGTTGGAGAGGGGGGCGAAGCTCATGCCCCGATTGTCGCAGGGCTGCGACGGGCCCATCCGGAGGGGCTTGCTGCTCAGGCCTTGGTCAGGATGAACAGGTCCTGGTAAAAGTCTGGCCCCTCGATGGCCCGGCCGGACCAGCCTCCCAGCTGCAGGCGTTCTACGTGCAAGCCCTGTTGCTGCAGGATAGCCAGCATCTCGGCATGGTCGAAGGCCACGGCCTTTTCGGGGACCGCCGGGTCGATGACCTGGCATCCCTCCAGGGCGTGGACGAAGTTCAGCGTCGATTGGCCCCTTGCAATGTGCTCGCGCGCGGTGGCATCCAGCAGGAAGAAGGTGGCCAGCACCTTGCCGCCCGGCTTGAGCACGCGGTGCATCTCTTGCACATAGTTGCGCATTTCCCGGTAGGGCAGGTGGGTGAACACGGAGGTGGCGATGGCCACGTCGAAAACACCCTCTTCGTAGGGGAACGCATAGCTTTCAGGCTTCAGTTGCCCACCGGGGTTGTAGGAGCTGTTGAACACGTCCGACAGCGCGAACTGGAACTGCGGATGGCGGGACGTGATCTCGCGTTCGCACCAGGCGATGGCATCGGGGGTGATGTCGAACCCGCGGTACAACCCCTGGCTGGACAGCACCTCGGTCAGGGCAATGGCAATGCGGCCGATGCCGCTGCCGATGTCCAGTACCGCGCTCTCGGGTGCGAGTGCGCAATGGGCGAGCAACTGCTCCTTGACAATGCGGCCGACCTGTTTGAACTGTTCCAGGTCCTCATGGAGTCCGACGGTGTTCAGGGACTCCTTGGGCAGGGCATCGTAGAGGTTCATGGCAAGGTGATTCACAGAGAAGGTTGGAAAAAAAAGCGGCCAGGGGCTACCTGCCGGGTTGCCGGGCATTGTCCCCGACCGGCGCATCCTGCCGGCGCCGGCATCCGTATGCGGTCAGCGCTCCGCAATGTAATGCGACATGCGCACCACCTCGCCGGGCGCCAGGAAGGCGCGCACCTCGGTCTCCAGCGCCTGGTCGGCCATGGTGGCACGCGCGCGCTGGTGCAGGTAGTCGGCCCAGGACTCGACGATGAAGCGCTCCACATAGCGTGTGGGGTCGCCCAGGTCCTTGTACACGCGCCAGAAGGTCGCGCCATCGCGCCGGCGCGGCGCCTTCATGCGGCTGATGGTGTCCAGGAAGGCGGTATCCGAGCCTTCTGCGATGCGGTAGCTCACCTCCACGGCCACCGGGCCGGCCTCGGGCAGGGGCTCGGCCTCGATGAACAGCTCGTCCCAGGGCGTGGCCTGGGTCACCTCATGCAGGGCACCCATGCGCAGCGGCATGGGGCGCGCGAGCAGCAGGCCGACCCCCATGCAGGCAGCTGCGGCCACCAGGGTCGGCGCCAGTCCCACGATGTCCGAGGCCGCACCCCAGATGGCCGAACCCATGGCGAAAGCGCCCAGCGCGGTCACCATGTGCATGGCCACCGCGCGCGAGCGCACCCAGGGCGGCGCGCTGGCCTGCGTGGCGGTGTTGAAGGTGGACATGGCCGACATCCAGGCCGCGCCGCCGAGCATCATCGCCAGGTAGACCACGATGGCGTTGTGCGAGAAAGCGGCCACCAGCATGGCGCCCGCGAATACCACGCAGGCCACGTTGACGATGACCTCCAGCCCGAAGCGCGCGCGCAGCTTGCCGATGACCAGGCCCACGGCCACGGCGCCCGTGCCCAGGCAGCCCATGAGCAGGCCGAAACCCTGGGCCCCCGCGCCCAGCTGGCGCTGGGCGATCACCGGCAGCAGCGCCCACAGGGCCGAGCCGGCGGCGCTGAAGGCCGTCACCCGCACCAGCTGCGCCAGGATCATGTGCGAATGCCAGGCAAAGCGCAGCCCGCTCAGGGTGCCTCCCCACAGGCGCTCGGCCGGCAGCCGGGTGGGCGCATGCGGGCGCGGCGGCCAGCGGCGGATGGACTCCCACATCACCAGGGTGGTGACCGCCGCGATGGCGAACACCCAGCCCGCCCCAAGTTGCGCGAACACCAGCCCGGCCAAGGTGGGGCCCACGGCACGCGCCGCGTTGTAGGCGATGCTCACCGCGGTGATGGCCTGCGGCCATTCGTCGCGCGGCACCGGGTCGATGACCGAGGAGTTCCAGGCCGGCGTGAGCACCGCCGTGCAGCAGCCGCACACGAACACCAGGAACAGCACCGAGGCCGGCCCGCCCTTGCCCAGCAGCACCAGCAGCGCGAGCAGGCTGCAGGCGGCGATCTGCGCGATCAACGCCCCGGAGATGAGCCGGCGCCGGTCCGTGGTGTCGGCCAGCACACCGGCCGGCAGCGCCAGCAAAAACATGGGCATGAACACGGCCGTCTGCACCAGGGCGGCGAGGAAGGACGAACCCGACAGCTCCACCATCAGCCAGGCGGCCGCCATGGTCTGCATGCCGCTGCCGATGAAGAACACCCCGCCGCAGATCCACAGGCCCCGGAATGCAGGTTGGCGCAAAGGGCTCCAGAGCGAGTTGGCTGAGGACATGGGTGGCGTGGGGGCGTATCGTGTCGATGGGAAGAAAGGGCGCGCACAGCGCCCTGCCGCCACAGGATAGCGGCACCGGCCAGCTTGCGGTACGCCAAAGTCCGTTTTTCCTGTACGGCGGCCAATGGCGTGTGGGGTGGCTGCTACTCCGGGTGGCGCCCGCCGCGCAGCCGGTAGGTGCGCGGCACGTCGGTGCGGGTGGCCACCAGCGCCTCGGCCTGGCGCTGCATGTGGGCCAGGCTGGCGTCCAGCGTGTCGAGCGCCTGGGCATCCAGCCCGGTCAGCAGGGCCTGGTTGAGCGCCTTGATCTGCGGGAACAGGGCGTCGTGCACAACTTGGCCAGCCGGGGTGAGCATGAGCTGCACCTGGCGCCGGTCCCCGGGCATGGCCTCGCGCGTGATGAGCTTCTTGCCCAGCAGCGAGGTGACTGCGCGCGAGGTGCGCGCCCGGTCCAGCCCCAGGCGCTCGGCCAGCTCGGCCGGGGGCATGCCGGGGCGCTCGGCCAGCCACATCAGAAGGCCCCATTCGCGCCGGGTGATGCCGTAGCCGCCCTCGCACAGCCGCACCACCAGGCTGCCGGCCACGGCCAGCAGGCGGTTGAGCCGGTACATCAGAAGGTGCCGGGCGGCCTCGGGGTCGGCCAGCCGCAGCGGGTCATCGTCGGGTGCGGGCATCAGGGTAAACACGGGCAAGGATTGTTTAGATCAATCGATTGTGGCCCTTCTACAGTGCGCCATTCCTTCTATCGATATCCATTCATTCCTTCATCCATTCGGGAGCATTGCCATGTGGAAACCCCTCGCCGCCGTGATCACCGCCGTGCTGGCGCTCTCGGCCACGCTGGCCCAGGCCCAGGAAGCCCCGCTGCGCATCATCGTCGGCTATGCGCCCGGCGGTTCCAGCGACCGCGTGGCCCGCATCGTGGCCGACAAGCTGCAGGCCAAGCTCGGCTCGCCCGTGATCGTGGAAAACCGCACCGGCGCCGGCGGCCGCCTCTCGGCCCAGGCCGTCAAGAGCGCCCCGGCCAACCAGCCCGCGCTGCTGCTGGCCAACCCGGCCGTGATGCTGGTCGCGCCGCTGGTGTTCCCTGACGCCGGCTATGACGCCGAGCGCGACTTCCGCCCCGTGAGCCACGTCAACAGCTACGAGTTCGGCGTGGCCGTCTCCGCCGCTGTGCCGGTGCGCGAACTGCCCCACCTGATCGCCTGGCTGCGCGCCAACCCCGACAAGGCCAACTTCGGCGTGCCCGCCACGGGCAGCCTGCCGCACTTTTTCGGCCTCATGGTCGGCGATGCCGCCAAGGTCAACGCCGAGGTGGTCGGCTACCGCGGCTCGGCCCCGCTGCTCAACGACCTGATCGGCGGCCAGGTGCCCGTGGCCTTTGACACCTTCGACACCCTGCTGCCCCAGCACGAGGCGGGCAAGATCCGCATCCTCGCCGTGTCCGGCGCCAGGCGCAGCCCGCTCGATGCCAAGATCCCCACCTTCAAGGAAGGCGGCCTGGACCTGGCCGCCACGGGCTGGAACACCTTCTTCGCGCCCATGAGCATGCCCAAGGCCCAGGCCGAGCGCCTGGCCGGCCTGATCCATGAAGTGATGAAGGACCCCGACACCCGCCGCAAGTTCGAGGCCGCCAAGATGGAGCCCGTGGCCGCCACCATGGCCCAGACCGAGGCCATGCTCAAGGCCTACCGCGCCCAGTGGGCGCCCGTGGTGCAGCGTTCGGGCTTCAAACCCTGAGGTGCCTTCGATGAGCCATCCACGCCCCAACATCATCTTCATCGTCGCCGACGACCTGGGCTACGCCGACCTGGGCTGCTACGGCGGGCGCGAGGCCGCCTTCGGCCCGGTCTCACCCGTGCTCGACGGCCTGGCCGCGCAGGGCCTCAAGCTCACCCAGGGCTATTCGAACTCGCCCGTGTGCTCGCCCACCCGCTTCGGGCTGATGACGGCGCGCTACCAGTACCGCCTGCGCGGCGCGGCCGAAGAACCCATCAACAGCAAGAGCCGGGGCAGCAGCACGCTGGGCCTGCCGCCCTCGCACCCCACGCTGCCCTCGCTGCTGCGCGCCGGCGGCTACCGCACGGCGCTCATGGGCAAATGGCACCTGGGCTACCCGCCGGCCTTCGGGCCGCTGCAGTCGGGCTACGAGGAGTTTTTCGGCCCCATGTCGGGCGGGGTGGACTACTTCACGCACTGCAGTTCCGCCGGCCACCACGACCTGTACCTGGGAGAGGCCGAAAAGCAGGAGGACGGCTACCTCACCGACCTGATCACCGAGCATGCGCTCGACTTCGTGGAGCGCATGGCCCCCGGCGCCCAGGCCGGCACGCCCTTCTTCCTGAGCCTGCACTACACGGCTCCCCACTGGCCCTGGGAGACGCGCGACGATGCGGCCCTGGCCGAGGAGGTGAAGAACAACCTGTTCCATCTGCACGGCGGCAACATCGAGACCTACCGCCGCATGATCCACCACATGGACGAAGGCATCGGCCGCATCATGGAGGCGCTTGCCCGCCACGGCGTGGACCGCGACACGCTGGTGGTCTTTACCAGCGACAACGGCGGCGAGCGCTTCTCGGACAACTGGCCCCTGGTGGGCGGCAAGATGGACCTGACCGAGGGCGGCATCCGCGTGCCGTGGATCGCCCACTGGCCCGCGGTGATCGCCCCGGGCGGCGAAAGCGCGCACAGTTGCATGACCATGGACTGGTCCGCCACCATGCTCGACGCGGCGGGTGTGCAGGCTGATGTGGACTACCCGCTGGACGGTGTCTCGCTGATGCCGCTGCTGCGCAATGCGGAGTGGGAGTGCGAGCGCCCCCTGTTCTGGCGCATGAACCACCGCGGCCAGCGCGCCATGCGCCTGGGCGAGTGGAAGTACCTGCGCGTGGGCGGCAACGACTACCTTTTCAATCTGGCCGACGACGAGCGCGAACGCGCCAACCGCGCCCAGGTGGACCCGGAGCGCCTGGCGTCCATGCGCGCGGCATGGGAGGCGTGGAACGCCACCATGCCGGCCATCCCCGAAGACGCCACGGTAAGCCTTGGTTATTCAACCAAGGACATGCCACAGCGATAGTCCGCTCTACTGTGCAGCCGGCGCAGCCACGTGCTCGCGCCGCTGCACGATCACGAAGCGGTCGGCCACGAAGGCCAGGTTGGTGTAGCTGGCATTGGCGGCCGGGTTGCCACCCGTGGCGTGGTAGTCCGAGAACGAGGCCGACTGGTTCACGAACACGCCCTGCGTGAGGTTGATGGACAGGGCCACGCGCGTGCGCCGGCCCAGGGTGATGGCGGCGTCGATGTAGGCGCGGTCGGTGGAATACACGCCCAGCGTCAGCGCGCCGTGCGCGCGCAGCGTGGCCTCGGCCACCTGCAGGCTGGCGGCGGCCGAATCGGTCGCCACCAGGTAGGACACGGGGCCGAAGCATTCCTCGCCATAGATGGCGCTGTCGGCCTGCTCCAGCGCCACGATCACGGGCGTGTGGATCTGCGCGTTGGCGAACTCGGGGTGGGGAAGGGCGCGGGATGCGAGCACCAGGCGGCCCTTGCCCGCGGCCTGCTGCATGCGCGCCACGGTCTCGGGTGAGCCCACGGCGCCCAGCACCGAGGTGGCCACGCGCGGGTTTGAGGCCAGCTCGGTCACCGCGGCGGCGAGGTCCGCGCCCACCTGCTCGAAGCTCTTGTGCCCTTCGTCGGTGGCAATGCCGTCGCGCGGCACCAGGATGTTCTGCGTGGTGGTGCACATCTGGCCGCTGTACAGCGAAAGCGTGAATGCCAGGTTGCGCATCAGCGCCGCGTACTGGTCGGTGGATTCGATGATCACCGTGTTCACGCCGGCCATCTCGGCATACACGCGCGCCTGGCGGGCGTTGTCGATGAGCCAGCGGCCGAACTGATTGCTGCCCGTGAAGTCGATGCTGGCCACCGCGCTGTGCGTGGCCAGGGCCTGCGTGCTCTCGGGGCGGGGGCTCAGCGCCAGGGTCACGGTGTTCGGGTCCAGCCCCTGCTCGGCCAGCACCTCGCGCAGGATGTTCACCGAGATCGCGGCCGGCAGCACGGCGTTGGGGTGGGGTTTGACGATGACCGGGTTGCCCGTGGCCAGCGCGGCGAACAGGCCGGGGTAGGTGTTCCAGGTGGGGAAGGTGGCGCAGCCCACCACCAGCGCGATGCCGCGGCCCACGATCTCGTAGTGCTTGCGCATCACCAGCGCGGGGTTCTTGCCCTGGGGTTTGTCCCACAGCGCTTCACCGGGCACGTCGGCCATGGCTTTCCAGGCGTAGGCGATGGCTTCGAGCGCGCGGTCCTGCGCGTGCGGGCCGCCGGCCTGGAACGCCATCATCGGGCCCTGGCCGGTCGTCAGCATCACGGCGTGCGCGATCTCGTGGCTGCGGCGGTGGATGCGCATGAGCGCCTCCAGCAGCACGCCCACGCGGCCCTGTGCGCCCAGTGCCTGCCAGGCGGGCTCGGCCGCCTGGGCGGCTTCCACCAGGGCCTGCACATCGCAGTCGGGGTAGCGCACATCCAGCGCCACGCCATAGGGCGAGCGCTCGGTCGCCAGCCGGCCCTGCTCGCCGGGCTGCTGCAGCGCAAAGTCCTTGCCCAAGAGGGCATTCACGGCCGCCTGGCCGTCGGCCTGTCCGGTCTCGCCATAGACCTTGGGCGACGGCGATTCGGGGAAGGGCGTCCAGTGGCCACGGGTGGCCAGGGCGTCGAGGGCTCCCTCCAGGAGGGCACGGTGGGTTGCGAACAGGGTCATCAATTTGTCTCCGCTAGGGTTTGCCCTGATGGGTTTGACTTGCATCAGGATTCGGGAAAGTTTATTCTCTACCGAACGGTCGGTCAATAATGTTTGCGATCAATCAAAACAGGTTTCCCCCACCTCGATAGGCAGGAGCATCCATGTCTGAACCCCTGGTCCTTGTGACGCAGTCGGGCGCCGTGCAAACGCTGGCGCTCAACCGGCCCGCAGCGCTCAACAGCTTCACGGCCGAGTTGCATGCCCAGCTGCTGGCCGCGCTCGAAGCCGCCGCCGCCAACGCCGAGGTGCGCTGCGTGGTACTCACAGGCACGGGCCGGGCCTTCTGCGCGGGCCAGGACCTGGCCGACCCGGCCGTGGCGCCCGACCTCACGCCCGGCGCCGCACCCAAGGACCTGGGCGGCGTGATCGACAAGCTCTACGGCCCCCTGTGCCTGCGCATCCGCAGCATGCCCATCCCGGTGCTGGCCGCCGTCAATGGCGTCGCCGCAGGCGCGGGTGCCAACCTGGCGCTCTCGTGCGACCTGGTGCTGGCCGCGCGCTCGGCCAGCTTCATCCAGGCCTTCACCAAGATCGGCCTGGTGCCCGACACCGGCGGCACCTGGCTGCTGCCGCGCCTGGTGGGCCGCGCCCAGGCCCTGGGCCTGGCGCTGCTGGGCGACAAGCTGCCCGCAGCCGACGCCGATCGCCTGGGCTTGATCTGGCGCTGCGTGGACGACGCCGCCCTGCAGGACGAAGCCCAGGCCCTGGCCCAGCGCCTGGCCGCCATGCCCGTCAAGGCACTCGTCGCCACGCGCACGGCCATGGACGCCGCCGCACAGATGGACTATGGCCAGGCCCTGGCCCAGGAGGCCGCGGTGCAGCGCACGCTGGGTGCATCGGCCGACTACCGCGAGGGAGTCGAAGCCTTCATCGGCAAGCGCCCCCCCGTGTTCAAAGACCGCTGAACCCCGCATCCCAATGGACTCCACCATCGCTTCCATGGACCCCCAGGCCATCGCCGAGCACGTGCGCACCGGCATGCTCGCCAACGACCGCGCCACGCAGGGCCTGGGCATCGCCATCACCGCCATCGCACCAGGGCAGGCCACGCTCGAGATGACCGTGCGCGCCGACATGCTCAACGGCTTCGACATCTGCCACGGCGGCTTCATCACCACGCTGGCCGATTCGGCGTTCGCCTTCTCGTGCAATGCGCGCAACGACATGACCGTGGCCTCCGGCCTGTCCATCGACTTCCTGGCGCCTGCGCGCGAGGGCGACCGCCTCACCGCCGTGGCCACCGAGGTCTCGCTTGCCGGCCGCACCGGCGTGTACGACGTGAACGTGCACAACCAGCGCGGCGAGGCCATCGCCGTGTTCCGCGGTCGCTCGTACTGCATGAAGGGCAAGCACACCGTGCCGCTTGCCGATGACGCCGGCCGCTGACCCCACACACCATTACAGGAGACATCCATGGCCGTGCGCCACCCCGCCCCAGGCGACCTGGAGCCCATCGAAACCGCCAGCCGCGACGAGGTCCAGGCTCTGCAGCTGCAGCGCCTGCGCTGGACGCTGCAGCACGCCTACGACAACGTGCCGCATTACAAGAAGGCCTTCGACGCCAAGGGCGTACATCCGGGAGACCTGAAACAGCTGTCCGATCTCTCGAAGTTCCCCTTCACGGTCAAGAAGGACCTGCGCGACAACTACCCCTTCGGCATGTTCGCCGTGCCGCGCGAAAAGGTGGCGCGCATCCACGCCTCCTCGGGCACCACGGGCAAGCCCACGGTGGTAGGCTACACCCTCAAGGACATCGACACCTGGGCCGACCTGGTGGCGCGCTCCATCCGCGCGGCCGGCGGCCGCGCGGGCGATCTGATCCACGTGGCCTACGGCTACGGCCTGTTCACGGGCGGCCTGGGCGCGCACTACGGTGCCGAGCGCGCGGGTTGCACGGTGATTCCCATGTCCGGCGGCCAGACCGAAAAGCAGGTGCAGCTGATCCGCGACTTCGGGCCCAGCATCATCATGGTGACGCCGTCGTACATGCAGGTCATCAACGAGGAGTTCGTGCGCCAGGGAATGGACCCGCGCGAGAGCTCGCTCCAGGTCGGCATCTTCGGGGCCGAGCCCTGGACCGAGGCCATGCGCCGCGAGATCGAGACCAAGGCCGGCATCGACGCGGTGGACATCTATGGCCTGTCCGAAGTGATGGGCCCGGGCGTGGCCAGCGAGTGCATCGAGAGCAAGGACGGCCCGGTGGTCTGGGAAGACCATTTCTACCCCGAGATCATCGACCCCGAGACGGGCGAGGTCCTGCCTGACGGCGAGGAGGGCGAACTCGTCTTCACCTCGCTGAGCAAGGAGGCGCTGCCCATCATCCGCTACCGCACGCGCGACCTCACGCGCCTGCTGCCGCCCACCTCGCGCGCCTTCCGCCGCATGGGCAAGATCGTGGGCCGCTCGGACGACATGCTCATCATCCGCGGCGTCAACGTGTTCCCCACGCAGATCGAAGAGATCGTGCTGCAGAACCAGAAGCTCTCGGGCCAGTACCAGATCCTGGTGGCGCGCGACGGCAACCTCGACCAGGTGACCGTGCGCTGCGAGCTGCAGCCCGGCGTGGCCGACGGCGAGCGCCACGAACTCACCGGCTGGGTGCAGCACCGCATCAAGACCCTGGTGGGCATCACCTGCCAGGTCGAAGTGCTGGCCACCGACTCCATCGAACGCACGCTGGTGGGCAAGGCCCGCCGCGTGATCGACCAGCGCGCGCGCTGAAGCCGCGCACACCCGCACGAAAGGAAGTAAACCATGTACACCCAGGCCATGGACACCATGGGCAAGGAAGCCGGCGACGGCAAGGCCCTGCGCAGCGCAGAGGAGATGCAGCGCCAGGAGGCCTTCGACGCGCGCATCGACGCGGGCGAATTCATCGAGGCCAAGGATTGGATGCCCGAGCACTACCGCAAGACCCTGCTGCGCCAGATCAGCCAGCACGCGCACTCGGAGATCGTCGGCATGCTGCCCGAGGGCAACTGGATCACGCGCGCGCCCACGCTCAAGCGCAAGGCCATCCTGCTGGCCAAGGTGCAGGATGAGGGCGGCCACGGCCTGTACCTGTACGCCGCGGCCGAGACCCTGGGCACCTCGCGCGACCAGATGCTGGACGCGCTGCACACCGGGCGCGCCAAGTACAGCTCCATCTTCAACTACCCCACGCTGACCTGGGCCGACATGGGCACCATCGGCTGGCTGGTCGATGGCGCGGCCATCATGAACCAGGTGCCGATCTGCCGCTGCTCGTACGCGCCCTACGCGCGCGCCATGGTGCGCATCTGCCGCGAAGAGAGCTTCCACCAGCGCCAGGGCTACGACGCGCTGCTCACCATGATGCAGCAGGGCACCGATGCCCAGCGCGCCATGGTGCAGGACGCGGTCAACCGCTGGTGGTGGCCTTCCATCATGATGTTCGGCCCGCCCGACGACCAGTCGCCCAATTCCGCGCAGTCCATGCGCTGGGGCATCAAGCGCGTCTCCAACGACACGCTGCGCCAGAAGTTCATCGACGCCACGGTCGAGCAGGCCCGCGTGCTCGGCGTGACCCTGCCCGACCCTGATTTGAAGTGGAACGAGGAGCGCCAGGCGCACGACTACGGCGCCATCGACTGGGCCGAGTTCTGGCGCGTGATCGGTGGCGACGGCCCGTGCAACGAAGAGCGCCTGGGCGCCCGCGTCAAGGCCTGGGAAGACGGCGCCTGGGTGCGCGAAGCCGCCCTGGCCCATGCCGCCAAGCACGCCCCGGTGCGCGCCGCCGCCTGATTTCCTTGAGATCCGAGATTTCCCCATGACGACCCCATCCTCTCCCTCCACCCCCGCCGCCGATCCCGCGATGGCCACCGAATGGCCGCTGTGGGAAGTCTTCGTGCGCAGCAAGGCCGGCCTGGACCACAAGCACTGCGGCAGCCTGCACGCGGCCGATCCGCGCATGGCCATCCAGCTGGCGCGCGACGTCTACACCCGCCGCCAGGAAGGCACCAGCGTCTGGGTCGTGCGCTCCGACCAGATCGTGGCGAGCGACCCTGGCGAAAAGTCCATGTACTTCGACCCCGCGCAGGACAAGGTCTACCGCCACCCCACCTTCTACGTGCTGCCCGAGTCCGTGGACCACATGTGAGCGCCGCCGCCATGCAAGCCACCAGCATCTCCATCAGCCAGGACGCAGGCGTGCAGTACCTGCTGCGCATCGGCGACACCTGCCTCATCCTGGCCCAGCGCCTGGGTGAATGGTGCGGCCACGGCCCCGTTCTCGAAGAAGACATCGCCCTGTCCAACATGGCGCTCGACCTCGTGGGCCAGGCGCGCGCCGTGCTCACCCGCGCCGGCCAGCTCGAAGGCCGCGGCCACGACGAGGACCAATTGGCCTTTCTGCGCGATGAGCGCGACTACCGCAATGTGACCCTGGTGGAGCTGCCGCGCGGCGACTTCGCCTTCACCATGGTGCGCAACGCCATGGTGGCCACCCTGCTCAAGCAGCTGTGGGAACGCCTGCTCAGCTCCAGCGACACGGAGCTGGCCGCCATCGCGGGCAAGGCCGTCAAGGAAGCGCGCTACCACCAGCAGCACGCGGCCGACTGGGTCGTGCGCCTGGGTGACGGCACGGCCGAATCGCGGCGCCGCACCGAAGCGGCCTTGAAGGCCCTGTGGCGCTACACGCCCGAGCTGTTCGCCGCCGATGCGGTGGACGAAGCCGCCCACGCCACCGGCCTGGGCCCTCGCTGGGCCGACCTCCAGGACGCCTGGAGCGGCGAGATGGCGCAGATCCTGGCTGCGGCCAGCCTGGCCACGCCCAAGGAGTCGGCCTTCCTCAGTACCGGCAAGCAGGGCGTGCACAGCGAGCACATGGGCTTCATCCTGACCGAGATGCAGTACCTGCAGCGCAGTTTCCCAGGTGGGGTGTGGTGATGATGGCCGAGGCCATGGCTCCCGCTGAAACTGCCGACGCGCGCATCGCCCGCGCGTGGGCGGTGCTCGACGGCGTGCCCGACCCCGAGGTGCCCGCGGTCTCCGTGTGCGACCTGGGCATCGTGCGCGACGTGCGCCTGGCGGGCGATGGCCTGGAGATCGTGCTCACCCCCACCTACTCAGGCTGCCCGGCCACCGAGGCCATCGAGCACGACGTGCTCGCCGCCATCGAGGCCGCCGGCCTGGGCCCGGCCCACGCCACCTTGCAGCGCGCCCCGGCCTGGACCACCGAGTGGATCACCGAGCGCGGCCGTGCCCGCCTGCTGGCCTACGGCATCGCGCCGCCCGGCCCGCTGCCGCCGGGCACCGAGGTGCCGCTGCGCTTCATGCCGCGCGCTGCGGCCGCACCGGCCCTGGCCTGCCCGCGCTGCGGCAGCCTGCAGACCGAGCGGCTCTCGGCCTTCGGCTCCACGGCCTGCAAGGCGCTGTACCGCTGCATGGCCTGCCGCGAGCCGTTCGAACATTTCAAGCCGCTGTGACGGCCGCCCACAACAAGACACCGACATGAGCGTCATCTTCCATCCCCTGCGCGTGCGCGCCATCGAGCCCGATACAGCCGAGGCCGTGATCGTCTCCTTCGACGTGCCGCCCGAGCTGCGCGAGGTCTTCGGCTTCACCCAGGGCCAGTACCTCACCCTGCGCACCGACATCGGCGGCCAGGACCTGCGCCGCTCGTACTCCATCTGCGCCGGCGTGGACGACGCCGAGCTGCGCGTGGGTGTGCGCAAGGTCAACGGCGGTGTGTTCTCCAACTGGATCAATGCGCAGCTGCGGGTGGGCGATACCCTGCAGGTCATGGCGCCGCAGGGCCGCTTCTTCGTGCCCATCAAGCCCCAGGCGCAGCGCCACTACCTGGGCATCGCGGGCGGCAGCGGCATCACGCCCATCCTGTCCATCATGAAGACGGTGCTCGCGCGCGAGCCCGGTAGCCGCTTCACGCTGATCTACGGCAACCGCACGCTGCAGTCCACCATGTTCAAGGAGGAGATCGAAGACCTCAAGAACCGCTACCTCACGCGCCTGGTGCTGCACCACGTGTTCTCGGCCGAGCAGACCGACGCACCGCTGAACATGGGCTTCGTCAACCGCGAGAAGCTGGCCGAATTCCTGGGTGCGCTGATCCCCGCGCAGAAGATCGACGAGGCCTTCATCTGCGGCCCCTTCCAGATGAACGACGAGGCCGAGGCCGCGCTGCTGGCCGGCGGCGTGCCGGCCGAGCGCATCCACGTGGAGCGCTTCGGCGTGGCCTTGCCGGCCGGCGGGCAGGTGGGCGCGGTGGTGCACGAGGCGCTGCCGGGCGACGCCAAGGCCTCCCGCATCGCCATCGTGCGCGATGGCCTGCGGCGCGAGTTCCCGTTCTCGGGCGAGCAGGCCAGCATCCTCGATGCCGCATCGGCCGCCGGGCTGGAGGTGCCGTTCTCGTGCACCTCGGGCGTGTGCGGCACCTGCCGTGCCAAGTGCGTGGAGGGCGAGGTGCGCATGGAGCGCAACTTCGCGCTCGACAAGAACGAGGTGGCTGCCGGCTTCGTGCTCACCTGCCAGTGCCGGCCGCTGTCCGAGCACGTGGTGCTGTCCTTCGACGAGCGCTGATGCAAGCGACCCAGGCATCCACCGCTGTACACGGCATTCTGTTCCGTGGGAAAAGCAGCGCGTGTGTGCCTTCGGCGCGCCGGCATGCGGCAAGATGGCGGCCCTTCACTTCTGCATGCAACAAAGGAATTCCATCCATGGCCCGAGGACGATCCCCCGGCTACGACGACCAGCGCGAGATGATCCTGCGCCATGCCGCCGAACTGTTCGCGCGCCGGGGCTATCCCGCGACGTCGATGAACGAGGTGGCCGAGGCCTGCGGCCTGTCCAAGCCCACGCTCTACCACTACTTTCGCGACAAATACAACCTGCTCGTGCACATTGCCGATGGCCATGTCTCGCGCCTGCAGGCGCTGGTGGAGGAGGTCGAGGGCCAGCAGCTCGCACCCGAGGCCCGGCTGCGCGAGCTGATCCACCGCTTCGTCGAGGAATACGCCGAGGCCCAGCACGCCCACCGGGTGCTGACCGAGGACGTGCGCTTCCTGCAGCCCGAAGACAGCGAACGCATTCTGGGCAAGGAGCGCGCCGTGGTGGCCGTGTTCGCCCAGGCGCTGGCGCAACTGCGCCCCGACACCGATGCGGCCGGCCTGACCAAGGCCCTGACCATGCTGCTGTTCGGCATGATCAACTGGATGTTCACCTGGCTCCGGCCCGACGGGGAACTCGACTACGAGACCATGGCTCCGATCGTTGCGGATCTGTTCTTTGGTGGATTTCCTGCCGTGCAAATGCCCATTGAACTGGCCCAAAGGCCTGCGCGTCCATGACAATGGCGGCGCAGCTTTACCGCATACCCGATACCGGCCGACAAGAGCCGGACCAGCGCTGAATGGTTCCTCAGCGCTGGCACCACCATCCTTTCTTTTCCACAGGAGACAACCGCATGAAGAAATCCCGTTTTGCCCCCCTCGCGCTCGTGGCCGTTGCCGCCGCCATGGCCTGCGGCGCCGCCCTGGCCGACATCACCGTCGGCGTCACGGTCTCGGCCACCGGCCCGGCCGCCTCGCTGGGCATTCCCGAGAAGAACACCGTGGCCCTGATGCCGCGCACCATCGGCGGCCAGAAGGTCAACTACATCGTGCTCGACGACGCCTCGGACACGACCACCGCCGTGAGCAACACGCGCAAGCTCATCAGCGAAAGCAAGGTCGACATCATCCTGGGCTCGAGCACCACGCCCAACTCGCTGGCCATGATCGACGTGGTGGCCGAAGCCCAGACGCCCATGATCTCCATGGCCGCCTCGGCGCGCATCGTCGAGCCCATGGACGCCAAGAAGAAGTGGGTCTTCAAGACCCCGCAGAACGACATCATGATGTCCCTGGCCATCGTGGACCACATGGCCAATGCGGGCGTCAAGAGCGTGGCCTTCATCGGCTTCTCGGACGCGTACGGCGAAGGCTGGTACCAGGAGTTCACCAAGGCCGCCGCCATCAAGAAGATCCAGATCGTCGCCAACGAGCGCTACGCGCGCACCGACACCTCGGTGACCGGCCAGACGCTGAAGATGATCTCGGCCAAGCCCGACGCGGTGCTGATCGCCGGCTCCGGCACGCCGGCCGCGCTGCCGCAGAAGGCGCTCAAGGAGCGCGGTTTCACGGGCAAGGTCTACCAGACCCACGGCGTGGCCAATGCCGACTTCCTGCGCGTCGGCGGCAAGGATGTGGAAGGCACCTTCCTGCCATCCGGCCCCGTGCTTGTGGCCGCGCAGCTGCCCGCCTCGCACCCCGTGAAGAAATCCGCCATGGCCTACGTGACCGCCTACGAGGCCGCCAACGGCAAGGACAGCGTCTCCACCTTCGGCGCCCATGGCTGGGATTCGGGCGTGCTGATGGCCGCCGCCGTGCCCGTGGCCCTGAAGAAGGCCAAGCCCGGCACGGTGGAATTCCGCACGGCCCTGCGCGATGCGCTCGAGCAGATCAAGGAAGTGCCCGGCGCGCACGGCATCTTCAACATGTCCGAGAACGACCACCTGGGCCTGGACCAGCGCGCACGCGTGATGGTCAAGATCGAAAACGGCACCTGGAAGTACCAGCCCTGACCGAGCGCAGCGAGGTCTGATGCCGCAGGTGCGGGGGCGGCGGGCGCATGAAGCGCCCGCTGCCTGCGCAGCCCTGCGGCATGCCTGCCTTCAATAGACAGAAAGCTGAATATGGATTTGCAGATCGCCCTGCTCTTGGGGCAGGACGGCATTGTCAACGGCGCCATCTATGGACTGATGGCGCTGGCGCTGGTGCTGGTTTTTTCCGTGACCCGGGTGATCTTCATCCCCCAGGGCGAGTTCGTGGCCTTCGGGGCGCTGACCATGGCCATGATGCAGGGCGGGCGCATTCCCGGCACGCTGTGGCTGCTGCTGGGCATGGCGGTGGTGGTGCTGGTGGTGGAGGCCGTGCGCTACCAGCGCGGCAGCCCCGTGAACTGGCCCGCCACCGTGGTCTGGTGCCTGGTGCTGCCGCTCATTGCCGCAGGGCTGATCATCGGCCTGCGCCCCACTTCGCTGGGCATGCAGGCGCTCGCCACGCTGATCCTGATCACGCCCATGGGGCCGCTGCTGTACCGCCTGGCCTACCGCCCGCTGGCCGATGCCACGGTGCTGATGCTGCTCATCGTCTCGGTGGCGCTGCATGGCGTGCTCGTGGGCCTGGGCCTGTTGTTCTTCGGTGCCGAGGGGCAGCGCACGCCGCCGTTCTCCGAGGCGCGCTTCGACCTTGGCGGCATCCCCATCTCGGGCCAGTCGCTCGTGGTGCTGGGCGTCACGCTGGCGCTGGTGATGCTGCTGTTTTTGTTCTTCGGCCGCTCCATGGTGGGCAAGGCGCTGCGCGCCACGGCCCTCAACCGCGTAGGTGCGCGCCTCATGGGCATTCCCACCGAACTCTCGGGCGACGTGAGCTTTGCCCTGGCCGCGCTGATCGGCGCGGTCTCGGGCCTCTTGATCGCCCCGCTCACCACCGTGTACTACGACACGGGGTTCCTGATCGGCCTCAAGGGCTTCGTCGCGGCCATCGTCGGCGGCCTGGGCAGCTACCCCATGGCGCTGCTCGGCGCGCTCATCGTGGGCCAGCTGGAGGCCTTCGCATCGTTCTGGGCCAGTGCCTACAAGGAGGTTCTCGTGTTCACCCTGATCGTCCCCGTGCTGTGGTGGCGTTCGCTCAACAGCCGCCATGTGGAGGATGAGGAATGAGCGCGCCCACCAAGACCGAATCGGCTGCCGGCGTGCCCGCCACCGGCGCCTCGCGCGGCATCGCCACGCGCACCCAGCTCACGCTCGCTGCGGTGGCGCTGCTGGCCCTGTGCTGGGGCTGGCTGCCCGACTTCACCGTGGTCACGCTCAGCTACATCGGCCTGTATGCCATCGTCGCGGCCGGCCTGGTCATGCTCACCGGCGTGGGCGGCATGACCTCCTTCGGCCAGGCCGCCTTCGTGGGCGTGGGCGCCTACGCCACGGCCTGGATCTGCACCGCACCGGCCTCGGTTCAGGCGCTCTCGGGCATCGTTGGCATGGCCGGCATGCCCTGGGTGGGCCTGGTGCTTGGCCTTCTGATCACCTTCGCCGTGGCCTGGGGCCTGGGCTCGGTCACGCTCAAGCTCTCGGGCCACTACCTGCCGCTGTGCACCATCGCCTGGGGCCTGTCGCTGTACTACCTGTTCGGCAACATGGAGTTCCTGGGCGGGCAGACCGGCATCACCGGCATCCCACCGCTGGTGGTGGCGGGCTTTTCGCTGGCCTCGCCGCGCGCCATCGGCGTGCTGATCTGGGCCGTGCTGCTGGTGGCCCTGTGGCTGCTGCACAATCTGCTCGATTCGCGCGAGGGCCGCGCCATCCGCGCGCTCAAGGGTGGGCGGGTGATGGCCGAGTCCATGGGCGTGGACACGGCGCACTACCGCATCAAGCTCTTCGTGCTGGCGGCCCTGCTCGCCGCCATTTCGGGTTGGCTGTATGCGCACCTGCAGCGCTTCGTCAGCCCAACGCCCTTCAACCTCAACATCGGCATCGAGTACCTGTTCATGGCCGTGGTCGGCGGTGCCGGCCACCTTTGGGGCGCGGTGCTGGGCGCCACGCTGATCGCCCTGCTCAAGGAGAAGCTGCAGGACGTACTGCCCTCGCTGCTGGGCACCAGCGGCAACTTCGAGGTCATCGTCTTCGGCCTGCTCATGGTCTTCGTGCTGCAGCGCTTTGCCGACGGCCTGTGGCCCACGCTGCAGCGCCTGGGCGAGCGCTGGCTGCGCCGCGAGGCGCCGCGCGCCGTGCGCGAGGCGGCGCCGCTCGTCCAGCGCATGCTGCCGGCGGCAGGCACCGTGCTGCTGCAGGCGCGCAACGTGACCAAGCGCTTCGGCGGCCTGGTCGCCAACAACAACGTCTCCATGGACGTGAAGGCCGGCGAGGTGCATGCCCTGATCGGCCCCAACGGCGCGGGCAAGAGCACCTTCTTCAACATGATCTCGGGCGTGGACGATGCGACCGAGGGCGAGGTGCGCCTGATGGACCAGGCCATGCTGCGCCGCCCCTCGCGCGCCTTTGCCAGGCTGGGCATGGCGCGCACCTTCCAGCATGTGCGCCTCTTGGGCCAGCGCAGCGTGGTCGAGAACGTCGCCCTGGGCGCGCACCAGCGCGCCCACCGCGGCTGGATCGCCTCCATGCTGCGCCTGGACCGCGCCGAAGAAGCCGCCCTGCTGGCCGAAGCCCGCCGCCAGATCGAGCGCTGCGGCCTGGGCGCGCATGCCGACACCCCCGCTGCCTCGCTGGCCCTGGGCCAGCAGCGCATCGTGGAGATCGCGCGCGCCCTGGCCGGCCAGCCGGCCATCCTGCTGCTCGACGAGCCGGCCGCCGGCCTGCGCCACCTGGAGAAGAAGGCCCTGGCCGACCTGCTGCGCCAGCTGCGCGCCGAGGGCCTGGGCATCCTGGTGGTGGAGCACGACATGGAATTCGTGATGAACCTGGCCGACCGCATCACCGTGCTGGAGTTCGGCACCGTGATCGCCGAGGGCACACCCGCACAGGTGCAGAGCAACCAGCGCGTGCTCGACGCCTACCTGGGCGGCGCCGACGACGACCTGCCTGCCGCTGCACCCGAAGGAGCCACCGCATGACCGCCTTGCTGCAACTGCAGGACCTGTCCGTGTCCTACGGCCCCGTGGAGGCCGTGCACCAGGTCCGCCTCGACGTGAACGAGGGGGAGATCGTCACCGTGATCGGCCCCAACGGCGCCGGCAAGACCACGCTGCTGTGCGCGGCCATGGGCCTCTTGCCTGCCACCGGTTCCATCACCCTGGCCGGCGAGCGCATCGCCCGTCCCAGCGTGGAAGCCATGGTGGCGCGCGGTGTGGCCCTGGTGCCCGAAAAGCGCGAACTCTTCGGCGAGATGTCGGTGGAAGACAACCTGCTGCTCGGCGGCTTCTCGCGCTGGCGCAAGGGCCAGCGCGACCAGGCCCAGCGCATGGAAGAGGTCTTCGGCATCTTTCCGCGCCTGCGCGAGCGCCGCGCGCAACTGGCGTCCACGCTCTCGGGCGGCGAGCGCCAGATGCTGGCCATCGGCCGCGCGCTGATGGCGCGTCCGCGCCTGTTGATGCTCGACGAGCCTTCGTTGGGCCTGGCGCCGCTGATCGTGCGCGAGGTGCTGCAGGTCGTCTCCTCGCTGCGCCAGCACGGCGTGTCGGTGCTGCTGGTGGAGCAGAACGCGCGCGCCGCGCTGCGCGTGGCCGACCGGGCCTATGTGCTCGAGATGGGCGCCGTGGCGCTGACCGGGGCCGCGCAGGACCTGCTCAACGACCGCCGCATCATCGACACCTACCTGGGCATGGGAGGGGCTGCGCACGCAGCGGCCGAGGCCCACTGACACACCCGAGGACCGCCGTGTAACGCAGCGGCGATCTCCTCTCCACCCTTCCACAGCCGTCGCAGGCACCGGAAGGGTTTTTGCGTTGTGAAAAAGCATAAAGACGACAGGAGACAAGACATGGATGCAGGCGTTCCACCCCGTTTTTTGCGCAGGGATTTCCTGCGCTGGGGCGCGGCCCTGGGCCTGGCCGGCGGCCCGGCCTTCGCGCAGGACAGCGCAGGCGTGACCGACAGCGAGATCGTGATCGGCCAGTCCTGCCAACTGAGCGGCCCACTGGCTGCGCTCACCACCGAGGTGCGCCAGGGCGCGGCCCTGTACTTCGACCACGTCAACGCCGCGGGCGGTGTGCGCGGGCGCAAGATCCGCGTGGTCGCCATCGACGATGCCTACGACCCCAAGAAGGCCGCCGAGAACACGAAGAAGCTGATCGACGAGGACAAGGTGCTCGCGCTGTTCCAGTACGCCGGCACCCCGCCCGCGCTGGCCGCGCTGCCCATCGCCGAGGAGCGAGGCGTGCCCTTCATCGCGCCCTTCACCGGCTCGGACGGCCTGCGCCAGCCCGGCAGCCGCTACGTGTTCAACATCAAGGCCGGCTACGCGGCAGAGCTTGACGCCACGGTCAAGCAACTGGCCTCGGTAGGCATCTCGCGCATCGCCGCGGTCTACTTGAACAACCCCTTCGGCACGGGCGGCCTGGCCTCGGTCGAGAAGTCCGTGCAGGTCCACAAGGTGAACCTGGTGGCCAAGGCCCCGCTGGAGGTCGATGGCTCGAAGATGGCCGATGCGGTCGCCGCCGTTGCCAAGGAGTCGCCGCAGGCCATCATCGTGATCAGCGCCGGCAAGCCCAGCGTGGATTTCGTCGATGCATACCTCAACGCGGGCCACCGCTCCACCTTCTACATGCTCTCGGTGATCAGCAATGCCCAGCTCGTCAAGGCGCTGGGCGAGCGCGCACGCGGCGTGGTGGTCTCGCAGGTGGTCCCTTCGCCCTGGAACCAGAGCATGCCGATCTCGCGCGAGTTCCAGACCCTGGCCAAGGCCAAGGGCATCACCGAGTACACCTTCAGCCAGATGGAGGGTTTCATCTCCGCCCGCTTCCTGGTCGAGGCGCTGCAGCGCGCGGGCGCCAAGCCCACGCGCGCCGGCCTGGTGCAGGCCATGGAGTCGATGAAGAGCGTCAACCTGGGCGGCTACCCGGTGGAGCTGGGGCCTGGCCAGCACAGCTCGGGCAAGTTTGTCGACCTGCTGATGATGGGCCGCGACGGCCGTTTCACGAAGTAGGCTTCTCAGGAGTTCAGCAGCGCGCCGCCCTCGGAGGATTCCAGCAGCCGCGTGAGCAGCGGGTGCATGACCTTGCGCGCGTTGTAGATCAGGTGGAACTGCTCCTGCACGTCGGGTGTGGTGCCCACGTGCACCAGGCCGTGCGTGCGCGCAAGGTGCCCGCCCACCGACTCCGGCGCCGGCATCACGCCCATGCCCGTGGCGGCAAAGGTGCTGAGCAGGGCACTGTCCTCGAACTCGCCCGCGATGCGCGGGCGGATGCGCTCGCGCTCCAGCCAGTGGTCGATGCGCGCGCGCATGGCCGCATGCTCGGTGGGCAGCAGCACGGGCACCACGGCCAGGCTCTGTGGAAACTGCTGCGCCGCGGCCTCGGCCCACACGGGCGGGGCGTACCAGGCCACGGCACTCGTGCCCAGCAGCTGGCTGGTGGTCTTGAGGGCCGGGTTGGGTGGCGCGGCGCGGTCGGCCAGCACCGCATCGAGCTTGTGCAGCGCGAGCTCGCCCAGCAGCGGCTGGAACTCCCCTTCATGGCACAGCAGGCGCAGGTGCGGCTCGTCGAGCACGGGCGTGAGCAGCCGGTGCATGGCCAGCTTGGCGATGCCGTCCGAGATGCCCAGGTTCAGCCGCAGCGTCTTGCCGCTGGCGGCCTCGCGCACGCGGTGGGTCAGTTGCTCACCCAGGGCAAAGATCTGGTCGGCCTCGTGCAATGCCGCCACGCCGGCCTCGGTGAGCACCAGGCTGCGCCCCTCGGTGCGCAGCAGGCTGGTGCCCAGTGCCTGCTCGAGCAGGCGCACCTGCGCGCTGATGGTCTGCACGGCCATGTCCAGCCGCTCGGCGGCGCGCGCGATGCCGCCCTCCTTGGCGACCACCCAGAAGTAGTAGAGGTGGCGGTAGTTGAAGCTCTGGCTCATGGTCTGGGTTGTCCCAACGGTGAGAAGGGGTATCCGTAAAAAGGTGTTTGGTTCGTAAAAACCAGATGAATGGTATCGAAAAGGCAGGTTTTAAAGATGAAAGGACATCCCTACAGTGCGGGCTTGCCTTGAATTTCTCAGGAGTCCCCTCATGCACCCCACCGCTGTCCGCATTGCCCCCGCCACCCCGATCCCGGGCCTGCCACCCCTGCCGCGTTCGCGGCGCTGACGCCGCTGCGCGAAGAAGGAGAACAACATCATGGAAACCATTGGAACCTGGTGGATGTGGGCGGGCTTTGCCGTCTTCGTGGTCGTTGCCATCGGCATCGACCTCTTGGTCATGGAGCGCCAGGGCGCGCACAAGGTCACGACCAAAGAGGCCCTGAAGTGGAGCGCCCTGTGGTTCAGCCTGGCCTTTGTGTTCGTGGCCGGCCTGTGGTGGTACCTGGACGGCAGCCAGGGCCGCGAGGTGGCCAACACCGTGTCGATGCAGTTCATCACCGGCTACCTGGTGGAGAAAAGCCTGTCCATCGACAACATCTTCGTGTTCCTGATGCTGTTCAGCTACTTCGCGGTACCGGCCCAGCACCAGAAGCGCGCGCTCATCATCGGCATCATCGGTGCCATCGTGCTGCGCACCCTGCTGATCCTGGCAGGCGCCTGGCTGCTGGCCTCGTTCCACTGGCTGCTCTACGTGTTCGGCGCCTTCCTGGTGTTCACCGGTGCCAAGATGTGGTTCGCTGCCGGCCAGGAGCCCGACATCGCGACCAACCCGGTGCTGCGCTTTTTGCGCAAGCGCATCCGCATCGCCGACGTGTTCGACGGCGAGAAGCTGACCACCACCATCAACGGCGTCAAGCACTACACGCCGCTGTTCGTGGTGCTCATCCTGATCGGCACCACCGACATCATCTTCGCGGTGGACAGCATCCCGGCCATCTTCGCGATCACCAGCGACCCGTTCATCGTGCTCACGGCCAATATCTTCGCCATCCTGGGCCTGCGTGCGCTGTACTTCCTGCTGGCCGACCTGGCCGACCGCTTCCACCTGCTGGCCTATGGCCTGGCCCTGGTGCTGGTGTTCATCGGCAGCAAGATGCTGCTCATCGACCTGGTCAAGATCCCGATCGGCTATGCCCTTCTGGTCACTGCGGGCCTGATCGCAGGCTCCATCATCCTGTCCCTGCGCAGCTCGGCGGGCAAGGCACATGGGCAGGAAGCCACGCCCCTGCCCCCCAAGCCCTGATGAAAGGACATTTCCATGGAACTGGGATTGATCGAGTCGGTGATGCTCACCATGCTCGTGGCCCTGGGCGGCACGGCCCTGCTGGCCTGGTGCCTGGGCAACGAGCGGCGCGACGTGGGCCTGCTCACGGCCCTGGCCACGCTGTGGGGCGTGGCCACCGCAGCTGCCTTCACCTGGTAAGCGGCGGGTGCAGATGCTGAACACCCTGCGCCGCAAGCTGCGCCACCTGGAGCCCAGCGTGCGCGACCTGCTGGGCCGCACGGCGCTGGCCGGCGCCGTGCCCTGGATGGAGCGGCATGCGCTGTTCCGCTTCCAGCGCGAACCGCTGGCACGCGGCGTGGCGGCGGGCCTGTTCTGCGGGCTGATTCCCGGCCCGCTGCAACTGGTGGGGGCGGTCGGCGCCTGCGCCTGGCTGCGCGGCAATGTGGTGGCCGGTGCGGTCACCACCTTCTACACCAACCCCCTGACCACCGTGCCGCTCTACGTGCTGGCCTTCCAGGTGGGCTCGGCGGTGCTGCCGGGCGAGCAATCGCTGCCGCCCTTCAATGCCGATGGCCCGTCCGGCGCCTTCAGCGTGCAGGCCCTGGCCGAGTGGATGCAGGCGCTGGGTACGCCGCTGTTGGTCGGGCTGCCCGTGCTCGGCCTGGTGCTCGCGGCGCTGGGCTATGCGGCGGTGCAGGCCCTGTGGCTGGCCCCCGTGCTGCAGCGTGGACGTCGCCTGCAGCGTGCGCGGGCCCAGCGCACGCCGTAAGCAGGTGGATCAGTCGAGCTTGACGCCCACTTTGGTGATCACGCGGCCCCATTTTTCGCGCTCGGCCTTCGCATAGCTGCCCATCTGCGCCGGGGTGCCGGGCAAGGGCTCCACGCCCAGGGCTTGCAGACGCGCGCGGGTGCGCGTGTCGGCCAGGGCCGTCTGCAGTGCCTTGCTGAACTGGGTCACGGTCTCGGTCGAGGTGCCCGTGGGGGCGACCAGCCCCTGCCAGGCATAGCCCTCGAATCCCTGCAAGCCCTGCTCCTGAAGGGTGGGCACATCGGGCATGGTCGCCACGCGCTGCGGGCTGGCCACGCCGATGGCGCGCACCTTGTTCGTGGCCAGGAAGGGGTAGACCGTGGCGCTGTCGATCCACATCGCCGGCACTTGGCCGCCGATCACGTCCTGGATGGCCGGCGCCGCGCCACGGTAGGGCACATGGGTGAGCTTGAGGCCGCTCTGCTCGCGGAACAGCTCGCCCACCAGGTGGTGCGGGCTGCCCGGGCCGGCCGATGCCCAGTTCACGCCATTCGCCTGGCCCTTGGCCCAGGCCGTGAACTCCTTGAGGTTTTTGGCGGGCACGTTGTTGGAGACCACCAGGAACATCGGAAAGCGCACCAGCAGGCCCACGGGCTGGAAGTCCTTCTCGGCGTTGTAGCTCAGTTTGCTGAACAGAAAGGGGTTGGCCGCCAGCGTGGCGAAGTCGGCCGAGAAGACCAGGTTGCCGAAGTCCTTGTGGCGCGCTGCATAGTCGGCCGCGATGTTGGTGCCCGCGCCGGGCTTGTTGTTGATGATGACCGGGCGGCCCAGGCTCGCGCCCATGGATTCGGCGATGGTGCGCGCCACGATGTCCGAGCCGCCACCCGCCGCATAGCCGACCACCCATTCGAGCGGTTTGGCGTCCTGGGCGTGGGCGTTCAGGGCAAAGGGCGTGAGGGCCAGGCCCGCAAGGGTGGCGAGGAAGTGTTTGCGCAGCATGGGATTTGTCTCCGGTTTTGAGGGTGTCGAGGTTGCAAAGAGGCACAGCGGCGCCGCAGGTCCCGTCTTTGCGGGACTTGCACGGCGGATGGTTCAAGAATGGTGCTGGGGTGTCAGGCCGCGGCGTGCACCGGGGCGACCGGCGTCACGGGCGCGGGGCCCGCGTTGCCGGCGGGGGCCTGGCTGCCGCGTGCAAACTGCAGTGCCTGCAGCAGCGTGGCCTGGTCGCCGATGTGGTTGGCCAGCAGCAGGATGAGGCGGGCGTTCATCGCATGGCTCTCGGGCGGGGTCAGGCCGTTGTGGCTGGCGATCAAGGCCTCGTAGAAATCGTCGCAGGCCTGCAGGTGGGGCTGGGTGTCGAGCATGCTCAGGGCTCCTTCGTCAAGCGGTTGCGAGGTTGGCGGTGGCGACTACGGGCTGGCGGCCGGCGGTTGCTTTCGCCAGCGCAGCGCGCACGGCGGCTTCATCCAGGCTGCGCCAGCGCGCGCACACATGCTGGTCGGGCCGCACCAGGTAGGCCGTGCCGGGCTGGGCATCCAGGCGCCGGGCCAGCAGGCCCTCCGTGTCCTGCACATCGGTGCCCACCTGCAGCAGGGTGACCTGGGGCAGGGCGCTGGCCCAGGCCGGTGCCTTGCCGAATACGAGCAGCGTGAAGTCCGGCCCCAGCGTGCGCAGCAGCCAGGCGCTCTGGCCACGGTGCTGCACCGGTGCATCGAGCAGCACGGCGCCGGGCACCTGGGTGCCGGCAAAGGCATCGGCGTCGGGTGTGTTGAGCGCCGAGCCATGCAGCGTGGCCGGTACCGACAGGCGCCCGCTGTTGACGATGCGGCGCGCGAACGGGTGCTCGCGCGCCAGCTGCAGCGCCGCATCGCGGAACAGGCGGCTGATCTCGCTCTTGGGCGTGATGAAGTCGGTGGCGCGGGTTGAGTTGGCGATGTTCTCGTCGGCCGCGTATTCGCGCTCGGGGCCATAGGTGGCCAGCAGCTCCTGCCCGGCGCGGCCGCGCAGCACCCAGTCGAGCTTCCAGGCCAGGTTCTCGGCGTCCTGCACGCCGCTGTTGGCGCCGCGCGCGCCGAAGGGCGAGACGCCATGCGCGCTGTCGCCGGCGAAGACCACGCGGCCGTGCACGAAGCGGTCCATGCGCAGGCAGGCAAAGGTGTAGACGCTGGCCCATTCGAGCTCGAACTGCGCATCCGGCCCCAGCAGCGCGCGCACGCGCGGCAGGATGTTCTCGGGCTTCTTCTCTTCCTCGGGGTCGGCGTTCCAGCCCAGCTGGAAGTCGATGCGCCAGACGTTGTCGGGCTGGCGGTGCAGCAGCACGCTCTGGTTGGGGTGGAAGGGCGGGTCGAACCAGAACCAGCGCTCGGTCGGAAAGTCCGTGCTGCCCGCCATCTTCACGTCGGCGATCAGAAAGCGGTCCTGGAAGATGCGGCCCTTGCTCTCCAGCCCCATCATCTGGCGCAGGGGCGAGCGCGAGCCGTCGCAGGCGGCGACCCACTGCGCGTCGATCCGGTACTCGCCCTCAGGGGTCTCGATGGTCAGCAATGCGCCATCGTCACGGGGCGCAATGCCCGCCACCTTGTTGCGCCAGCGCAGCTCGATGTTCGGCAACTGCAGCGCCCGCTCCACCAGGTAGGCCTCGGCGTAGTACTGCTGCAGGTTGATGAAGGCCGGGCGCTCGTGGCCCTCTTCGGGCAGCAGGTTGAACTCGTACAGCGGGGCGTCGTGGAAGAACACCTTGCCCACGTTCCATGACACGCCTTTGTCCACCATGCGCTGGCCCACGCCCAGGCGGTCCCAGATCTCCAGGGTGCGCTTGGCAAAGCAGATGGCGCGCGAGCCGGTGGACAGCTTGCAGTCGTTGTCCAGCACCACCACGCGCTGGCCGCGCTGGGCCAGGTCGATGGCCAGCGACAGGCCCACGGGGCCCGCGCCCACCACCACGACGGGGTGCTGCACAGGGTGGGCCGCATCCTGGTCAGGAGAGCGCTGGTAGGCAAACTCGATGGCCTGCACCTGGGCGCCGGTACCGTCGAAGGCGGGTGGTGCTGTCGTCGTGGCGGCTGTCATTCTTGTCTCCTCCGCTCCGGTCTCAGCCTTCCAGGGCTTTCCACATCTGCACATCGCGCTCGGCCGTCCAGATGCGCGGGTCCGGGTACTGCGTGGCCTCGTCGTACGCACGCGTCACGTCGAACGGCATGCAGTGGTTGAAGATCACCCAGTTGCCGTACTTGGGCTGCAATTTGGCGAAGGTTGCCTCGTAGACCTTGCGCAGGTCCTCGCCCTTGGCGGCGCTTTCCTTCACGCTCTCGTACAGGTCGCTGATGAAGGCGCGCGTGCCGGCCAGGCCGGCCTGCACCTGTTCGGGCGTCTGCAGCGCCGCGCCGCGTCCGGGCACCAGCTTCTCGGGCTTCAAGGCCGCCAGGTTGTCCAGGGTCTGCGGCCAATCCTTGAAGTAGGCATCGCCCGCATACGGCGTGGCATCGAATTCCACCAGGTCGCCGCTGAACAGGATCTTCTCCTGTGGCAGCCAGGCCACGGTGTCGCCCTTGGTGTGGCCGCGGCCCAGCTGCAGGATCTGCACTTCGAGCTTGCCCAGCCACAGCGTCATCTTCCTGTTGAAGGTCATGGTCGGCCAGGTCAGGCCCTCGGGCACGCTCTCCACATTCTGGAACAGGCGTGGAAAGCGGCCGATCTCGCTGTCCTTGTCGAACTGGCCGCGCTCGACGATCAGGTCGCGCGTGTCCTCGCTGGAGATGATGTGCTCGGCCCCGTAGGCGCTGGCGCCCAGCACGCGCACCGCGTGGTAGTGCGAGAGCAGCACGTACTTGATCGGCTTGTCCGTCACCTCGCGGATGCGGCGGATCACGTCCTGCGCCATGACCGGGGTGGCCTGGGTGTCGATGACCATCACGGCGTCGTCGCCAATGATGATGCCGGTGTTGGGATCGCCCTCGGCCGTGTAGGCGTAGGCATGGTCGGAGAGCTTGTCGAAGCTCACCTTCTTGACTTCCAGGTCGGCGGCGGAGGCGAAGGTCTTGGTGGTCATGGGCGGTTACCGGTTGATTTGGTTTAGTGAAATGAATTCATCTAAACGGAATGCTTTGATCATAGGCAATAAATTCGTCAATGTCTAATTCATTTGGTTAAGTGGAAACCCCAGGGCGGCCATGATGGCTGCTGGCTCGGTGGACAATGGCGCCATGGACGACCTCTCCCGTGACATTTCCCCTGCTGACGATGAAGAAAGCCCGCGCACGCCGCGCGGCATCCAGAGCGTGGAGGTGGGCGGGCAGCTGCTCAAGGTGCTGGCCCGCACCGGCCGGCGCATGGCGCTCAAGGACCTGGCGCGTGCCGCCGACATGACGCCCGCCAAGGCCCATCCCTACCTCGTGAGCTTCGGCAAGCTGGGCCTGATCGAGCAGGACACCGTGAGCGGCCACTATGGCCTGGGGCCGCTGGCCATGCAACTCGGTTTGATCAGCCTGCAGCAGGTGGACCCGGTGCGACTGGCGATTGCCGAGCTGCCGGGCTTGGCACAGCGCATCGGCTACACCGTGTCGGCCTCGGTTTGGGGGGACAACGGGCCCACCATCATCCGCGTGGAGGAGGGGCCGACCACCGTCTACGTGGCCATGCGCCATGGCACCACCGCCTCGGTGCGGCACACAGCCACGGGCAAGGTGTTTGCGGCCTTCGGGCCGCGCGAGCGCATCGCGGCGGCCCTCGTGGCCGACGGCCATGCGGGGGCGCTCGACGATCCCGCCTTCGCCGCGGAGCTGGAGGCCGTGCGCACCCACCAGGTGGCCGAGGTCACCGACCAGCTGCTGCCCGGCATCAGCGCCCTGGCCACGCCGGTCTTCGACGGCTTCGGCCTACTGGTGCTGTGCCTGGCCGTGATCGGCCCCAGTGCCACGCTGCGCACCGGACCGGACAGTGCGGCGGCTGGCCACCTGCGCGACACGGCGCGCAGCCTGTCGCAGCGGCTGGGCGCCGCACAGGCCGGCGAGCGCTAGGTTTTCGAGAGCGCCTGGTCGATATCCCAGAGGATGTCGTCCAGGTCCTCGATGCCCACCGACAGGCGCACCATGTCGGCGCTCACACCGGCGCGGGCCAGTTCCTCGTCGTTGAGCTGGCGGTGCGTGGTCGAGGCCGGGTGGATCACCAGGGTCTTGGCATCGCCGATGTTGGCCAGGTGGCTCAGGAACTCGCAGGCGTCGATGAACTTCTCGCCCGCCGCAGCGCCGCCCTGGATGCCGAAGGTCAGGATGCCCGAGGCGCCCGGTGCGCCGTCCACCGCGCGGAATTGTTTTTGCGCCAGCGCGTGGTACGGCGAATCGGCCAGGCCCGGGTAGTTCACCCAGGCCACCCTGGGGTGGCTTTGCAGAAACTTGGCCACGGCCAGCGTGTTGCGGCAGTGCTCGCGCATGCGCAGGTGCAGGGTCTCGGCGCCCTGCAGCAGCTGCCAGGCGTTCATGGGCGAGAGCACGCCGCCGAAGGTGCGGTTGATCTCCATGCGCGCCTTCATCGTGTAGCCGAAGTCGCCGAAGATCTCGTAGAACTTCACGCCGTGGTAGGCGCGGCTGGGTTCGACCATCTCGGGGAATTGGCCGTTGTCCCAGGGGAATTTGCCGCCCTCGACCACCACGCCGCCCATGGTCGTGCCGTGGCCGCCGATGTACTTGGTGGCGCTGTGCACCACGATGTCGGCGCCAAAGGCCAGCGGGTTGCACAGGTAGGGGCTGGCCACCGTGTTGTCGATCACCAGCGGCACGGCGTGCGCGTGCGCTACCTCGGCCACGGCCGCGATGTCGAGCACGTTGACCAGCGGGTTGCCGATGGTCTCGCCGTACACGGCGCGGGTGTTGGGGCGAATGGCGCGCGCGAAGTTCTCCGGGTCGGCCGGGTCCACGAAGGTGGTCTCGATGCCAAGGCGCGCAAATCCCACGCCGAGCTGCCCCACCGTGCCGCCATAGAGTGTGCTGGCCGCCACGATGTGGTCGCCGGTCTTGAGGATGGCCAGCAGCGCCGCCATCTGCGCAGCCATGCCGCTGGCGCAGGCCAGGGCCGCGCGGCCGTTCTCCAGGCTGGCGATGCGCTCCTCGAACACAGCCACCGTGGGGTTGCTGATGCGGCTGTAGACGTTGCCGAAGGTCTGCAGGTTGAACAGGCTGCTGGCGTGCTCGGCGCTGTCGAAGACGAAGCTCGTCGTCTGGTGGATGGGCGTGGCGCGCGCGCCGGTCACCGGGTCGGGGATGGCGCCCGCATGGATGGCGCGCGTGCCGAAGCCGTAGTCTCTGTCCTTTTCCATGGGGTGGATGTCTCGCTGGTGTTCCTGTTGTTCAGTAGGGCAGTTGCTGCGGGCGCTTGGCCGAGATCACGCGCGTGTTCACACCGGCCCAGTTGAGCCCGCCGAACAGGCGCGCATGCTCGATCTTCACGCAGCGGTCCATCACCACCGCCAGGCCTGCCGCACGGGCCCGCGCCGCCGCCTCCTCATGAACCACACCGAGCTGCAGCCACAGGCATTGGGCGCCGATGGCGATGGCCTCCTCGGCCAGGGGCGGGATGTCCTCGCTCTTGCGAAAGCAATCCACCATGTCGATGCGGTGGTCGGCCGCTGCGGCGGTGATGCTGGGGTAGCAGCGCTCGCCCAGGATCTCGCTCGCCATGGGGTTGACCGGCACGATGCGGTAGCCATGGGCCTGCATGTACTTGGCCGCAAAGAAACTGGGCCTGTGCCATTGCGGCGACAGGCCCACGACCGCGATGGTGCGGCAGGTTCCGAGGATGTGGCGCAGTTCGCTGATGGTGCTCATGCCACCAGTGTAGGAGACGGCAATCGAGTGGTCTATGACGTGGCTGCGTTCCAGCGCGGCTTGACGACTAGTCCTCCGTGGCAGCAATCTGACAGATGCTTGCCAAGTAGTAGATGGAAACGGTAGCGTTTCATCCCCTGACATATTTTGCCCCTTCGCTTGCCGAAGCAAGGAGCGGCTACCATGGGGTCTTCCATAGAGGATGTGCGATGTTTCGTTGTTTCGGTCTGTTCATTGCGTCTGCCTTGGTCGTGCTTCCGGCGGCTGCCCAGACCGGGCGATATGCGTCCTTTGTAGCCAAGTCCAAAGCCGTGATCACTGAGGGAATGTACGACCCTGAGGGTGCCAGGTTTCGCAAATTGACTGTGCACATGGACACTGTGGAGAAAAAGCTGGTTCTGTGCGGTGAAATTAACCCGCGCAATGGTTTTGGCGGGCATGTCGGCTACCGCAAGTTCTTTGCCGATGCAATCGGCGGCGTGACGCAGGACGGCGATGACGACCAAAATTTCGGTAGGCTATACGCAAGTTACTGCCGCAACAAAATTGCTGATGTGAAGTAGCCGTCAGTTCAACACCTCAGCTTCCTTCGGGCGGCTTCTTGTTATGGGCTTACTTCGGCGGGCCCTTCGAATTTCTGGGGCACCATCAACGAAGACTCAGCATCACAAATTGCCCTGACCCCCGCTGTGGCTTGCGTTGAGGCCGATGTCGCCACGGCGGAGCGTTCGATCAAGAGCCTCGGCGACATCCGAAGGGGTTGCGTCAGGAGGGTCGTCAAGGCTTGGTGCGGATCGACAAGGGCGGAGAAAAGGCGCCCAGGGAGGTGGAGCCTGCCACCAAGAATTTTGCGGAAAGCCAAGAGAGCCTGGCCCGCGTGTGCGGCACCGACTTGGCCACGCGAAAGAGGCTGCAGTCGCCTCCGACGGCAACGCCAAGGTTAGTGCGGTCAAAGGGGCGCTTCTATGCCGGGTCTTTGTACTTGATGCTGCAGCCGTAGGGGCGCGTGGTGGATGCAGTGAGCGGTTTGCCGGCCAGCGCCTCTGCCAGCCCGGTCTTCACATAGTTGGTGGCGCGCGGGATGTCGTCGACCTTGGCCGAGGCGATGCTGTCGATGCCGCCCGCGTAGATCAGCTGGCCCTGCGGGTTCACGATGTACATGTGCGGCGTGGTGCGCGCGCCATAGGCGCGGCCGGCCGTGCCTTCCTCGTCCATGAGGATGGCGGTGGGTACCGACTGGCGCTCCTTGAGCCAGCCGGAGAGCTTGGCGGGCTCCAGGTAGTCGCCGCTGGCCTTTTCGGTGGAGTTGACGGCGAGCCACACCACGTCCTTGCCCGCGGCGTCCTTCTGCGTGGCGGGCATGTTGCCGCTGTCGTAGTGCTTGCGCACGAAAGGGCAGCCGGGGTTGGTCCATTCGAGCACCACGTGCTTGCCCTTGAAGTCCGACAGGCGCACGGTCTTGCCCGTGGTGTCCTTGAGGGTGATCTCGGGGGCCGGCTGGCCCACGGTGGCAGCGGCCTGGGCGCCGGCCGCGGCCAGCAGCAGGGGCAGGGCGAAGAGGGTACGTCGAAGCAGCAACATGGATGAAAGATCTCCAGGTGAGGGACGGTGGTGGGGCAGTATGGGTGATGCGGCCTCGGATTTCCAGACGGAACCCCTGCCGACCGGCTGGTCTTACAGCGCCGCTACGGCGGCGCGCAGTTCCGCTTCGCCCAGGATCTCGGAAAACACCACGGGTGCCTTGCCCGGGGCGTGCAGCACGTACACCGGCACGCCGCTGCGGCCCAGCTGGGCCAGGGCCGCGGTGATGGCCGGGTCGCGGCGCGTCCAGTCGGCGCGCAGCAAGGCCACGTTCTTGGCCGCGAAGTCGGCCTGTACGCTGGCGTCGGCCAGCGTGGTCTTCTTGTTGTACTGGCAGGTCACGCACCAGGCGGCGGTGAAGTCCACGAACACCGGGCGGCCGCTGGCCACCAGTTGCTCGGCCGCGCCCGGGGTCCAGGCCTGCCATTGGGCGGTGCTGCCGGTCGTTGCTTGCGCTGCAGGGGCGGCTGCGATGTTGGTGATGTGGGGCGCAAAGGTCCAGGCCAGCAGCGCCAGCGCCAGCGCGGAGACGGGGGCCATGAAACGGCGCGCCGCGCCCGCGAGCGACAGCGCCCAGGCCACCATGCCCAGCGCCACCAGCAGGATCAGCAGCGCGCCCGCACCATCGATGCCGCTTTGCTGGCCCAGCACCCAGACCAGCCAGACCACGGTGGCCAGCATGGGGAAGGCCATGAACTTGCGCAGCGTGTCCATCCACGCACCGGGGCGGGGCAGGGCGCGCGCCACGGCAGGCACGAAGGCGGCGGCCAGGTAGGGCAGGGCCAGGCCCAGGCCCAGTGCCGCGAACACCGCCAGCGCCTGCGGCCCCGGCAGCGTGGCCGTGAGGCCCAGCGAGGCGCCCATGAACGGAGCGGTGCAGGGCGAGGCCACGGCCACGGCGAGCACGCCCGTGAGAAAGGAATCGGCCACCGGGTGGCGCGCCTGCAGGCTGGCCACCGACGAGGGCAGGAAATGCCCGAACTCGAACACCCCTGCCAGGTTCAGCGCGATCAGCGTGAACAGGGCTGCCAGGCCCGCCACCACGGCCGGCGACTGCAGCTGGAAGCCCCAGCCGATGGCCTCGCCCGCCGCACGCAGGCCCAGCATCAGCCCGCCCAGCGCCACGAAGGACAGCACCACGCCCGCCGTGTAGGCGATGCCGCTCAGGCGGTGGGCGCGCCGGTCCTGCGCATGCTGGGCAAAACCCACGACCTTGATGGCCAGCACCGGGAACACGCAGGGCATGAGGTTGAGGATCAGCCCGCCCAGCAGGGCGCCGAGCAGGGCCGCGACCAGCGTGGCGGTGGGTGCCGCGGTGGTGGTGGCTGAGGGCGGGGCAGCGGCGGCATTGGCCTTGAGCGCCGCCTCCAGCGCGGGCGACACGGTGGCCGCGGCGGCCACGGTAGGCCATGCGCCCGCCACCCTGAGTTCGGCCCGGTAGCCCTGGCCATCGGCGGCCAGCACCACGGGCAGGGGGTCGGGGCTGTTGCTGCGCTGGGCTGACAGCGGCACCTCGGCGGTCCACACGGCGCCCTTCCAGGCCTGCGTCCAGGCGGCGGCGTTCTCGATGACCTCGGGCGTCTCGGGGAACAGCTCCAGCGCCTTGCCGCGCAGCGCCTCGGGCAGGCCGTGCACGCTCAATTGCAAGGCATTGCCCTCGATGCGCGCCTGGCTGTCCTGGGTCTCCACGGGTTTGGGCTGGGCCGCCAGGGCCGCGTCGAAAGCCGCGCCGTGCATGGCCGTGGTGCTGCGCGCGGGAATGGTGAGCGTGAAGTCGCCCTCTTCAGGGATGCACTCCTTGCGGCAGACCAGCCAGGTGGCGTGCAGGCGCACCGTGGCGTCGCCCGACAGCACTTTGGGCGCAAAGCTGCTGGCCACGGTGACGGGCACGGGCAGCAGCACCGTGCCCTCGTAGCCGTAGTTGGCCAGCGTGCCGATGGGGATCTTCTTGGGCAGGGGCCAGGCGATCTCGCCTGCGTCCAGCCCGGCGGGCAGGGTCCAGGCCATCTCGATGGGCAGGCCCGAATCGCCCGGGTTCTTCCAGTAGGTGTGCCACTCGGGCTGGTGCGTGATCTGCAGGCCCAGCCACAGGGGTTGGCCGGGCTCAATGCCCTGAGGGGCGTGGGCGATCAGCTCGGCGCGCACATGGGGGGTAGTGACCACCGCGCTGGCGGCGCTGGCACTCTTCGTGGGCAACTGGGCCCAACTGCCTGCACCGGCCAGCAGGAAGGCTATGAAAAGAATAGCTTTGGCGAGCAGGGAGGGCGGGCGATGGAACATGTTGCAGGGTGTGAGCGCCCACGAACCATTTGGTTCCTGGGCGTGGATTCAGCCCCTATTGTGTCGCCAAGGTCATCTGTGCCTGGGGAGACCATTTTTCCGGCTGGGTTCCTGTCCGCGGCGCGGCCAGGAACAGCCGCTCCACCGGCAGCTTCTGCGCCAGCAGGTAGCTGCGCACCGCCTGGCCGCGCTGGGCGGCCAGCTCCTGCGCCATGGCCTCGGTGGCCGGTTGATTGGCCAGCAGCAGGGCTTCCATCTCGGGCACCGTGAGCTCGCGCGCCAGGCCCACCAGGTTGCGCGGCTTGGGGATGTCGGCGCGGCGGTACACCTCCTTGAGCAGGGCGGGGTACTCGGCCGCCTGCACGGGCGTGGTGTCTGCAGGGCTGGCGCGGCGCTTTTCGGCCAGCACCAACTGCTGCAGGTGCTCGCGCTGCAGGCCCTCGCGCTCGGCCTGCAGGCTGGCCTGGCCGGTCACGGTGAGGCGCAGGTTGGGCCGGTCGGTCAGGGCCTTGACCACCTTGGAGAGGTTCTGCTGCGCCTCGGGCGTGAGCGTGGCGCTGCCGGGGGCAAAGGGCACGCTGCTCAGCTCGTCGCCGCCACCCAGGGCATTGGCCAGCAGGCTGAAGGGCGCGGTCAGGGCCTTGCCGATCAGGTTGACGATGATCTTCCAGATCACCGGGCCCACGCGGAACTCGGGGTCGTTGAGCGAGCCGCTGAGCGGCAGGTCCAGGTCGATCACGCCCTGGCGGTCGGCCAGCAGCGCCACGGCCAGCTTCACGGGCAGGCTGTTGGGGGCTCCGGCCACGGGTTCGCCAAAGGTCAGCTGGTTGAGCACCAGCCGGTTGCTGGCCGTGAGCTGGCCGCTGGGCAGCACCTTGTAGGCCACGTCCACGCTGAGCTTGCCGCGCTCGATGCCGTGCCCGGCGTACTTGACGGCATAGGGCGACAGGGGCGGCAGCTCCAGGTCGCGCACCTTGCCCGCGATGTCGAGCGCCAGCGGTTTGGCCAGCGGGTTGAGCTTGCCCGTGATCTCCAGCGAGGCCGTGCCTTCGGCCTTGCCGCGCAGCTCCAGGTCGGCCAGCAAGGGCGCGCCGCCCGGCGCTTCGGAAGAAAAGGCGCTGAGTTTGCCCGTGAGTTCCGACAGGTCGGCCGAGTAGTTGGGCTTGATGAAGAAGTCCGAGAACAGCACCTTGCCGTTGACCAGGCTCACCGGGCCGAACTGCACCACCGGTGCCAGCGGATCGGCCGGCGCTGCCGAGACGGCAGCCGACGCGGTGGATGCTGCGGGTACCGGCGCGGGCGGCACCGATTTAGCGGCGCTCGCGGCATTGGCCGCCAGGGCTTCGGCCGGGGTCTTGGCAATGTCGCCCAGGTTGATGCGCCCGGCCTCGTTGATGGTGATGCGCGCAAAGAAGTCGGCCAGGCTGGTTTCCTTGACTTCGATGCGCGGTGCCGTGCCGGGCGCGGTGGCCAGGGCCAGGCCGCGCAGGTTCAGGCTTTTCCAGGCCAGCAGTTCCTCGCCCACCTGGGCCTCGGTCTTGGGGGTGGAGGCCGAGGTGCTGTTGGCCTGCAGGTCCTCGACGACGGCATCGCCCGACAGGCGCAGGCTGGGGCCCTTGTCGCCCTGGGCAAAGGCCAGGTCGCCGCGGAAACCCACGTCGGCGCGCAGCAGCTCGATGGACAGCTGGCTGGCCAGGTAGCCGTCGAGCGCATGCAGCGGCAGGCGCGTGGCGTTGAGCTTGCCCTGCGTGGCCAGCGGCTGCAGTGCCAGCGTGCCCTGGTAATCGAGCTTGCCAGCGGCATTGCCCTTGCCGCCCGCCGCCACCTGGGCCGAGAGCTGCAGGGCTTCGGGCTTGCTGCCGTTTGTGGCCAGGTTCTTGGCGATGATGCCCAGGGACGACAGCTCCAGTGCCACGGGGCGGCCCTGGGCCTTGTCGGCCAGGGAGACGGCGCCACCCTGCAGCGCGAAGTCGGCCACCCGCAGCACCCACGGGGCTGCGGCAGCAGGCGCGGCGGCGGTGCTTTCGTCGGCTGCGGGCCGGGCCTTCATCCAGCGCTCGAACATCCAGCGGCCCTCGGCATCGCGGTCCACCGTGATCCTGGGCTGCGTGATCGCCAGGCTCTCCAGCGTGGCGCTGCGCTTGTCCAGGGGCAGCTGCAGGCCCTTGAGCTCCAGCCGGCCCAGGCTGGCCAGCTGCGCCTTGCCCTGGCGCAGGGCCAGTTGTTCCAGCGCCAGCGGCCCGGCGGTCAGCGTGACACCGGTTGCAGCCGGGGCATCGGTCGCAGCCCACTGCACGCCAATGTCGCCCGTGAGCTGGCCTGCCACGGTGGGCTCCAGCACCTGGGCCAGGTAGGGCGCAGCCAGGGGCAATGCCAGCGCGGTCAGGCTCGCCTGCACCTGGGCCTTCTGGTCCGTGGCCTCGCCCTTGAAAGCGAGGCTGCCATCCTGCAGCTTGAAGCCGCCCTCGAAGATGACGGGGTGGTCCCAGGGCAGGGCCAGGTCCTTGGCGTCCAGGGTGAATTCGCGCGCCTCCAGCGCCGCGGCGGGGCGGGTGGTCTGGTCGGCCCAGCGCAGCGTGCCGCCGCGCACCAGGGTGTGGGCGACCTCCACGGTCCAGGGTTTGGCGGCAGCGGCCTTGCCGGTGCTGGCCGAGGCAGGCCGGGAGGCAGCGCTGGCCGGCACGGCATCCGCTGGTGGCGTGGCCGGCGCCAGCTGCGCCAGGTTGACCTGGCCTGCGGCATCGCGGCTGGCGCTGAGCACCGGGGCGATGAGCTCCACCTGCGACAGGCGCACCACCTGGTCGAGCGGGCGCACGTCGGCCATGTCGATCTTCAGCCGCTCGTAGGCCAGCAGGTCCTGGCCCTGGCGGTCCGCCACGCGCACCTGGCTGGCCTGCACGCTGCCCGTGAGCTTCACGGCCATCTTGGGCGCCTGCTCAAAGGCGATCTTCATGTCCACGTCCAGCGTCGCGCCCTGCACCTTCACCGGCAGGCTGGCGGGCAGGTAGGCCAGGTAGGGGGCCAGGTCCACGCCTTCCCAGCGCACGGCGGCGTCGGTCTTGCCGGTCTGGGCAAACGGCGTGCCTTGGGCGGACGAATCGAAGCGGCTGCCGTTGAGCGTGAAGGCCAGGTGCGGCTCCACCTTCACCTCGCGCTGCGAAGGCAGGGTGCTGATGAAGGGCACCTTGAGCGCCAGGTCGCGCAGCGTGTGCTGCTTGCCCACGCTGCGGTCGTCGTAGTCGATGCTGCCGCCGGTGAGCGCCAGGTTGTAAAGGGCCAGGCGTGCGGGGCCGGTGTCGGGCTTTGGCTCGGCGGGCGGGGCAGTGACTTTGGCGATGATGTCGTCCACGTCGTAGCGGCCCTCGCCCAGGTGGGCGATGTGCAGCACCGGCGATTCGACGGTGAACTCGTCCACCACAGGTGCCAGGCGCAGCAGCGACTGCAGTTCGCCATCGACATGCACGCGCGCGATGGTGAGCTGCGGTGTGGCGCCGTCCCCGGCACCGGCCACGGCAATGTCGCGCAGCGTGAGTTCCAGCGACCAGGGCTGGAAATCGATGGCGCCCACCGTCACCGCGCGGCCCAGTTGCTCGCTGGCCGCGCGCTGCAGCGGCCCCTTGAGCAGGGGCGGCACGGCCAGCCAGGTCAGCAGCCACAGGGCCAGCAAAGCCGCCAGGGCGATGGCTGCGCGGCGGGCCCAGCGGTGCTGGCGCAGGGCTGCCAGAGAGGGGCGGGTCAGGGAAAGCTTGGCAACAGGCATGGGCAGCGGAAAACAGGCGGGCGGTCAGGAGTGCCCTGCCGACAAGGGCGGCAGGCCGCCCAAGGTACCACCGCGCAGCGCGGCGCGGTGTATCCAGGGGTTGGGTTGATGTTTTTTGACGATTGGCCGAGGGCTGCCCTCGGGATTCAGGCGCCGAAGCCCAGCACCACCCGCCGCGTGGTGGCACTCTTCTTCTCGATCTTGGTCACCACGATGGCCCTGATCTCCGCGGTATTCGCCACGTGCGTGCCGCCGCAGGGCTGCAGGTCGATCAGCGGGGCCCCGCCATCCCCGCCGATGCGGATGGTGCGGATGCGCCCCGAGCCGCGCGGCGGCTGCACGCTCATGCTCTTGACCAGGGCCGGGTTGGCGTCGAGTTCCTCGTCGCTGATCGAGGCCACGGTGAGCGGGTGCGCGGCCGCAACCAGCGCGGCGATGCCGGCCGTCAGCAGGTCCTTGTCGAGCGGGTCGGTCATGGAGAAATCCAGGCGCGCGTAGTCGGGCGTGATGGAGCAGCCATTGACCAGTTGCGGCACCAGGTGGCACAGCAGGTGGGTGGTGGTGTGCAGGCGCATCAGGCGGTGGCGGCGTTCCCAGTCGATGCGCGCGGTGACGGGCATGCCGGCCGCCAGAGCGGCCAGGCGCTCTTCCTGGCCCGAGGCCGGCACATGCACAATGTCGGCCGTGGGCTTGCCGTCGGCGTCCTTGCCCTTGCGCGTGTCGGCAATGGCGATGGCCGTGCCATCGGCCAGCAGCAGCTGGCCGCTGTCGCCGGCCTGGCCGCCGCCCAGGGGGTAGAACACCGTGCGGTCGAGCACGATGCCGGCCTCGGTGATCGCGGTGATGTGGGCGCTGCATTCGCGCAGGTAGCCGTCTTCTCGGAACAGATCGTGGGTCATCCCTGCATGGTAGCGGCAGCGCCGTGCGGCTGCAGGGCGCTACCATCTGCGGATGAAACGCCGCACCGCACTTGTCGCCGCTCCCCTGGTCCTGGTTCCTGCCCTCGGTTGGGCCGATGAGCCCAAGGTCGCCGACCTGTCGGGCGCGCTGCGCTGGCTCGACAAGCTGGAGGCCACGCCCCAGGCCCGCACCACGGGCGCCTGGCCGCTGGTGGCCGTGCTGGAGCACCTGTCGCAGAGCATCGAGATGAGCATGGACGGCTTTCCCAAGGAAAACAGCGCCCTGTTCCAGCGCACCCTGGGAGCTGCGGCATTCAGTTTCTTCGGCTGGCGCGGGCGCATGTCGCATGGCCTGGCCGAACCCATCCCTGCGGCGCCCGCGCTCACCATGTCGGGCGACTGGAAGCCGGCGGCCCAGCGTTTGCGGTCCGCCATTGCCCGATTCCAGGCGTACACGGGGGCGCTGCGCCCCCATTTTGCGTACGGCGCGCTGGACAAGGCCGACTTCGCGCGTGCCCACACCTTCCACATCGCGAACCACCAGGACGAGATCGTCCTGGGCTGACACCGCTACCATGGTGGGCATGACGCAGCCACCGGTGCCTCCCTCTTCCCCGCCCGCCGCCACGCCCCCGCGCTGGTGGGCCGATCTCGGCACGCGCGATTTCGCGCAGCGCAAGGCATCTGGCCTGGCGGCGCAGACCGTGGCCGTGCTGCCGGTGGCGGCCGTCGAGCAGCATGGGCCGCATCTGCCGCTGTCGGTCGATGCCACGCTGCTGCAGGGCGTGATCGATGCCGCGCTGCCGCTGCTGCCGGCGGATCTGCCGGTGCTGTTCTTGCCGCCGCAGAACGTGGGCCTGAGCCCGGAGCACATCCGCTACCCCGGCACGCTCACGCTCTCGCCGGCCACCATCATCGCGCTGTGGACCGAGCTGGGCGAGTGCGTGGCGCGCGCCGGTGTGAAGAAGCTCTTGCTGTTCAACGGCCATGGCGGCCAGGTCAGCGTGATGGACATCGTGGCGCGCGAGCTGCGCACGCGCTGCGACCTCCTGGTCTACAGCGCCAGCTGGTTCAGCCTGCCCCTGCCCGACGCGGTGGCCGGACAGTTCAGTGCACAGGAGCACCGCTTCGGCATCCATGCGGGCGAGATCGAGACCTCGATGATGCTGCACCTGGCGCCCGGCACCGTGCGCATGGAACATGCGCAGGATTTTCGCTCCACCTCGCAGGACCGCTCGGAGCAGTACGCCCTCCTGGGCAACGGCAAGAGCGCCAAGCTGGGTTGGCAGATGCAGGACTACCACCCCGCCGGTGCCGTGGGCAATGCCGCTGCTGCCACGGCCGACAAGGGCCGCACCGTGGTGGAGGCGGCGGCCACCCAGCTCGTGGCACTGCTGCAGGAAATGGCGGCGTTGCCGTTGGGCACCTTGCGTGACCAAGCCGATTTCTGAGGTCCGTCGCCCCACGGTGCACGGCCTCGTGCATTCATGGAACGAGCATGATCCGACACGCCACGTTCCCCAGCGATCTCGCTGAAGTCACCGCGATCTTTCGTGAATACGTCCAAAGCCCGACGGCCAATCTCGATTTCCAGGACTACGGGCAAGAGTTCGCAGGGCTGCCCGGTCAGTATGCCGAGCCCGATGGTGCATTCTCCTGGCCGTCGTCGAAGGCCGAGTGGTGGGTTGTGCCGCCCTTCGCCAGGTCGATGCTTGCGCCTGCGAACTCAAGCGCGTCTACGTGCGGCCCCAGGCCCGCGGGATGGCGCTGGGGCGGCAATTGGTCCAGCAGATGGTGCGTACCGCCAGGGAGGCGGGCTATCGGCGCATGTGCCTGGATGTGCTGGCGGAATTTGTAGCGGCCCAAAGGCTCTACGAATCGCTGGGGTTTTTGCCCGCGGAGCCCGTGAGCTTCAACCCGGTTCCGGGAACTCGCTTTCTGGCGCTCGACCTGTAGCCGTGCCATCCTGCGGCCTGCCGCCGGTCAGGCATGGGTGAGCCAGTCGGCATGCTCCAGCGCATGCAGGTGCGGCAGGGTGTTGAAGGTCTGCAGCATCAGGCGCTTGGGGCTGATGGTGAACTCCGTCACGGCGCTGTTGCGGATGCGCATGTTCAGCGCAATCGTCACCTCGGGCGCCGTGCCCAGCACCTGGCCCACGGCGGTCGAGATCGGGCCGCCGCTGCTTACCAGCAGCACGTTGTGCCCGACATGGTGCTGGCGCACATGGTCGAGCGCGGCGCGCACACCGGCACTGAACTCGTTCCAGCTCGGCATGCCCTGCGGGCTGATGACGCCCGCCATCCACTGCGCGAGCGCATCGCACAGCAGGCGGAAATGGTGTCGGTAGAGCTCGGGTGTGTCGGGCCTGGCCAGGGGCTGCGGGTGGATGGCGCTGATCAGCGCATGGCTGTCGTACTCGTTGAGACCGGGCATCTGCAGCACTTCGGGGGTGGTCTGCAGGCCCTCAGCAATGCCTTCGAGCGTCTGCGTGTGGCGGCGCAAGGTGCCGGTGATGACGGCGTCGAACACCATGCCGCGCTCGCGCCAGTGCTCACCCAGGCGCACCGCCTGCTCGCGCCCGCGCGCGCTCAGTTGGTCATAATCGTCTGCGCCAAACGAGGCCTGGCCGTGGCGCACGAGGTAAAGGGTTCCCATGCGCCGGATTGTGGGCAGGCACCGGCCCCGCCGTTTGTCTCCCAAGCGACCGCAACCGGGGCGCCAGTAGCCTTGGAGACAGCAGGGGTCAGCGGCCAGCCAAAACGCGGCTGAACACGGGCGCATCCACATTGCCGCCCGTGAGCGCCAGGCCCACTGCAAGGCCGCGCAGGGCGTCGCGTTCCTGCAGCGCCGCAGCCAGGGCGGCCGCCCCCGCACCCTCGGCCACATTGTGCGTGTCGGTGTAGATCGCATGCATGGCGGCGGCCACCTCGGCATCGCTGACCTGCACGATGTGGTCGATGTGCGGCGCCAGGAGGGTCAGCGCGTCCGCATCGGCCACGCGGCAGGCCATGCCGTCGGCCAGCTCGGTGGTCACGGGCGCCTCGACCACGCGGCCCGCCGCCAGCGAATCGGCATAGGTCGTGGCATGGCTGCTCACCACTCCGACGATGCGCACGCCGTGGCCGAGTGCCAACTTGGCTGCAATGGCCGAGCACGCGCCCGAACCCTGGCCTATGGGTACGTAGGCGACGCCGAGCTGCGGCACCGCCCGCAAGAACTCCCACCAGTAGGTGCTCACGCCGCGCAGCAGGTCGGCATGGAAGCTCGGCACCATGTGCGCGCCGCGCTCGGCCGCCAGATGCATGGCGTGCTCGCGCGCTTCCTGGAAGTCGCTGCCATGCTCGATCAGCGTGACGCCCAGGGCGTGCATGGCGGCATTCTTCTCGACCGAGTTGCCACGCGGCACGACGATGGTGCAGGCCACGCCATGGCGGCGCGCGGCCCAGCCCATGCTCTGGCCGTGGTTGCCGCGCGTGGCGCTGACCACCTCGCGCGGCAGGGTGCCGCGCCGGGCCAACTGGTCGAAATAGGTGAGCCCGCCGCGGATCTTGAAGGCGCCCACGGGCGTGTGGTTCTCGTGCTTGAGCCAGCAGTCCGTGCCCAGGCGCTCGCTGAGCAGGCCCCAGCGGTACTGCGGCGTGGGCGCGAAGTCGCGGTACACGACTTCGGCCGCCGCCTCGATGTCGGCCAGGCTCGGCAGCCAGGGCAGGGGGATGGAGGGCAGGGCACTCATACGGCAGGCCTCTTTTCGGTGAGCAGGCGCACGGCCAGCAGGCCCAGCACGGTGCCCATGACATAGCGCTGGGCACGCATCCAGCCCTGGCTGCGGTTCATGAACAGCGCCACGCGCGCCGCGAACAGCACCAGCAGGGCATTCACCAGCCCGCTGATGGTGATCTGCACGGCCCCCAGGGAGAGGCTCTGCAGCAGCCACTGGCCGCGCTCGGGGTGCAAAAACTGCGGAAAGAACGACAGGTAGAACATGGCCACCTTGGGGTTGAGCAGGTTGGTCATGAAGCCCATGAGGAAGAGCTTGCGCGGCGTGTCGTGCGGCAGGTCGCGCGCCTCGAAGGGCGCGGCACCGCCGGGCTTCACGGCCTGCCAGGCCAGCCACAGCAGGTAGGCCGCACCCGCAATGCGGATGGCATCGAAGGCCATGGGCACGGCCGCCAGCAGGGCCGTGAGGCCCAGCGAAGCCGCCAACAGGTGCACGCCAAAGCCCGCTAGCACACCGGCCAGCGACAGCAGGCCGGCACGCGGGCCCTGGGTGAGGCTGCGCGAGACGCAGTAGACCATGTTGGGCCCGGGCGTGAGCACGAGCAGCAGTGCTGCGAGCGCAAAGAGCATCAGTTCCTGGGGCGTGAGCATATTGCTACTCCTGAGAAGCGGTGGAGGGAAGGAGACGCGACTGCAGTGCCAGCGCGCCGCGCGGGGTGAGCAACTGCGCCTGCAGCAGGGGCACCGGGCCTTCCGTGGGGGCTGCCACCGCGTGCAGGCCGGCCGCGTTGCAGGCCGCACGCAGGCCTTGCGCGTCCGGGTGCTGCAGCTGCAGCGACTGCAGTTGCACGCCGCTTTCGGGCAGGTGGTCGCAGGGGTGCACGGCACCCCACTGGATCAGCGTGGGCAGGCAGCCGTCCCACAGGCGCTGGCCATCGGCCCGCACGGTGATTTGCCATTGCAGCAAGCCCTGGGGCGTGGGGCGGCTGGCGGCGATGGCACGGCCCCGGTCCACGCCCAGGGCCGCGAGCGCGGCCAGGCTGGCCGCCACATCGGGCACCGAGCCCACCCAATGGATGAGCTGCGGCCCGTGCTCGGCCACCTGCTGCTGCAGCGCGGCGTCGTCCATATCGAACCAACGCCGGTCGGTGGCAGGGATGGACTTCGTGCCCTGCGGGTTGATGGCGATGATCTCCAGGTAGGCGCGCGGATGCGCGGCACTGGAGATGTTGATCAGCCGGTTGTGCGTGCCCATCAGCGGGTGCTCGCCGCCGCCCGCGGGCGTGACGCCGAGCGTGCGCTCGCACCATGCAACACCCGTGGCCAGGTCGCGGGCCAGCACCACCAGGTGGTCTATGCAGGCCGTAGCGATTGCCGTCACAGCAGCACCTCGCCCTGCACGCAGGTCACCGAATGGCCGCCGATCCAGATGTCGCTGCCTTCCTGGTCCACGTGCACGCGGCCGGCACGCGCCAGGGCAGTGCCCTGGCTGGCCACGTAATGGGCGGGGGCCAGGCCCTCGCCGATGAGCCACTGCGCCAGCGCCGCGTTGAGGCTGCCGGTCACCGGGTCTTCGGCCAGGCCGTTGTTGCCCGGGAAGAAGGCGCGCACTTCAAACGCGATGTCCTCGCCCGATGCATTGGCACCGATAACGCCCACCTTGCCGCGCGGGCCCACCACGCCGATGTCCAGGCCCGCGAGGATGGCCGCATCTGGCCGCAGGGCCAGCACCTGCTCGGCCGATTTGAGCATCACGCCGCGCCACTTGGGGCCGTTGTCGCACCAGGCGTGGTGCAGGATGTCGGAGCGCTCCACGCCCAGGCCGCGTGCGATCAGCGCCACGTCGGCCTCATCGAGCGGGCCGCTGCGCAGGCGCTGCGGCGCCGCAAACGCCAGGCGTGCGCCGTCCTGGCGCAGCGGCACCAGGCCCACGCCGCATTCCTGCACCACGCGGCCCGGCGTCTGTGGCTTGCCGCCCGCGCCCAGCCAGGCATGGCAGCTGCCCAGCGTAGGGTGGCCGGCAAACGGCAGCTCGCGCCCGGGGCAGAAGATGCGTACGCGGTAGTCGGCGCCCGCGGCGCGGCCTTCGGGCGTGGGCGGCAGCAAAAAGGTGGCCTCGGACAGGTTGGTCCAGTTCGTGAACTCCTGCATGGCCTCGGTGCTGATGCCCTCGCCATCGAGCACCACGGCCAGGGGGTTGCCGCGGTAGGCCTCGGCGGTGAAGACGTCGACTTGCTGGAAGGGGCGCAGTTTCATGGGAGAGCCTGTCGGGTAGGTAGTGGGTTGAACAAGAAAATGTGGTGGGTGGCGCGGCCACGCCAGGGGGCTGGCCTGGGCCAGGTTCAGTGGGCCGGCGGGCGGTTCAGCCGCTGGCGCGGATCGGGGGCAAGGGCGGTTTCAGAGCAGCACCGTCCCTTCGATGCAGGTGACGGAGCGCCCGCCCACCCAGACCTGGTGCTCGTCCTGGCGGATGTGCACGCGCCCAGCGCGGCCCAGGCATTCGCCCTGGGCCACCTGGTAGTGGTGCGGTGCCAGGCCTTCGGTAATCAGCCATTCGGCCAGGCTGGCGTTGAGGCTGCCGGTCACCGGATCCTCGCGGTTGCCCATGGGGGCGGCAAAGGCGCGCACCACCACCCCGGGGCGGCTGGTATCGCTGGCCTGCTTGCCCACGTGCACCACGCCGACCGACTGGCCCAGGTCCATCAGCCGCGCATGGTCGGGCTCCAGGCCGAGCACGGTCTCGGCGCTGTCCAGCAGCATGCCCAGCCATACGGGGCCGTTGTCCAGCAGCTGCGTGCCCAGGATCTGCGCCGGGCGCACTCCAAGGGCGCTGGCGATCAGCGGCACCAGCGCCGGGCTGGGCGCGCTGCGCGTGAGCGGCGGCGCGGCAAAGGCCAGGGTGTGGTCCTCGCGGCGGATGCGCACCAGGCCGAGCGCGCATTCCTGCACCACCAGGCCCTCCTGGCGCGGCTGGTGGCCAGCCTGCAGCCAGGCATGGCAGGTGCCCAGCGTGGGGTGGCCGGCAAACGGCAGCTCGCCCTGCGGGCTGAAGATGCGCAGCCGGTAGTCAGCCCCCTGCGCACGGCCCGCTTCGGTGGGCGGCAGCAGGAAGGTGGTTTCCGACAGGTTCATCCACGCCGCGAAGCGGCGCATGTCCGCGTCGCCCAGGTCCTCGGCCTGCAGCACCACGGCCACGGGGTTGCCGTCGCCGGGGCGGTCGCTGAAGACATCGATCTGCTTGAAGGGGCGTGGTTGCATGGTGCGGTCTTGCGGGCGGATGGTCCTGTCAGGATAACGCCTGGTCGAGCACGCCGCGCGCGCCGGGGCGCGAACTCACCGCCTGGTACCAGCGTTCCAGGTGCGGCCGGGCCGGGCGCTCCTGCGGCAGACCCCACCAGCGGTGGATCTCGCAGCCCACGGGGATGTCGGCCATGGTGAAGCGCTCGCCCACCAGGTAGGGCTGGCGCGCCAGGTGCGCGTCCAGCATCTCCAGCAGCGGCTCGGTGGCCGCCACCGAGGCCGCGATGAGCGCATCGTTGCGCTGCTCCGCAGGCGTGCGTATCCACTGCAGGAAGGCATCGCGCCCGGCCGGGTTCAGCGTGGTCTGCTGCCAGTCCATCCACTGCTCGGCCATGAAGCGGCTGCCCACGTCCTCGGGGTAGAGCCCGTCCGGCGCATGCCGGGCGCACAGGTAGCGCACGATGGGGTTCGACTCCCACAGCACCACACCGGTGTCCTCGTCCTCGATCAGCGGCACCAGGCCGTTGGGGTTCAGTGCCAGGTAGCGCGCCTCGCGCACGAGGCCGAACTGCCCGCCGGCATCGGTGCGCTGCAGGCTGATGCCAAGCTCCTGCGCGGCCCAGACCACCTTGCGCACGTTGATGGACGACATGCGTCCCCACAGGTGCAGCATGCCGCTCAGCCTTTGGCCTGGTGGTCGCGGATGGCCGCGGCCAGCGCCGCGATGCCGGTGGCGATCTGCTCGGCCGTCGAGGTCACGAACGACAGCCGCAGCGTGCGGTGGTCGGCCGCGTCGGCGTAGAAGGCGGCGCCGGGCACGAAGGCCACGTTGCGCTCCACGGCCTTGGGCAAGAGTTCGATGGCGCTCACGCCCTCGGGCAGGCGCACCCACAGGAACATGCCGCCGTCCGGCTTGTTCCACTCGACCGACAGTCCCTGCATCTCCTTGGTGAGCGCGGCCAGCATCGCGTCGCGCTGCTCTTTGTACAGCGCGCGGATGGTGGGCACGTGCCGGTCCAGAAAGCCGCCCTTCATCACCTCTGCCACCATGCGCTGGTTGTAGCCGGGGGTGTGCAGGTCGGCCGCCTGCTTGGCCTGCAGCAGCTTGGGGTAGACCGACTTGGGTGCCACCAGGAAGCCCAGGCGCAGGCCCGGGGCCAGCACCTTGGAGAACGAGCCCATGTAGATGCAGCCCTCGGGGTTGCGCGCCGTCAGCGGGGCGGGCGGCGGGCTGTCGAACCACAGGTCGCCATAGGGGTTGTCTTCCACCAGCGGCAGGTTCAGCTCGGCGGCCTTGGCCACCAGCTCGGCACGGCGCGCATCGCTCATGGTGCGGCCCGTGGGGTTCTGGAAGTTGGGCAGCACGTACAGGAAGCGCGCCTTGTCCGCACCGGTGCCGACCTTGGCCACCAGGTCGTCCACCAGCACGCCCTGGTCATCGCTGGCCACGGCCACGACCTTGGGTTCCATGGGCGTGAAGGCCTGGATCGCGCCCAGGTAGGTCGGCGTCTCCACCAGCACGCGGCTGTCGGTGTCGATCAGCACCTTGGCGATCAGGTCCAGCCCCTGCTGAGAGCCGGTGGTGATCAGCACCTGGTCGGGGTTCACGTCCCAGGGCAGGAATTCGGCAATGGCTTCGCGCAGCGGGCCGAAACCCTCGCTCGCGGCGTACTGCAGGGCCGAAGGGCCATCGTTGGCCAGCACGGCGGCCGATGCGGCGGCAAAGGCCTCGACCGGGAAGGTCTTGGGCGAGGGCAGGCCGCCGGCCAGGCTGATGATGCCGGGCTTTTCGGTGACCTTGAGGATTTCGCGGATCACCGAGGGGTTCATGCGCTCGGCGCGGCGTGCCAGGGTCCAGGGGCTGGTGTGGGGCAGGTCATTCAGTTTCACTCTCGTTCTCCTGTGGGCGGTCCCTAAGACCTCCCATGTTGCAAAGTCATCAGAAAAAATGGCATCTCACGGCGCCCTGGTGCCTTCAGTCCACGATGAACAGTGTGGCACCCAAGGGGGCGGTGGAGCGGTGCGGTTCCGCATTGTCCGCCACCTGGTAGCTCATCCCGGGGGTAAGGGTGAAGCGGCGGCCATCCTGCAGCTCGGTGTGCAGTTCGCCGGTCAGGCACAGCAGCACATGGCCCTTGGTGCACCAGTGGTCCGACACATAGCCGGGGGTGTACTCCACCTTGCGCACGCGCAACGCGCCGTACTGCAGCGTCTGCCAGAAGGCCTGACCGGCCTGGGCGCTCTTTTCGACGCGCTCGACCGTGCTCCAGTCGGTGGCGGCGAAGGGGATGTTGTTCATCTGCATGGCGGGGCGGTCTTTCGGGTTGGCAACAGGATCGTCATGCGGGAGCGCGCTGGTGAATAGGCATCTTCTTGCCCACGAACACGGTGGCGATCACCCCCAGCGCGAAGGCCGCGGTGACCAGGTCCAGGCGCTCGCCCACCAGCGGCACGGCGAACAGCAGGCTCAGAAACGGCTGGATCAGCTGGATCTGGCTGACGCGCACGGCACCCAGGGCCAGTGCGCGGTACCAGGCGAAAAAGCCGATCCACATCGAGAACAGCGCCACATAGGCAAAGCCGAGCCAGGCCATGGTGCCGATGGCCGCAGGTGCGGCCGGCGCGAACCACCAGGTCACGGGCAGGGTCAGCGGCAGGGCACAGGCCAGCACCCAGCAGATCACCTGCTCGGCGCCCAGGCTGGGCGTGAGCCGCGCGCCGCCGATGTAGCCCAGAGCGCCCGTGGTCATGGAGATGATGAGAAAGATGTTGGCCGCGCCCAGGTAGAAGCCGCCGGCACGCCAGGCCATGAAGGCCAGCACCAGGCCGCTGCCCAGCACGGCGCAGGCCCAGAAGCCGGCCGAGGGGCGCTGCCGGTACCACAGTGCCCCGAGCACGGCCGTGGACAGCGGCAGCAGCGCGGTGACCACGGCGCCGTGCGTGCTGGGCACGTGGCGCAGCGCCAGCGCCAGGAACAAGGGAAAGCCGACGATCACGCCGAAGGCCGTGACGCCCAGAACCGGCCATTGCTGCACCGTGGGAACACGCAGGCGCCCCTGGGACCGCTGCCAGCCCAGGTAGGCCAGCGACAGCACGCCGGCGACGGCCGCCCGTCCGAAGGTGACAAACCAGGGCGAGAGCTGGGGCGCCTCGGTGGAGCCCACCGCCAGCCGCGTCATGGGCAGGGTCGCAGCAAACAGCGTGACGCCCACCAGGCCCCAGACCAGGGCTTCGCGCTCCTGGTTGCGGTTCATAGCGTCACCATCCAGGCGGAGGTCACCACCAGCACCAGTGCCAGCGCGCGGTTGAACCAGAGCAGGCGCGTGCCCTGCGCCAGCCACTGGCGCAGCAGCGAACCCACCAGGGCATAGACGAAATTGCTCGTGAAGGCGAACACCATCATCACCACGCAGATGATGGCCAGGCGCTCGCCCGGGTTGGCCGAAGGCTGGCCGGCGGCATTCACCACCCAGCCTGCGCTCAGCGTGAGCGCCAGCATCCAGGCCTTGATGTTCACGAACTGCAGGCCCACGCCCTGCCAGAAGGTGACGGACAGGCGCGTGCTGTCCACCTGGGTCAGCTGGCCGGCACGGCTGAGCTTCCAGGCCAGCCAGAGCATGTAGGCCACGCCCAGCAGGGTCACGGCCATGCGCAGCGCCGGCACGCCGGTGATCAGCGCGCCCAGGCCCAGGCCGCTCACCAGCATCAGCAAGGTCCAGCCCGTGGGCACGGCCAGGCAGAAATTCAGCGCCCGGCGCAGCCCCAGGTTGGCGGCCAGCGCGGTGGACAGGGTGGTATTGGGCCCCGGCGAAAAGCTCATCGCGGTGCAGAAGACCAGCAGGGCAGTGAGTTCGGCAGCGGTCATGGGGCGGTCTCTGGAATCGTGGGCTTGTCAGCGTCTGGCCTTCACTGTAATCTTCACCGCCAGTACACGACCAGTACAGTACGGCAGATCAGTTGTGCATCTGTACTGGCCGAAGCGGCAATACACCGGAGCCATGGCATGCTGATGAAAACCCCCACCCAGTCGCTGACCGAGCAGCTGTCGGCGCGTTTTGGCGAGCGCATCCGCAACCGCCTGCTGGCACCGGGTGCGCGCCTGCCCTCGGTGCGCCAGTGCGCGCTGCAGCACCGCGTGAGCCCCTCGACCGTGGTGGCGGCCTACGACCAGCTGCTGGCCCAGGGCCTGGTGGAGGCGCGCAAGAACCGCGGCTTCTTCGTGCGCGAAGTGGCACCCGCGGGGGCCGAGGCGCCGCAGGCCGTGGACGTCGCGGCCATGGAGGCGGCGGGCGGCAACTGGACCACGGCGCACTGGTTCGCGGCACGCGGCGCCGGGCGCGGTTCGCCGCCGGTGAACGCCACGGCGCTGATCCGCGGCATGTTCCACAAGATCAGCGACAAGCCCCAGCCCGGCATGGGCGTGCTGCCGCCGCAGTGGCTCGAATCCACCTTCATGCCCGCCGCGGTGCGCAAGGTCACCAGCACCCGGGCGCTGCAGGAATACTCGCTGCAGTACGGCGAGCCGCTGGGTGACAGCGGCCTGCGCCGCCTGCTGGTGAAGAAGCTGGCATCCCTGAGCGTGCACACCGCGCCCGAGAACATCCTCACCACCGTGGGCGCCACGCATGCCCTGGACATCGTGAGCCGCACCTTGCTGCGCCCTGGGGACCCGGTGATGGTGGAGGAGCCCGGCTGGGCGGTGGAGTTCGCGCGCCTGGCCGCCCTGGGTATGCACATCCTGCCGGTGCCGCGGCGTGCCGACGGGCCGGACCTGGAGGTCATGGCGCGCTACTGCGAGGTGCACAAGCCCAAGCTCTACGTGAGCGTGAGCGTGTTCCACAACCCCACGGGCTACTGCCTGTCGCCGGGCAGCGCGCACCGCATCCTGCAGCTGGCCAACCAGCACAATTTCCACATCGTCGAGGACGACACCTACAGCCACATCGCGCCCGAGCACGCGACGCGGCTCACGGCGCTCGACGGCCTGCAGCGCACCATCTACGTGAGCGGCTTCGCCAAGATCCTCGCGCCGAACTGGCGCATCGGCTTTCTGGCGGCGCCGCCCGGGCTGGTGGAGCAGCTGCTGGACACCAAGCTGCTGGCCACCCTGACCACGCCTGCACTGCTGGAAAAGGCGCTGGCCCTGTGCATCGAGCAGGGCCAGCTGCGACGCCATGCCGAGCGCATCCGCACGCGGCTCGATGCCGCCCGGGCGCGCAGCGTCAAGCTCGCGCTGGGCGCGGGCTGCACCTTCGCAGCCGACCCGGTGGGCCTGTTCGGCTGGGTGGATACCGGCGTGGACACCGATGCGCTGTCGCAGCGCATGCTGGACGAGGGCTACCTGCTCGCGCCCGGCGCCTTGTTCCATGCCGAGCGCAAGCCCAGCACGCTGATGCGCATCAACTTCGCGACCACGCAGGATGCGACGTTCTGGCGCACCTTCGAGCGCATCGTCAAGCAAAGCCGGTGATGGGCGCACTGCCTACAATCGCCATCTGATCCCACTACCGCAAAGGAACCATGGACGTACAAGGGCGCTGGGCCGCCATGACCGAGGGCCTGCAGTCCATGGCGCAGTTCTTTCCGGGCGGGCACGAGGGGCTGCTGACGGCGATCTCCGTGACCTGGAGCTTGTACATCGCGGTGCTGGCGGTCTGGATCGTGCTGCAAAAGCGCCCCCCGGTGTCCACGCTCAGCTGGATCCTGTCGATGGCGCTGCTGCCCTTCGTGGGCTATGTCATCTACTACTTCTTCGGGCCGCAGCGCCTGCGCAAGCAGCGCTTGAAGCGCATGCGCAGCCAGTCGGCGCTGTATGCGCATGCCGACTTCGCCGCCCTGCGCCAAACGGCTGCCACTGCACCCGAGGCCCTGCGCCAGCTGGTGCTGCTGGGCGAGGCCAGCTGCGAGCTGCGCGTTTCCACCGCGTCGCAGGTGGATCTGCTGGTCGACGGGGCCCAGACCTTCGATGCGATCTTCGACGCCATCCGTGCCGCGCGCCACCATGTGCACCTGGAGTACTACATCTTCGAGCCCGACGGCATCGGCACGGCCCTGCGCGACCTGCTGGTGGCCAAGGCGCGCGAGGGCGTGATCGTGCGGCTGCTGGTCGATGCACTGGGCTCCAAGCGCCTGGGCCGGCGTTTCCTGGCGCCGCTGCTCGACGCCGGCGTGCAGGTGGCCTTCTTCCATGCCTCGCGCATCGGCCGCCGCGTGCGGCCCGTGATCAACTTCCGCACCCACCGCAAGATCGTGGTCTGCGATGGCACCGTGGGGTTCACGGGCGGCATCAACATCACCGACGAGGAAGACCAGCGCGCCCGGCGCGATGCCTACCACGATGTGCACCTGCGCATCGAGGGTGGGGCCGTGCGCCTGTTGCAGATGACCTTCATGGAAGACTGGGTCTACACCACGGGCGAGGGCCCCGAAGCCGTGGCGCGCGAGAGCCGGCACCTGCTGCCCGCCACCGAGCCCGGTGACCACCCGGTGCAGATACTCACCTCGGGCCCAGACAATGCCAACGAGGCCATCCACCGCATGTACGTGGCGGCCATCCAGGTGGCCACCGAGCGCGTGTGGCTCACCACGCCGTATTTCGTGCCCGGCGAGCCTGCGCTCATGGCGCTGACCAGCGCGGCGCTGCGCGGGGTGGATGTGCGCCTGCTGGTGCCCCGGCGCAGCGATTCCTTCGTGGTCAGCGCGGCGGCGCGCTCCTACTTCGACGAGTTGATCGCCGCTGGCGTCAAGGTCTGGGAGTACACGGCCGGCATGCTGCATTCCAAGACCATGCTGGTGGACGACAACTGCGCCTTCATCGGCACCGCCAACTTCGACAACCGCAGTTTCCGCCTGAACTTCGAGGTCTGCGCCGTGGTCTACGGGCCGGCGCTGGCCCTGCCCCTGGCGCGCCAGTTCGAGGCCGACATGCGGCATGCCCGGGCCGTGCCCACGCGCCGCCGCCAGGCCTTTTTACCGCGCCTGGGCGATGCCACGGCGCGCCTGTTCTCACCGTTGCTGTGAGACCTTGTGGCCGTGGCGATGGCATGCGCTGGAGCGCTTCGCTTTCACCCGCTGACCTGCGAAACTGGCACGCACAGGGCCAGTGACCGCCGCGCAAAGCGCCTCAGGGGGATGGTTATCGTGCCACCTCAAGGTCCGAGAGCACGCGCAGCAGGCCGCGGTTGACTTCTTCGAGGTCCATCTCCTGCGTCTCGCACAGGTGGCGGATGGCGCTCGCGTCGCCGCTCTCCAGCGCACAGGCCATCTGCAGGCTGGCGGCATAGGGGCCGGTGCGCAGCACGGTGGCATCGTAGATGCGCTCGGACAGCGGGATGCGGTGCAGGATGGTGCCCAGGGGCTCCTGCAGCAGATCGTCGATCTGCGACAGCAGTCCGCACAGGTAGATCTCGCGGCGCAGTTCGTTTTCGATGCCTGCATCCAGCAGCTGTGCCATGAGCCGGGCGCGCAGCACCATGGACTCGCGCACGGGCTGCATGTTGGGGTCGGTGTTGGAGTGCGGCAGCTGGTCCGACAGCCAGCGGTTGATGGACCCGTAGCCCATCATCACCAGCCCGCGGCGCAACGAGTCGATGCCGGTGCGCAGGCCCAGCGCCGCCGAATTGGTGTACACCATGAAGCGGTAGGCCAAAAGCGGGTCCTCGCCCATGATGTCTTCGAAGGTCTCGAGCGACTGCTCCGCGTCGATGGCCTTCTGCAGCTTGGCGATCACGGCGTGCGACGGCTGCTGCGGCGTGTGGCGCACGCTGTAGAGCACGTCTTCCGTCGGCCAGCCGGCCAGGGCCAGGGCATTGTGCTTGTCCAGGCAATGCTCCATCAGGGCGCGGCTCGGGATGTTCTCGTACATCTGCCCGGCCAGGATGGGGCTCACGGCCCGCGGTGGCGTCCGGGCTGCCGGGCTGCCGGGCCGGGGGTTGGCCTGCAGGGTAGCCACCGCGTCGGCCGGGGTCAGGCTCAGCAGGCTGTTGTCGAAACACTGCGCCACGGCGGGCTCGGGCAGCTTGCCGATGTCGCCACGCCAGACCAGCTTCAGGCCGCGCTGGTGCGCGGCCTTCACCAGGGCATAGATGCCCGAGTCCTGCAGCCAGTCGCCCCGTACCTCGATCCAGGGGGCGCCGCGGGGCGCATGTTCGAGCATGTCGGCCAGCACCTGGTGGGTCTGGGGCGACAGCAGCAGCGGTGGCGAACTGGCGGACCACAGCTCCTGCAGCGTGCGCAGCAGGTGGCCGGTATCGACCACGGCGGCCGGGGATTCGTTCTGGACGTAGAGCTGGATGGCAGCGAGTTTGCGGGCACGGTTCCACAGGGGGCGGTACCCCAGGATCAGGCTGCCGAGGACGGATTGGACCATGGGCTCTCAGGCGTTGTCTCGTTGGGGTCCGTCCCCCCGCCAGGGAGTGCGGCTCAGGGCAGGCCCGCTTTAACTGATGAAATTGAACAGGGACAGCTTCTGCACCTGGGCATAGGACTTGAGCGCTGCCTCATAGCCCACCTGCTGGTTCTGGAAGTCTGAAATGCCCTTGATCATATCCAGATCCTCGGCGCGCGAGCGGTCGCCCTCGAGCTGGATCGAGCGCTTTTCCTGGTCGCCCGTGATGCGGTCGGCGCGGTTGAGCAGTTCGCCTGCGTAGCTGCGCGTGTTGCTGATGCGGTCCAGGCCGATGTCGATGTTGGTCAGGGCCTGCCCCACGGCCTGGGTCGCGGCGTTGCTGTTGACGGCGCCGCGGATGTCGCGGATCGCGCTGTCCAGCGTGCTGAACACGCTGGCGGAGGGCGCCATGGTGATGCTGTCCCCGGTGGCCGGGTTGCCCTTGATGTCGAAGGTCAGCCCGGGCACGCCGGTCACGGCGATCGTCACCGGCTTGTCGGTCGGGTAGTCCGGCACCACCACCGGCGCCGACGTCACGCCGGTGGTGGTGTTGGTGATGGTGTAGGTCGCCGAGGTGGTGCCGATGGTGGCCCCGGGGACCACCGACGTGAAGTTGATCGTGTAGTTGTCACCCGTCACCAGGCTCAGGTCCACCGGCTTGGCACCGGTCGTCGTGAGCTGCTGGTTGTTGTTGAGGGTGGCCGGGTTGACCTGGATGTTGTAGGCGCCATCGCGCTGGGGCTGGAACATGAAGGCGAACTCGCCATCCAGCGTGTTGGGAATGGCCACGCCGGTGCTGCCCGTCTGCCCGGGCTGGCCATTGAACAGGTAGTCCGGCGAGACCGACTGCGGTCCCAGGAAGGGGGCCAGCGCACTGCCCAGCGCGCCCAGCAGCGGAATGCCGTTGGTGTCCTTGCGGTTGGCCACCTCCTGCAGCTGTTCGCGGATGCCCTGCAGCTGGTTGGCGATGGTGGCGCGGTCGCTGGACGTGAGGGTGGGGCTGCCGGCGCTCACCATGAGTTCGCGTGCGCTCTGCACCAGGCCCATGGCGTCGCCGAGCGAGGATTCCGCCTGGGCGATGGCGTTGCGCTGGGTCTCCAGGGCGCGCTGCTCCGTCTGGATGCGGGTGAGCCGGGTGAGCGCGCGCTCGGCCTGTGCGGCCGAGACCGGATCGTCGCTGGCGCGCACGACGCGCTTGCCCGAGGTCAGGTTCTCCTGCAGGTTGGACAGGTTGGTCTGGCGCGCGCCCAGGTTGCGCAGCGCGTTGTCGTACATGTTGGCGGTGCCAAGGCGGTAGAGGGTATTGCTCATGTCGAACTCCTGGACCTGTATTCCAAGGTGGTCATTTCAGTTTTCCCTTGCGCCGACCACCCTTTGCGGCCTGCGACACCGGCGCGGCCACGGCAAGCGCCCCCGCGCAAGGGCCGCCCCGCCGCGCTGGGGGCGTCCCCCTGTGGGGACGGCGCGAAGCGACTCAGGGGGGAGCAGGTCATCGCGTCAATCCTTGAATCAGGGTATCGAAGATGCTCTGTGCAATCTGCAGCATTTTGGCGGAAGCCTGGTAGGCCTGCTGGTACTGGATCAGCTTGGCCGCCTCTTCGTCGAGGTTGACGCCCGAGACTGCCGTGCGGTCGCGCTCCAGGTTGGCGGCGATGGTGGTCGACAGCTCGGCGGCAAAGGTGGCGCTCTGCGTGCGCGTGCCCACCTGGGCCATCAGGCCGGCATAGCCGTCTGCCATCGTGGACTCGTCGAACATCTTCACGTCGCGCAGGTTCATCAGCGAGGTGGCATTGCCGGCGTTGCGCGTGTAGTTGTCGCCGTACTGCGGGTCCAGCGCATTGCCCACCCGAACGGTGTCGCCGGTCTTGGGCGAGCCCTGCAGCTTGATCTCCCAGCCATCGACGGTGATGGTGGAGCCGGAGGTGTAGGGTATGCCCGCCGTGCCCGAAGGCGGCGTGGTCGAGCCCGTCACCGTGTAGGTGGTCGGCGGGCCGGCGGCAAAGGTCAGCGTCACGCCGCCGGGGATGGGCGGCGTCACCAGGGCGTCGGTGGACTTGAGCCCCGCCAACTGCAGCGTGCCGCCATTGGTCGTGCCCATGGCCGCGTTGATGGGGTTGGCGGCCGCCAGGTCGCGCGGCGAGTACACCAGGGCGTTGATGTTGGCCCCTGCCGAGTTGAACGGCTGGAACAGCATGCGTTCGCCAGGCGCGCCGGGCGTGGTGAGGTTGAAGGTCAGCCCGTCGATGTCCAGCGTGGCCAGGTTGGCAGCGTCGGTGAAGGCCGTGGCCTTGCCGTCGGACAGGCGCACCACCTGGCCGGCCGTGCCGGTGGTGAACCGGATCTCGTAGTCGGACGCCGCGAACTTGGTGGGGTCCGTGAAGGTCACATTGCCCACGCCGCCGCCGTTGGTCAGGCCGGGCATGGATGTGGGCAGGGAGAACAGGTCCTTGCCCATCTGGCCGTCCAGCGTGAGGCCCAGCTTGTGCTGCTCGTTCATGGTCATGCCGATGGCCATGGCCATGCGCCCGAGCAGGTTGCGGCTCTCCGACAGGTCGGTGTTGTTGAAGCGCAGCAGGCCGGAGACCGATCCCCCACCCATCATGTTCTCGTCCACCTCGATGGCCGGCGCGCCGGGGCGGTTGAAGAACAGCTTGAGCTGGCCGCTGCCGGGGAACTGCGTGGCATCGTCCACCGAGACCTCAGAGGGCGTGGTGCCCAGCACCAGGGGCTGGCTGCCGCCCACGAACAGGCCCACGGTGCCGTCGTCGGCCGGGATCTGCGTGGTCTGCACGTACTGGTTGACCTCGCGGATCAGCTGGTCGCGGTGGTCCAGCAGGTCGTTGGGCGTCTGGCCATTGCCCTTGGCGCGTGCGATCTGCTCATTTACGGCGGCGATCTGGCCGGCCAGGCTGTTGATGGCGGTGATGCTGCTTTGCAGCTGTTCCTTCACCGTGTACTCGATCTCGTCGACACGTTCCGCGGCCGCGCGCATGCGCGACGCGGTCTCGTCGATGCGCGTGAGCACCAGCGTGCGGGCCGTGATGTCGGTGGGCGCGCTCACCACATCCGAGAAGGCGTTCATCATGTCGTTGATGGCTGCGCCCAGGCCGGTGGCCCCGCCACTGAACACGTCCTGCAATTGGCGCAGGCGCTCTGCGCGCACGATGTCGCCGCTCTGCACCGAACCGGCCGCGGCCGACTGGCGCGTGAGCAGTTCGCTCTGGTTGCGCAGGATGGTCTGCACGTCCACGCCCTGGCCGATGTAGCCGCCGCCGGTGAACTGGCCCTGCACGGTCTGCAGCACCACGGTCTGGCGCGAATAGCCCGGCGTGTTGACGTTGGCAATGTTGTTGCCGGCAGTCTGCAGGGCCACCTGGTTGGCGAGCAGGGCGCGGGCACCGACGTTGAGCAGGCTCATGGTTTACCTCGTGTCCTCAGGCCTGCGCCCGCTGCTGCTGCGCACGCTGCACGCTGTTGATGGCGCCGCTGAGCTTGCGGGCGTACCCGGGGTCCGTGGCGTAGCCCGCCTTCTGCAGTGCGGAGGCATAGTCCATGGCCGAGCCGGACTGCGCCACGGACTCCGCCTTTTCATAGCGCGGGCTTTCCTTGATGAGGCGCGCGTAGTCGCGGAACGAATCCTCGTACGAGTCGTAGGCCCGGAACTTGGCCACCACCTTGCGCGGCGTGCCGTTGATGTACTCGGTGGTCGTGATCTCGGCGACCTTGCCGGTCCAGCCCTTGCCGGCCTTGATGCCGAACAGGTTGAAGGAGTTGCTGCCGTCGGCGTTCTTGATCTCGCTCTTGCCCCAGCCGGTCTCGTGGCCAGCCTGGCCGAGCATGAAGCTCGCGGGGATGCCGCTTTCCTGCGCCACCTTCTCGGCCGTGCCGCTCAGGTGCTGCACGAAGCCATCGCGGCCCTTGGGCGCCTGGCCCACGGCCTCGGCGGGGCTGGCGCTCACCTTGGCGGCGGCGGGACGCTGGACCTGCGACAGGCTCATCGTCGAAGGCACGGAGAAGGACGGGTCGGGCCCGCCCATCTGGCGCGAGAGCTGGCGTGCGATGGCTTCGGACAGCCCGCCGGGCTGGCCGGCCATCTGCACTGACAGCTGCTGGTCCAGCAGATCGGTGCCCAGGTCGCCCTGGGCGCCGTCCATCAGGCCGGACTTCATGGTGGCCTCGCGCATGCTCTTGATCATCTCGCGCATGAACAGCGATTCGAACTGCTTGGCGGCCTCTTTCGCGGCCTGGGGATTGTTGTTGCCGGCCTCGTACTTGAGCGCATTCAGCGACTTGACGTCGGCCGCCAGCGCGTTCGACGTACTGGTGCTTGCGGACGACGAGGGCAGCGTGAGGGCCATGGTCAGATCACTTCGAGCTCGGCGTTCAGGGCGCCGGCGGCCTTGATGGCCTGCAGGATGGCGAGCAGGTCACCGGGCGTGGCGCCCAGCGTGTTCAGCGCGCGCACCACGTCGGCCAGTTGCGGCGAGGGCGGCATCTGGATGATGTTGCCCGGCTCCTGGTTGATCTTGATGTCGCTTTGCTGCGTGACCACGGTCTGCCCCTGCGACAGCGGGTTGGGCTGGCTGATGACGGGGCGCGAGCTGATGGTGATGGACAGGTTGCCGTGCGCGATGGCGCAGGGGCCCAGGGTCACGGCCTGGTTGAGCACGATGGAGCCGGTGCGCGCATTGATCACCACCTTGGCGGCTGGGGCCGCCATTTCGAGCGGCAGCTCTTCCAGGTCGGCGATGAAGCCCACACGGGCGCCGGGGTCGCTGGGCGCGCGCACCTGCACCGTGCGGCCGTCCAGGGCCGTGGCGAGGTTGTTGCCCAGGCGGCTGTTGATGGCCTGGGCCACGCGGCGGGCGGTCTGGAAGTCCGAGGCATTGAGCCCCAGGCTGATGGTGTCGCCCTCGTTCAGGGGCGTGGGAACGGAACGTTCGACCTGGGCGCCCAGCGGGATGCGCCCGGCGGCCAAGTGGTTGATCTGCACCTTGCTGCCGCCAGCGGAGGCGCCGGCGCCGCCCACCACCAGGTTGCCCTGGGCCAGGGCGTAGATCTCGCCGTCGGCACCGCGCAGGGGCGTGACCATGAGCATGCCGCCCTTGAGCGACTTGGAGTTGCCCATGGAGGAGACGTTGACGTCGATCTGCTGGCCGGGCTGGGCGAAGGCGGGCAGCTGGGCCGTGACGATCACGGCGGCCACGTTCTTGAGCTGCAGCTGCGAGGCCGTGCCGGGCGGCAGGCTGATGCCCATCTGCTGCAGGTAGTTGGACATGGCCTGCGTGGTGTAGGGCATCTGGGTGGTCTGGTCGCCCGTGCCGTCCAGCCCCACGACCAGGCCGTAGCCGGTCAGCTGGTTGGTGCGAACGCCCTGCACCGCCGCGATTTCCTTGATGCGCAGCGCATGCGCCGGCCAGGCCGCACACGCCAGGGCCAGGGCGATGGCCGACAGCCACAGCGTGCGCAGGGGGGGTGCCAGGAAGGGGGAGGGCAAGGCTTTCATGGGCTTCATTGTGGGCTGTCGCCGCACAAGGGAATGCCCAAAAAGAGGCGAATTCACCCGCCTTTTGGGAGTGGGGCCTGGTTACATTTCCCACACCCGCCCGGCGCCCAGGCCGTGCCGGCGGCCCGGCAATGGTGCCCGGCCGCTGCGAATCATTCGCAGTAGTTGTTCGTGAAGCCCTTCCAGGGCTTGCGCAGCATGAAGGGCAGGGTGTCCCAGGCGCTCCAGGTGCGCGGATCGTCGAAATTGACCGTGGCCGCCGGCGCGATGATGGCCGTGACCATCCAGACGCCGGAATCCAGCCCCTGCAGGGTGAGGTTGCCGCCCAGGATCACCTCGGTCTGGGCGCCGCCCAGGTTGTCGGCCACGGCGGTGTAGGCGTCCGTCGTCTGGATGTTGCCCGGTGCCAGGTAGACCTTGAAGATGGCGCCGGTGGTGATCAGCGGCGAGCGCACCAGGGGAAAGACGAAGCTGTTGTCCCGGTGGAAGATCACGTACACGTTCTGCAGCGTGCCCGGGGTGGTCCCCACCGCCGCTTTGCCGGCGTCGTACTTGATGGTGAAGGCGAACTGGTCCAGCGCCGTGGCGTCGCAGGGCGAAAACTTGATGCCTGCGGGCAGGGTCTTGTTCTTGGAGGCGGCCTCGGAGGCGGAGCCCTTGGGCGCCACCAGGCTCAGCGCCACGGAGTAGGCGTAGGTGGTGGGCTGCGCCTGGGCAACGGGCGAAAATGCAGCGGCCAGGGCCGTGAGGCCGCATGCCAGGGAGCTGCGAAAAAAGGACATCGTGAACCTCGGGTCTGAATGCACAAGGGCGCTGCGCTGGCTGCACGGCCTGCATCCGATCCGCAGGCGCCTGGTCACATTTTGTATCAGAACGGTGTCACGGTGTTGAAGAAGCGGCCCAGCCAGCCGGTCACCTGGGCTTCGCCCTGGGCGCCGCGGCCACGCGATTCCACGCGCACGTTGGCGACCTGGGTGGAGGCCACGATGGAGCCGGGCTGCAGGGCGCGGGGGTCCACGGTGCCCGAGAAGCGCAGCACATCCACATTCTGGTTCACCCCGATCTGCTTTTCACCGGCCACGATCAGGTGGCCGTTGGGCAGCACGTCGATGACGGTCGCGGTGATCGAGCCCTGGAAGGTGTTGGCGCTTTCGGTGCCGCCCTTGCCCTCGAAGGCATTTTCCGAATTCGCGCCCACGCCCAGCTTGTCGGTGAACTTCTGGCCGGTGAATGGCAGTGCGGTCACCCCGCTGCTGACCTTGGAGGTGCGGTCCACGGTGGACGAGGACTTCTGGCTCGCCGTCACGTTTTCCACGATCTGGATGGTGACGTTGTCGCCCACCAGGCGTGCACGCCGGTCTTCGAAGGACGGGCGGTAGCTGGCGGTGTGGAACAGGCCGCCGGTGACCGGTGGCGGGGTGCGCGGTGCGACAGCGGCCAGGGGCGGCGGCGTGGTGGGCAGGATGTCCACGGGCGGCGGCGGGGACATGCTGGCGCAGCCGGTGCTGAGCACGGCGGCAGCCAGGCTGGGCCAAGCAAGGAGGCGCGCGCGGGCGCCCTGGAAGGCGTGGAGGATCGTGGTCATGGGAAGAATCCTGGCAAGAATGGGGCTTGTGGCCTGTCTGCTGCTTACATCTGGCTGAGCTTGGCCAGCATCTGGTCCGAGGTCTGGATGGCCTTGGAATTCATTTCGTAGGCGCGCTGGGTCTGGATCATGGTCACCAGCTCCTGCACCACGTTCACGTTCGAGGTTTCGAGGTAGCCCTGCAGGATGGTGCCCAGGCCGTTGGTGCCGGGCGTGCCCTGCTGGGGCTGGCCCGAGGCGGCGGTTTCCACGAACAGGTTCTGGCCGCGCGGCTCCAGGCCGCCCGGGTTCACGAAGGTGGACATGGCGATGTTGCCCAGCGGCTGCGGCGCGGTGTTGCCCGGCACGGTGGCCGTGACGGCGCCCTCGGCGCTGATGGAGATGCTGGTGGCGTTGGCCGGCACGGTGATGCCGTTGGCGATGGGCAGGCCGCTGGAGGTGACCAGGCGGCCCTGCGAGTCGAGCTGGAAGGAGCCGTCGCGGGTGTAGCCGATGGTGCCGTCGGGCTGCGTGACCTCGAAGAAGCCATTGCCCTTGATGGCCACGTCCAGGTTGTTGTTGGACTGCTGCATGCTGCCCTGCATGAAGTTGCGCGCCGTGGCCACGGTGCGCACGCCTAGGCCCAGGTGCAGGCCGGTGGGCAGCTGGCTTTGCTCGGTGGTCTGGGCGCCCACTTGGCGCAGGTTCTGGTAGATCAGGTCTTCGAACACCGCGTTGGCACGCTTGTAGCCGGTGGTGGACACGTTGGCCAGGTTGTGCGAGATGACGTCCAGCTGGGTCTGCTGGGCTTCCATGCCGGTCTTGGCGATCCAGAGGGAGTTGATCATGGCGATTTCCTAGAGGGGGCTGGTGGCGGTTCAGCCGTTGATGCTCAGCAACTGGCTGGCGGCTTTGTCGTCGGCTTCTGCGGTCTGCAGCATCTTGATCTGCTGCTCGAACTGGCGCGAGGCGGCGATCATGCCGACCATGGTTTCCACGGCGTTCACGTTGGAGCCTTCGATGGCCCCCGAGAGCAGGCGGGCATTGGGGTCGTTGGGGATCTGTTCGCCCGATGTGGCGCGGAACAGCCCGTCGTCGCCGCGCTTGAGCGGGTCTTCGGCGGTGGGTGTGGCCAGCTTCAGGCGGCCGATGGCGGCGGGCGGCTGGCCCGCGGTCTTGGCGGTGAGGGTGCCGTCGGAGCCGAGCGAGACCTCGGAGTTCGGCGGCACATCGATGGGGCCGCCGCCGTCCGACAGCACGGTCAGCCCGGTGTTCGTGAGCAGGGCGCCGGTGGGCGAGACTTCAAAACCGCCGTTGCGGGTGTAGGCCTCCAGGCCATCGAGGCCCTGCACGGCAAACCAGGCGTTGCCGACGGCCATGGCATCGAGGGCGCGGCCCGTGCGCTGCACCGGGCCCGGCTTGTCCACGTAGCCCGAGGTGGCCTCCAGCGCAAACACGCGCGTGGTGGAGCCATCGCCCTGCAGCGGGACGGAGCGGAAGGTGGACATCTCCGCACGAAAGCCGTTGGTGGACGCATTGGCCAGGTTGTTGGCCAGCACCGACTGCCGGTGGGCAGCGGCGTTGGCCCCTGTCATGGAGGTGTAGATGATGCGGTCCATGGCGGCTTCCGGTCAGGGGGTCAGGGGCGTGTCAGCGCAGGTTCACCAGGGTGGACATCACCTGGTCTTGCGTCTTGATGGTCTGCGCATTGGCCTGGTAGGTGCGCTGCGCGGTCATCATGTTCACGAGTTCGGCCGTGAGGTCGACGTTGGAGTCCTCCAGCGCGCCCGAGCGCAGGGCACCGAAGTTGCCGTCGGTGGCCGTGCCCATCACGGGCTGGCCCGATTCGAAGGTGGCCACCCAGTTGTTGCCGCCCACCGAGGCCAGGCCCTGGGTGTTGCGGAAGCTCGACAGCGCGATCTGCCCTTCGGCGCGGGTGACGCCGTTGGAGTAGCGCGTCATGATCATGCCGTTGTTCTCGACGTTGATGCCCGTGAGGTCGCCTGCGGTATAGCCGTCCTGCGAGAGGTCGGACACGGAGAACTTGCGGCCGAACTGCGTCACGTTGTCCAGGTTCACCTCGACGTCGTAGGCGGGCAGGTTGTTCGGGTTGGGCGGCGTGGGGTTCACGTTCAGCGTCAGCGCAAAGCCGGTGGCCGGCGGCGTGGCGGCCGGGCCGGTGATCACGCCGTTGTTGTCGAAGGTGATCTGGCCGATGGCCGTGGCGACCACGGGCGGCACGGCCGTGGGATCGTCCAGGGCGTCGTACACATCCCAGGTGTTGTCGGTGGCGGTCTTCTGGAAGTACAGGTTGACCGGCTTGGCCACGCCCTGGCTGTCGAACACGTTGATCGAGGTGCCGTAGGTGGCGCGTGGCGTGGCGGGCACGGGCGGGGTGGCGGCCGGGTCGCCGGCGGCATCGGTGGCGCGCTGAAGGCGGCGTCGATCCGGGTGGTCTGCTTGGCGGGGATCGGCTCCGAGGTCGGGAACACCATGGGAATCGGGTCGGTGCCGGTGCGCAGGCCGGTGGTGGGGTCGATGGGGTAGCCCATGACCTTGGCGTTGTCATTGGTCACCATGTTGCCCACCTTGTCCAGCTTGAAGTTGCCGGCGCGGGTGTAGGCGGACGAACCGTCGGGCAGCTGCAGCGTGAAGAAGCCGTTGCCGTTGATGGCCACGTCCAGGCTGTTGCCGGTGATGGTCAGGTTGCCCTGTGTGAACTGCTGGGCCACGGCGGCCGTCTCCACGCCGATGCCGGCGTTGGAGCCGCCGGCCGAGCCGATGGCATTGGCCACCATTTCGGCGAATTCCGCACGCGACGCCTTGAAGCCCACGGTGTTGGAGTTGGCGATGTTGTGGCCGATGACGTCCAGGTTCTTGCTGGCGGCGTTCAGGCCGGAGAGGCCTTGCTGGAAACCCATGGTGTTCTCCTTGAGAGGGCGTGTGCGGGGAATCGGGGGAGGGGCAGCCGAGGTCCGTCGTCAGACGATGGACTTGATCTGGCTGTAGTTGATGTTCTTGCCGTTGGCCAGCGTGAGCACGAGCTGGCCATCGGTGGCGCCCGCCCCGGTGACCTTGGACTGGGTGAGTGCCGTGTATTCGAGCGTGGTGGCACCGTTGACCGCCTTGACGCGGAACTGCAGGCCTTCCTTGCTGCCCTTGTAGCCGCTAGCGTCCCAGTCGAAGTTGTGGCGGCCCATCTCCTTGGGGCCCAGGTCCACGGTGTCGACCACCTGGCCGCCAGGCGTCACGATTTCCACCTCCACCTTGGTGGCGGGATAGGCGATCTCGAAGCCGGCCTTGCCCACGTTGTCCACAACGGTCATGCCCGAACCCTCGGTCATCACATTGCGTCCGACCAGGGTCGTGCCCTGCATGACCTGCAGCGAGTTGAACTGGGCGGCCATGCTCTGCATGGTGGTGTTGAGCTGCTGGATGCCGGTGACGGTGTTGATCTGCGCGATCTGCGAGGTCATCTGGGCGTTGTCCAGCGGGTTCATCGGGTCCTGGTTGTTGAGCTGCGCGACGAGCAGCTTGAGGAACCGGTCCTGGGAGGCGGCGGGGTCGTTGGCCGCCGTCGCCTTGGCATTGGCGGTGTCGGCGGTCGTGGCGGCATTGGTGGCGCTGAGGATCATGGTGAGGGTCTCCCGGGGTTACTGGCCCATCTGCAGGGTCTTGAGCAGAAGTGACTTGGCCGTGTTCATCACCTCGACGTTGTTCTGGTACGAGCGCGACGCTGAAATCATGTTCACCATCTCCTCCACGGCATTGACGTTGGAATGGGTCACGTAGCCCTGTTCGTCGGCGGAGGGGTGGCTGGGGTCGTGGATCTTGCGGCCGGGCACATTGCTCTCGGTGATGGCGCTCACGCGCACGCCGTCCGAGCCTTCCTGGCCCATGTTGGTGGTGCGAAACACCACCTGGCGGGCCTTGTAGGCATTGCCGTCGGGGCCGGCCACCGCATCGACGTTGGCCAGGTTGCTGGCCACGACGTTCAGGCGCTGGGACTGCGCGCTGATGGCGCTGCCCGAGACGTTGAAGATGGAGAACATGGACATGGTGGTGTGCCTTTGGAAATACGGGGCGGCTCGTTACTGGCCCTGGATGGCGCTGAGCATGGTCTTGGCGTTGCCGTTGATGAAGCGCAGCGTGGCTTCGTAGCGCACGGCGTTGTCCACGAAGGCGGCGCGTTCGCGGTCCAGGTCGACCGAGTTGTTGTCCAGGGCGGGCTGGGTCTGCAGGGAGTAGGCCAGCTTGCCCTTGTTCCCCAGCTCGGCCGAGGAGCCCTCGTCGGCGGTGGAGGCGGTGAGGTGCCGTGGATCGGTGCCGATGGTGACGGTGGGCCGCTGGGTGGTGTAGCCGGAGTTGCCCAGCGTGGTGGTGGACAGGCTGGCGGGCGATTCGGTGTACGAGGAGCGCTCGCCGGTGGCGTTGCTCAGCGCGTCGGAGAATTTGAAGTCGCGTGCGACGTAGCCGGGGGTGTCGGCGTTGGCGATATTGCTGGCGATGGCGCGCTGGCGCTCGGCACGCAGTATCAGTGCGTTGCCGTGGAAGTCCAGCCGGTTGGTCATCTTGTCAAGCATGTCTGCCTCACGTCCAGGTTGCGAAACGCCAGTGAAAAACGGTTTTCTGGCGTGGCTCGATTATGAAAACCGCCTGGATTTTCTAAAGCGCGAAGAGCCCGCGTTTGCGGTCGCAGTTCGGGGCATCAACGGCCGCCCGAAGGCCTACAGTGAGGGTCGAGAATTGGCCTGTGCAGCGCGCTGCAGGGCCGCACCGGTCTACCAGGAGACGCCCCATGGCACCCGCATTCCGCACCTTTTCCACCGCCGGCCGCGCCGCACTGGCCGCCCTTGCCGGCACCTTGCTGGCCGGCATGGCACAGGCGCAGGCCGTGGCCGACCCGGCTGCGGACCTGCCCGCCCTGACCCAGCGCTGGCTGGACGACGCGATCGCGCGCAACCAGCCCGCAGGCCTGCCGCTGCGCATGGAGGTGAGCATCGGTGCGCTGGACACCCGGCTGCGCCTGGCGCCCTGTGCCCGGGTCGAGCCCTACCTGCCGGCGGGGTCGCGCCTGTGGGGCCGCACCCGGCTGGGCCTGCGCTGTGTGGAAGGGCAAAGCGCCTGGAACGTGTTCCTGCCCGTCACCGTCAAGGCCTGGGGGCCGGCCTGGGTGCTCACGGGCAACGTCGCCTCCGGCGCGGTGCTGGCCGCCAGCGACGCCGCCGAAGCCGAGGTGGACTGGGCGGCCGATGCCGCCCCCATCGTGGCCAATCCCGACCAATGGGTCGGCCAGATCGCCTCGCGCCCGCTGGTGGCAGGCCAGGCCCTGCGCCAGCCCATGGTTCGGGCACCGAGCATCTTCAAGGCCGGGGCGCAGGTGCGGGTGGTGGCGCAAGGGCCCGGTTTTGCGGTAACCTCGGCGGGGCAGGCACTCACCGCGGGTGCTGCAGGCCAGACTGTGCGAGTCCGCATGGACAATGGCCGTACAATCTCTGGTATTGTGGGTGAAAATGGAACGGTCGACGTTACCCTTTGATTCATCCCGCCTGCATAAATAGCTAAAGTCCAGCGCCAAGAGGTCGAAAACATTGCTACGAGCTCCGTGTCATCGGAGCGCTGGAGAAGGCGATGAAGATAGGTCAACAACCGGAACTTCCGGGCGCACTGGCGCAGACGGGGCAGGCCAAGCAGGCCAAGGCCCCCGCTGCGGCCCCGGTGGCACCCGAAGGAGTGGCGCAAGGCACGAAGGCTGCCTCGGCCCCTGGCGTGCCTGTGACGGTTTCCACTGCGGCCCGGGCCCTGGACCAGACCACCCGTGCAGCAAGCGATTTCGATACAAAGAAGGTGGCTGCCGTGCGTGCAGCCATCGAAAAAGGTACTTTCTCGGTCAGCGCCGGCGCGATTGCCGACAAGCTGCTGGCCAATGCGCAAGAGATCTTTTCCCGCTCGCGCGGCTAGCGTGACTTCCTTCTTCCAGGCGTCACTGGCCCGCATCCACCAAGACCTGCCGTGACCACCCCTCTGGAAGATGCCTTGCAGACCGTAGAGCAGCACATCGAAGCGGTGTCTGCCGCCCTGCTCAAGGCCGATGCCCCCACCCTCGAACAAGCAAGCACCGGGCTGCGCGACGCCGCAGCCCGTTTTACGTATGCGCTGGACCTCTCCCGCCAGCAGGTGAGCAGCATCACCCCCGCCCTGAAGGCCCGCATGGACGCCATCGCCGCCACCCTGGTGGTGCACCGCGAAAGCCTGGCGCGCCTGGCCGCCATCACCGACCGCCAGACCGCCGTGCTCGTCCCCTCCCAGGACAGCTCCGCCAACGCCACTTACGGCAACGGCCTGGGCGGCAAACAAAAAGCCGCTGGCATCGCCAAGATCTACCGCTCTGCCGGTTGATTTGATCCGCGCGCCACGGCGCCGCAATGCGGCTTTGTATGGCCACAATTCTCGGTTTGTATTAGTACATAAGCGCAGTGCGCGCAAGCGCGCGAGCAGCAGGCCGTGGATAGCGCGCTGCCCAAGCCAGGGCAGCCGTGCAAGGGCCGCCCCGCCGCACTGGCTGCGTCCCCCTTCCCGAATTACGCAGTAATTCGAGAGAAGGGATGAAGGCGCGAAGGCGCCTCAGGGGGATGCACTCTCAATGACTTCGCATCTTCGCCCGCAAGCGGGCAATGGACTGGCTGTGCAGCTGGCACACGCGCGATTCGGTGACGCCCAGCACGGCGGCGATCTCCTTGAGATTCATGTCGTGCTCGTAGTACATGCCCATGATGTGCTGTTCGCGCTCGGGCAGCGATTCGATGGCCGTGACCAGGGCCGAGCGCAGGCGGTGGTCGCGCAGCATCTCGAGCGGATTCGCCGCCTCGTCGCCCACATGGCGGTCGAGGAAGCCATCGTCCTCCTCGTTGCCGTGGGTCATGTCCTCCAGGTACACGAGCTGGGTGCCGCGCACCTTGCCCAGCAGGTTCTGGTACTCGGCCAGGGGCATGCCCATCTCGGTGGCGATCTCCGATTCGAGTGGGCTGCGGCCCAGGCGCTGCTCCAGCCGGTTGACGGCCTGCTCGATGTCCTTCTGGCTCTTGCGCGAGCTGCGCGACATCCAGTCGCCCTCGCGCAGCTCATCGAGCATGGCGCCGCGGATGCGCTGGGTGGCGAAGGTCTCGAACTGCACGCCCTGGGCGGCTTCGTAGCGCGAGAGGGCCTCCGCCAGGCCCATCATGCCGACCTGGATCAGGTCGTCCAGCTCCACATTGGGGGGCAGCTTGGCGATCATGTGGTGCGCGATCCGCCGTACCAGGGGCACGTGCTGGCGAATCATCGCATCACGGTCGAGCTGGCCTTTGGCGGTGTACATCAGATCAGTGGCTCCGGACGGGATGTGCGGGCGTGGATGGGTAGCTGCTGGATGCCGCAGCTGCCATCACCGACCCATTGATGGTGCCCGCGTTTTCCAGCAGTTGCAAGGCCAGGCGCTGCAGGTCCTGCGGGTTCTGGGTGGAGACCGCCGTAGTGTGCACCTGCCCACCCAGGTGGCGCTCGGCACAGTCCTGCAATGTCTGCAACGCGACAAGGGTTTTGCGGCGTTCCCGTACGCCAGATCCGCGCACCAGGGCCGCCACTGTACAGGACAGTCCGGTGTACTGCGCCATCTGTTTCAGGCTTTTGTAGGTGGTGAGCACTCCGGCGGAGCCGCCCTCCATCACCATCAGCGGGGTGGTGCGGGTATGGGTGAGCAATTGGCCCAGCAGGGGGGCAGGCGCATGCAGCACCAGGATGCTGTAGGCGCGGAAGTAGGGCTGGATGTCCTGCAGCGGCGAGACATGGGCGGGGTGGTCGCAGCGGGTGAGCTGCCACAGTCCCCGGGCGGCGGGAATCACCGCCAGCGAGGATGCTCTGGCGTCCCCCTCCAGGCCGTCGTGCCAGGGCGCCCGGCGCAGCAGGTGGTACAGGCCGGGCGAATCTTCACTTTCGTAGCCCGTGGCATCGAGCACCACGACCGGGTAGCCCATGCGCTGCAGGCTGGCGCAGACCTGCCACAGGGTTTCCAGGCCGCTGCCGGCCTGCTCCTGGCTGGCCACGGCCAGCACGCGCAGTTCGGTCTGTGGCGTGAAGCTGTGCAGGCTCGCGGCCTGGTGGAATCCGGTATCAAGCATCGACCAACCCCCTGTCGGTTACCAATTCGGGTGAATGCGAAAAGAAGAAATTCAGGTCGCTGGCCTTGGGGTCGAACGGCGACTTGACCGGGGCGCGCATGGAGGTGCCGATGAGCTGGTGGGCGTCGGCCGCTTCCCAGTCCTCGGGCACGCGCTGGCCGTTGGTCACGCCGCGCAGCACCATCTGGTGGCGGATCAGTGCATCGATGGAGGGGCCGAGCTTCACAGCCTCGTCCACCTTGGACAGGATGGCCTGCTGCGAGCCGTTGGTCTTGAACGAGGTCAGCACGTCGTCCAGCGTATCGCCATGGCAGCCGGCATTGAGCACCAGCAGGCGGTTGACGTGGGGCAGGTCGAGCACGTCGAGCATGTCGCGCTTGCGCGGATCGCGCGGGGCCACGCCCGTGGTGTCGATCAGCACCATCTTCTTGCCGCTGAGCAGGCCCAGCAGGTCCTGCAGCGCGGCGCGGTCGTGCGCCAGGTGGGCCACGATGCCCAGCATGCGGCCATAGGTGCGCAGTTGCTCGTGGGCGCCCACGCGGTAGGTGTCCAGCGTGATCAGGCCCACGCTGCCGGGGCCGTGGATGCGGGCGCACAGGGCCGCCAGCTTGGCCGTGGTGGTGGTCTTGCCGACGCCGGTGGAGCCCACCATGGCGAAGATGCCACCCTGTTCGTACAGGGGCAGGGCGCCGGCATCGGTCTTGAGGTTGCGCTCCAGCACGTCCATGAGCCAGCGCACGGCTTCGCCGGCCGACAGGTCCTCGGGCAGGCGTTCGAGCACGGCGCGTGCCAGGGCGGGCGAGTAGCCGGCCCGGATCATCTTGAGCATCAGGTTCGACTGGATCGGGTTCTGGCGCGCCTGGCCCAGCCAGGCCAGCGTGTTGAAGCGGTCCTCGATGAGATCCTTCATCGATTGCAGCTCGCTCATCAGGTTCTGCTGGTTGTTCACCTGCGCATTCGAGAGCGAAGGGGCCTCGTGGCGCTGTTGTTGTTGCTGCTTGCGCGGCGCGGGCTCGGGCAGGTCCATGGGGATGGAGCGCAGCGGGTTGTGGCGCGCCACCTGGGCGGCGGGGCGCTCGCGCGCCAGTTCCTCGGCGCGGTCGCGGCTGCGCTGCATCATGGGCACGGGATCCGAGGGGCCGGCAATGGCCTCGTGGCGGCGGCGCAGCATGCGCTCGCGCACATAGTCCTGGAAGGACAGGGTGCTCATGGCCAGTTGCTCGGTGTCTTCCTCGACCGGGTTGCGGTTCATGGCGGCCGGCTGGGGCGCGCGGGGCTGCGGCGACTGCTGCTGTTGCTGCTGGCGCTGGCTGGCCTGCACCAGGGGCGAGGGTGCGCTGTGCGCCGGCTGCCTGGCGGCCGCGGCACTGTCCAGCGACGAGAGCGTGTCCTCGGCCGTGGCCATCACTTCCACGCCGTTGGCGGTGGGGCGGTTGGACAGGATCAGTGTGCCATCGCCAAAGGCCATGCGTGCTTTGGCCAGTGCTTCACGGGACGTGGCGGCGTGAAAGCGTTTGATGTTCATGATGCACCTTTGAGGATGGGCCCGATACGGATCGTGTGGGTCTCGGGAATTTCACTGTGGGCAAGGACCTGCAGGCGGGGCGCGACGCGGCGCACCAGGCGGGAGATCGCATTGCGGATCTGGTCGGGCACCAGCAGGCAGGCCGGCAGGCCCATTTCTTCCTGGCGCAGGGCCACTTCGGCGGCCTTCTGGGTCAGGATGTCGGCCACGCCGGGGTCCAGCGCCGGGGCTGCGGTATTGCCCAGGGCCTGCACCAGCAGGCGCTCCAGGCCGGGCTCGATGGCGATGACGTTGAGCTCGCGCGTCGGGCCGTAGATCTGCTGCACGATGGCGGGCGACAGGGCGATGCGCACGCGGCGTGCCAGCTCCACGGGGTCGGAGATGCCGCCGGCATGCTCGGCCAGGGTCTCGATGATGGTGCGGATATCGCGGATGTGCACAGACTCTTCCAGCAGCAGCTGGAGGACTTTCTGGAACGTGGCGATGGAGACCATTTTCGGGACGACTTCTTCGATGAGCTTGGGGGCCAGTTTTGCGACGTGTTCCACCAGTTGCTGGGTTTCCGTGCGGCTCAGCAACTTGGCTGCCTGCACTTGCATCAAGTGTGACAAATGCGTGGCCATCACGGTTTCCGAATCAACGACCGTAAAGCCGGCCATTTGCGCCGCTTCCTTCTGCCGGTCGTCGATCCAGTGCGCGGGCAGGCCGAAGGCCGGGTCGGTCGTGGGGGTGCCGATCAGCGGCGTGGTGATGCCGCCGGGGTTGATGGCCAGGAACATGCCGGGGAAGGCCTCGCCTTCGCCCACCACCACACCGCGCAGCGTGATGCGGTAGCCGCTGGGCTTGAGTTCCAGGTTGTCGCGCACGTGCACGGCCGGGGGCAGGAAGCCCACTTCCTGCGCGAACTTGCGGCGCACGCCCTTGATGCGGGTCAGGAGATCGCCCTGGCGGCTTTTGTCCACCAGCGTGATCAGGCGGTAGCCCAGCTCCAGGCCGAGCAGGTCCACGGGCTGCAGGTCGTCCCAGGTGGCTTCGCCGTCGGTGGCCACGGGGGGCGGTGGTGCCACCTCCTCGGGCACCTGCTGGCGCTGGTGCATGGTCCAGGCCCAGTAGCCCAGGGCGCCGCCGGTCACCAGGAACACCAGGTGGGGCATGCCGGGGATCAGGCCGAGCAGGATCAGGATGCCGGCCGTCACACCCAGCACGCGGGGCGACATGAACAGCTGCTGCACGATCTGGCGGCCCATGTCCTGTTCCTTGCCCACGCGCGAGATCACCATGGCGGCGGCGACCGAGATCAAGAGGCCGGGGATCTGGGCCACCAGGGCGTCACCGATGGCCAGCAGAATGTAGCTGTCGGCGGCCTGCTTGGCCGAGAGGTCGTGCTGCAGCACGCCGATGGCGAAACCGCCGATGATGTTGATGAGCAGGATCAGGATGCCGGCGACGGCATCGCCGCGCACGAACTTGGAGGCACCGTCCATGGAGCCGAAGAAGTTGGCTTCTTCCGCCACTTCGGCGCGGCGGCGCTTGGCTTCCTTCTCGTCGATGAGGCCGGCGTTGAGGTCGGCGTCCACCGCCATCTGCTTGCCGGGCATGGCATCCAGGGTGAAGCGCGCCGACACTTCGGCGATGCGCTCGGCACCCTTGGTCACGACCACGAAGTTGATCACCACCAGGATGGCGAACACGATCAGGCCCACGGCGAAGTTGCCGCCGATCAGGAAGTGGCCGAAGGCCTCGATCACGGCGCCCGCGGCACCCGGGCCGGTGTGGCCTTCCAGCAACACCACGCGGGTGGAGGCCACGTTCAGCGACAGGCGCATCAGCGTGGTCAGCAGCAGCACCGAGGGAAAGGCCGCGAAGTCCAGCGGCCGGACCATGTAGGCCGAGACCATCATCACCATCAGCGCCACGGCGATGTTCAGGGTGAAGAAGGTGTCCAGCATCCATGGCGGGATGGGCAGCACCATCAGCGCCAGGATGGCCACCACCAGCAGCGGCGCCGACATGCCCTGAAGGGCGGCGCTGTTGCTGCCCGCCCATTGCCGAAGGGAGTTCAATTGGTTCATGGCGCGGTGCCTTGCACGGTGGAAGACGAAGATGTCTTGTTCAGCGGATCGAGTTCAGGCGGGACGTAGGGCTCGACCAGGTCGCCCGGCATCTGTCCCTCGCCGCGCAGCGCGGCCTTGAGGCGGTACACATAGGCCAGCACCTGGGCCACGGCGGCGTACAGCGTGGCGGGGATGGCCTGGTCGATCTCGGCGTGGGCGTACAGGGCCCGGGCCAGCATGGGCGACTGCAGCACGGGCACGTCATGGGCCTTGGCCAGATCGCGGATGCGCATGGCGACGAGGTCGGTGCCGCGCGAAATCACCTGCGGGGCGGCCATGGTCTTGTCGTCATACTTCAGCGCCACGGCATAGTGGGTGGGGTTCATCACCACGAAGTCCGCCTTGGGAACGGCGGCCACGCTCGCGCCATCGGCCATTTCACGCTGCTTCTGGCGGATGCGGCCCTTGGTGTGCGGGTCGCCGTCGGACTCCTTGTGCTCCTGCTTGACTTCCTCGTGCGACATCTTCAGGCGCGACTTGAAGAAATAGGCCTGCAGCGGCACGTCGATCAGCGCCGCCATGAAGACCACCAGCAGCATCAGGCTGACGCCGGAGACCAGCCATTCGGACATCTGGCGGATCGCGGAGGGCGAGGGCTGCAGCACCAGCATGGCCACGCGCTCGATGCTGCCGGACATGTAGTGCCAGGCCACGGCAGAGATGATGGCCGTCATCAGGACCATCTTGGCCACGTTGGCCATCTGCTGCTTGGAGAACAGGTTGGTGAACCCGGAGATGGGGTTCAGGCGGTTGAACTGGGGGCTGATGGGCTTCATGCTGAAGATCCAGCCACCAGCGCCGATGGCGCTGAGCAGGGCGGCGCCACTGGTGAGCAGGGCGAACACGGTGCTGGCGATCAAGCCCACGATGACCACGGTCCGCATGCGGTCCAGCATGGTGGCGGGCGCCATCACGGTGTCGGCGTTGAACACCAGCTGGTGCGCCAGCGCCTGCTGCAGCTGCCCCATGAGCGTGGGCGCCAGGACCAGCATGGCGCCGCCGCCCGCACCCAGAATGGCCAGGTGCGACAGGTCGCGCGAGCGCGCACCCTGTCCGTCCTCGCGCGCTTTCTGCAGCTTGCGTTCGGACGCCGGTAGGCTTTTTTCTTGGCTGGATTCCATGATGGCGTGACAACTCGTGTCCTGCCATTGTCGTGAGCGACCCGGAAATCTAAAGACGGATAAAGGGCGGCTGCAGGCCCCTTTTCCCTTGTAAGCTGTGAGAACAGGTTCTTACCGCCGCGCAGCGCAGAGCGCGCGGTCATGGGCTGGCGCTGCTGCGCCACGCCGGTGGAACGATGGATCAGAAGCCCAGGCTGGCCAGCAGATCGTCCACCTGGGACTGGTCGGTCACGATGTCCGGGGTGTTCTCCGGATCCACCACGGGGCCGGCGAGGTGCTCGCGCGGGGATTCGGCCGCCAGCGCCGAGGGCACCTGGGCGTTGGGCGGTGCGGTCTGGATCAGCAACTGCACCAGTTGCTCTTCGATGGTGGCGGCCAAATTGACCACGCGGGCGATCACCTGGCCCGTGAGGTCGTGGAAGTCCTGCGCCATCATGATTTCGGTCAGGTGCGTATCCGCTTCCATGGTGACGCGCTCCACGTCGGTCAGGAAGTTCATGATTTCGCCCTTGGCCACGGCGGCCACGGGGTCTTTCACCAGCGAGGCCACGACACGGCGCGTCTCGGCCGCAATGAAATCATGCTGCGCCTTGGCCTGCTCGACCCGGTTGAGCACCTTTTCCGCGGCCTCGCCCGTGAGGCGGGCGATGTAGGACAGGCGGCTCTGCGCGTCCGGCAGTTCACCCATGGAGCCGCGCAGCTTGTCGGCGTAGCCCAGTTCGTTGAGCGAGTCGTGCAGCTGGCGGGTCAGCAGGCCGATCTTGTGGTGAACATCGGCCGTGGGTTCACCCTGGGGGGCGTCTGGTGTTTCCATGGCGTCACATTCCCATTTTCTTGAGGATCAGCAGGACCTTTTCCTCCAGCGTGGCCTTGGTGAAGGGCTTGACGATGTAGCCGGCAGCACCGCCCTGGGCGGCCGCGACGATGTCTTCCTTGCGGGCCTCGGCGGTCACCATCAGCACCGGAAGGTGCTTGAGCTTGTCGTCTTTCTTGATTTCCGCCAGGAGCTGGAAACCATTCATGTTGGGCATGTTGATGTCCGTCACCACGAAATCAAACTTGCTGTTGCGCAGTTTGTTCAGTGCGGCGACACCGTCCTCGGCCTCGTCGGCATCGGCAAATCCGCTCTCCTTGAGCAGATTGCGGACGATGCGCCGCATGGTGGAGAAGTCGTCAACGATCAGGAAGCGAAGGGCTGTGGTCACTTGGGACCCTTTCGGTCGAAATAGGCTGGTTGTATTGTCAAGTGTGGCAGGTTTGGTGACAAGTCGTAACGAGCCTCACCGGCCAGTCGTTGGATTTTCGCGCTTTTCCGTCGGCAGTTCGGGAGCACTGGCCGCAGGAGTCCCCTTGCCCAGGAGACGTTCTTCGGCCTCCCGAGTCAGCACCGTGATGGTAATACGGCGATTGGCGGGTGCGCGGGGATTCGTGGGTTCGAGCAGGTCGCTGGCGGCCAGGCCCACCACGCGGCCCAGCTTGGCGTCGGGCATGCCGGCCGACACCAGCTCGCGGCGCGAGGCGTTGGCCCGGTCGGCCGACAGCTCCCAGTTGCTGTAGCCGCGCTCGCTGTTGCCATAGGGCACGGCATCGGTGTGGCCGGCCAGGCTGATGCGGTTTTCCACTCCGCCCAGCGCAGCGCCGATCTCGCGCAGGATGTCGCGCATATAGGGCTTCACCAGGGCGCTGCCGCTGTCGAACATGGGGCGGTTCTGGTCGTCCACGATCTGGATCTGCAGCCCGTCGGGCGTGACGTCAATGCGGATCTGCGATTTGTATTCGTTCAGGCGCGGGTTTTCGGTGATCAGCGCATCGATCTTGGCCTGCAGCGCCTTGATGCGCTCCTGGTCCTGCTTGGCGCGCTCGGCGCGGGCGTTGTCGATGCTGGCCTTGCGGTTGTTGTCGGGGTCGGAGTCGGAGCGGCGCACCTGGCCGTGCACCTTCGAGAGATCGTTGCCGCCGCCGGGGATCACGCTGGAGCTGTTGCCGGCACCATCGCCGCCGGTCATTGCCACCTTCAGGGGGGAGCTGAAGTAGGCGGAAATACCCTGCAGTTCGCCCTTGGCGGTGGAGCCCAGCAGCCACATCAGCAGGAAGAAGGCCATCATCGCCGTCACGAAGTCGGCATAGGCGATCTTCCAGGCGCCGCCATGGGCGGCATGGCCGCCCTTCTTGACGCGCTTGATGATGATGGGCTGAAGCTTTTTTTCTGCCATGATGCTAGTGGGGGCTTACTTCTTGCCCTTCACATGCCCTTCGAGTTCGGAGAAGGTTGGCCGGTCGGTGGAGAACAGGACCTTGCGGCCGAATTCGATGGCCGTGGCGGGGTTGTAGCCCTGCATGCTGGCCAGCAGCGTGGACTTGATGCACAGGAATTCCTTGGCCGCATCTTCGCTCTTTTGCTCCATCAGACCGCCCAGGGGTTCCACGAAGCCGTAGGCCAGCAGGATCCCGAGGAAGGTGCCCACCAGGGCCGAAGCGATCATGCCGCCCAGCACCGACGGGGGCTGCCCCACCGAGCCCATGGTGTTCACCACCCCGAGCACGGCGGCCACGATGCCGAAGGCCGGCAAGGCGCCAGCCAGGCGGGCAATGGCCGCCACCGGGGCGTGGGCTTCCTGGTGGTGGGTGTCGATCTCATTGTCCATCAGTGCCTCGATCTCGTGGGAGTTGAGGTTGCCCGAGACCATCATGCGCAGGTAGTCGGTGGTGAACTCGATCACGTGGTGGTCGCTGCCCACGGTGGGGTATTTCTTGAAGATCTCCGACTCATGGGGGGCTTCCACGTCCTTCTCGATCGCCATCAGGCCTTCCTTGCGGGCCTTTTGCAGGATGTCGTAGAGCATGGCCAGCAGCTCCATGTAGCGTGCCTTGGTGTATTTGGATCCTTTGAAGGCGGCCGGAACGGCCTTCATGGTCGCCTTGAGCACCTTGGGCTGGTTGTTCACCACGAAGGCGCCCAGCGCGCTGCCGCCGATGGTGATGAGCTCGAAGGGCAGGGCCTTCAGGATCACCTGGATGTTCCCGCCGTGCACGATGTACACGCCGAAGATGCAGACCATGCTGACGACGTAGCCAATGATGACGAACATGCTGATTCAGTTGTTTTTGGCGGGCGCCAGGCGGGGCTGGGCGGTTGCGGTGGAAACACGGCACCGGGCCGTATCGCTGGTTTCACTGTATCTGATTGTGCGCGAACCAGTCCTGCGAGCAAGCGGTAAAGCGCCCGCCACTTCAACGGTTGCCCGGCTTGGGCGGGATTTCCGCCGGTTTTCCCGATTTCGCACGCCCCTGGAGTGTTTATGCTACGCGATGCCAGGGGCTTTCGAGAATCGCGGTTTCCGCAAATCCCAACGAGACACAGGTGATCTAAACATGACAACAGGCCCGTTTGCGGACATCCGCGTAGCGCTGGAGCGCCGCCCATGAAAGCCGTGCTGCTGGCCGGCGGCCTGGGCACCCGCATCTCCGAAGAGTCGCACCTGCGGCCCAAGCCCATGATCGAGATCGGCGGGCAACCCATCCTGTGGCACATCATGAAGACCTATGCCGCCCATGGCGTCAATGACTTCATCATCTGCCTGGGCTACAAGGGCTACATCATCAAGGAGTACTTCGCCAACTACTTCCTGCACATGTCGGACGTGACCTTCGACATGGCCGAGAACCGCATGGAAGTGCACCACCGCCATGCCGAGCCGTGGCGCGTGACGCTGGTGGACACGGGCGCCTCCGTGCAGACCGGCGGGCGGCTCAAGCGCGTGCGCGAGTACCTGTCGCCCGAAGAGCCCTTCTGCTTCACCTACGGCGACGGGGTGGCCGACCTGGACATGGCGGCGCAGTTCGCCTTCCATGCCGCGCACGGCAAGCTGGCCACGGTGACGGCGGTGCTGCCGCCCGGCCGCTATGGCGCGCTGGTGCGTGACGGCGATGGCAAGGGCCAGGGCGTGAGCGGCTTCGTCGAGAAGCCGCGCGGCGACGGCGGCTGGATCAATGGCGGGTTCTTCGTGCTGTCGCCTGCGGTGCTGGACCGCATCGAGGGCGACAACACGCCCTGGGAGATGGCGCCCATGGAGAGCCTGGCGCGCGATGGCGAGTTGATGGCCTTCGAGCACCATGGCTTCTGGCAGCCCATGGACACGCTGCGCGAGAAGAACCTGCTCGAAGAGCTCTGGCAAAGCGGCCGGGCGCCCTGGAAGTGCTGGTGAGCATGGCCCTGCCCGATCCCCATTTCTGGCGCGGCAAGCGCGTGTTGCTTACCGGGCACACGGGTTTCAAGGGCAGCTGGCTGGCCCTGTGGCTGCAGCGCCTGGGCGCCCAGGTCACCGGGATTGCCCTGTCACCGGCCACCGTACCCAGCCTGTTTGCGCTGGCGCGCGTGGCCGACGGCATGGACAGCCATGCCTGCGACGTGCGCGATGCGGGCACCACGGCGGCCCTGGTCCAGGCGGCCCGGCCCGACATCGTGCTCCATCTGGCCGCCCAGGCACTGGTGCGCGCCAGCTACACCGCGCCGCTCGATACCTATGCCACCAACGTCATGGGCACGGCCCATGTGCTTGATGCCTTGCGCGGTCTGCCCGGCGTGCGCGTGGCGCTGGTGGTGACCACCGACAAGGTCTACCGCAACCGCGAGTGGGTCTATCCCTACCGCGAGGACGATGCCTTGGGAGGACACGACCCCTACAGCGCCAGCAAGGCCGCGGCCGAGATCGTGGCCGCGAGCTACCGCGATGCCTTCCTGTCCGCGCAGGGCGTGGCGCTGGCCACGGCGCGGGCCGGCAATGTGATCGGGGGCGGCGATTGGGCGCCCGAGCGCCTGCTGCCAGATGCCGCGGCGGCCTGGTCCGCCGGCCAGACCCTGGTGCTGCGCAACCCCCATGCCACACGCCCCTGGCAGCATGTGCTGGAGCCGCTGGCGGCCTATCTGCGGCTGGCCGAACTGCTCTGGGAAGACGCTTCGAAGGCCGGGGCCTACAACTTCGGACCTGCGCCCCACGAGGCCGCCACCGTGGGGCGCGTCATCGAGATCGCCCAGGGTGCCTACCCCGAGGCCGCCGTGCACTACCAGAGCGACGTGAAGCACCCGCACGAAGCCGGTTTGCTGGCGCTGGACACGGCCCTGGCACGCAGCCGGCTGGGCGTGGTGCCCTGCTGGGCGCTGCCTGAGGCCGTGGGCCGCACCATGGCCTGGTACCGGGAGTTCCATGCCGGTGCCTCTGCGCGCACACTGTGCCTGTCCGACCTCGGCGCCTACGAGGCAGCTTGCCAGGAGGGTGCCACCCCATGAGCCGCTTTGCCGTGGAGACCACGCCGCTGGCGGGCCTGGTGAGCGTGCAGCGCCAGCCGCTGGCGGACAGCCGGGGCTTCCTGGCACGCATGTTCTGCGCGCAGGACCTGGCCCCCGCCGGCTGGACGTGGCCCATCGCGCAGATCAACCATACCCATACCCTGCAGCGCGGCACGGTGCGGGGCCTGCATTTCCAGCACCCGCCTGCGGCCGAGGCCAAGCTGGTCAGCTGCCTGCGCGGCGCTGTCTGGGACGTGGCGGTGGACCTGCGGGCCGGCTCCCCCACCTTCCTGCAGTGGTTCGGCCGCGAACTGTCGGCCGCCAACCACCAGGCGCTGCTGATCCCACCCGGCTTTGCCCACGGCTTCCAGACCCTGGCCGATGATTGCGAGATGTTCTACCTGCACTCCGCCCCGTACGCGCCCGCCGCGGAAGGCGGGCTCGATGCGCTCGACCCGCGCCTTGCCATCACCTGGCCCTTGCCCGTGGCCGAGCGCTCACCGCGCGATGCCGAACACCCCCTGCTGACACCCGCGTTCGCCGGGCTGTCGCTGCCTTGAGCGAGTTCCTGCCCCATGAAATGCCGCCACTGCGCCGCCCCCGTGATCCTGCCCCTGGCAGACCTGGGCACCGCCCCTCCCTCCAACGCCTACCTGCGCGAGCCGGCGCTGCATGCACCCGAGCGCTGGTACCCGCTTCGGGTGCTGGTGTGCGAGAACTGCTGGCTGGTGCAGGCCGAGGAGTTCGCCGCCGCCGATGCGCTGTTCGATGCCGAGTACGCGTACTTCAGCTCGTTTTCCAGCAGCTGGCTGGCCCACGCCAGTGCCTATGTGGAGGATATGGCCGGGCGCCTGTCCCTGGGCGCCCACAGCCAGGTGGTGGAGGTGGCGGCCAACGACGGCTACCTGCTGCAGTACGTGGTGGCGCGCGGCATTCCCTGCCTGGGCGTGGAGCCCACGGCCAGCACGGCCGCCGCGGCACGGGACCGTGGCATCGAGATCGTGGAGCGGTTCTTCGGCGTGGAATTGGCCCGCGAGCTGGTGGCCCAGGGGCATGCCGCCGATCTCACGGTGGCCAACAACGTGCTGGCCCATGTGCCCGACATCAACGACTTCGTGGCCGGCTTTGCCGTGCTGCTCAAGCCGGAGGGCGTGGCCACCTTCGAGTTCCCGCACCTGCTGCAACTGGTGCAGCAGTGCCAGTTCGACACCCTGTACCACGAGCATTTCTCCTACCTGTCGCTCATGACCGTGCAGCGCATCTTTGCCGCCAACGGCCTCACGGTGACCGACGTGCAGGAGCTGCCCACCCATGGCGGCAGCCTGCGCGTGTTCGCGCAGCGCAGCGATGCCGGTGCACGGCCGCATGAACGGGTGGCCAGTCTGCTCGCCCGCGAGGCCGCAGCGGGGGTCTCCTCCGCCGCGTTCTATGGCAGCCTGCAGGAGGAGGCGCTGCGCATCAAGCGCGAACTGCTGGCCTTCCTGCTCGACTGCCATGCACGCGGCCTCAAGGTAGGCGCCTACGGCGCGGCGGCCAAGGGCAACACCCTGCTCAATTTTGCCGGCGTGCGCGCCGACCTGCTGCCCTATGTGGTGGACCGCAATCCCGCCAAGCAGGGGCAGTACCTGCCGGGCAGCCGCATTCCCATCGTGGACGAGGCGCACCTGCGTGCGCACCGGCCCGACCGCGTGCTCATACTGCCCTGGAACCTGCGCGACGAGGTGACGGCGCAGCTGGACTATGTCCGCGCCTGGGGTGGGCAGTTTGCCGTGGCGGTGCCCCGCATGGAGGTGTTTGTGTGATCGAGATCCATGCCACTGCCAAGGTATCGCACCTGGCCGACATCGAGGACTCGGTGCGCGGCACGCGCATCGTCGTGGGTGCGCATTCGGTGATCGACAGCTTCGTCAAGGTCAAGCCTGCCGGTGGCACCGGCGATCTGGTCCTGGGCGAGCACGTGGTCATCAATTCCGGTTGCGTCCTGTACACGGGCAATGGCATCCGCATGGGCAATTCCGTCGCGATCGCGGCCAACTGCACCTTTGCCCCGGTCAACCACGCCTACGCCGAGCGCGGCCGTTTGATCCGCGAGCAGGGCTTTCAGGCCAGCAAGGGCGGCATCGTGATCGAGGACGATGTGTGGATCGGTGCCAACTGCGTGCTGCTGGACGGGGCCGTGCTGCGCCAGGGCTGCGTGGTCGGGGCCGGCTCCATCGTGCGTGGAGAGCTGAAACCGTATACCGTGTACGCCGGGCACCCGCTGCGGGCGGTGGGGGCGCGCACGTGACGGCCTTTACGGTGCTGGGGGCTTCGGGCTACATTGGCAGCCGCCTGGTGGCGCACCTCAGGGGCCAGGGCCATGCGGTCCGGGCGCCTGCCAGGGGTGATGCGGACATCTTCAGCCAGCCACTGGGCCATGCCATCTACAGCGTGGGGCTCACGGCCGATTTCCGCACCCGTCCCTTCGACACCGTGGAGGCCCATGTCGGGCTGCTGGCCGAGGTGCTCCAGCGGGCACAGTTCGATTCGCTGCTCTACCTGTCCTCCACCCGCGTCTACCTGGGCGCGGCCAGCACCGAGGAGGATGCGCCGCTGAGCGTGGTGCCTGGCGACCCGTCCTATCTGTACAACCTGTCCAAGCTGACCGGCGAATCCCTGTGCCACGCCAGCGGCCGTGCGGGCGTGCGCGTGGCGCGGCTGTCCAACGTCGTCGGGCCCGGGATGGACGCGCAGTCGGGCAACCTGGTGGCAGACCTGGTGCGCCAGGCGCAACAGGGGACCATGCTGCTGCGCAGCCACCCGGACAGCGCCAAGGACTACATTCACATAGACGACGTGGTCCGCTGGCTGCCGCGCATTGCGCTGGACGGCAGGTCCACGACCTACAACGTCGCCAGTGGCCGGCAGACCCGCCATGGCCAGTGGCTAGAGTGGCTGGGCGAGCACTATGGCAGTGCCTTCGAGGTGCAGGAAGGTGCGCCCTTGCAGCAGTTTGCACCCATCAGCGTGGCGCGTCTGCAGGCGGAGTTGGGGGTGGTGGCCCGACCGGTCTGGGGCGACGACAGCCATTGATGGACCCACATAGAAAGAAGTTATCCATGAAGAATCATTTGAGCACGGCCTTTTTTGGACTGAGCGACATGCCGGGTTTCATCCAGGGCATCCAGCAGTCGATCAATGGAATCAGTGGCCAGAGCGGGATCTACGCGGGCGACAATCTTTTCACCTACCACCGCAATCTGGGCTTTCTGGACGACGAGCCCTTGATGCGGGCCTTTGAAGCCCATGCGAGCACCGATATCGAAAAAGCGGTCCTCTGGCGCATGTCCACTGTGCTGTGGGGGGTGCGCAATGGCTTGCGCCTGGAGGGCGATTTTGTGGAGTGCGCCTGCTACAAGGGCACCACGGCGCGCATCGTGTGCGATGCGGTGGATTTCGCCAACCGCCCGGACCGCCATTACTATCTGTACGACCTGTTCGATCACGATCCGTCCCTGCCCCACCATGCGATGCCCGAACACAGCAAGCAGCTGTATGCGCAGGTGAAGGAGCGCTTTTCGGGATTCAACAACGTCACCGTCACCCAGGGCAAGGTGCCCGAGGTGCTGGCAGACGTCGCACCCCAGAAAATCGCCTTCATGCACCTGGACATGAACAATGCGGATGCGGAGGTCGGCGCGCTGGAGGTTCTTTTTGAGCGCATGGTCCCGGGCGCCGTCCTCATCCTGGACGACTATGGCTGGCTGGCCTACCGTGCGCAGAAGCTGGCCGAAGACCCCTGGTTTGCCAAGTACGGTTACCGTGTGCTCGAAATGCCCACTGGGCAAGGTTTGTTGATCAAGTAAGGCAATGCCCATGACCCCTTTGGAACAATTCAACCAAGAGCGGCAGGCCCGCCTGCAGGCTTACAGCACGGATGCCCCTTTCCAGGCGCTGTCGCAGCAATGGCTGCAGGCCTCCATGCAGCGGCAGTACGTGTACAACTTCGACTGGATGGGGCGCCCCATCATCCAGTACCCGCAGGACATGGTGGCCATGCAGGAGCTGGTGTGGCGTGTGCGGCCGGACCTCATCATCGAGACCGGCATTGCCCACGGTGGCTCCCTGGTGCTCAGCGCCTCCCTGCTGGCCCTGCTGGACATGAGCGATGCCATCGAGGCGGGGACCACACTCGACCCGCGGGTGTCCCGGCGCAAGGTGCTCGGGATCGATATCGACATCCGTGCGCACAACCGCGCCGCCATCGAGGCGCACCCCATGGCCAGCCGCATCGCCATGGTCCAGGGTTCGGCCATCGCGCCCGAGGTGGTGGCGCAGGTGCGGGACTTCGCCAAGGGTTACCAGCGCGTCCTGGTGTGCCTGGATTCCATGCACACGCACGAGCATGTGCTGGGCGAGCTGGAGGCCTATGCACCGCTGGTGACGCCGGGCAGCTACTGCGTGGTGTTCGACACCTTTGTCGAGGACATGCCGCCGCGCTTCTTTGCCGATCGGCCCTGGGACGTGGGCAACAACCCCAAGACGGCGGTGCGCCAGTGGCTGGCCGGGCATGCCGAGTTCGAGATCGACACCGAGATGGAGCAGCGCCTGCAGGTGACGGTCGCTCCGCAGGGCTTCCTGCGCCGAAAAGCCTGAACCGGCGGGCCCCTCAGATTTTGAGGGGTTCCATCCCCATTGCCTGGGTGGCATGCCGCAGGTAGGTCACGGCGAACTCGGTGTGGCCGTGCGCATGCTCGACCTCCGCGAGGCAGGCCAGCGCCACGGGGTCGTTGGGAACCGCGTTCAGCACGATTTCGGCCAGGGAGGTCACGGCAATCCAGTGGCGGTCCGAAATCTGGGTGCCGGACGCCTCGGCGGCCACAGCCGGCCGGGCAGAGCTCTTGGCCTTTTCGACCAGGTCCTGCAGGCGCTGGTGCGCCTCGGCCAGGCTGATCCGGTGGCCGGGTTTCAGGCCGACTCCGGGCACCGGAGGCTGCATCCATTCAGGTGGCAGATCGGACAGCCAGCCCTGCATGGCCTGAACCTGCGCTTCATGATCGTCCGGGTGCTCGGCGCTGGCCAGCCACTGCAGCCACATGGCGCGCAGGCCCTCGCCAAAATGGTGGTTGAAGATGTCCTCGCGCATCAGGGCCGAAGCCTCCACCTCGCTGCGCAAGCCCAGGCGCAGGGTGTTCAGGGCCTCGATATCGGCGGCCAGGCCGCAGGCGATGCGGACATAGTCCTCAGCCGTCTCGGCCAGCCAGTCGGAGCGTCCCAGGTAGGTGAGCAGGCCCACGCCCATGCGGCTTTTGAAACTCTGGCCCACCATCGAGACAATGGGAACGCCCATCCACAGCACGTCGAAGGTGGTGGTGCCGCCCGTCAGGGGAAACGGGTCCAGCGCAATATCGATGCGATGGTAGGTCAGGTACTGGTTGTCGCTGTGCAGGGCCACCAGTTCCAGGCGCTCCGGGTCCAGTCCCAGTCCCCGGCAGCGCTCCCGGTAGGCGTTGGCGAAATCGGGGCGGTTGAGGTTCTTGCCCTCGATGAGCAGGCGTGATCCGGGCACGGCCTCCAGTATGCGGCCCCACAGGGCCAGCACGTCATCGGTGAGCTTGCCCAGGTTGTTGCACGAGCCAAAGGTGACGAAGCCGTTTTCCAGCGCCGGCGTGGGCCGCACCAGGTAGCGCGGCTGGTAGCGCCACAGCGGGTTGCGGCTCATGGGGCGGTAGCAGGCGAACAGGGTGGGCAGGCGGTAGAGCTGCTCGGTGTACTGCTCCTGCGCGTCCGGCGGGTCGGTGACTTCGTCGGTGAACTTGTAGTCCAGGGCGTCGAGCCCGGTCGTGGCAGGGAAGCCCAGCCACGATACCTGCACCGGTGCCGCCTTGTGGGCCATGGCCAGCAGCCCGTTGTAACCCGTGTGGCCCGCCAGGTCGATCAGGATGTCGATGCCCTGGGCGCGGATGGCCTGGGCCTGCTGCTGCGCGCCCAGGCCTGCCAGCCGGACGAAATGGTCCGCGTGGTGCATCACGCGCCCGGTCACATGGTCATCGCGAGGAAAGAGGGAGAGGGCAAACACCTCGAACTGCCGCCGATCCAGTTGCGCCAGCAGGCCCTCCACGAAGTACATCACGGAGTGGACCCGAAAGTCGGGCGACAGGAACCCGATGCGCAGTTTGCGCCAGGGGTTGCCCCGGCGGTCGGCGTAGTCTGGCCACTGGGGCTTGAGCGGGGGCTCGAATACGGCCGCGAAGTCGCGGGCCGCGCGGGACAGGCTGCCCGCATCTGCGCCGGGGTCTGCCAGCATGAACAGCAGCCGGTTGGTGTGGTTGGACACCTCGGTCGGGGTGAGCGCAATCGCGGCCAGGCAGTCCTGCACCGCCTCACGGACCTGTCCCAGTTCGCGCCGGTGGATGGATGTCTGCGTCAGGGCGGCCGATCGTTCCTGGATGTTGGTGGTCAGTGCCGCCGCTTTCTGTGCCGCGCTGAAGCCCTCTTCGTGCCGGGCGAGCAGGTAGCAGCATTGCGACAGCTTGAGCCAGCAGATGGCCTTTTCGGGCCTGAGCTCGCATACTTTTTCCAGAATGGGCAAGGCCTGCGCATTCTGGGCGTGGTTGAGGAGCACGTTGCCGTAGTTGATCAGCAGTTCGGCGTCATTCGGCCACAGCAGCGCGGCACGGCGGTAGACCTCGATCGCTTCCTCGCCCTTGCCCTGGCAGTCCAGCGCATAGCCCAGCAGCCGCGTGGCCTGCAGGTCGCGCGAATTCTTGCGCAGAATCTGTTTGCACAGCCGCACCAGAAGGTCCCATTCGCTGGCCTCCAGGGCTGCTGTCAGTCGGCCGTCCATCGGGGCTTTTTTTCTGCCGTGCACTGTGCGTCCTTCGCGATCTGAATGGCGCCAGTCTAGCCAATGGAGGATGCGCGCACCGTGGCCCAGACAGGCGCCGCGTCCATGGGGCGGCCCGCTACGGCAATTACTGCAGCAGCTTCAGCACACCCTGCGGGATCTGGTTGGCCTGGGCCACCATCGCCGTGCCGGCCTGCTGCAGGATCTGCGAGCGCGACAGGTTGGCCGTTTCCGCCGCAAAGTCGGCGTCCAGGATGCGCGAGCGCGAGGCGGACAGGTTTTCGGAAGTGATGTTCAGCGATGCGATGGCCGTCTCGAAGCGCGCCTGCAAGGCGCCCAGCTTGGCGCGCTCGCCGTTGATGTAGGCCAGGGCCGAGTCCACGGTCTTCAAGGCTTCGGTCGCCTTCTTGAAGGTGGTCACGTCCAGGTTGGCCACTTCCTGCAGGTCCGAGGCGCTGTTCGCCGGAGTGGCCGTGTCGAACGCGTTGGTGCCTGTGGCGGTGGTGGAGAAGGACTTTTCGGAGTCCAGCACCACATAGCCGCTGATGGTGGAGTTGTCGGCACCCGACGCCGCGGCCAGGGTATCCGCCGCTCCGGCGGCGGTTCCGTCGGCCTGGAGCTTCTGGATGGTGACGGCGCCGGCATTGGCACCCGAGGCGGCGCCCTTGTAGATACCGATGTCCTGGCCGGTCGCATTGGTCAGCACGATCCCTGTGCTGGTGGCGTTCAGCGAGGCGGTGACGCCGGTCTTGGCGGACTGCTCATTGATGGCCGAAATGGCGTTGGACAGGCCATCCGAGGTGTTGATCGCCGAAACATTGAAGGAGATCGACTGGCCGAGCGCGGGTGCGGTGGGCACGTTCTCCGAACGCAGTTCGAAGGTGTAGGAGCCCACGGAAGTGAAGGACAGATCCACTTCGGTGCGGGCAGAGGCGGTGACGCCGGTGTTCGCGGTCTGCAGGTTGATGTTGTCGGCCATCGCCTTGGCCGTGTCGGCAGCCGTGATGGTGATGTTGCGCGAACCGAGGGCGCCGTTCACCGCCAGCGTTCCGCCGGTCACGCCGTTGGCACCCCAGGTGCCGGCGTTGGCACCGCTGCCCGAGCCGTTGGCCGAGGTGTTCTGGTTGTTGCCGTAAACACTGGTGCGCAGGTTGGCCGTGGCGGCGACAATGGTCTGGTTGGCGTTGGCACCGACCTGGAACTGCTGCGTACCAAACGTGCCGTTGAGCAGCTTGGCGCCGTTGAATTCGGTGGTTTGCGAGATCCGGTCCAGTTCGCTGACCAGTTGGCCCACTTCCTGGTTGAGCGCCTGGCGGTCGCTGGGGCTGTTGGAGGCGTTGGCCGATTGCACGGCCAGTTCACGCACCCGCTGCAGGATGTCGCCCGCGGCTTTCATCGCGCCTTCCGTGACCTGCGCCAGGGAGATGCCGTCGTTGGCATTGCGCGCCGCCTGGTTCAGGCCGCGGATCTGGCTGGTGAAGCGTTCGGAAATCGCCAGGCCGGCTGCGTCGTCCTTGGCACTGTTGATGCGCAGGCCCGACGACAGGCGCTGGATGGAGGTGTTGAGCGAGGTCTGGCTCATGCCCAGGTTGCGCTGGGCCGTCAACGAAGCGACGTTGGTGTTGATCGTGGCTGCCATGGAATGCTCCTTGAGGCTTGAGTGGACATTTGTGCCTGAGGGGGACTACCACCGTCCGGCAGGCGATTCGGGAACGATGAAAGAATTGTGTCCAAGGACCCCGGGGGGTGTTGGGCCGATAAAGCGCCAAAAAGCCTGCCAACTTGCAGGTTTGGGACTGAAACGGCGCGTACGGAGTGCCTCGCACGCCGCGCGCCCGGCCTTGGACGGCCTGCAGCGTCGCATCGCCAAAGACTTATTTGGTGTTGCCCTAAAGTTTCCCGGGCCGGCGTCGAAAAGACTCACAACGGAAGGCAAACCGCCCTCCGCCGTTCAACAGAAGGCCATGTAGGCGCTGTGGACCGTATAGCCGGGTGCCTTGCCTGGCACCAGGTTGGCGGCAACGCCATTTCAGTCAGTTCTTTTCAGGAGATTTGCCATGGCATCCACCATCAATACCAACGTCGCTTCGTTGACGGCCCAGCGCAATCTGGGCATGAGCCAGACGTCCCTCAATACCTCCATCCAGCGCCTGTCGTCGGGCCTGCGCATCAACAGCGCCAAGGACGACGCAGCCGGCCTGGCGATTTCCGAGCGCTTCACCAGCCAGATCCGCGGCCTGAACCAAGCTGTTCGCAATGCGAACGACGGCATCTCGCTGGCGCAGACCGCTGAAGGCGCCCTGAAGGCTTCCGGCGACATCCTGCAACGTGTGCGTGAGCTGGCTGTGCAATCGGCCAACGCCTCCAACAGCGCCGGTGACCGCCAAGCCCTGCAGCAGGAAGTGGGCCAACTGGTCAGCGAACTGGACCGGATCTCGCAAACCACTGAATTCAACGGCGCCAAGCTGCTCAACGGCACCTTCGGTACGCAGCAGTTCCAGGTCGGCGCCAATGCCAACCAGACCATCGTGGCCGCCACGGCCAACCTGCGCACCAGCGTCTACGGCAACAACCAGAACACCTCGGCCAACGGCTCGGGCAGCGGCGCCAACGCCGGTACCTGGGGTGCCAACGGCGTGACCGGCGGTACGCTGGCGGTGAACGGCGCCCTGGGCTCCAAGAACATCACCATCACGGCTGCCGATACGGCCAAGACCATGGCCGACAGCATCAACAAGGAGACTGCGAACACCGGCGTGACGGCCTCCGCCCGCACGGAAGTGCAGCTGAGCTTTGAGTCGGTGGGCGCCTACACCTTCGAACTGCGCTCGGACAACACGCCCACGGGCACGAACCTGGGCCAGTCGATTTCGTTCAACGTGACGGCTCTCGCCACGTCGGATGGTCTGTCGAATGCCATTTCCGCCATCAACGAGCAGTCGTCCAAGACGGGTGTGACCGCGTCGCTCAATTCCACCAACAACGGCATCATCCTGACCAATGCCACGGGCCAGGACATTGGTATCTACAAGGGTGCAGCCTCTGGCGTAAACGCAGGTGCGGTCAACATCCAGAAGCTGCAGGCCGACGGCACCGCCATCGGTGCGGCCGACACCCTGGCTGCCGCATCGGGTGCCGATTCCTCGACCGTCAGCGGCTACGTCGTGCTGGACTCCGACAAGTCCTTCTCGACCGTGGCCACCACGACGAACGCCTTCAGCACGGCTACTGCCGCGAACTCGGCCTCCGATCTGCAGGAAGTCGCCAACCTGGATGTGACCACGTTCAAGAAGGCCACCGAAGCCCTGAAGACGGTGGACTCCGGCCTGGCCTACATCAACGGTGAACGCGCCAAGCTCGGTGCTCTGCAATCGCGCTTCGAAACCTCGATTGCCAACCTGCAGGTGACGTCGGAGAATCTGTCTTCGTCCCGTTCGCGCATCCTGGATGCCGACTTCGCTTCGGAAACCGCCAACCTGTCGCGCTCGCAGATCCTGCAGCAGGCCGGCACGGCGATGGTGGCCCAGGCCAACCAGCTTCCACAAGGCGTGTTGGCCCTGCTGCGTTGATCGCAGGTATGGCGGGCAGGGCTTGAAGGGGCCCTGCGCAATGCCCGGGCGGCGACAGTTTTTCTGTCGCCGCCTTTTCACCTTCCGGCAGCGCGTGCCAGGAGCGCTGGAATTGGCGGGTTTCCTGGTGTGAATAAGGGCGTTATGGCCGTCGGATCGGCGCCATAATTTCCGTTGACCAGTTCAGGAGGATCTCATGGCTACCATTTCTTCACCCGGCCTCGCCACGAGCGGCCTGGATGTCAAGAGCATCATCGCCCAGCTGGTGAAGCTGGAAGAGAAGCCTCTAGATACGCTCAAGGTCCAGAAAGCCACGGTGGAAACCAAGATTTCCGCGTTCGGCCAGATCAAATCCCTCGTCTCGACGCTCGCCGATGCGGCGGGCAAGCTCACCAGCGTGACTGGCTGGAACGCCGTTGCCACGACCTCTTCCGACAGCAAGTATGTGAGTGCCACCGCCATTGGCGGCACGCTGCCAACCACCTTCAGTGTGGAGGTCCAGGGGCTGGCCAAGGCGCAGGCCACCGCGTCGGCGGCTCTGCTGCCCGTGGGCGGTGCCCTGGGCGCAGGCACTCTGCGCCTGGAACTGGGCCAATGGAGCGTGACCCCGGCCTCCTTCACGCCGGGAGCCGGTGCGCCAGTGGACATCAGCATTTCCGCCAGCGATACCGTGAACGACATCGCCAGCAAGATCAACGGCACCAATGCCGGTGTCACGGCCTCGGTGCTCAAGGATGCATCGGGGGAGCGCCTGCTGCTGCGCAGCAAGAGCACGGGCCTGGAGTCCGGCTTTCGCCTGAGCGTGATGGAAGGCGGCGACACGGACATCGCCAGCGCCGGCAACACCGATGCGACCGGCCTGTCGCGCCTGGTGGCGGGCAGCACCGTGACGCAGGTGGCGGCCAACGCCACGGCGAAGGTCAACGGGATCCCCGTGTCCTCGGCCACCAACACCTTCGAGAACACGATCTCCGGCGTCACCTTCAAGGCCGAACAGGTCACCACGGCGCCGATCGAGATCGGCGTGGCCAAGGACAACACGGCCCTGCAGAAGAACGTGACCGACTTCGTGACCGCCTACAACGCGGTCAACAGCATCCTCAACGAGGCCACCAAATATGATGCGGCCAACAAGAGCGCGGGCCTGCTGCAGGGGGATACGACGGCCGTTGCGCTGCAGAACTCCCTGCGCTCGGCCATCCAGGCCATCACGGGCGACAAGGCCGGCTTCCAGCGCCTGGCGGACGTGGGCATCACGCTGCAGCGCGGCGGTGACCTGGCCGTGGATTCCACCAAGTTCACCAAGGCCATGAATGAGAACATGGAAGACGTGAAGAACCTGTTCCGCAACCCGGGGCCGGGAACGTCCATGGGTGTTGCGGCGCGCGTCAAGGCGCTGACGACGGACCTGCTGGGAACCAATGGCTTCTTCAAATCCAAGGACGATACGCTGCAGCTGTCGCTCAAGCGCAATGCCAAGGACCAGGTGACGGCCCAGGACAAGATCGATGCCTTCGAGAAGCGCATCACGGCACGCTACAACGCACTGGACACCCAGATGGCATCGCTGAACGGGCTCAATGCCTACATCGCCCAGCAGGTGACCACCTGGAACAAGTCGACCTGACGGAAAGCCTTCAGTTTTGTCGGCGCCGGCCGATAAATAAAGCATCACACCGTAAGGACCATCCCATGTTCAGCGCCCACAATCCCCGTGCAGCCAACGCCTACCAGCGCATCAATGTGGAAACCAGCATGCACACGATTGACCAGCACCAGCTGGTCAGCCTGCTGTATGAAGGCGCTCTGAACTCCATCGCCACGGCGCGCGGTGCCATGGCCCGCGGCGACGTGCTGGGCAAGTGCAACGCGGTCTCCAAGGCCGTGCGCATCATCGAAGAGGGCCTGAGCACGGCCCTGGACAAGGTCGACGGCGGCGAGCTGGCCGAGAACCTGGGTGCCCTGTATGACTACTGCATCCGCCGCCTGATCCTGGCCAACGCCCGCAACGACGACGCCATGATGGAAGAAGTCATGCGCCTGATCGAACCCATCGCCCTGGGCTGGAACGAGATCAAGAAGAGCAACAACGGCGCAGCCCCGGCTGCCGCCACCGCTTCGGGCCAGCCTGTGCTGGTGGAGGCATGAACCATGTCCCACATGCTGATTGATTACTACAAAGCCATAGAAGACAGCAGCGCCAAGATGCTGGAGGCCGCCAAGCTCAAGGACTGGGATGGCGTGGTGCGCTACGAGGGCGCCTGCGCCGTGCTGATCGAGCAGCTGCGCTTCAAGTCCCAGGAGCACGAGTTGCTGCCCGAGCACCGCCGCGAAAAGACCCGCATCATGCAGCGCATCCTGCGCAACGACGCCCAGATCCGCTGCCTGGCCGAGCCCTGGCTGGCCCAGTTCGAGCACCTGTTCGAAGGCCAGCCGCAGATGATGCACTGAACGGGGCGTGAAGAAGGAAGGAGGCCGCCGGGCGGCGCCTCCGTCCACGGCCCTGCTTTCTGCCGGGAAGAAAAAAGCCACCGCACGTCGCAAGACGGCCGGTGGCTTTTTGCTGCCTGTTGACTACTGCAGAAGGCGCCTGGTGGGAAATGCTGCCGCAAGATCAATGGCCTTGTGGATGTGGCGAATGCTGCTTCAGTAGCGGAATTGACTCGAGGTCAAAGTCCAATAGGGGGAGTGCTCGGTCGTGCCGGATGCAAGGCCCATGTGGCGCTGTACGCGGTCCCCAGGCGCATGGAACGGGCGCGCCCCAGGCCAGTGCCCCCGCGCAAGGGCCGCCCCGCCGCGCTGGGGGGTGAAGGCGCGCAGCGCCTCAGGGGGGCCTTCAGACCTGCATGTTCATGATGTCGGTATAGGCCTGCACCATGCGGTTGCGCACGTGCAAGGTGGCCTGGAATCCGATCTGGGCCTTCTGGATCGCCACCATGGTCTCTTCCAGACTGACCGAGGGGTTCTCCAGCTGCACTTCCTTTTGCAGGTCGCCCGACTTGTTCTGGGCGGCGCTGACGGACTGCAGGGCCCCCTTGAGCGCGCCTGAAAAACCCACATCGTTGCCTTCGGCCTGCGGCATGGCCGCAGCGCGGCGCGCCATGCCGGCACCCGTCATGGGGGTGGTGGAGCTGGGTATGCGGAGGTCCATGGCAGTGTCCATTGGGGGAATAGGGGATGCTGTGATAGTAGCCAGGCGCCCGGGGCGCATCATGGGGAATAGATGGTCAAAGGGGCGCCTTATCGGCAGAACATGGCCGCGACTTGAGCCAAATAATCGAGCCCACGCCAAAGGTCCGTTGCCGGGCCTCACCTATTGGAAAGCACGATGTCTGCAGTTGCCGAAGTCCCACTCGCTCCGCTTGCACCCACAGCCGCGCCAGCCGCCACCCCCAACTGGCTGCAGCGCCTGAGCAGCCTCGACCGGGCCCAGCGCATGCGCCTGGGGGTGGGCGTGGCGCTGCTGGTGGCCATGGCCGTCGCCGCCATCGTGCTGGGCCGCCAGCCCGACTACAAGGTGCTGTTTGCCAACCTGAACGACAAGGATGGCGGCGCCATCGTGGCCCAGCTGACCACGATGAACGTGCCCTACAAGTACGCCGAAGGCGGCGGCGCGATCCTGATTCCCGCCGAGAAGGTGCACGACGTGCGCCTGCGCCTGGCCACCCAGGGCCTGCCCCGTGGTTCCGTGACCGGTTTCGAGCTGATGGAAACCAACCGCTTCGGCATGACCCAGTTCCAGGAGCGCCTGAACTTCCAGCGCGGCCTGGAGGGCGAGCTGACCCGCTCCATCCAGGCCCTCTCCTCGGTGCAGAGCGCCCGCGTGCACCTGGCGCTGCCCAACCAGAACGGTTTCTTCCGCGAACAGCAAAAGCCCTCGGCTTCGGTGCTGGTCAGCCTGCACCCCGGTCGCATCCTGGACCGGGCCCAGCTCGCCGGCATTGTCCACCTGGTGGCCTCCAGCGTGCCGGAACTGGCGCCCTCGGCCGTCAGCGTGCTCGACGACACCGGCAAGCTGCTTTCGCAGTCGCCCGATGGCACCTCCGCCAATGCGGTCGATGCACAGCAGCTGCTCTATGTGCAGCAGATCGAGCAGCAGCTCACGCGCCGCATCCAGGAGATCCTGGAACCCGTGGTCGGCCGCAACAACGTCAAGGCCCAGGTCTCGGCCGAGCTGGACTTCAGCCGCACCGAGTCCACGTCCGAGCAGTTCCGCCCCAACCAGACCCCCGATGCCAAGGCCGTGCGCAGCCAGCAGATGCTGGAGACTTCCGGTACGGCCCAGAAGACCGCCACGGGCGTGCCCGGTGCCGTTGCCAATCAACCGCCTGCACCCTCGGCTGCACCCATCAACGGTGCCAATCCTGCCCCCCAGGCCGCTGGACAGCAGGGCTCGGAAGAGTCCTCGAGCAAGCGCGAGTCCACCACCAACTACGAAGTGGACAAGACCGTTCGGGTCACGCGTGGCAACAACTGGGCCGTCAAGCGCCTGAACGCTGCCGTGGTGGTGAACTACCAGTCCACCGAGGAAAAGGGCAAGACCGTCACCAAGGCGCTCACCCCCGAACAACTGGAGCAGATGAAGGCCCTGGTGCGTGAGACCATCGGCTTCAATGCCGAGCGCGGCGACTCGGTGAACCTGATGAACACGCCGTTCCAGGTCGAGGCGGCCTCGTCGACGGACATCCCGCTGTGGAAGCAGCCGGAAGTGATCGACATCGCCAAGAGCTTTGCCTGGCCCGTGGGTGCCCTGCTGTTCGCTGCCATGGTGCTGCTGGGCCTGGTGCGTCCGGCGCTCAAGGGCTCGAGCGCCGAGGACAAGAAGTCCAAGGCCGGCGAACTGCCCATGGCCGGCGGCCAGCTCGATGCCATCGAGGCCGAGCAACCCGACCGCCCGGCTTTGCCAGGCCCGGGCAAGAAGGACGAGAATGTGGTGGCCACGCCAGAGCAGTTGCGCCTGGAAGAGGCGCGCGTGCTGGCCAAGGAAAACCCTGTGGCCGTCGCCAACATTCTCAAATCCTGGGTGAATGGCGAAAATGCCTGATCCCATCGTATCCGCTCACGCTTGAAACCCCATGGATGACCAAGGCCTACACGACGCAGCCATCATGCTGATGTCCCTCGGCGAGGAGGAAGCCGCCGAAGTGTTCAAGCACCTTTCGCCCAAGGAGGTGCAGAAGCTGGGCGAGACCATCGCGCGCATGAAGTCGGTGTCGCGCGAGAAGGTGGACAGCGTGATCAACCGCTTTGCCGACGCCGCGGCCGCGCAGAGCCTGCTGGTGTCGGACACCGGCAACTACGTGCGCGCAGTGCTCAAGCGCGCCCTGGGGGACGACAAGGCCTCGCTGCTGATCGACCGCATCCTGCAGGGCGGCGACGTCTCGGGCATCGAAAGCCTCAAGTGGATGGACCCGCTGTCGGTGGCCGAACTGCTGCGCAACGAGCACCCGCAGATCGTCGCGGCCATCCTGGTGCACCTGGACAGCGAGCAGGCCTCGGGCATCCTGATGCACCTGACCGACCGCCAGCGCAGCGAGATCCTGCTGCGCGTGGCCACGCTCGAAGGCATACAGCCGACGGCGCTCAAGGACCTCAACGAGGTGCTGTTCAAGGTGCTGGCCGGTGGCGACAAGATTCGCAAGAGCTCGCTGGGCGGCGTCAAGGCGGCGGCCGAGATCATCAACCTGCTGGGCTCCAACATGGACAGCGTGGTGATCGAGTCCATCCGCGGCTACGACCCCGATCTGGCGCAGAAGATCATGGACAAGATGTTCGTCTTCGAAGACGTGCTCAAGCTCGACGACAAGGCCATCCAGACCGTGCTCAAGGAAGTGGCGTCCGAGACGCTCATCGTCGCACTCAAGGGCGCCGTGCCCGAGTTGCGCGAGAAATTCCTGTCCAACATGTCCTCGCGTGCCGCCGAGGCGCTGCGCGACGACCTCGAGTCGCGCGGTCCCATGCGGCTGTCCGAAGTCGAAGCGCAGCAGAAGGAAATCCTCAAGACGGTGCGGCGCCTTTCCGATGAAGGGCAGATCGTGATCTCCGCTGGTGGTGACGATGCCTTCGTCTAGCCAGCGCTCGTACTCGCGCTTCATCCCCAGCGAAGAGGTGGGGGTGGTCACGCAGTGGAAGTTCGGCGCCGTGGACGGCTCCGAGCCCGAGGAGCCCGAACCGGAAGTCCTGCCCGAGCCGGAGCCGCCGCCACCCGATCCCGCGGAGGTGGAAGCCGCACAACTGGCCCTGGTGCAGCAGGCCTGCGACGCGGCCTTTGCCCAAGGCCTGGCGCAAGGCCAGTCCGACACGGCGCTCGAATGGCAGCAGCGCATGGACGACTATGTGGCGGGCCAGGCGCAGGAGATGTCCCAGAGCATCGCCGGGGTCGTGAAGTCCCTGGAGGAGTCGCTGGCCGCCATGCAGCAGCGCATGGCCCAGGACGTGCTGGCGCTGGCCTGCGACATCGCCCGCGAAGTCGTGCGCCGGGAGCTGTCGGTCAGCCCCGATGTGCTGGAGCCCGTGGTCCGCGAAGCGGTGGGCATGCTCGTGGCCGAAGGGCGTCCTGCCATGGTGCGCCTCAATCCGGCGGACATGGGCGCCGTGGAGCAGCCGCTGCGCGAAGAACTGGGAGCGGCCATCCAGTGGGTGGCCGATGCGGCCGTGCCGGCGGGGGGCTGCCTGGTCGAATCGGGCGGCACGGTGGTCGATGGCAGCGTGGACAAGCGCTGGGAACGTGCCATCGCCTCGCTGGGGCTGGAGTCGCCCTGGCAGGAGAGCGGCGATGAGCGTTGATGCCCCCGCCTCCAACGCCTGGACGCAGTTCATGGACGATGCGCGTGAGCGTGTGCGCAACCGCGCGCCGCTGGAGACGCGCGGCACCCTGACCAAGCTGACCGGCCTGGTGCTGGAGGCCTCCGGCATCCGCGTGCCCGTGGGTTCGCAGTGCATGGTGCAGATGCCAGGCCACACGCCGGTGCTGGCCGAAGTGGTCGGATTCTCGGCCGACCGGGCCTTTCTGATGCCGGCGGGCGACATCCACGGCCTGTCCAGCGGCGCCAGCGTGGTGCCTGCCGCCCCCTACGTGGCCAGCCCGCGCCTGGGCGAAGCCTCCCGGCCGTCCCAGAAGGCCGGCGTGCTGCGCCTGCCCATGGGGGACGGCCTGCTCGGCCGGGTGGTCGATCCGCAGGGCCTGCCGCTGGACCATGGCGGCCCGGTGCAGGACGTGGTCTCCGAGCCCATGGACCGGCGCCAGATCAATGCCATGGACCGGGATCCGGTGCGCCTGCCGCTGGACACCGGCGTGCGCGCCATCAATGCGCTGCTGACCGTGGGGCGCGGCCAGCGGCTGGGCCTGTTCGCCGGCTCGGGCGTAGGCAAGAGCGTGCTGCTGGGCATGATGGCGCGCTACACCCGTGCCGACGTGATCGTGGTCGGCCTCATTGGCGAGCGGGGCCGCGAGGTCAAGGAATTCGTGGAAGACATCCTGGGTGCGGACGGCCGGGCCCGCTCGGTCGTGGTGGCGGCGCCGGCCGATGCGCCCCCGCTGCTGCGCATGCAGGGTGCCGCGTATGCCACCGCGGTGGCCGAGCATTTCCGCGACAAGGGCAAGCATGTGCTGCTGCTCATGGATTCGCTGACCCGCTACGCCATGGCACAGCGCGAGATCGCGCTGGCCATCGGCGAGCCGCCGGCCACCAAGGGCTACCCGCCATCGTGCTTTGCCAAGCTGCCGGCGCTGGTGGAGCGCAGCGGCAACGGCCTGCACGGCGTGGGCTCCATCACGGCGTTCTACACGGTGCTGTCGGAGGGCGATGACCAGCAGGACCCGATCGCCGACGCCGCGCGCGCCATCCTGGACGGGCACATCGTGCTGTCGCGCTCGCTGGCCGAGTCGGGACACTTCCCGGCCATCGACATCGAGCAGTCGGCATCGCGCGTGATGCACAACGTGGTCGCGCGCGGCCATTTCGACGTGGCGCGGCGCTTTCGCGCCGTGTACTCGCGCTACCAGAAGAGCCGCGACCTGGTGCAGGTGGGGGCCTACATGAGCGGCTCCGACCCGGCGCTGGACGAAGCCATCCACCTGCAGCCGCAGATGGCGGCCTTCCTGCAGCAGGACATGTTCGAGGCGTCCACCATGGACCAGAGCGTGAACGCCATGGCGTCCGTGCTCGACCAGTAAGCAACATTCCAAGGCCGCTCCATGTCCGTCCTCAGTGCCCTCACCGTCGCCGTGGAGATCGCCTCGCGCAAGCGCGACGAGGCACGCCACGTGCTGCAGGAGGCCCTGGCCGTGCAGCAGGCGGCCCAGGCCCAGCTCAACCAGCTGCAGGACTATGCGCGCGAGACGGAGCAGCGCTGGGGCCTGCAGGCCGACACGCGCGTGCAGCCCGAGGTGATGTACCACCACTACCAGTTCATGGACCGGCTGGGGCATGCGGCGGGCCTGCAGACCGGCGTGGTGGGCGACCAGGCGGCGCGGGTCGAGAACGCACGCCGCGGACTGGTGGACGCCGAGCGCCGCCTGGCCAGCCTGCGCAAGGTGGTCGAGCAGCGGCGGCGCGAGCTGGAGCAGGCCCAGGCCCGCATGGAGCAGAAACAAACCGATGAACGCGCGGCGATGCAGTACAGCCGCCGAGTTCAGGACCGATAGGGCAGGAGAATTGACCATGGAACAGGCACGCATATCCAGCAACCAGGGAACGCAGTCTTCCCAGCAGACCGCCCGCACGCGCGCCCATGCGCAGCAAAAGGGCATCACGGACGATGGCGCCGGGGCGGCAGCGCAGCCAGACAGCTTTCTGGCACTGCTGGCCGCGCAGGACCCGGAGTTCGCCGAAGGGGGCGATCCGCTGGCAGCGGCTCCCGGTGCTGCCGATGCCTCCGGCACCGCCGTCGATCCCTCGGCCCTGGTCGGCTGGCAGGCGCTGGTCGCGGGCGACAGCGCGGCCCAGCAATGGAGGGGCCTGGCGGGACAGGGCGGCGACAACACAGCGGGCGCAGAGGGCATGAGCACCGTCAGCCTGCTGGGCCAGACCGGCGTGGCGCGGGGCGCAGGCCTGCTGGCCGATTCGGCCGGCGCTGCCCAGGCCCTTGCCGGGCCGCTTATGGCCGGCCAGGGCCTGCCGGCGGCCGATGGCCTGGTGCCGCAGACCGCGGCGCTGGATGGCGGTCTCCAGGATGCGTCGCAGCCGGCCACGGCCACACTGGGTTTCGGGCGCCAGTTCTCGCGCATGCACAGCGCAGCCCTGCAGCGCGGTGCCAGCGATGCGGGCCTGGGCGCGGCGGGAGGCGTGGGCGCCGTGTCGGCGCGCGCCGCGGGCAGCGATGCCAAGCAGGTGGCCGCCTCCACGGCCGATCTGTCGACCTTGGCCAGCGCTGTGGCCACCACCGTGCGCGAGCCCGGCCCGGGCCTGCACCGTGCGGCGGGCGAAGGCGGCACCACCACCGGGATGGACGCAGCCCTGCGGGCCAATCCGGATCCATCGGCGGCCGTGGCAGCTCCCGGTGCGCGCAGCGCGGATGCGGGCGGCGGCGAGTCGTCCCGGCATGGCGGATCGGGCGGCCTGGGCGAGGGTGGTGCCGATCCCAGCTTCTCGGTGGATGGTACGTCGAACACCCCGGGCTTCGATGAACTGGCACAGACCGGTGCCGAAGAGCTGCTGGCCGAGCAGGTCACCTACTGGGCCAACCAGAAGACCCAGAACGCCGAGCTGACCCTGAACCGCGACGGCCAGCCCCTGGCCGTGAGCGTGGCCCTGTCCGGCAACGAGGCCCATGTCACCTTCCGCAGCGACCAGGAGCACACGCGCGAGATGCTGGACCAGAGCATGGCACAGCTCAGTGAGCTGCTGCGCGGCGAGGGCCTGGTCCTGTCGGGCATGACGGTGGGCACTTCGGCAGGCCAGAACGCCATGGCGGGCGATGGCGGGCAGCAGCGCGACCGTTCGGGTGATGGGCAGCAGGCCCAGGTGCTGGTGGCGGGCCCCACGGATGTCAGCCAGCGGCTGGCGGCAAGCAGCGCGCGCAACGGCGCCGTGGACGTCTTCGTGTAACGGGGTTGCTGCCTGGCGCGGGGATTGCCGACGTCAGCACCCTGTTCGTGGGTGTATTCTGGCTATTATTGGGATGGCAGCTGCGCCACAATGTGAAGCGTCTGCTGGCAAGACGCCGTCTTTGGCGCGATGCCACCACCGAATCCCACCTAAGGACCCTGCCACGTGTCTGCCAACGCTGCCGCTCCGGCCAAGGAGAAGCCCAAAAGCAAGAAGATGCTGATCATCGTGGTCGCGCTGGTGCTCGTGCTGGCCATCGCAGGTGCGGGCGCTTTCTTCTTCATGGGCAAGAAAAAGCCTGCCGAGGGCGAAGAGGAGAGCGCCGCAGCGGAGCCGGCCCACACGGCCGCCAAGGTACCCCCTACGTTCCTGCCGCTTGAGAACATGGTGGTCAATCTGGCCGACCCGGGCGGCGACCGGTTCGCGCAGATCGGCATCACCGTCGAGGTCGCCGATGCCAAGACGGCCGAGCAGATCAAGCTCTACCTGCCTTCCATCCGCAGCAGCGTGCTGCTGCTGGTCTCGCAGCGCACTTCCGGGGAGCTGCTGGTCCGCGAGGGCAAGGAAAAGCTGGCCAAGGACATCCTGCGCGAAGTGTCGCGCCCGCTCGGCTTCACCGTGCCGCGCGACCGTCCCAAGCGTGCTGCCTCGGAGGAAGAGGATGAAGAGGACCGCCCGGTGCGCAAGCCGCCGAGAAATCCGGTGCAAGGCATTCTTTTCTCCAGCTTCATCATCCAGTGACGCAAGGACAATCCTGCCATGAGTGATTCATTCCTATCGCAGGAAGAGGTTGATGCCCTTCTCGAAGGCGTCACGGGCGAGAGCCAGAAGTCCGTCGAGGAAGTGGCCGAGTCGGGGTCCGTACGCAACTACGACATCTCGAGCCAGGAGCGCATCGTTCGCGGCCGCATGCCGACGATGGAAATCGTCAACGAGCGGTTTGCGCGCAATTTCCGCATCGGCCTGTTCAACTTCATCCGCCGCAGCCCCGAGATCTCGGTGGGCACCGTGTCGGTGCAGCGCTACAGCGCCTTCCTGCGCGAGCTGGCCGTGCCGACCAACTTCAACATCGTGGCCATCCGCCCGCTGCGCGGCAGCGGCCTGATCGTCTGCGAACCGTCCCTGGTGTTCGGCATCATCGACACGCTGTACGGCGGGGTGGGCAAGTTCCAGACGCGCATCGAAGGGCGCGATTTCTCGCCCACCGAGCAGCGCGTGATCAACCGGCTGGTCGATGTGATCTGCGCCGAGTACAAGAAGGCCTGGCAGGGCATCTACCCGCTGGAGCTCGACTACCAGCGCTCGGAAATGCAGCCGCAGTTCGCCAACATCGCCACGCCCAGCGAAATCGTGGTGTCCACCGCGTTCCAGCTGGAAATCGGCGACCTGTCGGGCGCCATCCACATCTGCATGCCCTACGCCACGCTGGAGCCTATCCGCGATGTGCTCTACTCCTCGACGCAGGGCGACTCCATCGAGGTGGACCGGCGCTGGGTGCGGGTGCTCACGCGCGAGATCCAGGCCGCCGAAGTGGTGCTGGTGGCCGAGCTGGCCAAGGCCGATGCCACGGTGGAGCAACTGCTGGCGATGAAGCCCGGTGATTTCATCGAGCTCGACCGGGAGCCGCGCATCCGCGCGTCGATCGGCGGTGTTCCCATCTTCGAGTGCCAGTATGGCACCCACAATTCGAAATATGCCATCCGCATCGAAGAGTGCCTGCGCACTTCGGACATGAGCTGGCTGGGAGAAAAAGATGTCAACTGAAGACGACAACAACAAGGACGGCGCGGCCGAAGACCCGTTTGCGGGCTGGGCCGAGGCGCTCGAAGAGCAGAAAGCCTCGGACGACAAGCCTGGCGATGCGGAGCAGGGCGGCCCCCTGACCGGCGATCCGGTGCGCCCGTCATCGTCGAGCAACAGCGATGGCACCGTCAACGACATCAACATGGTGCTGGACATTCCCGTCCAGCTGTCCGTTGAGCTGGGCCGCACCAAGGTGCCGATCAAGTACATCCTGCAATTGGCGCAGGGCTCGGTCGTCGAACTCGATGCGCTGGCCGGCGAGCCCATGGATGTGCTCGTCAATGGCTACCTGATCGCCCAGGGCGAGGTGGTGGTGGTGAACGACAAGTTCGGTATCCGCCTGACGGACGTGGTGACGCCTTCGGAGCGTCTGCGGCGCGTGAGCCGTGGGTGATGGGGGCAATGCCATGGGGATGACCCAGACCCTGGTCGTCGTCATTCTGTTCGTGGGGGCCATGGCCTGCCTGCCCTGGCTCATCAAGCGCCTGCAGCAGCACCATGCGGCGACCGGCATGCCGGCCGGGGCGGCATCGCGCGTGCTGTCGGCCGTGGCCGTGGGGCCGCAGCAGCGGGTGGTCACCGTGGAGGTGGGCCCCGAGGGTGCGCGCACCTGGCTGGTGCTCGGTGTCACGGCGCAGAATGTCAGTTGCCTGCATGTGCTGGCCGTTCCATCGGCCGCCGGTACCCCGGCCGCCTTGCCGGCGGTGGTGGTGCCGGATGCCTCCGCCTTTGCGCGCGAAATGGCGGCCGCCGGGGCACGCAAGGAGCCGCATGTCTGATTCGCCGCGCCCCGCATTGCCGCCACGCGCCGCTTGGTTCGCTGCGCTGGCCGCGTTCGCGCTGCTCGCCTGGCAGGTGCCGGCGTTGGCCCAGACGGGCGCCACGCCGCCTTCGGCGCCGGGAACGCTGCCCGTGCTGATAGGCTCCGGCAGCGGCGGGTCGAGCTACTCGGTGCCGATCCAGACGCTGCTGTTCTTCACGGCGCTGTCGTTCCTGCCCGCCATCCTGCTGCTGATGACGGGATTCACGCGCATCGTCATCGTGCTGTCGCTGCTGCGCCAGGCCATCGGAACCCAGTCGGCCCCGCCCAACCAGGTGATCATCGGGCTGTCGCTGTTCCTGACCTTCTTCGTCATGGGGCCGACCTTCGACCGGGTGCACAAGGAAGCCTACGTGCCCTACACCACCAACGCCATCACCTTCGAGCAGGCGGTGGACCGGGCCGAGGCGCCCATGCGCGAGTTCATGCTCAAGCAGACCCGGCAGTCGGACTTCGCGCTGTTCGCGCGCCTGGCGCGGCTGGCGCCCGAGGTGACGGCCGAGAGTGCGCCGTTCCGGGTGCTGGTGCCGGCCTTCGTGACCAGCGAGCTCAAGTCCGCGTTCCAGATCGGGTTCATGATCTTCATCCCCTTCCTGGTGATCGACATGGTGGTCTCCAGCATCCTCATGTCCCTGGGCATGATGATGCTCTCTCCCGTACTGGTGGCGCTGCCGTTCAAGCTCATGCTGTTCGTGCTCGCCGATGGCTGGAACCTGCTGATCGGTTCACTCGCCGCAAGCTTCGTGACGTAGGGAGGATTGCCATGACTTCACAAATGGTATTGACCATGGGGCGCGATGCCCTGACGCTGCTGCTGATGATCGCCATGCCCGTGCTCGGGGTGGTGATGGCCGTGGGCCTGGTGGTGAGCATCTTCCAGGCCGTGACGCAGATCCACGAAGCCACGCTGGCCTTCGTGCCCAAGCTGATTGCCGCGATGGTGGTGTTCGCCATTGCCGGGCCCTGGATGATCACCACGCTGGTCGATTTCATCCGCCGCACCATCGAGGCGATTCCTTCGGTGGTCGGGTAGCGCCCGGCCGGTACTTGCGTGATCACCTTCACCGAGGCGCAGATCGTCGCCTGGATCTCGCCCATCCTGTGGCCCTTCCTCCGGGTGCTGGCGATGTTCTCGGTGGCGCCGGTGTTTTCCATGCGCGCCATTCCCATGCGCGTGAAGATCGGACTGGCCTTCTTCGTGGCCGTGTGCGCCCAGGCCGTGCTGCCGACCCCGCCGGTGATCGACATCAATGGGCGCGAAGCGCTGGGCGCCGTGGCCCAGCAGGTGGCGGTGGGCCTGGCCATCGGGTTTGCGGTGCGCCTGGTGTTCGCCTCGGTGGAGCTGGCCGGTGAAATGATCGGCCTGCAGATGGGCCTGAACTTCGCCTCCTTCTTCGACCCGGCCAGCAATGGCCAGGTGAGCGCCGTGGCGCGCTTCTTCGGCCACATGGCCACGCTGCTGTTCATCGTCATCAACGGCCACCTGCTGGTCATCATGGCCGTGGTCAAGAGCTTCGACCGCTTTCCCGTGAACGGCAACTTCCTGCAGGCCATCGGCCAGATGCGGCTGTATGAGCTGGGCACCTCGCTGTTCTCCAGCGCCCTGTGGATCGCCCTGCCGATGATCGCGCTGCTGCTGTTCGTCAACCTGGCCATGGGCATCATCTCGCGCGTGGCGCCGCAGATGAACATCTATGCGGTCGGCTTTCCGGTCACGCTCACCGTGGGCCTGCTGGGCATCGCCGCCACCCTGCCCATGCTGGAGCAGCCTATCCTCACCTTGATGCAGCAGTCCATCGACCTCTTCTCCAGCCAGAGGTAATGGCCGCTGCAAAGGGGCGCCGCGGCAACGCGGGCATGCCCGAAGCCGGTGCCACCGTGGAGCTGGCTTTGCCAGGCCACGGGTGGCGTCCCCCTCGGGGGATGGCGCAAAGCGACTCAGGGGGCTTTACACCAACTCGTTGCGGATGGCGTAGACGGTGAGTTCGGCGTTGTTGGAGAGCTTGAGTTTTTCGAGCACGCGCGAGCGGTACACGCTCACGGTCTTGGGGCTGAGCATCAGCTCTTCGGCAATGTCGGCCAGGCGCCGGCCCGAGGCGATCTTGATCAGCGTCTGCAGCTCGCGCTCGGACAGCGTGGCATGCGGGCTCTCCAGCACCGGCTGGGCCAGGCTTTCGGCCAGCATCTGCGCCACTTCGGCCGTCAGGTACTTGCGGCCCTGCATCACCACGCGCACCGCGTTGATCAGCTCCACCGGGTCGGAGGCCTTGTTCGCATAGCCCTGCGCACCCGCCTTGAGGCAGCGCAGTGCGTACTGGTCCTCGGGGTACATCGAGACCACCAGCACCTTGATGGTGGAATGGGTTTCACGCAGGGTGGCCAGCACCTCCAGCCCACCACGCCCGGGCATGTTCAGGTCGAGCAGCAGCACGTCGCAGGGGGCGCTGCGCAGCACCTCGCGCAGTTCGGCATAGCCGCCGGCCTCGCCGGTCACCTTGATGTCGGTGGCTTCGTTGAGCGTGTCGCGGATGCCGCGCCTGAGCACGGCATGGTCATCACACAGAACGACATTGATCACCAGACATCTCCTGTAATGCTGGGCTGCGACGCTGCAGCCAATGGGACCGAAAGGGTCAGGCAGGTGCCCTTGCCGGGCTGGCTGCCCACGTCGAGCCAGCCACCGACCGTGCGCGCCCGCTCGTGCAGGCCCTTGAGGCCGAAGGCCTTGGGTTTGTCGGCCAGCCCTGCCATCTCGAAACCCTTGCCATCATCGGCGATTTCCACGGTGAGCACGCCTTCGTGGTCGGACAGTTCGATGTTCACCTTGTCCGCCTGGGCGTACTTGGCCACGTTGGTCAGTGCCTCCTGGGTGGTGCGGTAGGCCACCAGGCGAACGTCGGCCGGCACGTCGATCACTTCGCTGCTGGTCGCCACCTGGGTGCGTATGCCGTTGCGGCGCTCGAAACCGGTCGCAAGCCACTGTACGGCAGCCACCAACCCTTGTTCAAGTATGGGTGGGCGCAGGTTCATCATGATGCGCTGGCTGGCCCCGATGGCATGCTGCAGCATGTCCGAGGCACTGGCCACATGCTCCTGCATGGCCGCCTCCTGCGCATGCCGCCCGATCCAGGCGATGTCGATGCGCACGGCCGTGAGGGCGCCGCCGATGTCGTCGTGGATCTCCCGGGCAATGGACGCGCGTTCCTGCTCGATCGAGGTCTGCAGGTGCTCGGTGAGTTCCGCCAGGCGCTGCTGGGAGGCGGCCAGCTCGGCCACGGCGCGCTCGCGGTCCTGGCGTGCCTGGTGCACTTCGATGGCCCGCGTGACCACATGCGGCAGGCGGGAAATGTCGTCCTTGAGCAGGTAGTCGGAGAAGCCCAGGCGCATGGCGTCCACGGCGGCAGCCTCGCCAATGGCCCCGGACAGCAACACAAATGGTACAGGTGTTGCTAATTTAGCCACATGCTCCCATGCATCGAGCGCAGTGAATCCTTGCAGTCTGTAGTCGGCAAGGATCAAATCGAAGGGCTCGTTGCTGGTGCGAGTGCAGAACTCCTGCAGGGTGTCGACCTGCTGGAGGGTGCAATGCAGCTTGGCGCGCTGCAAAGTGAGCTTGGCCAGAACATGGTCTGCCAGCGAATCCTCCAGGTGCAGGAGGCGTAAGGGCTGGCCTGCTACTGTCATGACCATATGAGCGCTATCATAGGATACAAATTGGAACAAACAACGGGTGTTTGTCCCGGTAGGGTGGGTAAGAAGGCTATCGTCCAATAGAACGCAATGTCGGGGTTTTTGCAAGGGTTGGCGGGTCTGCCAGCGTAGCCCGTCTGTAATAGTGGCCCGGACCCTGGTCTGCTTGTTGCTATGGAGAAACAATGCAATCTACGCTATCAACATCAACTGGGCCGGCAGTTCAGGTTCCGGTCATGGTGGCAGCAGAACTGCAGGACTCGCTGCTGGTCGTCATGCACGACCTGCACCGCCTGGAAGGCTTGTTGAACCATGCCACGGACAACCTGCTGGAGCGCTTTGGCGAGGCCAATGCCGTACTGAACGATGCCTTCGTGGGGGAGTCGCCCGAGCTCGAGGCCGCCCGTGCTGCGTTGCGCAGTGCTGTCACGGAACTGCAGTTCCAGGACATGGCCTCGCAGCTGATATGGCACACCACCAAGGTGCTGCAGGGCTGTGCGTTCCGGCTGGCCTCCGAGGCCATGGGGCACGAGGAAGGCGAGGAGGCGGCGCCATTTGCCGAAATGGCGCCGGACCGGCCCAATCCCGTCACGCAAAGCGAGATGGATGCCGGTTCTATTGATCTATTCTGAAGTTGGCATCGCTGGTTCACCTATATATTCAAGTCAGTTGGAGTCCTAAATGCAATCGATACTTGCCGTAGATGATTCACCGTCCATGCGGAAAATGGTGTCCTTCACCTTGACCGGTGCCGGATACCACGTGGTGGAGGCGGTGGACGGGCAAGATGCCCTGGAAAAGGCCGAAAGCCATGACATCCACCTGGTGCTGGCCGACCAGAACATGCCCCGGCTCGATGGCATAGGCCTCACCCGCAAGCTGCGCGAGCACCCCAAGTTCAAGACCATCCCCATCCTGATCCTGACCACCGAATCGAGTGACCAGATGAAGCAGGCGGGACGCTCGGCCGGTGCCACCGGTTGGCTGGTCAAGCCGTTCGATCCCAACCGCTTGATCGAAGTCATCCAGAAGGTGATCCGTTGAAACGGGTGCACGGGCGCCACCACGTATAAAGGAGCCGACTATGGCTGAAAGCTATCAAGAGGGATCAGGGGCCGGCGGTGCTGACTTTGACCTGAGCCAGTTCTACCAGATCTTTTTTGAAGAGGCTGGCGAAAACCTCGACCAGATGGAGCAGATGCTGCTCGACCTGGACCTGAGCGCGGCGAACGATGAAGAGCTCAATGGCATCTTCCGCTGCGCGCATTCGATCAAGGGCGGGGCCGCCACGTTCGGCTTTTCCGACGTGGCCGAGCTGACGCACCAGATGGAATCCCTGCTGGACCGGCTGCGCCGCCACGAGCTGCAGCCCATCCCGCAAATGGTCGATGTGCTGCTGGAGTCGGCCGACGCATCGCGCAGCCTGCTGGCGCGCCACCAGGCGGGCGGGCAGGGCGAGGCCGTGTCCACCACCTCGCTGGTCAAGCGCATCAGCGAGCTGGCCGCGGGCGTGGTGCCGGAAGACGGCCCCGCTGCGGCCCCCGCGCCGGCGCCGGCACCGGTGGCTGCCGCCCCAGCGCCGGCCCTCAAGGCCCATGTTCCTGGGCAGCTGCGCAAGCTGCAGATCCACATCGGCCCGCTGGAGCGGGCCGAGCAGGCCGACACCATCAAGGAGCTGTTCCGCGACATTCCCGGCCTGGGCTCGATCAGCGACCTGCCCAGCCCCCAGGCGGGTGTGCGCCTGTTCGCGGTGGAAACCACCTCGTCCACGGACGACCTGCTCGACCTGTTCGCGTTCCACGTGTCCAAGGAGCAGGTGCGCTTCAGCGACGGTGACGAAGCGCCTGCAGGAGCGGCAGCGGCCGCAGCGCCCGATATCGATCCCGACCATGCGGTGCACGAGAGCGAGCCTCCATCGGGTGGTGCGGAAGTGTCCTATGGCTTCTTCTCGGATGCCCCTGGCGCTCCGAGCGCCGTGCCCGCAGCGGCGGCCAAGCCCTCGGCCTCCAAGGCCGTGGCTGCGGCCGAACCCAAGGCGGCAACCCAGGCCCAGATGGAGTCCACGACGATCCGCGTGGCCGTCAACAAGGTCGACCAGCTGATCAACCTGGTGGGCGAGCTCGTGATCACCCAGGCCATGCTGGCGCAGAACAGCCGCGGCCTGGACGCCGGCGCCTACCAGCAACTGCTGGCCGGCCTGGCCGACCTGGACCGCAATACGCGCGATCTGCAGGAATCGGTGATGTCGATCCGCATGATCCCCATGTCCATCGTCTTCAGCCGCTTCCCGCGCATGCTGCGCGACCTGGCCAACAAGCTGGGCAAGAAGGTCGAACTGGTCACGCTGGGCGAAGCCACCGAGCTGGACAAGGGCCTGGTCGAGAAGATCACCGACCCGCTGACCCACCTGGTGCGCAACAGCTGCGACCATGGCATCGAGATGCCCGCCGAGCGCCTGGCCAAGGGCAAGCCCGAATTGGGCACCATCACCCTGTCGGCATCGCACCAGGGCGGCTCCATCGTCATCGAAGTGCGCGACGACGGCCGGGGCCTGTCGCGCGAGAAGATCCTGCGCAAGGCGCAGGAACGCGGCCTCGACGTCTCCGACCAGATGAGCGACGCCGAGGTCTGGCAACTGATCTTCGCGCCCGGCTTCTCCACCGCTGAAGAGGTCACCGACGTGTCGGGCCGTGGCGTGGGCATGGACGTGGTCAAGCGCAACATCGCGGCCCTGAACGGCTCGGTGGAGGTGGACTCCGCCGAAGGCTACGGCATGAAGGTCTCGGTGCGCCTGCCGCTCACGCTGGCCATCATGGACGGCATGTCGGTGGGTGTGGGCGACGAGGTCTACATCCTGCCGCTGTCCTCGGTGGTGGAGTCCTTCCAGGTCAATTCCGGCGACGTCAGCACGGTGGCCCAGGGCTCGCAGCTGGTCAAGGTGCGTGAGGAATACATGCCCGTGATCGCGCTGGAGAAGATCTTCCAGGTGCCGCGCTTCGACCTCAACAAGTCGAGCAACATCATGGTGGTGGTGGAGGCCGACGGCAGCCGCGTGGCGTTGCTGGTCGATGAACTCCTGGGCCAGCACCAGGTGGTGGTGAAGAACCTGGAGACCAACTACCGCAAGGTGCCCAATGTCTCGGGCGCTACCATCCTGGGCGATGGCACGGTGGCACTGATTCTGGACACGGGCGGCCTGGTGCGCCGGGCCCGCCACTGATTCGGGTGCGATGCGTTCATGGAATGCAAAGTCACCGCTAACAAGGAGAACTCACCATGAGTGTGATGGGCAAGACCGCCGACAGCGCGCCGACCGGAGCGCGTGAATACCTGACCTTCCGGCTGGACCAGGAAGAGTACGGCATCGACATCCTGAAGGTTCAGGAAATCCGCGGCTACGAGCCGCCCACGCGCATTGCCAACGCGCCCGAGTTCATCAAGGGCGTGACCAACCTGCGCGGCACCATCGTGCCCATCGTGGACATGCGCCTGAAGTTCAACTGCGCGCAGGCGGACTACAACAGCTTCACGGTGGTCATCATCCTGAACCTGCGCAACCGCGTGGTGGGCATCGTGGTGGACTCGGTCAGCGACGTGATGGAACTCACGCCCGAGAGCATCCGCGCCGCGCCCGATATCGAAAGTGCCATCGACAACAGCTGCATCCTGGGGCTGGGTTCGGTGGGTGAGCGCATGCTGATCCTGCTGGACATCGAGAAGCTGATGTCCAGCGTGGACATGGGATTGGTGACAGCGGCCGATTGACGAAGCCGGCTGGAACCAGGTGGGTGGCCGCAAGCCAAACTGCAGGCAGGGGCCTGCAGGCCTTTTGGAGCGAAATGGACTTCCGAGCGGATGATCAAAATGATGCCCCAGACCACCAGTACTTCCTCGGCCGGCGCGCGTGCCGCCGCCGCAGCCGCTGCCAGCGCGCCCGCACCATCGGGGCCGCTGGCGCAGGGGCGGGAGTTCGTATGGACCAACGCCGACTTCGCACGCGTGCAGTCGCTGATCTACCAGCGCGCCGGCATCAGCCTGCACGACGGCAAGCACGCCATGGTCTACAGCCGGCTCTCGCGCCGGCTGCGCGACACGGGCTACAACAGCTTCCATGACTACCTGAGCTGGCTGGAGAAGCACGACGGTCCCGAGTGGCAGGAGTTCATCAATGCCCTCACGACCAACCTCACGGCCTTCTTCCGCGAACAGCACCACTTCGAGATCTTCGCCACCTTGCTGCGCAGCAAGCCGGCCAACACGCCCTGGAAGGTGTGGTGCAACGCGGCCTCCACCGGGGAGGAGCCTTATTCCATCGTCATGACGGCCTTCGAGGCGCTGGGGGCCAATGCCTCCTTCAAGCTCACGGCCAGCGACATCGACTCCAAGGTGCTGGCCACGGCGGGCCAGGGCGTCTACCGGCTCGACAACTTGAAGGGCCTGGGCCCGGAGCGGCTGCAGAAGTTCTTCCTCAAGGGCAAGGGCGGCAACGACGGCATGGTGCGGGCCAAGCCTGAACTGCGCCGTGCGATCGAGTTCATGAGCGTGAACCTCATCCGCGACGACTGGCCCTTCAAGGACCCTTTCGACGTGGTCTTCTGCCGCAACGTGATGATCTATTTCGATGCACCAACGCAGCGCAAGGTGCTGGAGCGCATCCACCGCGTGCTCAAACCCGGTGGCATGCTGTTCGTGGGGCATGCGGAGAATTTCAGCGAATCCCGCGATCTCTTCACCCTGCGTGGCAAGACGGTCTATGAACGCCGGTGACCCGCCCCTCTGTTCGCTCGTAGGAACATGTTCCAAGCCGCTCCCATGACCAATAACCAATCCGGCCTGACGCCGAATACCTTCTCGCCCGGTGCTGCCTCGGGTGCTCCGGAGCGCCGGCGGGCTCCGCGCATCGCGCCGCTGAGTGCGGACATCTACGCATCCAGTGCCGCGCCGCGCGAGTCCTCCCTGAACGAGCTCAAGGCCCGGTCCAGGAAGCCCGGCGAAGCCTCCTTCTTCTACCTGGACCACCATTTCCAGCACAACGCCGTGAAGGTGCTGCCTGGCGAGTATTTCGTGGCCGACGAAAGCATGGTCATCATGACCGTGCTGGGCTCGTGCATCGCAGCCTGCCTGTGGGACAGCCGGGCCCACATCGGCGGCATGAACCACTTCATGCTGCCCGACGGCGACCTGGCCGATGCCTCGGGCCGCTACGGCTCGTATGCGATGGAATTGCTGATCAACGAGATGCTCAAGCTGGGCGCCCGGCGCGAAACCATGCAGGCCAAGATCTTTGGCGGCGCACAGGTGATGCACAATTTCACCACCATGAACGTGGGCGAGCGCAACACCACCTTCGTGCTGAACTACCTGCACACGGAGCGCATCCCCATCGTGTCCGAAGACGTGCTGGACATCTACCCCCGCAAGGTGGTGTTCTTCCCGGTCACCGGCAAGGCCATGGTCAAGCGCCTGGCCCATGCACATCCCGAGACCCTGGTCGAACAGGAAGTGCGTGGAAATGCCGCGACCGTGGCCAAGAGCACCTCGGGTGGTTCTGTGGACCTGTTTTGATTGATTGACGAAGACGAAGAAAGCCTGAGCGAACAATGAGCAGGAAAATCCGGGTGATCGTGGTGGACGATTCGGCGCTGGTCCGCAGTCTGCTGTCGGAGATCATCAACCGGCAGCGGGACATGGAGTGCATCGGCACGGCCAACGACCCCTTGGTGGCGCGCGAGATGATCCGGGAGATGAACCCGGATGTGATCACCCTGGACGTCGAGATGCCGCGCATGGATGGCATCGACTTCCTGGGCCGGCTGATGCGCCTGCGTCCCATGCCGGTGGTGATGATCTCTACGCTGACCGAGCGCGGCGCCGAAGTGACCATGAAGGCCCTGGAACTCGGGGCCATCGATTTCGTGGCCAAGCCCCGGGTGGGCCTGGCCAGCGGGCTCAACGACCTGGCCAGCCAGATCGTGGACAAGATCCGGGTGGCCGCGGTGGCCCAGGTGCGCCGCGCCGCGCCGCGCGAGGCCTCGGCCGCACCGCATGCGTCCGGCTCCGGCACGGCCGCCCCGGCGGCACCGACCACCCTGCTCGGCCGTCTGTCCACCGAGAAGCTGATCTGCATTGGCGCCTCCACGGGCGGCACCGAAGCCATCAAGGAGGTGCTGGTGCACATGCCTGCCGATTCGCCGGGCATCGTGATCACCCAGCACATGCCGCCGGGCTTCACCACCAGCTTCGCGGCGCGGCTCAACGGCCTGTGCCAGATCACGGTGAAGGAGGCCGTGAACGGCGAGCGTATTCTGCCCGGCCATGCCTACATCGCACCGGGCGGCACGCAGTTCCATGTGGCGCGCAGCGGCGCCAACTATGTCGCCGTGGTCGACGATGGCCCTCCGGTCAACCGCCACAAGCCTTCGGTGGAAGTACTGTTCAAATCCTGCGCCGCCGTGGTTGGGCGCAATGCCTTCGGCATCATGCTCACCGGCATGGGCAACGACGGCGCGGCCGCCATGCGCGAGATGAAGGACGCGGGCAGCTACAACTACGTGCAGGACGAGGCCACCTGCATCGTCTTCGGCATGCCGCGCGAGGCCATTGCCCACGGTGCTGCCGACGAGGTGCTGCCGCTCAACCAGATCGCTCCGGCGCTGGTCACGCGCCTGCGCGGTGCCACGGACCGCCTGCACCATAGAATCTGAAGCCCCCTGCGGCGCTTCGCGCCATCCCCCTCAAGGGGACGCCACCCGTGGCCTGGCAAAGCCAGTTCCACGGTGGCGCTGGCTTGGGGTAGGCCTTCGTGCCGGTTGCGCGTGAGTGTCCTGGGTTGGAAGTTCGTTGAAGAAAGAAATCTGCCGAAATCGCTGCCAGGCTAGGCGCAAAGCACAGCCATGCCGGGTGGCATGGCGAGCATTTGCTTGCGACGCATGGCGGCGATTGTCGGGAGATTTATGCAACGAATTTCGAACTCGGGACACTAGACACCATGCGGTTTTCGGCTTCTGCGTTGTGGGTCAGGCCGACAGCGCCGTCCAGCGCTCCAGGGCTGCCATCAGTTCCTCATCGATCTCGGCCGACCGGGCCGTGAGCTTGGCGGCACGCGCACCGTCGGTGGAATAGATGCTGCCGTCGGCCAGCACCGCCTGCAGCTCCGCCTGTTCCTTTTCGAGCGCCTCGATGTGCCCGGGCAGGGTGTCGAGTTCGCGCTGCTCCTTGTACGACAGCTTCTTGCGCGAGGTCTGCTCGGTCTTGGAGGGGGCGGCCGGCGCAGGGGCGGGTGCCGCCGCTGCTTCCTTGGCAGATGCCGCAGGCTTGGCCGAGGCCAGTGCTGCGGCCGCAGCGCGGCTGCGGCGCGACTGCAGCAGCCAGTCCTGCACGCCACCTTCGTACTCGCGCCACAGGCCATTGCCCTCGGAGGCGATGGTGCTGGTCACCACGTTATCCAGGAAGGTTCGGTCATGGCTCACGAGGAACACCGTGCCGTCGTAGTTCTCGAGCAGCTCCTCCAGCAGGTCCAGCGTGTCGATGTCCAGGTCGTTGGTCGGTTCGTCGAGCACCAGCACATTGGCGGGCCGGGCGAACAGGCGCGCCAGCAACAGGCGGTTGCGCTCGCCGCCCGAAAGCGAGCGCACCGGGGAGTGCGCCCGTGCCGGCGAGAACAGGAAATCGCTCAGGTAGCTCTTGACGTGCTTGCGCTGGTTGCCGATCTCGATCCATTCGCTGCCCGGGCTGATGAAGTCCTCCAGCGTCGCATCGAGGTTCACCGCATGGCGCATCTGGTCGAAATAGGCCACCTGCAGGTTCGCACCCTGGCGGATGGTGCCCGTATCCGGCGCCAGCTCGCCCAGGATCATCTTGAGCAGCGTGGTCTTGCCCGCACCGTTGGGGCCGATCAGGCCGACCTTGTCGCCGCGCAGGATGGTCCCGGTGAAATTGCTCACGATGGTCCGGTCGCCGAACGACTTGCCCACGCCTGTGAGCTCGGCCACGATCTTGCCCTGGTAGCCATTGCCGCTGCCCGTGGCCACGTCCATCTTCACGCTGCCCACCACGTCGCGGCGCGCCTCACGGCGCGCACGCAGGTGCTCCAGGCGCGTGATGCGGCTCTGGCTGCGCGTGCGCCGGGCCTCCACGCCCTTGCGTATCCACACCTCTTCCTGGGCCAGCAGCTTGTCGGCCTTGGCGGCAATCACCGCCTCCTGCGCCAGCTGTTCTTCCTTCTGGATCTGGTACTGGGCAAAGTTGCCGGGGTAGGAGCGCAGCTGGCCCCGGTCCAGCTCCACAATGCGGGTGGCGACACGGTCCAGGAAGGCCCGGTCATGGGTGATGGTGACCACGCTGCCCGGGAAATCCAGCAGCAGGTCTTCCAGCCATTCGATGGAATCGAGGTCCAGGTGGTTGGTCGGCTCGTCGAGCAGCAGCACATCGGGCCGCGCCACCAGCGCCTGGGCCAGGGCCACGCGCTTCTTGGTGCCGCCCGACAGGGTGCCGACAATGGCGTCCGGATCCAGGTGCAGGCGCTGCAGCGTCTCTTCCACGCGCTGCTCCCAGTTCCAGGCGTCATAGGCCTCGATCTGGGACTGCAGCGCATCCAGGTCCAGCCCTTCGGCGCCCGAAAGGTACTGGTCACGCACTGCGATCACGGCCTGCAGGCCTTCGGAGGCCGCCTTGAAGATGCTGGCCTCGGGGTCGAGCGAAGGCTCCTGCGCCACGAAGGCGATGCGGATGCCCTGCTGCACCTGCAGCGACCCGTCGTCGGGCTTGGCCATGCCGCCCAGGATCTTGAGCATGGACGATTTGCCGGCGCCGTTGCGCCCGATCAACCCCACGCGTTCGTTCGCCTCCAGGGAGAAGCCGGCGTGGTCCAGCAGTGCAACATGCCCGAATGCGAGTTGGGCGTCCAATAGAGTGATAAGTGCCATAGGGGGAGGATTATCGAGGGCGCGCACACTTTCCATGTGGCAGGGTGCTTTGCAGGGGCAATGGGGCCACGGCACCTTGGCGGGGCGCCCCCGTGCACCGGTGTCTATATAGAGGAGGCCGTGCCCTTGAAGAAGAGAAGAGCAACTTTCGCGGGAAAGTGCGTCGCTTCTTGTCTCGGCACCCAAAACAGTGCTATAGTCGAGGGCTTCACTGCACGGAGGTCCTTCTTTTGGATGTCTGGGCAGATGAAGAAGGAAGTTTGCAAAAACTTCGAAGTTTTGGAAAAGACGCCGATTTCTCGGTATACAATCTAAGGCTGCGCTGACAAGAGTGGGTTGCCGAAAGGCGGTTGATCTTGGGGGTGCGTTGGGGTGGTTGAAAGCGCTGAGCGGTTTCAAAAACTTCCAAAAAGTTTGACGAAACTTAAAAAATCGTGCTAGAATTCAAGGCTCAGCTGATCGCAGCTAAGTCGGTAGAAAGAAGAAAAAAAGAGCTTCGGTTCTTGGCTTCGATCTACAAGGATCCTTAAAAACATACAGCCGATAAGCGTGGGCGTTTGATGGCGAATGCCAAGTTCTACGGAACTAGTGC
>NZ_JBWKYR010000008.1:0-284827 GCF_059423865.1 Acidovorax sp. GW458-11-26-14-TSB4
GTCACCGTGACCGGCGATGCGGGCAACAACACCATCACCCCCACGCTGGGCCTGGCCCGGTATGTGGATGGCGGTGCGGGCATCGATACCGTGGTGATCCCGGCCAACCTGGGCCAGACCTTCGTGCAGCACAACGCAAGCGGCAGCACCACCCTGCAGCGCCTGACCGACGGGGCGATGCTGGATGTGACCAACGTGGAGCGCGTGACCCTTACCGACACCAAGCTGGCGCTGGACCTGAATGGCCATGCGGGCGAAGCCGCCAAGCTGCTCGGAGCCCTGGCCGGCCCGAGCGCCTTGTCCAACAAGGGCGTGGTGGGCGAAGTCATCCGCCTGCTCGATGCGGGGGCCAGCAGCCAGACCATTGCGGGCCTGGGGCTGCAGTTGCTGGGTGCGAACACGCCCACGCAGATCGCGCAGACCTTGTGGACCAATGTGGTGGGCCGTGCGGGCACGGCGCCCGAGCTCAAGATCCTGACCGACATCATGGCCGGCGGGGTCTCGGCCGCAGACCTGGTGGTGATGGCCGCGCACCTGGATGCCAATGCGGTGCGCATCGATCTGGTGGGGCTTACGGCCAAGGGCTTGGAGTTCGCCTGATTTCCCGCTGGTGGCCTGCACAGCACGGCCACCACGGGAGACTCAGGCGGGTGACTGTGCGTTGCCCTTGGCCGTGAACGCACTGCCAAAGCTGCGGTCCCACAGCGGCGCCACCTGGGCCGGACCGTCGAGCACGCCCAATTGCAGAAAGCTGTCGGCCACGGCCTGGTGGCCCCTGACCACGCCATCGTCCACGGCGCGCAGGTCGTAGTCGGTGCTGCGGTTGTTCCACAGCTCGATCAGGTCGCCCACGGGCACGCGCGTCTCTTCGGACTGCGCGCGGGCATAGGCCAGATAGTTGCCGTTGGCCCACAGGTAGGCGCGGCGCAGGCGCTGCAGGTAATCGCTGATGGCGGTGTGCCTGAGCGGATCCTGAATGGACCTGGGGTTGGCATAGACCGGGAAGTTGCCCGACAGGTAGCCATCGCCCGTCTTGAGCACGCGCGCCCCATAGCGCAGCCGCGCCAGCTGGCCGTTGTAGCCATAAATGGCCCATGCATCCAGGTCGCCCCGGTCGAAGGCCGAGAGGCCATCGGCCGGTGAGAGGTTCACCGCGTTGATGTCGGCAAACGACAACCCGGCTTCGGCCAGTTGCCGACTCAGGTAATAGTGCGAGGTGGTGGCGCGCACATAGCCCACGCGTTTTCCCTTGAGATCCGCAATGCGCTGGATCGGCGCGTCCTTGCGCGCCAGTGTGACCTGGTTGTTCAGGTCTTCGCGCACCACGGCGATGAAGCGCACCTGCGCCTTCTGGCGTGCCGCGAACAGGGCGGGGATCTCGCTGCCCGAGCCCAGGTCCAGCGCATCGCCGTTGATGGCCTCGATGTGCAGTACGCCGTTGTTGAGCTCGCGCCATTCGATGCGGTAGGGCGTCTGGCCCTGGCCGCTGGCTGCGATCAGGGCGCGCCACAGGCCCTTGTAGGTGCCGATGCGCAGCGTGACCTTGGACAGATCGTTGGCATCTGCCGCCAGCACGGGTGCGCCGAGGGTCGCCAGCGTGGTGGCGCCCAGGCCGGCGCGCAAAAGGGTGCGGCGGCGGGTGCCGGAGGTCGTTGGAAATGGCATGGAGAAAGTCCTTTCGTCGTTCTGCGGGAACCCCAAGGTTCCGGCAATCGCCTGCCGGCCCCAACGACCATTGCGTAGCAACGATATGCGGAAACCGGCGGATCGGCGCTGGCGCCTGCCTCATGCTGAAACCGAATGTGCACGCGCGGTTTTCTTCGTTGGCGTGATGGCTGGCGGGCCTTAAGGTGGCAGGCAATACCCCCACCCTAGGCCGCCCCATGTCCTCTGCCACGCTGCTGAATTCGCCCCACCTGCCTGCCCGCAACCCCGTGCCCCAGCGCAAGGACTGGTTCGACCCGCCCGCCGCGCGCCCCACGGTGCAGGCCGAGCGCCGCCACCGGCAGGAGAACCTGGCCGTGGCCTTTCGCCTGTTCGCACAGCATGGCTTCGACCATGGCCTGGCGGGCCACATCACGGCGCGCGATCCGGAGTGGGCGGACCATTTCTGGGTCAACCCCTTGGGCCTGCATTTCTCGCAGATCAAGGTGTCCGACCTGCTGCTGGTCAATTCCCTGGGCGAAATCGTGGTCGGCAACGGCCCGCTGAACCGTGCGGCCTTTGCCATCCATGCCGCGCTGCACGAGGTGCGGCCTGACATCGTGGCCGCTGCGCACACGCATTCGACCTACGGCAAGGCCTGGTCGGCACTGGGCCGCCGGCTCGATCCGCTGACGCAGGACTCGTGCATCTTCTACGAGGACCACGCCCTGTTCGACGACTTCACCGGCGTGGTGCTGGAGACCGACGAGGGTTTTCGCATCGGTGAAGCCCTGGGTCACAAGAAGGCCGTGATCCTGCAGAACCACGGCATCCTCACGGCGGGCCCCTCGGTGGAGGCGGCTGCCTGGTGGTACATCGCGCTCGAGAACGCCTGCCACACCCAGCTGCTGGCCGAGGCCGCGGGCGTGCCCCGGCCCATCCGCCCCGAGGTGGCGCGCCACACGCATTCGCAGATCGGCGGGCCGGGCGGGGCGCATTTCACCTTCAAAAGCCTGTTCGACATTGTGGTGCGCGAGCAGCCCGAGGTGCTGCAGTGAACGCGCCGCTCACGGCAGGCCAACTGGCCCGCACACTGGCCGTGGAGTTCGGCGCGCGCGCCGCGGCGCATGACCGCGAGGGCAGCTTTCCGCACCGCAACTTCGCCGAGCTGCAGCAGGCCGGCCTGTTGTCGCTGGCGGGCGCACGCCACCTGGGCGGGCAGGGCGCCTCTCTGGCCCAGTTGGCCGAGGTGGTGGGCGCCGTTGCCCAGGGCTGCGCGGCCACTGCGCTGGTGCTGACCATGCAGTACATGCAGCAGCGCGCCATGGGCCGGGCGGGCTCGCCCTGGCCCGAGACGCTGGCGCGCCAACTGGTGCAGGAGTCGGTGCGTGAAGTCTCGCTGGCCAACGCCCTGCGCGTGGAGCCCGAGCTGGGCTCGCCCGCACGCGGCGGGCTGCCGGCCACGGTGGCGCGGCGCGCCGGCGATGGCTGGCGCATCAGCGGGCACAAGATCTATTCCACCGGCGCGCCCATCCTGCGCTGGTACGTGGTGTGGGCAAGGACCGATGAAGACGTCCCGCGCACTGGCGCCTTTCTGGTGCGGGCGGGCGCGCCCGGGGTCCGCATCGAGCCCACCTGGGACCACCTGGGCCTGCGCGCCAGCGGCAGCCATGACGTGCATTTCGATGGCGTGCCTGTTCCGGCCCAGCATGCGCTGGAGCTGCGCCTGCCCCAGGACTGGTCACGCGGCGACCACGCCACACAGGCCGAAATGGTGCTGCTGCTCGGTTCGCTCTACACCGGCGTGGCGCGGGCCGCGCGTGCGTGGCTGCTCGATTTCCTGCGCACGCGCACCCCCGCCAGCCTGGGCGCGCCGCTGGCCAGCCTGCCGCGCGTGCAGGAGGCCGTGGGTGCCATCGAGGGCCGGCTGCTCACCAACGACCGCCTGCTGGCTGGCCTGGCGGCCGACCTGGATGCCGGCATTGTGGTGCCCTCGGTGGACAGCGGACTGATCAAGTCCACCACCACCCACAATGCCGTGCGCGCAGTGGAAGCGGCGCTGTCGCTCACCAGCAACCATGGCCTGGCGCGCAGGAATCCGCTGGAGCGCCACCTGCGCGATGTGCTGTGCGGGCGCGTGCACACGCCGCAGGACGACAGCGTGCTCGTGGCCGCCGGCAGAGCGGCTCTGGTGTGACAGGGCAATGCGGTCCCGGGGTGCCGACCCCGGACGGATGTCCGCTGCATGCGAAAACCGCATATCCATGGATGCAAGGCTTCTTTGGCCTGGCGCGCCGCGGGTGCTGCAATGAAGCCTGTCCAATCCGATCACTTCTTGTCCAACGCCATCATGCTGCGCCGCCAATTCCACCATTTGCTCACCGCGTCCGTCGCCGCCAGTTCCTTCCTCTCGCCGGTGCTCACGCATGCCCAGTCGCGTGTGTTGCTGCGCGCGGGTGACCAGAAGGGCGGGCTGCAGGCCCTGCTCGATGCCGCTGGCGAACTCAAGAACCTTCCCTACAACATCAAGTGGAGCGAGTTCCCTGCCGCGGCCCCGCTGGCCGAGGCGCTCAATGCCAATGCCGTGGACTTCGGCCCCATCGGCGATGCGCCGCTGCTGTTCACCCTGGCGGCCGGCAGCCGCGTCAAGGCCTTTGCCGTGAGCCGCTCCGATGCCTATGGCACGGCGGTGCTGGTGGCGCCCAATTCGCAGCTCAAGACCGCGGCCGACCTCAAGGGCAAAAGCATTGCCACCAACCGCGGCTCCATCGGGCACTTCGTCACGCTCAAGGCGCTGGAATCCGCTGGCCTCAAGGCCGATGACGTGCAACTGCGCTTCATCCCCCCGGCCGATGCGAAACTGGCCCTGACCCAGGGCTCGGTGGACGCCTGGGCCACCTGGGAACCCTACACCGCGCTGGCCGAGACCAGCGGCCATGCGCGCGTGCTGGTCAACGGGCGTGGCCTGTGGACCGGGCTGAGTTACCTGGCCGCGACCGATGCGGCCCTGGCCGAGAAGGCAGCCGTGCTGCAGGACTTCAAGGAGCGCGTGGAGCGTGCGCAGGTCTGGTCGTACAAGAACGCCAAGCCCTTTGGCCAGTCGCTGGCGCGCATCATCGGCATCCCCGCCGATGCCGCGCAGCTGCAGTTCGAGCGCCGCGCCACGCGCTGGCAGGACATCGACGCCCAGGTGATCGCCGACCAGCAGCGCACGGCCGATTTCTACCTGGCGGCCGGCCTCATCAAGCAGCGGCTGGACGTGCGCGCCACCTTCGATACCCGCTTCAACACCGGAAAAGCCTGACACCTGGCCCTGTGGCCCCACATGCCGGGGCATTTCGTCCTGCGCCAGCAGCCTTGCGCGCCGCGCCGCACAATCGGCGCCTATGAATTCTTCCTCGACGATGCTGCGCCTGATCAGTGTGGCTGCTTTTGCCAGCATGGCGTCCATGCGCATCTGCGACCCCATGCTGGTTGCCTTGTCCCGCGAATTCCAGGTCACCACGGGCGATGCCTCGGCCGTGATCGCCGCCTTCGCTGTGGCCTATGGCGTGCTGCAGCTGTTCTACGGCCCGCTGGGCGACCGCTTTGGCAAGGTGCGCGTGATCATCAGTGCCACGTTTGCCTGCGCGGTGTTCAGCGCCATCACGGCGCTGGCGCCCACACTGCCGATGCTGGTGGCTTCACGCGCATTCATGGGTGCAGCGGCGGCCGGCATCATCCCGTTGTCCATGGCCTGGATCGGGGACAGCGTGGCCTATGAGCAGCGCCAGGAAACGCTGGCCCGGCTCATGGTGGCCACCGTCTCGGGGATGATGGCCGGCCAGTGGTTCGGCGGCTTCGCCGTGGAGGTCCTGGGCTGGCGCCTGGCGTTTGCCGTGTTGTCATTGTTGTTCCTTAGCGCCGCCACCATGCTGTTGCGCCAGGTGCGCCTTACAGCGGCACGTGCGGTCGCATCCGGTGAAGCGGCGGCAGAGCCAGCGCCATTCTCGCTGCCGGCCTATCTGGCCACCACCAGGCGCCTGCTGCGCATGCCGCGCGTGCGCTGGGTGCTGGCCATCGTTGCGGTGGAGGGGGCCCTGGGCTTTGGCACCATGGCCTTCGTGCCGGCACGCATGGTCGATGGCTTTGGCCTGTCCCCATCGGCGGCGGGCGGGGTGATGGTGCTGTATGGCGTGGGCGGGCTGGTCTACAGCCTCATGGCGCGCCGCTGGCTGGCCATGCTGGGTGAGAAAGGCCTGGCATTGCTGGGCGCAACGATGATCGGCGGGGGGCTGCTGTTGCTGGCCTGGGCACCGCTGGTACCCCTGGCGGTGCTGGGCTGCTTCTCTGCCGGCCTGGGCTTCTACATGCTGCACAACACCTTGCAGGTGCAGGCCACACAGATGGCGCCCGAGGCGCGCGGCACGGCGGTCACGCTGTTCGCCTGCCTGCTGTTCCTGGGCCAGTCGCTGGGGGTTCTGGCCGTTGCGGCCAGTGTGGACCGGGGCTGGATCGCTCAGGTTTTCTCCATAGCCGCCGTGTGCGTGGTGGTGCTGGGTGTGCTGGTCTCGCGCAGGGTCAATGGGCGGGTTGTGCAGGGCACGACCGCCTGATTTCAGCGTCTAAATAACCAAACTGTCTTATTACCCAATTTTTTGATAGTTGGTTTCTTTATGTTGCAATAGTACATTCCCTTATCCTTTTCATCCAGGGCCGGACCCTTAGAACCTGTTCAAGATCTTTTTACAGCCGCGTTGGAGTGCAATCGGGATGAGTGGATGCTTCGGGTGCGCCGCATGGGCTCGTGCCCATGCAAGCAGCCGGGGCGTCCAATCGCCCGATTTCACTCCAAACCGAAGGGCAAGTGCCTTTTGCCTTCGGCGAAACCTTCGGTTTTCGGGCGGTCTGCGGCGTTGCGGCGCTTGTTGATAGCCGAGCTATCAACTGCACACCGCGCCTTGCATCCCATCCCGAAAAGGGACTTGCGCGGCTGCAAAAAGATCTTGAACAGGTTCTTAGACAGGGCACGGCGGCCCTTTGCGTTTCATGATCGACTTACGGGGTATCACCCAGATTTACCCGGGCCCCCAAGGCCCGGTGGAAGCCCTCAAGGGCATCGACCTGCACATCGAGGCTGGCGAGGTCTTCGGCATCATCGGCAAGAGCGGTGCGGGCAAGAGCTCGCTGGTGCGTGTCATCAACCTGCTCAACCGGCCCACGAAGGGCGAGGTCATCGTCAATGGCCGTGACTTGGCCAAGCTCGACGACGCGCAACTGCGCGAGGCGCGGCGCGACATCGGCATGGTGTTCCAGCACTTCAATCTGCTGTCCTCGCGCACGGTGTTCGACAACGCCGCGTTGCCGCTGGAGCTGGCGGGCATGGACAAGGCCGCCATCCGCGAGCGCGTGAACCCGCTCTTGGAACTGGTGGGCCTGTCGGCCCTGGCCAAGCGCTACCCGGCGCAGATCAGCGGCGGGCAAAAGCAGCGCGTAGGCATTGCGCGCGCGCTGGCCAGCCGCCCCAAGGTGCTGTTGTCGGACGAAGCCACCTCGGCGCTGGACCCCGAGACCACGCGCTCCATCCTCGACCTGCTTCGCCAGGTGAACCGCGAGCTGGGCCTCACGGTGGTGCTCATCACCCACCAGATGCAGGTCATCAAGCAGATCGCCGACCGGGTGGCCGTGATCGAGGCCGGCCGCATCGTGGAGCAGGGCCGCGTGCTGGAGGTGTTCACCCGGCCCCAGCAGGCCATCACCAAGAGCCTGATCGATGAGATATTGCCGCAGGAGCTGCCCGCCAGCGTGCTCGACCACGTGCGCAAGCTCACCAGCCAACTGGCCACCACGGCGCCCGGCAACGCAGGCCGCCTGCTTCGCCTGTCGTACTCGGGCGACAGCGCCTACCAGCCCATCTTGTCTCAGCTGATCCGCGAGTTCGGCGTGGACATGAGCATCCTGCACGGCCAGGTCGACGAGATCCAGGACGAGACCTTCGGTTCGCTCGCCGTGTATGCCAGCGGCGAGCCCGCGCGCCTGCGCGGTGCAGTGGAACACCTGCGCGCCGGCGGCGTGGCCGTCGAAGAAGTCACGATCGAGACCTGAGGGAGCAAAGACCATGTTCGACCATTTCACTCCGGCCATGCTGGAACTCTTTGCCTCGTCCCTGTGGGAGACGCTCATCATGGTGGGCATCTCGGGCATCGTCGGCGGCCTCATCGGCGTGCCGCTGGGCGTGTTCCTGCGCCTCACCGACCACGGCGGCGTGCTGCAGAACGGGCCGGTCAACAAGCTCGTTGGCTGGCTGGTGAATGCGGTGCGCTCCACGCCCTTCATCATCCTGCTGGTGGCGATCATTCCGTTCACGCGCTTCATCACGGGCTCTTCCATCGGAACGGCTGCGGCCGTGGTGCCGCTGACCATTGCTGCTGCTCCTTTTGTTGCGCGGCTGGTGGAGGCTGCGTTGCGCGAGGTGGACCATGGGCTGGTCGAAGCCGCCCAGGCCATGGGCGCGACCACCAGCCAGATTGTCTGGAAGGTGCTGTTGCCTGAGGCCTTGCCTGGTATCGTTGCTGGGCTGACCATTACCTTTGTCAGCCTGACCGGCTACTCTGCCATGGCGGGGGCCATTGGTGGTGGTGGGTTGGGGGATCTGGGGATCCGGTATGGGTACCAGCGGTTCTTGCCGGAGATCATGCTGGCGGTGGTTCTGGTGTTGATCTTTTTTGTGCAGGCGGTGCAGAGTTTGGGGGATTGGGCTGTGCGTAGGCTGAGCCATCGCTAGTCTCTGTGGTGGTTGCCGCATGCCTTGATTGAGGGCGGGAGCCGGGATGTGCGCCCGGCGGCGCACCTACTTTCTTTTTGCGCAAAAAGAAAGTAGGCAAAGAAACAGCGCCCCGCTGTCTGCGTCCCTTCGCTTCGCTACGGGCAACCTGCGATGCTCGGTCCTGGGGTGGCGTCGCGGAACTCGCTACGTTCTTCGAACTCCGCTCAAACATCCGCGACGAGCCAGATCACGAAGCGTGTGTGTCCTTCGGCACACACGCCCACCCCAGGCCCTGCGCTTCTCGGCGCAGCCAGAAGGGGTGGGGAGCGGGTACCACACGGCTGCTGCTTGCGCAGCGGCGCCGGGTGTCGGTTACGCGCTGCGCGCTGCCGACGGGCGGCACAGCCACCCTGGCGAGCCGAGCGCAGCGAAGGACCACACGGCCGAGCGAAGCAATGGCCCGTGTTGGTATCCACCCCTTCTGACCGTGCCGAGAAGCGCAGGGCCTGGGGTGAGCGCGTGCCGAAGGACACGCGCATCGTTGTCAAGCTTGCCGCAGCTGTCTGAGCGGAGTTCGAAGAACGTAGCGAGTTCTGCGGCACACCCCAGGACCGAGCATCGCAGGCTGCCCCCTCGCCTGCGGCGAGGGGGACACGGGCAGCGGGGTCGCCTTTCTTTGGGGTACGTTTCTTTGGCGACGCAAAGAAAGGTACCTCGGCCGCCGGGCCGAGACCCGGCTCCCGCACTTGGCAAAGGCACGCAGCAACCAAGGCCGCGGGACCGAGACCTGACCCGGCCTTCAACCAAAGCACACAGCGACCATCACCATCAGCTTTTCAACGGCGGAATGCGATAGTGGTACCCATACACCTCGGTAAACCCCAACCCCGCATACAAACGCCGAGCCACCTCATTGACCGCCCGCACCTGCAGATAAGCCGACACAGCCCCCGCATCCCGCCCCCACTGCAGCAGCGCACCCACCAACGCTCGCCCATGCCCCTGTCCACGGAAGGCAGGCTCGACCACGATGTCATACAGCCCGATGGAACCACGCTCCAGCACCGCCAGCCCGAATCCGATGGTCTGGCCCGCGCCATCGCGCAGGCTGGCAAACGCACAGGGCAGGGCGATGGCATGCACCATGCCGTGGTGCATGGCGTGGTACTGCGCACGCACCCCATTGGCCGCGGCAAAGCCATCGAGCCAGGTGGCCGAAGGCGTCGCATCGATCTGCACGCCGGCATGGGCCCGCGCCGCGTCCAGTCCGGCGCTGGCCATCACCAGGGAAGGGTCGAAGTGCGTGTAGCCGGCGTCAGCCAGTTCCTGGTCGGCTTGCGCAGGCGCCAGGGGTGACATGCGGAACACCGGCGGCAGCCCGTGCCGCGCATACAGTACCTCGGCTGCGGCGCGCACGCCACTGAACGACGCACCTGCCTCGATGGCATTCACCGAATTGGCGCGCTTGGTGAAGCCGCCCGACAGGCGGAACACCCAGCCGCCCTGCAGCACACTCTGGCGCGCGGGCCAGGCATTGAAGGCGCGTTCTTCAAGGGCGCGAACGGTATCGGGATGGGCGGGGGTGTGCAGGCTGGAAGGCGTATCGAAAGGCATTCCTCCTTATACCAACTGCATGCGACATCACGCCCCCAGCCGGATGCCCGCAATGCCCGCGAACACGAGCACGGCCGCCACGATGCGCCCCGGCCCGACGCGCTCCTTGAGCACCCAGGCCGAGACCAGCGCCACCAGCAGCACACTGGTTTCGCGCAGGGCCGACACCTGCCCCATGGGCGCACGCGCCAGGGCCCACACGGCGGTCCAGTAGGCGCCCATCTGCATGGCGCCCGCGGCTGCACACAGCTGCAGCGCGCGGCGGTCCACGGCAAAGGCGCGCGGCCCCTTCCACCACAGCACGATGAGCGCCGTGGCCATGCCATCGCCCAGCGTGACGAGCACCGCGAAGCCGATGGCGGCACCGGACTGCCGGGCGCCGAGTGCGTCCACCACGGTGTAGGCAGCGATCAATGTGCCGGTCAGCAGCGCATAGCCCACGGCCTTGCGGTGGTGGGCTTTCGGGCCGGCCTTCTTGAGCAGCGCCAGCGACAGCACACCGGCACACAGGCACAACACCCCCAGCAGGCTGCCGGCACCTGGCCATTCACCGGCGAGCAGTGCACCACCCGCCATCACCATCACGGGCGCCGAGCCGCGCGCGATGGGGTAGACCTGCCCCAGATCGCCATGGTTGTAGGCCAGCGGCAGCGCAAAGTGGTAAGCCGTGTGGATGGCGATGGACAGCGCCAGCAGCCCCCAGGCCGGGGCCATGGGCGGCAGTTCCACCCAGGGCAGGGCCAGCAGCGACAGCGCGCTGCCGACCAGGGTGGTGAGGGCCATGGCGGTGGTGCAGTCGCCGCCGATTTTGATGGCGCTGTTCCAGCCTGCGTTGAGCACGGCGGACAGCAGCACGATGAAAAAAACGTCATTGCTCAGCATCCGGGGATGGTCTTGCCGGCTCAGACATCTGTAAAGTTGAATTCAATGACTGCTAGATTCAGGATTTCTGATGCGTAACCTTAACCTCGACCAAGTGCAGACCCTGGTGGCCATTGCCGACCTGGGCACCCTGGCCGCCGCCGCACAGGCGCTGCACCTGGCGCCGCCCACGGTAAGCCTGCACATCAGCGAGCTCGAATCGCGCCTCGGCGCCCAGCTGGTGGTGCGCGGCCGCAGGCAGGCCAGCCTGACGCCCGCGGGCGAGGCCCTGGTGGCAGGTGGCCGCCGCCTGCTCGCTGGCGCCGACGAGGTGGTGGAGCAGGTGCGCCGCCGCGCCCGGGGCCTGGAAGGCCTGGTGCGCCTGGGCACCACGGCCGGCGTCAGCCCGCACCTGCTGCCGCGCCTGGTGGACATGCTGGCGCACCAGAGCCCGGGTGTGGACGTGCGGCTCGATGTGCTCGGCTCTGCCGAGGCCATGGCGCGCCTCGCGGCGGGCACGCTGGACCTGGCCATCGTCGCCCTGCCGCAGGCCGCCACCGGGCAGGTGCAGGTGCAGCACTGGCGCAGCGACCCCATGGTGGCGCTGCTGCCGCCGGGCTGGAAGGCGCCCCGGCGTATCACGGCCGAGTGGCTGGCAGAACACCCCTGGATGTCGTTCGGCCCCGCCACGCAGATGCACCGCCTGATCGCCGCCTGGTTCGCCCAGGCCGGGCTGCACGGGCGCCCGCGCATGGAGCTCAACCACCCCCTGGCACTGCGCAGCCTGGTTGCGGCCGGGCAGGGCGCGGCCCTGCTGCCGCTGGAGCAGCCCGAGGTACGCCGTGACGACCCCGACAACGCCGGCCTGCAGGTGCACCCGCTGCATCCGCCGCTGCTGCGCGAGCTGGGCCTGGCCTGCCGCACGGACCAGGCGCGCGGCGCGGCCACGCGTGCGGTGCTCGATGCGCTGCAGGCCTTGTCAGCCCGTTGACCTCAGAGGTGCTTGTAGAAAAAAGTAGTGCCGCAGAACGCCCCGTCGGGCATCAGCGCATAGCGCGGCACGGTCCCCACGCGCTGCCAGCCCGCGCGCTCGTACAGGCGCTCGGCGTCGCCGCCGGTCACCGTGTCCAGCACCAGCACGCTCTTGCCTTCGCTGCGCGCCGCATCGTCCAGCGCGGCCATCAGGCGCTGCGCCACGCCCTGGCGGCGTGCCTTGCGGTGCACCAGCATCTTGGCCACGTCGGCGCGGTGGGGCTGGTTGTCGGGCATGGCGGTGATGAGCTGCACCGTGCCCACGATGCCATCGCCAGCGCTCTCGGCCACCAGCAGCACGCGCTCGTTGCGCGCCACGCCCTCGGCCACGCCGCGCCAGAAGGCCAGGGCCTTGTCGTGCGGCAAGGGCGCCATGAAGCTCACCGATGCACCGCCATGCACGCAGTCGATCAGCACCTCGGCCAGGGCCTCGGCACTGGCGGCGGCCTCGTTGGCGCCCAGGCGGCGCACGGTGATGGTTGTGTCGGTGGTGACGGCGTTCATGGCGTTCTCCGGGTGGGTTGGAAGGGCAGGGTGGCCAGCGCCACCAGGTAGCGCGCGTCCTGCTGGGTGGGGTTGTGGAACACGATGGGCTGCGACAGCCGCATGGCCAGGCAGTCGCCGGCCTGCAAGTGCCAGGTAGCCTCGCCCACCGTGAGGTCCATGGCACCCTCGATCAGCCAGACCTGCTGGTGGATGTCGGCGTCGTGTACGGCCGAATCCAGTGCCACGCGCTGGCCTGCGGGGAAGACCACCTCCACCAGCTGCAGCGGCGAGGGGGAGGGCGGCGACAGCCGGCGCCGCACATAGCCCGAGGCCGGGTCCCGCCACAGGGGCTGGTCGCCCGCGCGGATGAAGGGCGAGGGCGGCTCGGTGGCCGGGGTGCCATCATCGAAGAACGAGGCCAGCGCCACGCCCAGGCCGACGGCCAGCTTGTCGAGCACCGCAGCTGTGGGGCTGCTCTGGCCGCGCTCGATCAGCGAGATGTTGGAGCGGCTCACGCCGCTGCGCTCGGCCAAAGCCTCCAGGGAGTAGCCGCGAGCGTCGCGCAGTTCGCGCAATCTTTGGGCAATGCGGGTGTGGATGTCCATGGTTCCAGTTTAATGGATTTTTAATCCAGTATGTTGGATTGATGTGCGAACATGCCTTCGCGGCGATACTTGGGACAAGACATACCCATAAGGAGACACCGTGACGACGACGCTGCTGCCACTGCAACCGCTCGATGCCGGCCTGCTGGCCCGCGCCTTGCCCCTGCTCGACGAGGAATGGCTTGCGCGCGACGCCGACCTGGCCCCCGTGCTGCCTGTGGTGCTGGCGCGCAATGTGGGGCAGGACTGGCACAAGGCCGGCACCTTCCGCCACCACTTGGCGGGCGTGGCACGCTCGCTGGCCATGTGGCAGCAGCCGCGCGACGTGCGCCTCTTGGGCCTGCTGCACAGCGTCTACGGCAATGCCTTCGTGGACCTGGTGAAGTTCGACCCCGCCAGGGAACGCGCCCGCGTGCGCGAGATCGCGGGCGAATCGGCCGAGCACCTGGTCTACCTGTTCTGCACCCAGTCGCGCACGCAGTTCGTGCATCGCGTGCTGGCCGGCGCACTCGAATCCGATGGCAGCCTGGTTCTGGAGAAGGACGGCAAGCCCCACACGCTCACGCCCTACGAGGTGGCGGCCTTCACCATCGTCAGCATGGCCGACACCATCGAACAGTGGTTCAGCTGGCAGGACGACATCTATTCGCGTTTCCCCACCGTGCAGCAGCGCCCGCAGGCCGTGCACTGGGCGGCCTCGCTCTGGCCCGGCCCCATGCGTCCCAGCGGCCGCATGGTCAGCCAGATCAATGCGCTGGGCCGGGCGCTGCAGCACCCGGGCCTGAAGGGCCTGCTGCCCATGCCGCCCGTCTTCAACGGCTGCACGGCCGAGTTGTCGGCCACCGACGAGGCCGCGGCCACCTCCCTGTACTGGTCGGTGATCCAGCAGGACCAGCCCTTGGCCGACCTGGACGTGGCCACCGCCGTGCTGGAAAGCGCGGTGCGCCACAACCCCTGGGTAGGCGAGCCGCAGATGGTGCTGGCCCAGCTCTACCTGTCGGCCGGGCGCAATGCGGATTCCGCTGCCGCCGCGGCCAGCGCGCTGCAGCAGTTCAGCGCCTGGGGCAACTCGTGGGACAAGCGCGTGCAGTGGGATGCCTGGGTGGCGTGGACGCGCATCCTGCAGCAATCGGCCACTGAGGGCACCTGGCCCGAGCGCCTGGACAAGCTCAACAACGTGGCGCTGCGGGGTTGACGCCAGATTGACGGCTTTATATCTAATGGATCTAAGGTAATTAAAAGTTATTCTTTTGCGTTTTAAAGGGCAAACCCTATAGTTGAAACATCTCATAACGAAAGGTGTTTCCGTGAACAAGCGCTCCCTCCTGCAATCCGCTCTCGCCCTGGCCCTGGCCGCCGGTTTCGCCACGGGCGCCATGGCGCAGGACAAGCCCCTGAAGATCGGCGTGACGGGCGGCCCGCACGCGCAGATCTTCGAAGTGGTCAAGAAGATTGCCGACAAGGAAGGCCTCAAGATCCAGGTCGTCGAGTTCAGCGACTATGTGCAGCCCAACGCCGCCCTGGCCGCAGGCGACCTGGACGCCAACAGCTACCAGCACCAGCCCTACCTGGACAACCAGGTCAAGGACCGCGGCTACAAGCTGGTGTCGGTGGCCCAGACAGTCAACTTCCCCATCGGCCTGTATTCCAAGAAGGTCAAGAAGCTCGAAGACCTGAAGGAAGGCGCCAAGTTCGGCATTCCCAACGACCCCACCAACGGCGGCCGTGTGCTGCTGGTGCTGCAGGACAAGGGCCTGATCAAGCTGCGCGACGGCGCCGGCCTCAAGGCCACGCCGCTGGACGTGGTGAGCAACCCCAAGAAGCTCAAGTTCGTGGAGCTCGACGCCGCCCAACTGCCCCGTTCGCTCGACGATCTCGATGCCTCGGCCATCAACACCAACTTCGCGCTGTCGGCGGGCCTGAACCCCGGCAAAGACGCCATCACGCAGGAAAACGCCAAGAGCCCGTACGTCAACGTGCTGGTGGTGCGCGAAGCCGACAAGGGCAAGCCCTGGGTGAACCAGCTGGTCAAGATCTACCACTCGGAAGAAGTGCGCAAGTTCATCCAGACCGAGTTCAAGGGCTCGGTGCTGCCAGGCTTCTGAGCCCGGCACACGAAAGGGCGGCGGCAGGCCGCCCTTTTTCATTGACGAGCTTGCGAGACACACCATGAACTTCCAGCAACTGCGCTCCGTGCGCGAGACCGTGCGCAGCGGCTTCAACCTGACCGAGGTGGCCAACATCCTCTACACCTCGCAGCCGGGCGTGAGCCGCCAGATCCGCGAGCTGGAGGAGGAGCTGGGCATCGAGATCTTCGTGCGCGCCGGCAAGCGCCTCACCGGCCTCACACCGCCGGGCGCGGCCGTGCTGCCCATCGTGGAGCGCCTGCTGCACGACGCCGACAACCTGCGCCGCGCCGGGCAGGACTACAGCGCCAGCCACGAAGGCCGGCTGGCCATTGCCGCCACGCACTCCCAGGCACGCTATGCGCTGCCCCAAGTGGTGCGCGACTTCCGCGCCATGTTCCCGCAGGTCTCGCTGCACCTGCACCAGGGCTCGCCCAAGCAGGTGGCCGAGATGCTGCTCAGCGGCGAGGCCGACATCGGCGTGGCCACCGAGGCGCTGGCCCACTACGAGGCCCTGGTCACCCTGCCGTGCTACCGCTGGACGCACAGCATCGTCGTGCCGCCCGAGCACCCCTTGCTGGCGCTGACCGAGCCGGTCACGCTGCAGCAGCTCACCGAGTACCCCATCATCACCTACGAGCTGGGCTACACCGGCCGTGCCCACATCGACGAGGCCTTCGCGCGCGAGGGCCTGCGCCCCGACGTCGTGCTCTCGGCCATGGACGCCGACGTGATCAAGACCTATGTGGAGCTGGGCATGGGCGTGGGCATCGTCGCCTCCATCGCCGTCGACCCCGAGCGCGACCGCCAGCTGCGTGCGCTCGACGCACGCCACCTGTTCGAGGTCAACACCACCCGCCTGGCCGTGCGCAAGGGCACCTGGCTGCGCGGCTATGCCTACAGCTTCATCGAGACCTTTGCGCCCACGCTGCAGCGCGAGGCGGTGGAAAAGGCCGTGCGCGCCACCGGCACGCCGCTGGAGTAGGGCACCCCCTGCGCCAAGGCCAGCTTTCTCATAAGTTCAGAAGGATTCGTTCGTTGCTGCGCAGGCCGCCGGGCAGCAGACTCGGCCCATGGCCACGGTTCAACGACGACAACAAGCATCCATCGGCGCGCACGCCCCAGAGGGCGAGGGCACGGGCGACGCCGACTCCCAGCAGTTGGACCGCGTGGTGGGCTGGTTGCTCGACGGCCTGGACTGGGGCGCACAGCTGTTCCATGTGGGGCAGTACTGCGGGCGCTGGAAGGCCTCCACCGCGGGGCATGCGCAGGCCAGCTTCCACCTGATCCTTGAGGGCCGCTGCTGGCTGCACATGCCCGGGCGCGCATCGGTGGCGCTGGTGCCGCGCGACGGCGTGTTCCTGATGCGCGACGTGCCGCATTTCCTCTCGCCGTATTCCGACCCCGGCATCGAGTGCAGGCCGATGGCCATGCAGGCGCTGGCCGCACGCCCGACCCTGGGGTCCACGGCGCTCGCCTGCGGCTTCTTCTCGTTCGAGGGGCCGCTGCGCGCACTGGTGGCCGATGTGGTGCCCGAGTCGCTGGTGCTGCGCGGCTCGGACGCCTCCATGGCCGCCGCCGCTTCGCTGTTCGACCTGATGCTGCTGGAAGCGCGCCGTACCGGCACCGAGCCCTCGGCCGTGATGGACCGGCTCACCGGCCTGCTGTTCTTCTACGCGTTTCGGCACGTGGCGCAGAGCGATCCCGGCGCACGCGGCCTGTGGCTGCTGCTGCGCCGGCCGGGCTTTGCCGCGCTGGTGGCCGACATGCTGCAGGCCCCCGCGCACCCCTGGTCGGTGGATGACATGGCGCGCCGTGTGCACCTTTCGCGGGCCGCGTTCTTTCGCCAGTTCGGCGAGGCCTGCGGGCGCTCGCCGCTGCAATTCCTGTTGCTGCTCCGGATGCAGGTGGCTGCGCGCCAGCTCGAGCAGGGCGAATCCATCGGCCGCGCGGCCGAGGCGGTGGGCTACGAGTCGTATGCCGCGTTCTCGCGCGCCTTCAAGCGGGTGATCGGCGAACAGCCGGGTGCCTGGCAGCGCGCGCGTTCGCGCGACCCACGGCGCGCAGCCGCCGCAACGGCCGCCACCGGCGCGCACGAACAGGCATAAAGCCGCGATCTTCGGTCATTGAGTGCGCGGCGCCGCACGCCAACAATCCAGCCTCGACTTCCATCGCGTTCCGCTCCCCTTCACGCCACCCCTGCAAACACCCCGCCGCCATGCCCACCCGCCTCACATTGCACACCGAAGCCTCCGCCCCCGAAGGCAGCCGTCCCTTCGTGGCACGGGCCCTGGCCAACAATGGCTTCCTGCCCAACCTCATCGGCATCCTGGCCAACTCGCCCGAGGCGCTGGAGACCTACCTCAGCGTCGCCAAGCTCAATGCGCGCGGCACGCTCACGCTGGCCGAGCGCGAGGTGGTGCAGATCACCGCGGCGCGCATTCACGGCTGCGACTTCTGCGTGGCCGGGCACACGGCGGTGGCGCTCAAGCAGGCGGGGCTTGCGCTGGAGCAGGCGCAGGCCCTCCAGGCCGGCCAGGCCACCGGCGACGCCCGGCTTGATGCCGTGCGCGTGTTCGCCGAAGCCGTGATCGCCCAGCGCGGGGCGGTGCCGGACGCCGCGCTCGCCGCCTTCCTGGGCGCGGGCGGCTTCACCCAGCAGCAGGCGCTGGAGGTGGTGCTGGGCATCAGCCTGGCCACCCTGTGCAACTTCGCCAACAGCCTGGCGCAAAGCCCCGTCAACCCCGAGCTGCAGCCTTACCTGCCCGGCAATCTGAAGACCCCCAGCGCACAGGCGGCCCCCCATGCTGCATGAGTCGCACAGCGCCTGGTTTGCCGAGAGCGCGCAGGCCCTGGACGAGGACAGCACCCTGGCGGCCGAGGTCGTGCCACGCCTGGCCAGGGCCGGGGCGTTCGCGGTCGATGGCCAGGGCGGGTCGCTGTGGGATGCGGTCGAGTCGATCGCACAGGTGGCCGGCCACTCGCTGACGGCCGCCTTCGCCTTCTGGGGCCACCGCGCGTTCATCGAGTACCTGCTGCAGTCGCCCAATGCGGCGCTGCGCCAGCGCTGGCTGCCGGTGCTCATCGCGGGCGAGCACGCAGGCGCCACCGGCCTGTCCAACGCCATGAAGTACCTGGGTGGCATCGAGTCGCTGGGCATCCAGGCGACGGCCCGGGCCGGAGGCTGGTGGCTCGATGGCAGTGTGCCCTGGTGCACCAACCTGCGGCCCGAAGGCTTCGTGGCCGCGGCAGTGGTGGCCCGCAGCGATGCGCCGCCCTTGGTCATGGCGCTGCCCTCGGGCCGGGCAGGCCTGGTGCGCAGCGCCGACCTGGACCTGATCGCCCTGCGCGGCAGCAACACGGCGTCGCTGACCATCACGGCGGTGGAGGTCTCGCCCGACGATCTGCTGCACGACAATGCCAACGCCTTCCTGCCGCGCGTGCGCCCGGCCTTCCTGGGCTTGCAGTGCGGGCTGTCCATCGGCCTGGCGCGCGCCGCGCTGGCCACGGCCGCCAAGGCGGCCGGCGGTGGCCGTGGAGGGCGCAGCGTGCTCGACGAACCCCTGCAGACCCAGCGCGCTCGCCTGGATGCCAGCGTGGCCGCGCTGCGCGAGGGCCTGGCCAGCGGGCGCTTTCTGGAGCAGCCGGCGCTGCTGTTCCAGCTGCGGCTGGACCTGGCCGACACCGTGCAGCAGGCCGTTCAGCTCGAGCTGCAGGCCAGCGGCGGGCGGGCCTACCACCGCGACCAGGCGCTGAGCTTCGCGCGCCACTGGCGCGAGGCGGCCTTCATCCCCATCGTCACGCCCAGCGTCATGCAGTTGCGCGGCGAGCTGGCGCGGCGGGCGCAGCAACAGGCCGATGCCGCAGCCACCCCGGCTGCGCTACCCCAGGCCCTTGCGGCCAACGCGGCGTGACCGGTACCACTGCCACCGCCGTGGACACGCCCGTGGTGCAGGCCCGGGGCCTGGGCTTTCGCTATGCGCAGGACCCGGGCGAAGCGGTGTTTTCCGATGTGTCTCTGTCTGTCGGGCAGCGCGAAATCGTCTGCCTGCTGGGCGGCAGCGGCTGCGGCAAGTCGACCCTGCTGCGCGTGCTGGCCCGGCTCGAGGCGCCTGCGGACGCGGCCCACACCACCGGCCAGCTGCACTTCATGGGCGCGCCGCATCTGCGCCCGCACCCGCGTGCGGCGCTGGTCTTCCAGCAGCCGGCCCTGCTGCCCTGGCTCAACGCCGAGCGCAACGTGGGCTTTGGCCTGGACTTCACGCACCAGCCCACCCTCACGCGCGGCGCCCTGCGCCAGCGGGTGGACGAGGCGCTGGCCGCCGTCGGACTGCAGGGCCAGGGCCGGCTGTTCCCGGCGCAGCTGTCGGGCGGCATGGCGCAGCGCGTGGCGCTGGCCCGCGCCCTGGTGCGCGAGCCTGTGCTGCTGCTGGCCGACGAGCCTTTCTCCGCGCTGGACGCGATCACCCGGGCCGAGATGCAGCAACTGCTGGTGGACCTGGTGCACCGCTGGCAGACCGCCGCGCTGCTGGTCACACACGACATCGATGAAGCCCTGCTCGTGGGCGACCGCATCGTGCTCATGGGCGGGCGGCCCGGCCGCATCGTGCGCGAATGGCGGGTCGACACCGCCCGGCCGCGCAGGGCCGATTCGCCCGAGGCCGGCGCCCTGCGGCTGCAGATCCTGGGTGCTCTGCACGCTGCCCGGCATGCCGGCGCCACCCCATCACCCTGACCGAATGAACCACCCTTGAAAGAGCCGATCACCATGACCGAGAGCACCACCGCGCGCCCGCCCGTAGCCCCGCACATCTGCGCATCGAGCCACTGCGACTGTGGCCTGACGCGCCGCGACATGCTGCGCCTGGGCGCCCTGGCCACCGGCGGCATCGCCGCGCCGCTGCTGTTCGCCAACGAGGCGCGCGCCCAGGCTTTCAAGGGCGACGACCAGCCCGTGAAGATCGGCTACCTGCCCATCACCGACGCCACGCCGCTGCTGGTGGCCCACGGCCGTGGCCTGTTCGAGAAACAAGGGCTCAAGACCGAGGCGCCCCGGCTGTTCCGCTCCTGGGCGCAGATCGTCGAGGCCTTCGTCGCGGGCCAGGTCAATGTCATCCACCTGCTTACGCCCGCCACGCTGTGGGTGCGCTACGGCTCCAGGTTCCCGGCCAAGATCGTGGCCTGGAACCACATCAATGGCTCTGCCCTCACGGTGCTGCCAGAGGTGAACAGCATCGCCGAGCTGGGCGGCAAGACGGTGGCGGTGCCGTTCTGGTACTCGGTGCACAACATCCTGCTGCAGGACGTGCTGCGCAAGGAAGGGCTTTCGGCCGTGACGCGTCCGCGCGAAGCCGCCATCGGCCCCAGGGAGGTGAACCTGGTCGTGCTGGCGCCGGCGGAAATGGTCTCGGCCCTGGCCTCCAGGGCCATTGCCGGCTTCATCGTGGCCGAGCCCTTCAACGCCGCAGCCGAACTGGCCGGCGTGGGCAAGATCCTGCGCTTTTCGGGTGATGTGTGGAAGGACCACGCCTGCTGCGTCACCTTCCTGGCCGAGCGTGACCTGGCCGAGCGGCCCGAGTGGTCGCAGCGCGTCACCAACGCCATCGTGCAAGGGCAGCTGTGGACGCGCGACAACCGGCTGGAGACCGCATCGCTGCTGTCCAGCACGGGCGAGCGCCGCTACACGCCGCACCCGGCGCGCACGCTGGCCAAGGTGCTGGCCGCCACCGACTATGCCGACTATGAGGCCAAGGGCATCGTGCGCAACAAGGGCTGGCATCAGCGGCGCATCGACTTCCAGCCGTACCCCTACGCCTCGTACACCGAGCAGCTGGTGCGCTCCATCAAGGCCACCAAGGTAGAGGGCGACACCGGCTTCCTTGACAGGCTCGACCCGACGTTCGTCGCACAGGACCTGGTGGACACGCGCTTCGTGCGCAAGGCCATCGACAGCGTGGGCGGGCCCGGCGTGTTCGGCGTGCCGTCCGACTACACGCGGCGCGAAACCCTCATCGCCTGAGCGCCGTGGAGACCCGCCTGCGCAGGTTCGTGCTGCCCCTGGCCGGCGTCGCGCTGGTCGCGGTGCTGTGGTGGGCGGGCAGCCTGCTGCTGACCCGGCGCACCCCCATCGCCGCCGCCTTCGCGCCGCTGCCCTCGCTGGAGGCGCTGTGGCACCTGGTGGCCGGCGCCGACATCTGGCACCACGCATGGCTGAGCCTCAAGCGCGTGGCCGTGGGCCTGCTGCTGGCCGTGGCGGTGGGCGTGCCCCTGGGCATCCTCACCGGGGTATGGCGGCTGTTCGCGCAGGCCACCACGCCGGTGTTCCAGTTCCTGCGCATGATCTCGCCGCTGTCGTGGATGCCCATCGCCGTCATGGTGCTGGGCGTGGGCGATGCGCCGGTGTACTTCCTGCTCGCCTTTGCCGCCGTGTGGCCGATTTTGCTGAACACCTCGGCAGGCGTGGCCCAGCTCGATGCGCACTGGCTGCTGTTGGCCCGCAGCGTCTGCGCCACCCGGCGCGAAACGGTGCTGCGCGTCATTCTGCCGGGCATCACCGCGCACATCCTGACCGGGGTGCGCACCGCCATCGGCATCCTGTGGATCGTGCTCGTGCCCGCCGAGATGCTGGGCGTCTCCGCCGGCCTGGGCTATTTCATCCTGGACACCCGCGACCGCCTGGCGTACTCGGAGCTCATGGCCGCCATCGTGCTGATCGGTGCCCTCGGCTACCTGCTCGACCACTGCGCGCGCTGGCTGCACGCGCGGTGGCTGCACGCCTGATTCAGGAGTTGATGCCGCGCTGCACCACCGACAGCGCACGCCGATAGCTCTCGCGCAAGCGGTACATCTGCGCAGGCCGGTGCGCGGCCCCGCTCGTGAGCTCGCCCTCGATGGGTTCGAGCATGCCCAGCTCGTCGATCTTGCGCCGAAAACTCACCTTGTTGATGGGCTCGCCCAGCACCGCCTCGTACACCGCCTGCAGGCGCGGCAGGGTCATGCGCTCGCCGCACAGGTAGACCGGCAGCGACGAGTACTGGCTCTTGGAGCGCACGCGCTCCACCGCCAGCGCCACGATCTCGCCGTGGTCGAAGGGCAGGGCGGGCAGCGCGGCCACCGGTGCCAGTTGCAGCCCCTCGCGCCCCCGGGGCAGCAACTCCTCGGAGATCAGCGCGTAGTAGACGATGGAGGCCGACCAGCCCCGCGGGTCGCGGTCGGCGCCCGAGTAGGTGGCCAGCTGCTCCAGGTACGGGCTCACGATGCCGGTCTTGTCGCGCAGCACGCGCGCGGCCGCATCCCACGCCGTGCGGTCCTCCTGCGCGTGGATGTAGCCGCCGGGCAGGGCCGGCGCACCCGCGAACGGGGCGTTCCTGCGCGTGAGCAGCACCACGTGCAGGGCATCGTCCTTGAGCGTCATCAGCACCACGTCCACCGTGCAGATCACGGTGGGGAAGGAGGGCTCGGCAGAGGAGGGCGTGGGCATGGCGTGTTTCCGTGGCTGAAGATTGTTGACTTAGTATTTTAATGAAACTATCATAAGTTCATCAATTAAACTAAGTAATCGGAGGCCGCATGACCGCACTATCTCCCCATGCCGTGGAAATTCTCGAAAGCCGCTATCGGGGCTGCCTGGTGGGCCTGGCCTGCGGCGATGCCGTGGGCACCACGGTGGAGTTCAGCCCGCGCGGCAGCTTTGCACCGCTGGCCGATATGGTGGGCGGCGGCCCGTTCCGCCTGGCGCCCGGGCAGTGGACGGACGACACCTCCATGGCCATATGCCTGGCGCAGAGCCTGCTGCACCGCGGTGGCTTCGATGCCGAGGACCAGATGCGCCGCTACGCCAACTGGTGGCGCTGGGGCTACCCCAGCCCCACGGGCACCTGCTTCGACATCGGCATCACCGTGCGCGGCGCGCTCTCGCGCTTTCTGGCCGATGGCGAGCCCATGGCTGGTTCCACCGATCCGCAGACCGCCGGCAACGGCTCGCTGATGCGGCTGGCGCCCGTGGTGCTGCGCTACTTTCCCGACATGGCGGCCATGCTGCGCCAGGCGCGCCTGAGCTCGCAGACCACGCACGGCGCGGCGGAGGCGGTGGAGTGCTGCAGTGTGCTGGCCGAGGTGATCGCCCATGCCCTGCAAGGCGATCCGGCGCGGGGCCAAGCCGCCCGACTGGAGGTGTTGGCCGTACGGCAGGCAGGTCTTGCCTGTCCTGCGGTGCAGGCCATCGCCGCAGGCAGCTACCACGGCAAGCCGCGCGAGCAGGTCCGCGGCAGCGGCTACTGCGTTGCTTCGCTGGAGGCGGCGCTGTGGTGCTTTGCCACCACGGATTCGTTTGCCCACGCCGTGCTGGCCGCCTCCAACCTGGGCGACGATGCCGACACCACGGCCGCCATCACCGGGCAGGTGGCTGGCGCGTTCTACGGCATCGAGGGCATTCCCGCGCACTGGCGCGCCATGCTGTTCATGGGCGAGGAGATCGGCGACATGGCGGCAGGCCTGCTGCACCGGGACGCGCGCGCCGTTCCGGTTTAGCGATGAGCGGCCATGCCGTGCCGCTTATCGGGGCATCGCCTGGACAGGCGCGAGATACGCTACGGATGGGGGCCGAGCCATGCCCCGGCGGCCTGCGCAAGGCCGCTTCTGCGGTGTCTTTTTTGTTCTTCCTGTCCTTGTCCGTTGTCTTTTTTTCTGGATCCATTCCATGCGGTACCTCGCTGTTCTTCTCCTGGCTGCGGCTGCGCCCCTGGCCCAGGCCGCCAATTTCGTCTCGCTGCACCAGTCGGCCCTCAAGATCGCCTTGCCCCCGCCAGCGGGCTCCTACAGCTACAAGTTCGATACCCACATCGGCTTCAAGCAGCAGTACGCGCCGCAAGGTGTCACGGGCTGCGCCATCGGATATGCCACGGGCGGCTGTGCCTTTCCTGGCGGCGGCTCGCTGGCACTGCCCGAGTTCACCGGCTACCAACTGCAGTACAAGGAATTCAAGATCTTCATCCCCGCAGGGACGCGCTCGTTCATGTTCTCGGGCTATGCGCCGCAGCGCACGCAATCGGCCTTCGTGCTGCGCTATGGCTCGGCACCCGTGCGCGAGGCGGCCCTGAGCGGCGCCGAATACCAGAACGCCCAGACCGGCGAGCGCATCGACACCTCGTTTGCACGGCTGGTCAACGAACGCACAGAGCAGTTCGTGGTGCACGACGGCGGCGGCACGCTGCGCTTCGTGGGCGGCCAGCTCGATGCCAACCGGGGCAGCACCAAGGACGGCAACTGGCTCTATGTGCGCCAGCTCAGCGGCAGCCCGCTGTACGACGTGCAGGGCGCCATCGACCTGGACATGCCCAGGTACGCGGCCGGCTACGCCAAGATCGTCTGGACCACCAGCGCCTACCCCGACCCGGTGGATGCGCCGAGCGCTGGCGGCGGCACGGGCACGGTCACCCCGCCAGACAATGCGACGACCCTGCCGGTGCCGGCCACCGTGTCTACCTCAGTGGTGTCCGCCGCCGGCCAGCCACTGCGGCTCGACATCACGCTGGCGCAGGCCGCCTCCGACGTCGCTGCCAACCCGAAACTCAGCACCTGGGTGGCGGCGCTCATTCCGGCCAATGGGACCTCGTTCCCGGTGGACAGCTGGTTCTTCCGTCTGGCCAAGGGCGGATGGACCAGCCAGGTGCCCGCGGACCTGGAGGGCATCGCCTTTGCCAGCCAGGTGAACAATGCCACCAGCCTCAAGTTCACGCCTTTGCTGGACTTCACGGAAGCGGAGCTGCGCGCGTTCAACGTGCAGGTCCACTTCGGCTACAAGACCAGCACCGGCGCTTTCGTGCACAAGGGCAAGGTCTGGCCGCAGTGAGAGCGGTGGCGGAGAATTCGTCATGAGTTCATGCGCAATGCGGCTTTGGAAGAAGGGATTCCGGCCTTTAAGCTGGCGCCCTGTCTTCCAGCCGGCTTCTCGCTCATGCCCCACGACCTCTTCGACACCATCGTCATCGGCCTTGGCGCCGTAGGCTCCGCCACCCTCTACCAATTGGCCCGACGCGGTGCCAAGGTGCTTGGGCTGGACCAGTACGCGCCGCCGCACAGCCTGGGCTCTTCGCACGGGCAGACCCGTATCACCCGCCTGGCGGTGGGGGAGGGCGACGAATACGTGCCCCTGGTGCGACGCTCGCACGAGATCTGGCGCGAACTGGAGGCTGCCACGGGCCAATCGATCTACACCCGCACCCACGGCCTGGTGCTCGGCCCGCGCGATGGCGCCCCCGTGCACCAGGGGCGCCGCCACGACTTCGTGCACAGCACCATCGACATCGCGCGCCGCCATGGTATAGACCACGAGGTGCTGGACCATGCCGACCTGCGCCGGCGCTACCCGCAGTTCCAGCTCAACGACCACGAGTTCGCCTACTGGGAGCGCGATGCTGGCTTCGTGCGGCCTGAGGCCGCCATCGGCGCCCAGCTGCAACAGGCCCAGGTGCATGGCGCCACGCTGCAGACCGGCACGCGCGTGACCGGCCTGGCACGCGAAGGCGAGCATCTGCGCGTGGAGACCACCCAGGGCCGCTACAGCGCGGGCCAGGTGGTGGTGGCCGCCGGCCCCTGGCTGCCGGGCCTGCTGGGCCAGGAACTGCAGCATGCCTGGGCGCCGAAGCTGGCGGTGTACCGCCAGGTGATGTTCTGGTTCGACACAGGGGCGGCCGCGCCATTGTTCGAGCCCGGAGCCTTCCCGGTCTTCATCTGGACCTTCCGCGAGGGGCCGGACGATTCGATCTATGGTTTCCCCATCGCGGAAGCGGGCACGTCGGCCTTCAAGATCGCCACCGCGCAGTACCTCAAGGCCACCACCCCCGACACCGTGGACCGGGCCGTGGCCGATGCCGAAAAAGACACCATGCTGCAGCGCCATGTGCTGCCGCGCTTTCAGGCCCCGGGCGCGCACTGCACCGATGCCCGGGCCTGCCTGTACACCGTCACGCCCGACCACGGCTTCGTCATCGACCAATTGCCGGGCTGGCCAGGCGTTCATGTGGCATCGGCCTGCTCGGGCCATGGCTTCAAGCACTCGGCCGCCGTGGGCGAGGCCCTGGCCCAGCAGGTGCTGGACTTGCCGGAGCGCCTGGACCTGCGGCCCTTTGGCCATGCCCTGCATGGCCTGGCGACGGCAGACACAGCCTGACCTACTGCAAGGATGTTTTGGTTTTATAGAAACCAAATTTTATTCTTTTGGGTTTTATGGGAAGGGTTCTAGAGTGGACCCATGTGCACAGCAGCCCCACCTACGAGGGCTGCAATCCCCTCACCTCAAGGACCCCTGCCATGTCTTCATCCGCTACCCAGGACACTGTGCTTGCACAGGAATTGGAATCCGCCCGTTCGGTAGCGCTGGCCTCTGGCCTGCCCTATGCAGGCGGCGTTTCGCCCACCGTGGCGTGGAAACTCATCTCTGCCGGCGATGCCGTGCTGGTGGATGTGCGCTCGGCCGAGGAGCTGAAGTTCGTCGGCCAGGTGCCCGACAGCCTGCACGTGCCATGGGCCACGGGTACCGCGCTGCAGCGCAACCCGCGCTTCGTGCGCGAGCTGGAGTCGCGCCTGTCCAGCCATGGCGGCAAGGAAGCCACCGTGCTGCTGCTGTGCCGCAGCGGCAAGCGCTCGGCCCTGGCGGCCGAGGCGGCGGCCAAGGCCGGCTTCACCCGCGTCTTCAACGTGCTCGAAGGCTTCGAGGGCGAGATCGACGGCCAGCAACAGCGCGGCCATGCCGATGGCTGGCGCTTCCACGGCCTGCCCTGGGTCCAGGACTGACGAACTGACTGCCTGCGGCCGATCCCACGACTGAACCACTGCTTCCCACATTCCCCATGGCCGTCTTCAACATCGAACCCATCGTGCAGTCGCTGCACGCCGTGCGCCGCGACTGGCGCAGCCTGCAAAAGCGCTCGCAGGAGCCGGGCGGGCGCGAGTTCCCCTCGCGCGATGCGCTGGCCGACATCGTCGACAAGCTCAAGGGCGTGCTCTTTCCCATGCGCCTGGGCCCGCCCGACCTGCGCCAGGAGAGCGAAGACTTCTATGTGGGCCACACGCTGGACGCGGCCCTGCATGCGCTGCTGGCACAGATAAGGCTGGAGCTGCGCTACGTGCTGCGCCATCAGCCGGTGGAAGAGCAGAACATCGAAAAGCGCGCCGTGCAGGCGGCGCGCAGCTTCGCCGCAGCGCTGCCCGAAACACGCAGCCTGCTCGACAGCGACGTGCTGGCCGCCTACCACGGCGACCCGGCCGCGCGCAGCGTGGACGAGGTGCTGCTGTGCTACCCCGGCATCCTGGCCATGATCCACCACCGCCTGGCGCACACGCTGTATGGGCTGGAGCTGCCGCTGCTGGCGCGCATCGTGGCCGAGCAGGCGCATGCGCAGACCGGCATCGACATCCACCCCGGCGCGCAGATCGGCGCGGGCTTCTTCATCGACCACGGCACGGGCGTGGTGATCGGCGAGACGGCGGTGATCGGCGAGCGCGTGCGCGTCTACCAGGCCGTCACCCTGGGCGCCAAGCGCTTTCCCACCGACGAGGAGGGCCACCTGCAAAAGGGCCTGCCGCGCCACCCGGTGGTGGAGGACGATGTGGTCATCTACGCCGGCGCCACGGTGCTCGGCCGTGTCACGCTGGGGCGCGGCGCCACCATCGGCGGCAATGTCTGGATCACGCACGACGTGCCTGCCGGCGGCAACGTGACCCAGGCCCTGTCGCGCCACAACGGCCATCACGAGGGCGAAAAGCCCGGGGTGGCCACGGCATGAGCGAGGTGCTGGTACGCAGTTTCGGCACCGCCGTGCGGCGCCTGCGCGAGGCGCGCGGCTGGTCGCAGGAGCAACTGGCCGAGCACGCCGATCTCAACCGGTCCTATGTGGGCGAGATCGAGCGTGGCCGCGCCATCGCCTCGCTGGTCACCATCGACAAGCTCTCGCAGGCCTTTGGCGTGAGCGGCGCTACGCTGCTCGGGCACTGCGACGCATTGAGCGATGCGAATGCGCTCAAAGGCACGCGATTGGCGGCTATAGCATGTTGAAGCGCTGAGGCAGCCGTCGGAAACTGGCTGGGACACCTTTCTTTTCATCCCACCTTTTTCAGACACGGAGCCTCACATGACGGCAACAGTGGGCGGCACGACCGCCCTGGGCGACAACGCAGCACGGCAACTTGCCAACGCGACCAAGACCACCGCACAACTCTCGACCATCTCGCCGCGCTGGCTGACGCACCTGCTGCAGTGGGTGCCGGTCGAAGCTGGCATCTACCGCTTGAACCAGGTCAAGAACCCTGAGCTGATCAAGGTCACCTGCACCGCCCGCGAGGAAGAGAACCAGCTGCCGCGCACCTTCGTGGACTACGAAGAGAACCCGCGCGAGTACTTCCTGAACGCCGTGAGCACCGTGCTCGACGTGCACACCCGCATCTCCGACCTGTACAGCAGCCCGCACGACCAGATCAAGGAACAGCTGCGCCTGACGATCGAGACGATCAAGGAGAACCAGGAGAGCGAGCTCATCAACAACCCCGACTACGGCCTGCTGGCCCAGGTGACTGAAGAGCAGCGCGTGTTCCCGCTCACCGGCGCGCCCACGCCGGACGACCTGGACGAACTGCTGACCAAGGTCTGGAAGGAGCCCGCCTTCTTCCTGGCCCACCCGCTGGCGATTGCCGCCTTCGGCCGCGAAGCCACGCGCCGTGGTACGCCGCCGCCCACCGTGAGCCTGTTCGGCTCGCAGTTCATCACCTGGCGCGGCATTCCGCTGATCCCTTCGGACAAGGTGCCCGTGGCCGACGGCAAGAGCAAGATCCTGCTGCTGCGCGTGGGCGACAAGCGCCAGGGCGTGGTCGGCCTGTTCCAGCCCGGCCTGCCGGGCGAGCAGAGCCCGGGCCTGTCGGTGCGCTTCATGGGCATCAACAACCATGCCATCGCGTCCTACCTGATCTCGCTGTACTGCTCGCTGGCCGTGCTCACGCCCGATGCCCTGGCCGTGCTGGACGACGTGGAGATCAACAAGTACCACGACTACCCCGACACCTACAAGTAAAGCGGCCGCGTGGTGACCACTCCATCCTCCCTTCCTGCCAGCGTGCCCGCCACGCTGCAGCCGCCGATCGACCCGGCGCTGCTGGCCGGGCTGGCGACGGCCTTTTTCGCGGCCCGGCCCGGCGAAGAGCCGCGCTTTGCCGGGCCGGCTGCAGGCCTGCCCTCCACGCCACCGGGCTCGCTGCCTGGGGCGGGGCAGGGCACACCCTGGCCGCCTGGCGTGCAGGCGCCTGTCAACATCGCACCGGCCGGCTCGCCCCTGGTCAGCCCCGCCGGCTTTGGCCCCGGCGTGCCTGGCACCCCCATCCCGCAAGGACTGGTGCCCGGTGCCAACCTGGTGCCGGCATCGCCCACGCCATTGGCCTCGCTGGCACACCGCGCGCCGGCCCTGCTGCCGCACGCGGTGGCCGGCAATGGCGTGCCCGACTCGGTGATCAGCACCTTGCCGGCCTATGAGCCGCGCTTTGGCAGCGGCGTGCTGGGTGTGCCCGAGGCCGCGCCCGCCCAGGCCGCTCCTGCGGTGGCGCCGGGCACATCGCCGTACTACTTTCTCGGCGAACGCCACGGCCACCCGCTGGCGGCCGACCGCCTGCCCCAGGTGACCCCGCCCGACGGGCATGGCGCCGTTCCCGGTGGGCTCGATGCCCTGGCGCGCCTGCCTTTTGCCGCCCCCGAGGTGCCGCGCGTGACGTCCCCCACGGCCGGCACCGGTGTGCCCAGCACGGTGCCATCGGCCGAACCGCGCTTCTACTTTGCCGATGCGGTGGTGCTGCCTGGCGGCTACACCACGCCCGGCCGTGCCCCGGCTGCCAGCAGCGTCCCGCAGGCCGACCGCAGCGCCCACCCGGCCTTCGACGTGCATGCGGTGCGCCGCGACTTCCCGGTGCTGCAGGAGCGCGTCAACGGCCGCCAGCTGGTCTGGTTCGACAACGCCGCCACCACGCACAAGCCGCAGTCGGTCATCGACCGCATCAGCCATTTCTACGCGCACGAGAACTCCAACATCCACCGCGCGGCGCACGAGCTGGCCGCCCGCGCCACGGACGCCTATGAGGGCGCACGCCAGCGCGTGCAGCGCTTCATCAACGCGCCCGATGTAAACGAGGTGATCTTCGTACGCGGCACCACCGAGGCTATCAACCTGGTGGCCAAGAGCTGGGGCGCGCAGCATGTGGGCGAGGGCGACGAGATCATCGTCAGCAACCTGGAGCACCATGCCAACATCGTCCCCTGGCAGCAGCTGGCCGCCGCCAAGGGCGCGCGCCTGCGCGTGATCCCGGTGGATGACTCGGGCCAGGTGCTGCTCGATGAGTACCAGAAACTCTTGAACGACCGCACCAGGATCGTGGCGGTGACCCAGGTCTCCAACGCCCTGGGCACGGTGGTGCCGGTCAAGGAGATCGTGGCGCTGGCCAAGCGTGCCGGCGCGACCACCCTGGTCGACGGCGCGCAGTCGGTCTCGCACATGCGGGTGGACGTGCAGGACCTGGGGGCCGATTTCTTCGTGTTCTCGGGCCACAAGGTCTTTGGCCCCACCGGCATCGGCGTGGTCTGGGGCAAGCGCGCGGTGCTCGAAGACATGCCGCCCTGGCAGGGCGGCGGCAACATGATTGCCGACGTGACCTTCGAGAAGACGGTGTTCCAGCCCATCCCGAACAAGTTCGAGGCCGGCACCGGCAACATCGCCGACGCCGTGGGCCTGGGCGCCGCCATCGACTACGTGAACCGCGTGGGCATCGAGAACATCGCACGCTACGAGCATGAACTGCTGGCCTACGGCATGCGCCACCTCTCCGCCATCCGCGGCGTGCGCCTCATCGGCACGGCCAACGACAAGGCCAGCGTCATGTCCTTCGTGCTCGCGGGCTACTCCACCGAAGAGGTGGGCAAGGCGCTCAACGAGGAGGGCATTGCCGTGCGCACCGGCCACCACTGCGCCCAGCCCATCCTGCGCCGCTTCGGCGTGGAGACCACGGTGCGGCCCTCGCTGGCGTTCTACAACACCTTCGACGAGATCGACCGCCTGGTCACGGTGGTTCAGCGCCTCGCCGGGCAGCGTCGGGCGGGCTGACGCCGGTCGCCATCCCTGGTGAACTTCCCGGCGCAATCCGCTATACAAAATATAGCAATTGCGCTGGGTGAGCAGGCCATGGCGTCACGGTCTGTGGCTATCATGGCGAGTGCTTCGCGCTGCCGGGTCCTGAGACCACCCCTGCAGTGCTTTTCTCCATGTCATCCCATTCACAAGGAGTTTCCATGAGCAATGTCCAGATCGCCGTCATCGTCGGCAGCCTCCGCAAGGATTCGTTCAACCGCAAGCTGGCCACCGCCATCGAGCGGCTGGCCCCGGCCGATTTCAAATTCACGCAGCTGCGCATCGACGACCTGCCCCTGTACAACCAGGACGACGATGGCAACCAGGCTGCGTCGGTGCTGCGCCTGAAAAGCGAGGTCAAGGCAGCCCAGGGCCTGCTGTTCGTGACGCCCGAGTACAACCGCTCCATCCCCGGCGTGCTCAAGAACGCGCTGGACCATGGCTCGCGCCCCTACGGCCAGAGCGCCTGGGGCGGCAAGCCCGCGGGCGTGATCGGCGCCTCGGTGGGCGCCATCGGCACCGCGCTGGCGCAGCAGCACCTGCGCAACGTGCTGGGCTACCTCGATGTGCCCACACTGGGCCAGCCCGAGGGCTTCATCCACGCCAAGGAAGGTTTGTTCGACGCCGACGGCAATGTGGGCGAGGGCAGCAAGAAGTTCCTGCAGGGCTGGGTCGATGCCTACGTTGCTTGGGTCAAGCAGCACATCTGAGGTTCTGACCGTCCCATGAAAAACGCCGCCCCGAAGGGCGGCGTTTTGCTTGGCTGAGCTGAAACCGGTTCAGGCCACTTGTGCGATCTGTGGCTGGTTGGCCGGTACGCTGGTGTGCGCCTGGATGTCCTTGTCGGCGCTGGCAATCGCCAGGGCCTTGGCGTCGGGGCCCATGCCCACGCCTTCGGCACGCACGAAGCGCACGTCGGTGATGCCGAAGAAGCCGAACACCACCTTCAGGTAGCTCTCCTGGTGCTCCATGGCCTGGCCGCCTTCGCTGGTGGAGTAGATGCCGCCGCGGGTGGAGGCTACGATCACCGTCTTGCCGCCCGCCAGGCCCACGGGGCCCTTGTCGGTGTATTTGAAGGTGCGGCCAGCCTGGGCGATGCGGTCGATCCAGGCCTTGAGCTGGCTGGGAATGGTGAAGTTGTACAGCGGCGCGCCGATCACGATCACGTCGGCCGCCAGGAACTGGCTCACCAGGGCTTCGGACAGTGCGTTTTCCTGGCGCTGCACTTCGGTGGCAGCGGCCTGGCCGGTGCGAAAGCCCAGGGCGTCGGCGCTCAGGTGGGCCGGGGCCTGCGCGGCCAGGTCCAGGTGCTGCACCGTGGCGTTGGGGTGGCCGACCTTCCAGGCGGCGACGATGCGCTTGGTGAGTTCGCGGGAAACGGATTGTTCGCCGGTGATGGCCGAGTCGATGTGAAGCAGTTGCATGAGTGATCTCCTGTGGATGGCAGCCACAGCGTGTGGCCATGGGATGAATTGTGGAGACGCACTCGTTTGTTGATAAGGTATTGAACTTGCGATAGATTGTCCTATCAGTAGAACGATGTACTTTATGCAAGACCTCAACGACATGCTGTATTTCGCCGAGGTGGTCGAGCGCGGTGGCTTTGCCGCCGCCGGCCGCGCCCTGGGTATTCCCAAATCGAGGTTGTCGCGCCGCGTGTCGGACCTGGAGGCGCAGTTGGGTGTGCGCCTCTTGCAGCGCACGACGCGCAAGCTGTCGCTGACCGAGGTGGGAGAGGCCTACCTGCGCCACTGCCAGGCCATGCGCGAGTCCGCCCAGGCGGCGGCCGACACGGTGGCCCAGGTGCAGACCGTGCCGCGCGGCACCGTGCGCGTGAGCTGCCCGGTGACGCTGGCGCAGACCGTGCTGGCCGAGATGATGCCGCCCTTCCTGGCCCGCTATCCGGAGGTGCGCGTGGACATGGTGGTCAGCAACCGGGTGGTGAACGTGGTGGAGGAGGGCATCGACGTGGCCCTGCGCGTGCGCCCCACGCTGGAGGACAGCGGCTCCATGGTGGTCAAGCGCCTGGACATGACCAGCCAGATCCTCGTGGCCAGCCCCGAGCTGCTGATACGCCAGGGCGCGCCCACCACCCTGGAAGACCTCTCGCGCATGGACAGCGTGGCCATGTCGGCCCCCGATGGCCGGGCCACCTGGAACCTGATGGGCCCGGGCGGCGCCCACCAGGTCGTGCACCACACGCCGCGCTACGTGGCCGACGATCTGCTGACCCTGAAGTTCGCGGTGCTGGCCGGCATCGGCATCGGCTGGATGCCCGACTACATGTGCCATGAGGAAATGCGCGAGCGCCGCCTGGTGCGCGTGCTGCCCGAATGGGTGCCGCCGCCGGCCATCGTGCATGCGGTGTTCCCCTCGCGGCGCGGGCTGTCGCCGGCGGTGCGCAGCTTTCTCGACTACCTGGGAGAGGCCATGCCGGGGCGCAACAGCCTGGCCACGCGCGACGGTGTGGCAGGGCTGGACGGGGCCAACATATAGCACCGTGTCAATACGCTGTGTGGTGAAGACCGCTGTGCTTGGAGGTCACTTCGGCCTTCGCGTTTTCAGGCCACAATGCAACCAGTTGCAACTGAACGGTTGCCTGCGCGCCACCCTTGCGCAGGTGCCCGTGGCGCACCGTGAAAACTGCCCACCCCATCGATACCCACCTCCAGAAGGCCCGCGTCCACCCCTCCGTGCGCGCCATCGTGATCCCGCCGTGCCCCGAATCCCTGGTGCGGCTGCAGCAGATCGTGGCCGCGCCCGAGCTCGATTCGGGTGCGCTGGAGCAACTGGTCGCATCCGACGTGGCCATGGCCGCCGCCCTGATGCGCCAGGCCAACAGCCCGCTGTATGGGCTGGCCCAGCCGGTGCAGACCATCGGCATGGCGCTCACGGTGCTCGGGCTCAACCCGGCGGTGGAGCTGCTCTCGGCCTTCATCACGCGCAATGCGCTCATGGTGCGCTCGCCGCTGCTCGAGCATTTCTGGGAAAGCTCGCAGCGCCGCGCCATTGCCTGCGAGCACATCGGCCGCCAGCTCTACAGCCTGGACCCCGGCCTGGGCTACAGCTTCGGCCTGTTCTGCCACGTGGGCATGCCGGTGCTGGTCAAGGCGGTGCGCGGCTATGGCTCCACCGTGACCGAGGCCCTGGCGCGCAAGGACCGCACCTTCACCCAGACCGAGAACGCCAACCACCAGACCGACCATGCCGTGATGGGGGCCCTGGTAGCCCGCACCTGGCACCTGCCGGGCGATGTGGCCCAGGCCATCTGGCTGCACCACGACTTCACCTGCCTGGGCGACGAGCGCTTCAGCCCCACGGTGCGCCACCTGGTGGCCCTGGGCCTGCTGGCCGAGTACTTGGTGAACCACCACGACAACCTGCAGCCCACGCGCGACTGGCGGCAGCACGGTCAGGCCTGCATGGAGCACCTGGCGGTGTCCGAAGAAGAGCTGGACCACTGGGTGGACGAGTTGCACCCTGCCTTCGAGGCGGTGCGCTTCTGACCCGTGCCGGCCGTTAGCATGGCACCCCATGCTGCCCGCCAAACCCTATCTGCAAAGCGTCTGCATCCGCCCCGATGCCGAGGTGGACTACGACACCTATCCGTACAACATCCCTGCGGTCCGGGAGATGGGGCGGCTGGAGTTCCACCCTGACGTGACCTTTCTGGTGGGCGAGAACGGCTCGGGCAAATCCACCCTGCTGGAAGCCATTGCCGTGGCCCTGGGCTACAGCCCCCAGGGCGGCACCCGCGACTTCGCGGTGGGTGGCCCCGAGTCGGTGTCGCCCCTGCACGAGGTGCTGCGGCTGGCGCGCAGCTTTCGCCAACCCAAGGATGGGTACTTCCTCAGGGCCGAGAGCTTTTTCAACGTCGCCACCTTCGTGGACGACAACGGTGTTCCCGACGCCTACGGCACGAACTCGCTGCATGGCATCTCGCACGGCGAGGCCTTCATGTCCCTGCTCGCCCACAAATTCCGCGGCAAAGGCCTGTACCTGCTGGACGAGCCCGAGGCCGCGCTCTCGCCCAACCGCCAGCTCGCCGCGCTCTCGGCCATCCACCAACTGGTCGAAGACAAATCCCAGTTCATCATCGCCACGCACTCTCCCATCCTGCTGTCCTACCCGCACGCGAAGATCGTGCTGTTCGATGGCACAGGCCTGTCGGAAGTGGCCTATGAGGACACCGAGCACTATGCGGTGACGCACGACTTCCTCAACAACTACCGCGCACGGCTGGACCGTCTGTTGGACCAGGACTGAGTTTTTCGGGGCCTGATAGACGTTTTTGCGATTAAGTCAGAACAATATATTCGTTTGGGTTTTAAAGCCCGGCTCGCAGAATGCCTCCATCAGATATTGAAGGAGCAACCTCCATGGCCACCTTGCGACTTGGCGACACCGCCCCCGACTTCACCCAGGAATCCACCGCCGGCCCCATCCATTTCCATGAATGGGCAGGCGATTCGTGGGTGGTGTTGTTCTCCCACCCCGCCGATTTCACGCCCGTCTGCACCACCGAGCTGGGCAAGACGGCGGCCCTGGCTACCGAATTCGCCAAGCGCAAGGTCAAGCCCATCGCCGTGAGCGTAGACCCCGTGGATTCGCACAACCGCTGGGTGGGCGACATCAACGAGACGCAGAACACCACCGTCAACTTCCCCATCCTTGCCGATGCGGACAAGAAGGTGGCTGACCTGTACGACATGATCCACCCCAACGCATCGACCACGGTCACGGTGCGCAGCGTGTTCATCATCGACCCCAAGAAGGTGATCCGCACCACCTTCACCTACCCCGCCAGCACGGGCCGCAACTTCGACGAGATCCTGCGCGTGGTCGACTCGCTGCAGCTCACCGACAGCCACAAGGTGGCCACGCCCGCCAACTGGAAGGATGGCGACGACGTGATCATCGTGCCGAGCCTGCAGGACCCGGCCGAGATCGCCCAGCGCTTCCCCAAGGGCTTCAAGGCCGTGCGTCCCTACCTGCGCGTCACGCCCCAGCCCAACAAGTAAGCCAGCCAGGCACCCTGGCGCGCGTTCCTGCTGCAAGGGCAGGGCACTGCCAGGGCCATGCCGGGCGCTACCAACGTGAACCCCACTTCCATCATCATCGTCCCCGGCTGGCGCGACTCCGGCCCCGGCCATTGGCAAAGCCTGTGGGCCGAGCGCTTGCCCAACGCGCGCCGCGTGGTGCAGGACGACTGGATCACCCCCACCCGCAATGCCTGGGTCGGCACGCTCGAAAAGACCGTGCTGGCCGCGCCGCACCCGGTGGTGATCGTGGCGCACAGCCTGGGCTGCATTGCCACCACCCACATCGGCCCCGAGGCGGCGGCGCGCATCCAGGGTGCCCTGCTGGTGGCCCCGGCAGACCCGGAGCGCCGCGCCATCCTGAGCGACTTTGCGCCCGTGCCCTACGCGCCGCTGCCCTACCGCAGCGTGGTGGTGGCCAGCAGCAACGACCCGTACTGCCCCATCCGCCTGGCCGGCGCCTATGCCCGCGCGTGGGGCAGCGAGTTCGTGCGCATGCAGCAGGCCGGCCACATCAATGTGGAGTCGGGCCACGGCGAATGGCCGCTGGGCTGGGCGCTGCTGCTATCGCTTACGGGTGAGCAGGGCGCCGTACCCGGTGCGGCACCCACGCCAGCGCAGGCGGCGCAGGCCTCCGCCTGAGCAGCCCCTGCCCCTGTGCGGGCAGGCGTGCTGCTACATCCTGTTTCTATATTCCAAAATCCGATTAATTAACAAGAATGTATTCTTTTGAGTTTTAAGGCGCTGTGCGCACAATGTGGCATCTTCCGCTTTTCCTTACGGGCTACGCCACATGACTTCTTTGAAACTCAAGACTCTCCTGGCCACTCTGGCATTGACCGCAAGCGGCATGGCGCTGGCCCAGGACTCGCTGCTCAACGTGTCGTACGACGTGGCCCGTGAGTTCTACAAGGACTACAACGCCGCGTTCTCCGCCCACTACAAGAAGACCACCGGCAAGGACGTGAAGATCGACCAGTCGCACGCTGGCTCCAGCGCCCAGGCGCGCGCCGTGAACGACGGCCTGGCCGCCGACGTGGTCACCATGAACACGACCACCGACGTGCAGTTCCTCGCCGACAACGGCGTGGTGGCCAAGGACTGGGCCAAGAAATTCCCGCACGATGCATCGCCCACCACCTCGACCATGCTGTTCCTGGTGCGCAACGGCAACCCCAAGGGCATCAAGGACTGGGACGACCTGATCAAGCCCGGCGTGCAGGTCATCGTGGTCAACCCCAAGACCGGCGGCAACGGCCGCTATGCCTACCTGGCCGCCTGGGGTGCCGTGCGCGAAAAGGGCGGCACCGAAGCGCAGGCCGCCGAGTTCGTGGGCAAGCTCTACAAGAACGTGCCCATCCTGGCCAAGGGCGGCCGCGATGCCACCGCCACCTTCCTGCAGCGCAACCAGGGCGACGTGCTGATCACGTTTGAATCCGAAGTGGTCTCCATCGACCGTGAGTTCGGCACCGGCAAGGTCGATGCCGTCTACCCCTCCGTGAGCGTGGTGGCCGAGAACCCCGTGGCCGTGGTCGAGCGCACCGTCGCCAAGAAGGGTACGGGCGCGCTGGCCAAGGCCTACCTCGATTACCTGTACTCCGAAGAAGCCCAGGAAATTGCGGCCAAGCACGCCATCCGTCCGCGCTCGGAAACCGTGCTCAAGAAGTACGCCGACACCTTCAAGCCCCTGAAGCAATTCACCGTGGCCAAGTACTTCGGCTCGCTCAGCGATGCACAGAAGGTGCACTTCAACGACGGCGGCCAGTTCGACAAGCTCTACACGCCCGGCGCCAAGTAAGCCATGACCGCTGCGACCTCTGTGGCCGCGCGGGGTGCCATCGCGGCCCCTGCGCAGGCCGGCCGGCGTGCGTCCAAACGGGTGCTGCCCGGCTTTGGCCTGACGCTGGGCTACACGCTGTTCTACCTGAGCATCATCGTGCTGATCCCGTTGTCGGCACTGTTGTTCAAGACCTTCACCCTGACCTGGGAGCAGTTCTGGACGGCCATCAGCGCACCGCGCGTGGTGGCCTCGTACCGGCTCACCTTCGGCGCCTCCTTCATCGCGGCCGTCGTCAACCTGTTCTTCGGCCTGCTGATCGCCTGGGTGCTGGTGCGCTACAAGTTTCCCGGCAAGAAGATCGTCGATGCGCTGGTGGACCTGCCGTTCGCGCTGCCCACGGCCGTGGCCGGCATCTCCCTGACCGCGCTGCTGGCCAGCAACGGCTGGGTCGGGCAGTACCTGGAGCCGCTCGGTATCCAGCTGGCCTTCAAGCCTGCGGGCATCGTGATCGCGCTGATCTTCATCGGCCTGCCCTTCGTGGTGCGCACGGTGCAGCCGGTGCTCGAAGACGCCGAGAAGGAACTCGAAGAAGCCGCCACCTGCCTGGGCGCCACGCGCTGGCAGACCTTCACCAAGGTCATCCTGCCCTCCATCACCCCTGCGCTGCTCACCGGCTTTGCCATGGCCTTCGCGCGGGCGGTGGGTGAGTACGGCTCGGTCATCTTCATCGCCGGCAACATGCCCATGGTGTCTGAAATCACGCCCCTCATCATCATCGGCAAGCTCGAGCAGTACGACTACGCCGGCGCCACCGCCGTGGCGGTGGTCATGCTGGTGATCTCGTTCATCCTGCTCCTGGTCATCAACGCGCTGCAGGCTTGGCAGCGCCGCCACGCAGGGGCACCGGCATGAGCGCCACCACCAACTCCCGCACGGTACGCCGTGCGCGCGCCGGTACGACCGAGGCGCCCTGGGTGCGCTACACCCTGATCACGGTGGCGCTGCTCTTCATGCTGCTGTTCCTGGTGCTGCCGCTGGCCGCGGTGTTCGCCGAGGCGCTGCGCAAGGGCTTTGGCGCCTACCTCGAAGGCCTGCGCGAGCCCGATGCCTGGTCGGCCATCAAGCTCACGCTGATCACGGCGCTCATCGCCGTGCCGCTGAACCTGGTGTTCGGCGTGGCTGCCGCCTGGTGCATCGCCAAGTACGAGTTCAAGGGCAAGGCCTTCCTCACCACGCTGGTGGACCTGCCGTTCTCGGTCTCGCCCGTGGTGGCCGGCCTGGTCTACGTGCTGATGTTCGGCGCGCAGGGCTGGTTCGGCCCCTGGCTGCAGGCGCACGACATCAAGATCATCTTTGCCGTGCCCGGCATCGTGCTGGCCACCGTGTTCGTGACCTTTCCCTTCATCGCGCGCGAGCTGATCCCGCTGATGCAGGCCCAGGGCAACGACGAGGAGCAGGCCGCCATCGTGCTCGGTGCCACCGGCTGGCAGACGTTCTGGTACGTCACGCTGCCCAACATCAAGTGGGGCCTGCTGTACGGGGTGATTCTGTGCAATGCGCGTGCCATGGGCGAGTTCGGCGCTGTGTCGGTGGTCTCGGGCCACATCCGCGGCCAGACCAACACCATCCCGCTCCATGTGGAGATTCTCTACAACGAATACCAATCCGTCGCCGCGTTCGCAGCCGCCTCGCTGCTGGCGCTGCTGGCGCTGGTCACCCTGGTCATCAAGTCGATTGCCGAATGGCGCAACGAGCAGGAGATGAAGGCCGCGGCCGAGCTGCCGCCCGAACGTCCTGCGCCTGGCACAGCTGGCTGAAGGAAGAAAAAACATGAGTATCGAAATTCGCAACGTCAGCAAGCAGTTCGGCGACTTCCATGCGCTGCGCGACGTGAGCCTGGACATCGCCTCGGGCGAGCTGATCGCGTTGCTCGGCCCCTCGGGCTGCGGCAAGACCACGCTCTTGCGCATCATCGCCGGCCTGGAGACGGCCGACGTGGGCACCATCCACTTCTCGGGCGAGGACACGACCGACGTGCACGTGCGCGAGCGCAACGTGGGCTTCGTGTTCCAGCACTATGCGCTGTTCCGCCACATGACCGTGTTCGAGAACGTGGCCTTCGGCCTGCGTGTCAAGCCGCGCAGCGAACGCCCGAGCGAGGCCCAGATCAAGAAGAAGGTGACCGACCTGCTCAAGCTGGTGCAGCTCGATTGGCTGGCCGAGCGCTACCCCTCGCAGCTGTCGGGCGGCCAGCGCCAGCGCATTGCGCTGGCCCGCGCCCTGGCGGTGGAGCCAAAGGTGCTGCTGCTCGACGAGCCCTTCGGCGCCCTGGACGCCAAGGTGCGCAAGGAACTGCGCCGCTGGCTGCGCCGCCTGCACGACGAACTGCACGTGACCAGCATCTTCGTGACCCACGACCAGGAAGAAGCGCTCGAAGTGGCCGACCGCGTGGTGGTGATCAACCAGGGCCGCATCGAGCAGAGCGGCTCGCCCCAGCAGGTCTGGGACCACCCGGCCAGCCCGTTTGTCTACGGCTTTTTGGGCGATGTGAACCTGTTCCAGGGCCGCGCCCACGAGGGCCTGGTGCACCTCGACGGCATGCAGATCGCTTCGCCCGAACACGCCGATGCGCAGAACACCAAGGCGTTCGCCTACGTGCGCCCGCATGACCTCGATGTGCAGCGCTACTCACCGGGCGTGGGCGTCGACGCCTCGGGCCGGCCCACCGGCATCGTGGCGCAGCTGAGCCGTGCCATCGTGGTCGGCCCCATCGCGCGGCTGGAACTTATTCCGTCCGACGATCACAAACCAGCGGACAATTCGACTTCCGAGACGCTGATCGAGGCACAGATCCCCGCGCAGCAGTTCAAGGAAATGGGTTTCAAGGAAGGCGAGACGCTGGTGGTGACACCGCGCCGCGCCAAGGTTTTTCTGGACCACGCCGCCAACATCTGACGCTTGCCTTGTAGCCCTTCTGGGCACCCGGGGCAGACCGGGTGTCGGGGCTTCAGCGGATTGGCCTTTGGCCGGATAACTAGGCGGGTGGCTGCAGACAGTGCTGTAGCACGGCAAGGCCACCCAACGACGTTAGGCGGTCGAAGGCCAATCCGCATGCAACAAGGATAAGAATGATGGTGTTGTTGAACTGGATCGATACGGCGCCGCGCCGCATCCTCGGGCTGATCAGCCTGGCCTGTGTGGCCATGCTGGCCTTCGGCATGTACCTGCAGCATGTGGTGGGGCTGGAGCCGTGCCCCATGTGCATCGTGCAGCGCTATGCGCTGATCGGCGTGGCCGTGTTCACGGGCCTGGCCGCCGCGCGCAACTCGCGCGGCTGGTGGATGTCGCTGGCCGGCATCGCCGTGCTCATTGCCGGCTTCGGCGCCTTCGTGGCCGCCCGTCAGAGCTGGCTGCAGTGGTACCCACCCGAAGTCGCCACCTGCGGCCGCGACTTCTACGGCATGATCGAGAACTACCCCATCAGCCGCGCCATCCCCATGATCTTCCGCGGCTCGGGCGACTGCGCGGCCATCGACTGGACCTTCCTGGGCGGCTCCATCGCCAACTGGTCCTTCATCTGCTTCGTGGGCTTCGGCCTCGTGATGCTGGTGTTGCTGGCGCGCCACCTCAAGGGCGGGCGTCGGGGTGGGGCAGGGTACTCGATGGCCTGAGGCAGGAAACCGTTTCCAGCCAACCATGACAAAGGCGCTCCTCGGAGCGCCTTTTTGTTTGTGCGGGTTGCGAGCATCCACGCCGCCCCAGAGCCTTTCCATGGCATTGCATCTTGGGGGCGCCAACTCTGGACAAGCTGTCCAGCAGGCCTGCCAGGTTGCCTTCTATGATGCACACGCTGTGCGCTGGTGGCGATGTTGCCAGGCCAACGCGCCCACCTGCATCAATTCTCGAAGTCCCACACCATGGCAACCCAAAAATCCAAATGGACCAATGACGATGACTACCCTGTCCGTGTGCTCAACCACTCGAGCAAGCTGAGGCTGGACCGTTTCCAAAGCGAGGACCTGGACCACATTGCAGGTTGCGATGATGTGGACATGCTGCGCCTGAGCAACAGCAAGATGGCCGAGCCCCTGGATCTGGCGCGCATCGCCCACATCACCAGCCTGAGAACGCTGTGGCTGGAAAAAGTGAAGTTCACCAACCTCGCCGCACTGTGCGCGCTGCCGCGCCTGCGCACGCTGCGCATCGAGAACTGCAAGTTCTCTGATGTCCAAGCTCTCAACGGCTTTCAGGCGCTGGCCCACCTCACTCTGCGATACAACAAGAAGGCGGTGCTTCCTGCGGGGCTGAATCTGCCGCAGCTCCAATCCCTGCATCTGACACGCAACGGTATCTCGGACTTGGGCTTCTTGCGAGGCTACGCGCAAAGCTATCCCGGACTGGTCTCACTGGACCTCTCCGGCAACCCGCTCAGCGACCTTTCCCCTCTGGTTGCCTGCACCCAGGTGACGGACCTGGACCTCAGCTTCAACGAGATCAGCGACCTGTCACCGCTGGCCGCATGCCCTCAGGTCGTGAAGCTGGACGTGGCGTACAACCCCATCAGCACGCTGGCGCCGCTGGCGGGCCGCAAGTTCGTTCGCTTTCATGTCGACGCACCACAACTCGAAGAGCGGCTCGCCCTGAAGCTGGACCTGCCACCCGAACCGCCCCAGGTGCCCAACGACGCAGGGGACGTGGAGGCCTCGCGCGTGGCCGACCTGATGCAGGCCAAGGACTGGCCTGCGGTCTACGCCATCACCGACCTGGCGCTGCTGGGCAAGGCATTCTCCCGCCTGGCAGTCCGTAACTTCGACGAAGAAACCCTGCGCGGCGTGCTGGCCCACCCGGCCGAGGGCGCCTTCCATGCCATGGTTGCCAATGGCATGCGGCCGTACCACCACGAGGAGTGGGCATTGCTGAAGGACGTGCTCAGCAGTTTTGGCGAACGCACCATCGCACCCATGACCGAGTGCTTTCATACCGCAATGGAACAGTACCCTTTCAAGCAGGAGTGCGAGGCCGGCAAGCTCAAGATCGAGCACGTCACGATCACGCATGTTCTGTGCGAGATGGCCAGCCCGGCTTGCACCGACCTCTTCCTCACCTTCTTCAACGACCGGGACAGGTTTTCGGCCATCCACCTGGGCATCTATAAAAACCTGCTCGATGCGGTCGGCAAGACCAAGTCATCGCAACTGGTGGAGCCCATCATGGACCTGCTGCGTTTTGAGCGGCAGATCATCGGCGGCGACGCCGCCTTCATGAAAAAGATCTTCAAGGCCATCGGTCTGCTAGGCAGCAAAGCCGACGCCGGTGTGCTGGCCACCCGGTTCGACGTCGCCGCCGAAACCCGGCCGGAGGTGCTGCAGGCGTATGAGGCGGCGCTGGCGCGTTTGGAGAAGAAAAAGGTGTGATGCTTATTCCGCCTTGATCCCCGCGTCCTCGATCACCTTCTTCCAGCGCGCCGCCTCGCTTCGGGCATAGGCCATGGCCTCCTCGGGCGTGCCGCCGGCGGGCTTGATGCTCAGCTCGGCCAGTTTGTCCATCGTCTGCTTTTCCTTGAGCACCGCGTTCAGCGAGGCATTGAGCTTGGCCACCACGTCCTTGGGCGTGCCGGCAGGCGCCAGCAGCGTGTACCAGACCACCAGCTCGAAGTCCTTGACGCCTTGTTCCGAGGCGGTCGGGAGGTCAGGGAACATGGGCGAGCGCTGCTGGGTGGTGATGGCCAGGTTGCGCAGCTTGCCGGTCTTGACCAGCGGCATGGCCTCGGGCGCCAGGATCAGCATGAACTGCACCTGCCCGGCCATCAGGTCCTGCACCGCAGGCGCGCCGCCCTTGTAGGGCACGTGCAGCGCCTCGACGCCCGCCGCGCGCTTGAACAGCTCCGTCGCCAGGTGGTTGGGCGTGCCGTTGCCGGGCGAAGCGTAGCTCTTGTCCGGGTTGGCCTTCAGGTAGCGCTGGAACTCCGGCAGGGTGTTGGCGGGCACGCCAGGGTTCACCACGATCATCGCCGGCACGTCGGCCACGCGGCCAATGGCCGTCAGCTCCTTGGTCGCATCGAACGACAGCTTGGGAAACAGCGTGGGGTTGATGGCCTGCGTGGTCATCGTCGCCAGCAGCAGGGTGTAGCCGTCGGCCGGCGCCTTGGCCACCAGGCCAGCGCCCACGGCCTCGGCGGCGCCGGGCCGGTTGTCCACCACGACGGACTGGCCCAGGTTGTCGGCCAGGCGCTGCCCGATGAAGCGGGCCAGCACGTCCGTGGTGCCGCCCGGCGCATAGGGCACGACGATCTTGACCGGCTTGGTGGGGAAGTCGGCGCCGTGCGCGGGGAGGGTGGCTGCTGCGCACACCGCCGCCAGGGCGAGCGCGATCTGGTTGAACACTTTCTTCATGGCTTTTGTCTCCTTGTGGTAATTTCTTTGATTTGCTTGGTTTAGCTGCTTTGCTTCAGGCAGCTCTTTCTTGTCCTTGCCGCACGATCTGTTCGATAAGCCGGTGCGTGGCCAGGGCTTCCTCGCCCGTCACGGTCGGTGCCCGGCCCTGGGCCACGGCGCCGAAGAAGTCCCGGTGCAGGGCGATGTGCGCATCGGGCGAGAAGTCCATGATCGAATCGCCGCTGCCCGACTTGGCTTCGCCCTCGACCATCTCGGTGCGGCCATCGTGGTACTGCACGCGCAGCGTCCCGCCCTCCAGCGTGGCCGTGGCATGGCGGCACACCAGCTCCAGCACCTCGGCCCGGCCGGGGTACATGGCCGTGGTAGCGACCAGCACGCCCGGCGCACCATTGCCCAGGGTGAGCAGGGCGCTGGCAAAGTCTTCGGTCTCCATCTGGTGGATGGCCGTGGTCGCAATCTGCGAGGCCACCACGGCACGCACCCCCACCAGGCTGCGGAACAGGTCGATCGCGTGGATGGCCTGGGTGAGCAGCACGCCGCCCCCATCTCGCGCCAGCGTGCCGCGCCCGGCCTTGGCGTAGTAGCCCTCTTGCGAGCGCCACCAGGGCACCTGCAGCACGGCACTCTGCACGGTACCCAGCGCGCCCGACTCCAGCAGTTGCTTCAGGCGCTGCGCACCGGGTCGAAAGCGGTGCTGCAGCACCACGCCCAGGTGCACGCCACGGGTCTTTGCGGTGCCCACCAGTTCCTCGGCCCGGGCCAGGGTCACGTCCAGCGGTTTTTCCACCAGGGTGTGCTTGCCGGCTGCGAGCGTGGCCGAGGCGATCTCCAGGTGCGTATAGGCCGGCGTCGCCACGATGACCGCCTCGACCAGCGGGTCGCGCAGAATCTCATCCAGGTCGCCCGTCACCCGGGTGGAAGAGGGCACTGCCGCTTTGGCCTTGTCCGGGTTGCTGCGGGCCAGGGCCCAGCGCAGGTCCACGCTGTCGGCCAGCGTGGCCAGGCTCTGCAGGTGCGGCTCGGAGCCCGGGCCCACGCCCAGCAGGGCAATGCCCAGTTTCTTGGTGCTTGTCGTCATGCGGCGGCCCCCTTTCGGGTAGCCAGGGCATCGGCCTCCAGCGCGAGCCGGCTCACGGCAAACACATGGTCCTGCGGTACGGCCTTGTCCGTGCGGTTCTGCACATCGGCCACCAGGTCGCGGAAGAAGGTGATCGGCTCCTGGCTGCAGTCGATGTGCCGCGTGCCGGTGCGGTCGCACAGAAACAGGTGCTCGCCGCCAGCGTGCCCTTCGATGTCTACGTACTTGCGGATCTCGATGGACCCTTCGGTGCCTCCGATGAACAGGCGCCCATCGCCCCAGGTCGGCAGCCCATCGGGCGTGAACCAGTCCACGCGGATATAGCCACGCGCCGCGTTGTCGCGCGATGCCAGCGCAATCTCGCCAAAGTCCTGAAAACTGGCCGGCGTGGCCTGCCCGATGTGCGAGTGCACGGCATGGGCCACCGTGGCATCGGTCGAGCCGGTAAGCACCAGGAACTGGTCGATCTGGTGCGAGGCAATGTCCACCAGAATGCCGCCGTAATATGCCTTGTCGAAGAACCAGGCCGGCCGCGTGGCCGCGTTGAGACGGTGCGGGCCCATGCTCAGGGTATGGAACACCTGGCCCAGCGCGCCGTCCTGCACCAGCTTCTGCGCCATGGCCACCGAGGGCACGATGTGCCGCTCGGAAAAGCAGATCGCAAACATCCGCCCCGTATCGCGCACTGCCGCCTGCACGGCCGCCAGTTGCGCAAAGCTGGTCACGCCCGGCTTGTCGGTCAGCACATCCTTGCCGCGCCGCATGGCCTCAACAGCCAGCAGCGCGCGGCGCGACGGCACATCGGCCGTCACGATCAGCTCGATGGAATCGTCGTCGAGCAGCGCCTCTGCCGACTCCACGGCCTTCAGGTGCGGAAAGCGCGACTGCACGCCCTGCAGCACCAGCGGGTCGGCATGCGCGGTGCAGTAGCCCACGCAGATGGCGCCCGCATCCAGCAGGCCGCCAATGAGGTGGTAGATGTGGCGGTGCTCGATGCCCACCACGCCAAAGCGGACCGTCATGGCGCCACCTCCGGCAAGGTCTCGTAGGGCCCCCGGGTCACGAACGACCCGCCCTGAAAGCGCGCCTCCGGCGAGCCGGGCAGGGCAGCCGGCAGCGCGCCCGAGTCCTTGAACGCCGCCGAGGTATCGCGCGGCTCGAAGCCCAGGCGGGCAGCCGCTTTGGCATTGCTCCACCACACCGAGGGGTTGGCCGACACGCCGTAGGCGATCAGGTGCCCGACGTCGGGCGCCAGCAGCGACCGGGCAACCAGCGCCTCCAGGTCGGCAAAGCTCAGCCAGGTCGACAGCATGCGCTGGTCCTTGGGGGCGGCGTAGGCGCTGCCGATGCGCAGGCACACCGTCTCGATGCCATAGCGGTCGAAGTAAAAGCGCGACAGGTCCTCGCCAAACGCCTTGGAGATGCCGTAGTACCCATCGGGCCGACGCTCGCAATCGGTCTCCAGATGCGCATCCTGCCGGTGAAAGCCCACAACATGGTTCGAGCTGGCAAACACGACGCGCTTCACGCCATGCCGGCGCGCGCCTTCGTACAGGTGGAAGGTGCCCCGGATGTTCGACTCGATGATCTCCTCGAACGGCCGCTCTACCGAGATGCCGCCCAGGTGCACGATGGCGTCACACCCCGCGACCAGCGCATCGGTGCCCGCCTTGTCGGCCAGGTCGCAATCGACCACCTCGTCGCTGCCCTCGGCTGGCATCGGCGCGATATCCGAGACCCTGAGAATGGATGCGTGGCCCCGCATGGCCGGCCGCAGCACCCGGCCGAGCGCGCCTGCCGCGCCTGTCAACAGCAGGCGCTTGAATGGACGTGAACTCAATGTTGTCTCCGTATTCTTGTGTGACCTGCATCGCAGTGTTCACCCGTCCACGAGAAACGTCCATTCCCAATTTCGTTCAACTCCATACCTTTTCGGTAAGGACTTTTACAGGCCGAACGCAGCCCTGCGGATTTCATTTGCCCGTATAGCTAGGCGGGAAGCCGCAGACAATGCTGTCGCACGGCAAGGCTGCCCAACGACGCTAGACGGGCAAAGGCAAATCCGTGCTGTAGGTCCGAACGGTTTCCAGCATCCGCTGCAGCAGCGGTGAGGCCTCGTCCTTGCGGTAAAAGCAATACAGCTCCATCGTCGCATCGCCGCGCGCCGCCACCAGCGGCACATAGCGCACGCCAGGGAACTGCACGCTCAGCATGGAGTAGGGCACCACCGTCAGACAGCTGCTGAAGGCCGTGAGCATCGTGGCCATGACCACATCGCTGGTCTGCGTGGCTATCTGCGGCTCAAAGCCCTCTTCGGCGCACAGCCGCAGCAGCGTGGCCGTGGCTGAGGGGGACGAGCCCACCGCCAGCGCATGGTTGCGCAGCAGGGCCACGGGGATCTTCTTGCGCCGCGCCAGCGGATGATTGTCTGACATGGCCACCCACAGCGGCTCGCTGGCAACCCGCTCCACCTGCAGGTCGCTGTCGGCCGGTAATAGCCGCTCGAACACAATCAGCACCCGACCCTGCCGCAGGGCAGACACCTGCTGCGGCGTCTGCGCGTGGTACAGCGCAATCTCCACATCGGGGTTCTCGCGCGAAAACCGCGCCAGGATGTTCGGCACGATGCCGAAAATCGCCGAGCCATACACCCCCACATCCAGCCGCCCCAGCCGGCCACGCCCCGCCCGGTGCGCCCGATCCGCCGCCTGGTCCACCATGCCGAAGATGGCCCGCGCATCGCGCAGCAGGGTTTCGCCCGCGTGGGTGAGCACCATACCGCGCGGAGTGCGCTCGAAGAGCTGGGCGCCGACTTCGGCCTCCAGGGCCTTGATCTGGCGGGTGAGTGGAGGCTGGGAGAGGTGCAGGCGCTCGGCGGCGCGGCCGAGGTGGCGTTCTTCCGCTACGGCTACGAAATAGGTTAGGCGGCGGAGGTCCATAAGGAATTCAAACAGCAAGGTATTGCACAAATTGCTCTCAGAATGGTTTCGTAGCCTCATCGAGTTCGCGGAGCCTTTGGAGGCGATGGCTATAGAGGCTCTGGGACAAACTAGCGTCCATGTTACGCATGGCATTTCCGGAAAATGGCTGCTGAAATGCGAAAATAAACGACTCTTCTGCGTGGTGATACTGCTCGAATGCTACGGTGACTTTGTCAAAAGCTTCCAAAACTTCCTTGTTTTCCGGTTGATTCCGCTCAAGTCGCTCGCGAACGAGGGCGGATAGTGCTGCCGCTGAGTTGACCACCTCTTGGGCAGCCTTCATGTGCTGGAATGAAAGGCCATGGCCGTTTCTAGACCTGCCAGGAAAGATGGTCTGCTCCACAAGCTCATACATAGCGTTGACAAACTCCCTCGCACTTTCGAGCAGACCGACGAACACATCGATTGTGACAATCTGGAAGCTTGCTTCATGCGCCACAAGATGGCGTAGCGTGAAGATGGAAGCAATGTCTTCGCATAAACGTTGTGGATCTTCAATAAGCTGACGGGGCGATGGATTGGCGGCCTCGTCGTGTTCACTCATCACGTCTGGCTCGACGAATTCTCGAATCCCCGCAAGTATTGAAGGGAACTTTTTCGCGCCATTTGCATAGAGCATCTCCATGTGCGAGGCAATGTGCCCGATGTTGCTTACGGGAAGAGAGTGCGCTACCAAATCTCCGAACGTAATCTGGCCGGTGTTTAACGCTTTCGTTAAGGCAAAGTCGAAGCGCATATGCTCTTTAAAGCCTTCCACCCTATCCAGATATGGAGCACCAGAGTCGATCAACCGCTTCATGGCCTCTCTAACGCTTACCTCAATGCAAGCTGCGATGCCCATGAGATGTAGAGCTCGCAGGGTGTGGTCCGATTCTGTGAGTTGTTTGGCACTGCTCTCGATGGAGTAGAGCTCAATGTGGCCGTGTAGAAAGCGCGACTCAGCCCGCTCGTTCTTTTCTCTGATCTCTTCAATCAAGTTGCGCTTTGACATGCTGATCCTCGTATTTTCTGCGCAAGTTGCTTTAAGGTGGAGCAATAGCTTATGCCTGATTGATGCCTATTGATGGAACGCTTTTCCCAAGCAACTGGGCTTTGGTTGCCGCCAAACCATAGTAGTCATTTATGAAGACATACAAGCTCATCGCGTGGGAAATTACCGATGCTGCCAAAATTACGAGTGATATCGAAAAGTCAATTAATCCAGTGCACGCTGATGCTACTAGAACTATTGAAAAAAATCCTGCTGCAAGCTCGTTAAATCCCGCTATCGTGCGAAGTCTGTTTCTTGCCTCTGAAGTGGCAGTCTCAATCAATTCGAGTGCTGTTTTTCTATCTTCTATGGATAATTCTTTTGCCCAATTTGTATCTATATCTTGAGTTCTTTGCTTAATGGCTGTGGCTTTGTTTATTAAATTAAAAATTAAGTGAGTTAATGTTTTTGAAAGCAAAATTGCCACCAAAACGGCCGAGAGCCCAGCCAGAAGATTAAGCCCTGTCAATTCTTTAAAAAATCCCGTAGATATATTTGCTATATCCATTAATTTAAAAGAAAGAAATGCCGAAACAATGCTTTCCTTTGATTTTTCAATCGACAGAGATGCAGAGAGTCCACCTAAAAAAACGGCTGCTCGATGTATGGGAAATATCTGCGTAATTGCATCCGAATAAGGAGCACTTATGTCTGACCAATCTGCCATTCTATGCCACTCCTAAAAATTGGAGGTCACCCCCTTGGAAATCAAAACCGCCGGCCTCCATGATAGGGCAGGCATATATACGAACACCAGATTCAATATTGTGAAAAGGATGAAGCGCTTCAAAATCTCTTGCATCAAACAAATTCAATGCTACTTCTTTATTTGTATGGAGATTTTTTACCTTCGCACTAGGTTTTATGTTTCGGCTACCTTTGTCTAAAGATCGAATCGCAATATGGACGATCATGGCCGGCCCGAGCGCTCTCTGTGAAACTATCGAATGGAAGCGTTTGGCCAACCTTTGATCAAACTCTATGGGGAGATTGGCTCTAGTGCCAAAAATAGTAAGTGCAACTGTACTGCTTGTCAGGTCTGAACGATTTATCTGGGAAATCAAGCCATCAATCTCTTTAACTACAGATCTATTGGAGTACGCATAACCCCACTCTGCATCATTGCCCGCGCGGACCGTATCAAATGACTGATTGCGTGATCCAACTCTGTGCGCAATCTCCCTTCTGGCCTCCAATTGCTGGCCGAAGTTTTGATTTTGTTCTACAGCACTATCTACGGCTTGACCATAGATGCGCGCGGTAACTGCTTGAATCACATCCAATATTGTGCTTCCGCCCTCCCTTACGGCATCCAGAATTATTCCGCCCTCTTGGGGGTATAAAGCAATAAATTCTGTCTCTTGGTATTCTTCGCGTGTTAATTTTTCATACTTATGAACAGAGCCATGTTTTTGAACGATATATGCTCTATCAATAGCACTTTGCATCTTGAGATAAGTTTTTCCAAGAACTCTAATGCTCACTTGGTGCTCGTAAGTTATATCTCCATCAAAGTGAACGCTAAAAGTCGCCATTTCTCCCTCCTTTGTTTAAGCATGCCTTATAACTTTTGGCGTCTAAGATGTCCAATGCGGAATTGCAATTCTCGATCGGGTGGCCTTTTGTCGTTATCGAGCAAGGGTCATGCGATGAAATTAGTATGAATGGGTCCCGTAAAGACGTCATGAGCCTTTACCGTGATGCTCGTACATCAACGCTGCCCATAGGGGCCTTCTCGCAGTCACTTGATGCAAACGATGACTGCGGGAAACCGCACGCCCTCCGTCCCATCTACCCAGGCATCAAGCTTGTGCATCACGCTATCGAACAGTGCACCAGCCTGCCAGAGTGTCAGCCAAGCCTGAAGGGTCGGCCAGGGCTGTGCCACCCACCAGTCGGCATCAATCCCCGCAAACTGCCGCACAAAAGGCGCGATTGCCATATCCGCCAGCGCCGCATGGCTGCCAAACAGAAAGGGCTGCCTGGCCAGCCGCGTCTCCAGCCCTTGCAACCACTCCACGGCCTGGGTTCGTGCCAGCGCGCCATCCGCCTCCGGATACCGGCTCGGGTACTTGCACCGGTCCAGCGCCTGCTTGAAGGGGCCGTCGCACTCGGCGATCAGTGCCAGCATGCCGGCCTCGTCGCCCTGGCTCGGCGTGAGCCAGCCTTCAGGATCGCTGCGTCCCAGCGCCCAGCGCATGATGTCCAGGCTCTGCTCCAGCACCGTGCCATCGAGCAGCACCAGCACGGGCACAGTCGCCTTGGGCGATGCCTGCAGCAGGCCCTGGGGCTTGTTGCGCAGCACCACCTCGCGTAGCTCGCACGCCTGGCCGCTCACGGCCAGGGCCAGGCGGGCGCGCATGGCATAGGGGCAGCGGCGAAAGGAGTAGAGGACGGGCAGGGCGGTCGTGCTCATGCGGGTTCGTCCCCGCCACTGGCCGTGGTGGCGCGTGCCGGTGCGCCCGGCTGGCGGGCGCCGATGTGTTCTTCGCCGCGCGCCTTGGCCAGTTGCATCTGCCGCTCGCGCTCGGCCAGGGCCTGTTCCTGCTCGGGGGTGCGCGTGCCGTGGCAATAGGGGCAGCTCACGCCGGCCACGTAGTGGGGTGATGCCAGCTCGGCTTCGCCCAGCGGCATGCGGCACGAGCGGCACAGCTGGTGGTGGCCGGGCGCCAGGCCGTGGCCTACCGATACGCGCTCGTCGAAGACAAAGCAGTCGCCGTGCCACAGGCTGTCTTCCTCGGGCACGGTCTCCAGGTACTTGAGGATGCCGCCTTGCAGGTGGTAGACCTCGCCAAAGCCTTGGGACTTGAGCAGCGCAGTCGATTTCTCGCAGCGGATGCCCCCGGTGCAGAACATGGCCACGCGCGGCTTGCCTTCGAGCACGCCGCCGGGGGCGGACTGCTGGGCCACCCAGGCCGGAAACTCCGCAAAGCTTTTGGTGTGGGGGTTGATGGCGCGCTCGAAGCTGCCGATGCCCACCTCGTAGTCGTTGCGCGTGTCCACCACGACCACGGCGGGGTCGGCGATCAGGGCGTTCCAGTCCTCGGGCTTGACGTAGGTGCCGGCGTTGCGGGCAGGGTTCAGGCCGGGTACGCCCAGGGTGACGATCTCGCGCTTGAGGCGCACGCGCATGCGGTAGAAGGGCTGGCGCTCGCCCAGGGCCTCCTTGTGCTGCAGCGCGGCAAAGCGCGCATCGCTGCGCAGCCAGGCCAGCACCGTGTGCACGCCTTCGGGCGGGCCGGCAATGGTGCCGTTGATGCCTTCGGACGCCAGCAGCAGCATGCCGCGCACGCTGTGGGTGTCGCACAACGCCTGCAAGGGGTCGCGCAGGTCTGCAAAGTCCGGCAGATCAACGAACTGGTAGAGGGCGGCGGTAAGGATGCGGGGCGTGACGGACTGCACGGAGGCGAGGTGTAAAACAGGACGGAAAGGCTGATGATAGCGGTCACTTTTGGTTACGATGGGCGGTCGCCAACGTTGCAGCCAGGGTCGCTTCATGAGCAAGGAATCCACCGTCCACCTTTTTCGCCGGCTTGAGCAGCTCAACGGCATTGGTGCGGCGCTTTCGCGCGAGCGCGACATCGACCGGCTGCTGGAGAACATCCTTGAGGCCGCCAAGGCCATCACCGGGGCCGATGGCGGCACCCTGTACAGCGTGACGGAGGAGGGCGATGCCCTGGCCTTCGAGATCGTGCGCACTGATTCGCTTGACATCCGCCTGGGCGGCACCACCGGCCGGCCCATCGATTTTCCGCAACTGCCGCTGCGCAATGCCGATGGCTCGCCCAACGATTCGCTGGTGGCGGCGTACGCGGCCATCCACGATCGCACGGTGAACGTGGGCGATGCCTACAGCGAAGAGGGCTTCGACTTCTCGGGCACGCGCCTGTTCGACCAGCGCACGGGCTACCGCTCCAAGTCGTTCCTCACGGTGCCCATGCGCAACCACGACCGCGAGCTCATCGGCGTGCTGCAGCTCATCAACGCGCGCGACCCCGAGACGGGCGAGGTGACCGAGTTTTCCGTGGCCGACCAGAGCCTGGCCGAGTCACTGGCCTCGCAGGCGGCCATTGCGCTGACCAACCGGCTGCTCATCACCCAGCTCGAACGGCTGTTCGAGTCGTTCGTGAACCTGATCAACCTGGCCATCGACGAAAAGTCGCCCTACACCGGCGGCCACTGCCAGCGCGTGCCGGCCCTGACCATGATGCTGGCCGAAGCGGTGAACGCCACGCAGGAAGGGCCGTTGGCCGGCTTCACCATGACCGAGCGCGACCGCTACGAGCTCAAGATGGCGGGCCTGCTGCACGACTGCGGCAAGATCACCACGCCCGTGCACGTGGTGGACAAGGCCACCAAGCTGCAGACCCTGTACGACCGCATCGGCCTGGTGGACACGCGCTTCGAGGTGCTCAAGCGCGACGCCGAGCTGGCCGCCCTGCGCCGCCAGCTGGCGCTGCGCCCGGTGGTGGACGCCGCGGCCGAGGCGCAGGAGCTGCAGGGCCTGCAGAGCAGCATCCACACGCTGGAGGAAGAGCGCGAGTTCATGCGCCGCTGCAACCAGGGCGCCGAGGCCATGCGCGCCGAAGACCAGCAGCGCGTGCGCGACATCTCGGCCGCGCGCCAGTGGCGCAACCCGCAGGGCGTGCAGACCAGCTTTCTTACGGCCGAGGAGGTGGAGAACCTGACCATCCGCTCCGGCACGCTCACCCAGGCCGAGCGCGACACCGTCAACTACCACATCGTCGCCACCATCAAGATGCTGGAGACGCTGCCCTGGCCGCGCCACCTGAAGAACGTGCCCGAGTACGCCGGCGGCCACCACGAGCGCATGGATGGCAAGGGCTACCCGCGCGGCCTCACGCGCGACCAGATGTCGGTGCAGGCGCGCATGATGGGCATTGCCGACATCTTCGAGGCGCTCACGGCCGCCGACCGGCCCTACAAGAGCGGCATGACCCTGTCGCAGGCGCTGGGCATCATGTGCAAGATGCGCGACAACGGCCACATCGACCCCGACCTGTTCCAGGTGTTCGTGCGCGAGGGCGTGTATGCGCGCTATGGCAAGGAATTTCTGGAGCCCGCCCAGGTGGACGAGATCCCCGCCGAGGTGATCGCCAAGGCCCTGGGCTGAGCCCAAGAACCGGTTCTTACGCCGCCTGCGCGGCGGTGCCGACCTGGGCCATCAGCCACTGGTGAAACGCCTCCATCGCCTGGCTGGGCGTGCGGGACTTCAGGCGCGTGAGCCAGTAGGCGCCATGCTGCAGCTCCAGCGCAAACGGGCGCACCAGGCGGCCCTGCTGCAGCTCGCGCGTGAACATGCTCACCGGCAGCAGCGCCACGCCGGCACCTTGCACGGCCGCCTCGGCCAGGGTCAGCGACGAATCGAACACGGCGCCGCGCACCACGGGGCAGGGCGCGCCCGCGGCCTCGAACCAGGCGGCCCACTCGTCCACGCGGTAGGTGCGCAGCAGCGGCTGGCGCGCCAGGTCGGCCGGGTGGCGCAGGTGGTGGGCCAGGGCCGGGGCGCACATGGCCGTCATGGGGGCGTGCAGGATGCACTGCGCTTCGGTGCCGTGCCAGGCGCCGTCGCCAAAGCGGATCGCATAGTCCAGCCCTTCGCCAGCCATGTCCACCCGGTTGTTGTGCGTCAGCAGGCGCAGGTCCACAAACGGGCAGGCGTGCTGAAAATCGCGCAGCCGCGGCAGCAGCCAGCCCACGGCAAAGGTGCCCACCACGCCCACGGTGAGCACCTCGCGCGGGCGCGCATCGCTCATGTGTTCCAGGGCTGCGGCAATGCGCTCGAAGGCCTCGCTGAGCACCGGCAGCAGGGCCTGGCCCTCGTCGGTGAGCGCCAGGCCCCGGGGCAGGCGGCGGAACAGCGGCTTGCCCAGCCGGTCCTCCAGGTTGCGGATGTGCTGGCTCACGGCCGTCTGGCTCACGTTGAGCTCGTCGGCGGCGCGCGTGAGGTTCAGGTGGCGGGCCGATACCTCGAAGGCGCGCAGGGCGTTGAGCGGCAAGTGCATGGAAAAAAGTATCCAGAAGTTTTTCTTGGGTCTGCGGGCGATTATTGTCGATGGTGCTTTGGGCCTGCCATCGGTATCGTTGCACCCATTCCTGACAACCACTCCATAAGTAATCAAATGCAACGACGAGACTTCGTGGCCGCCTTCGGCCTCCTTTCCCTGGCCACCTGGGCCCAGACCAGCCCGCAGAAAAACAGTGCCTCGCCGGCCGATACCGCGTGGCAGGCAGCGCTCAAGCGCATCGAGGCCAGCGTGGGCGGCCGCGTGGGCGTGGCCGCCCTCGACACCCACAGCGGCCGGCAGATCGCGCACCGGGGCGGCGAGCGCTTTCCCATGGCCAGCACCTTCAAGCTGCTGCTGGCCGCGCAGACGCTGCGCCGCGTGGACCAGGGCCACGACAAGCTGGACCGCCGCATCACCTACGCCAAGAAGGACCTGGTGGCCTACTCGCCCGTGACCGAGCCGCATGCCGATGGCGCAGGCCTCACGGTGGAAGAGCTGTGTGCCGGCACCATGACCTTGAGCGACAACACTGCCGCCAACCTGCTGCTGGCGAGCAATGGCGGCCCGCCGGCGCTGACGGCCTATGTGCGGTCGCTGGGCGACAGCATCACGCGGCTGGACCGCATCGAGCCCGCGCTCAACGAGGCCAAGCCCGGCGACCCGCGCGACACGACCACGCCCGTGGCGATGGTGCACTGCATCCAGGCCCTGGCGCTGGGCGAAGCCCTGTCGCCCGCCTCGCGCGAAAAGCTGCAGGGCTGGCTGCTGGCCAACAAGACGGGCGACAAGCGCCTGCGCGCCCGCCTGCCCGAGGGCTGGAAGGCGGGCGAGAAAACCGGCACCGCATCGCGCGGCACCAGCAACGATGCGGGCGTGTTCTGGCCGCCCGAGCGCAAGCCCATCGTGGTGAGCTGCTACCTGACCGGCGGCGAGGCCCCGCCCGAACAGCGCGACGCGGCCATGGCCGAGATCGGGGCGCTGGTGGCGCAGTGGGCGCTGGCGGCGTAGGTCAGCCCAGTCAGCCCAGCAACTGCTTTGCGTGCATGGCCATCATCTTCTCTTCGTTGGCGGGGATGACCAGGGTCTCAAAGTTGCCCAGCATGGGCAGCCGGGCCAGGATGGCGGCGCGCACGGTGTCGGCGTTCTCGCCGATGCCGCCGGTGAACACCAGCGCATCGATGCCGCCCATGGACACCGCCAGCATGGCCGTGTACTGCGCCACCTTGAGCGCGAAGTAGTCGATGGCAAAGGCCGCCTGCGGGTCGGCGCTGGCCTGCAGCGCCTGCATGTCGCTGCTCACGCCCGACAGGCCCTTGAGTCCCGACTCCTGGTACAGCAGGTGCTCGACCTGGTCCGCATCCATCCCCAGCTCGCGCTGCAGGTAGAGCACGGCGCCAGCGTCGATGGCGCCGCTGCGCGTGCCCATGGGCAGGCCGTCCAGGGCGGTCATGCCCATGGTGGTGTCCACGCTGCGCCCGCCCTGCATGGCGCACAGGCTGGCGCCGTTGCCCAGGTGGGCGGCCACTACCCGGGCCTGGCCCAGGTCGGGGCGGGTGCGGGCCAAATCGTGGGCCAGCCATTCGTACGACAGGCCATGGAAGCCATAGCGGCGTGCCCCCCGGCTCCGAGCGCTCTCGGGCAGGGCAAAGGCCTGGAACACCGGGTCCATGCGCGCATGGAAGGCCGTGTCGAAGCAGGCGATGTCCAGCGCATGGCTGGCCAGGCGCTGCGATGCGGCAATGCCGGCCAGATTGTGCGGCTGGTGCAGGGGGGCCAGCGGGGCCAACGCCTGCAACTGGGCCAGGATCTCGGGGGTGACGACCACGGGCGCATGGAAGGCCGCGCCGCCATGCACCACGCGGTGCACCACGGCCGCCAGGCGCCAGCCGTCGTCGTGCTCGTCGATGAGGGCAATCACCGCCGCCATGGCGCTGTCGTGGTCGGCCGTAGGCAGGGCGGTGCGCACGGGGGTAGCCTCGGCAGCGGCGAGTTTGGCCGACAGCTGGGCGCTGGTGCCGATGCCCGTCACCTTGCCCGCCATCAGCACCGACAGCGATTCGCGCTCGAATACCTGGAACTTGATGCTGGACGAGCCGACGTTGAGCACCAGCAGCACGGGGACCAGGGGCTGCGTCATTTGATCTGCCCCTTGCTGCGCGCATGGGCCAGCAGCAGGGCCACGGCGCAGGACAGCAGGCGCGCGCGCTGGCTGTCGGCCCGGCTGGTCAGGATGATGGGCACGCGCGCGCCCAGCACGATGCCGGCGGCCTCCGCCCCACTGAGGAAGATGAGCTGCTTGGCCAGCATATTGCCTGCCTCGATGTCGGGCACCACCAGGATGTCGGCGTTGCCCGCGACCTCCGAGACAATGCCCTTGGTGCGGGCCGCCTCCACGCTGATCGCGTTGTCGAAAGCCAGCGGTCCGTCGATCAGGCAACCCGTGATCTGGCCGCGGTCGGCCATCTTGCACAGCGCGGCGGCATCGAGCGTGGCGACCATCTTCGGGTTGACGGTCTCCACCGCCGCCAGCACCGCCACCTTGGGCAGAATGTCCGCGCCGAACAGCGCATGCCAGAGATCGACGGCGTTCTGCACTATGTCCACCTTGGTGGCCAGATCGGGTGCGATGTTCACCGCTGCGTCGGTGATGAGGAAGGCCTTGGAATAGCTCTCCTGGTCGATCAGGAAGGCGTGGGAGATGCGCCGCTCGGTGCGCAGGCCGGCGTCGCTCTTCACCACCGCGCCCATCAGCTCGTCGGAGTGCAGCGAGCCCTTCATCAGCGCATCGACCTCGCGCGCCGCCGCCAGGGCCACGGCCTTTGCGGCCGCATCGTGGCTGTGCTCCGCATCGACCAGCTGCCAGCCCGATATGTCCACCGACGCGGCTTCGGCCGCCTCGCGGGTGCGTGCGGCGGGCCCCACCAGCACGGGCGTGATCAGCCCATGCTGTTGCGCCTCCTGCGCGGCCTGCAGCACGTTGGCGGTGACCGCATGGACGATGGCGGTGCGCGCCGGTGCCAGCGTGCGGCAGTGGGCGAGCAGGGAGTCGGTATCAAAACTGTTCATCGTCCATCACAGAAGTTGAGGAAGGCACCAAGCGTACAGGGCACGGCCTCACCGGTGGCCCAATACCCATTCGGCAATGCCCGGCCAGGCGGCCTTGAGCGTGCCGCTGCCCATGAACAGGCCGATGTGCCCGCCGGGCACCAGCTTGCGCACGATCTGGTGCTTGGGCGTGCCGATCAGGTCGGCAGCGGCGAAGACCTGCTCGGGCGTGGTGATGTCGTCGGCCTCGCCGCCCAGCAGGTAGGTGGGGATGGTGATGTCGCGCAGCGACAGCGCGCGCCCCAGCCCGACAAAATGCCCCTTGGCAAAGCGGTTCTCCTTGAACAGCTGTTCGATGGCCTGCAGGTAGTAGGCGCCGGGCAGGTCCACCGGGTTCTCGTACCAGCGCTCAAACTGCTCGGTGCGGGCGACCTGGCTCCTGTCCTCGATATTCTGGTAAAGCGTGGCGTACTTGTTGGCGTACTGCTCGGCCGGGTGCATGTTCTTCCAGCCGGCCAGCATCAGGCTGCCGCGCATGAGGCCCTGGCCTGCGGCCACCATGTCCCGGTAGGTCTGCAGCGGCAGGCTGTGCGCCAGGCGCTTGATCGGGCCATCGCCAGCATCGGTGTCGATGGGCGAGCCTGCGAGCACCAGGCTTTTGACCTTGCCGGGAAAGCGCGCCGCAAACATCGCGCTCAGCCAGCCGCCCTGGCACAGACCCATAGGGCGTGTCATCACCCATTTCACCCCCGCGCTGGCCCCGGCATGCGGATGGATGCGCGAAGCGCGGCGCAGCCCATAGTGGACTATGGGCAAGCCGAGCGACAAAGCAGACGCCGCATGCCGGGGCCAGCCCGAAGGGAAAGCCTGCAGCGCGGCGCATTGCGGCGTTGCCCTTCGCTTGCGTAGTCGTGCTACGCGGCACTCAGGGCGCCTTGCACTGCACCGCGCTGCAGGCTTTCGCGGGGGTGAAATGGGTGATGACACGCCCTTGTGGACCTGGCCACCCAGGTCGTCCACCGCCACGTTGAGCTCGGCCAGGTAGGTGTCGATGTCGAAATAGCGCATGGCCGGCGTGGCGCTCTTCCAGTCGGTCACCAGCACGCGCGGCGCACCGGCCGCCATGAGCACCTGCACCAGGCTCTGGCCGGGCGCGTAGTCGGCAATGGTGGAGCTGTGCCCTGCGAACGGTGCGTCGACCAGGATGGGGATGCCCTGGGCCGCGCTGTCGGTGAACTCGCGCAGCCGCAGGGTGGCCAGTTCCAGCCGCACCTGGTTGCGCGTGGCCCATTCGGGCTGGGGCGGGTGGTCGATGACGGCCGCCTCGGTGGCGAAATCGGCGCTGCGCTGCACCAGCGACAGCGCTTGCTCGCCCAGGTGCCAGGCGGCTGCCATGGGCCAGAAGAGGGGCACACTGTGCTCGGCGGGGAGGGGCGATGCCGCGCCTGTGCCGAGCGAAACCTTGCCGTGGTCGGACATGGAAAAGCTCCCAGAAGGGTGCCCTGCGGAGCGCGGCGCACGGGACACCTGTTGCGGTGCAGCAAACAGCTTAACATGGGCATGTGGCACCTTTCCTGGTGCCGCGCCCCCACCCTGATGGAGACCCTTGCATGGACCACGAAGAGCGATTCACCGCCTCCCACTGGGAGGAGTTGCTGCAGCAGATCGATCTGGAGGTCGACCAGATGGCCATCGTCTGCCAGGTGCCGCTGGCCGAGCCGGGGGTGGCCGAACGTGTGCTGGCCAACGACAATTTCGTGGCCGGCCACGAGAACGCAGCGGCCTTCAAGAAGCTGCGCGGCCTGCTGGCCATGCACTACGCGGTCACACGCCAGATGGTGGGCGAACTGGGGGGCGATGCCACGGTGGCCATTGCCGAGCATGTGCGCCAGCACCTGGCGCCACGCATCGGGCACCAGCTGGATGCGCCGGAGAAAAGGGAAACCTAGGGTTACTAGAGTTTCTTGACCAGCACCTGGCTGCGCCGGTCCCAGTTGTACTTGCGCTTGCGTGCGTCGGGCAGCCAGTCCGGGTCTACGGATTGGAAGCCGCGCTTGATGAACCAGTGCATGGTGCGCGTGGTCAGCACGAAGATGCTCTCCAGCCCGGCGGCACGGGCGCGCTGCTCGATGCGCTTGAGCAGTTTTTCGCCATCGCCCGTGCCCTGGCTCTGCGGCGACACGGTGACGGCGGCCATCTCGGCCGTCTTGGCCTCGGGGTAGGGATACAGCGCCGCGCAGCCGAAGATCACGCCATCGTGCTCGATGATGGTGTAGGCGGCGATGTCGCGTTCGATCTCGGTGCGGTCGCGCTTGACCAGGGTGCCGTCCTTCTCGAAGGGCTCGATCAGCTGCAGGATGCCGCCCACGTCGTCGATGGTGGCTTCGCGCAGTTCTTCGAGCTTTTCGTCGATCACCATGGTGCCGATGCCGTCGTGCACATACACCTCCAGCAGCAGCGAGCCGTCCACCGCGAACGGCAGGATGTGGCTGCGCTCCACGCCGGCCTTGCAGGCCTTGACGCAGTGCTGCAGGTAAAAGCCGGTGTCGGTGGGGTTCTGCGCGGTGGGCAGGGTGGCCAGCAGGGCCTGGGCGGCGGCCAGCGGCAGCTCGGTGTCGATGGGGTTGTCCTCGCCCTCGGGCTCGCCGGGCTGCATGCGGATGCCGGGCACCTCGGTCAGGAAGATCAGCTTGTCGGCGCGCAGCTCGATGGCCACGCTGGTGGCCACTTCTTCCATGCTCAGGTTGAAGGCCTCGCCCGTGGGCGAGAAGCCGAACGGTGACAGCAGCACCAGCGCACCCATGTCCAGCGTGCGCTGGATGCCGGCCACGTCCACCTTGCGCACCAGGCCCGAGTGCTGGAAGTCCACCCCGTCCATAATGCCCACGGGCCGGGCCGTGAGGAAGTTGCCCGAGATCACGCGCACCGTGGCACCGGCCATGGGGGTGTTGGGCAGGCCCTGGCTGAAGGCGGCTTCGATCTCATAGCGCAGCTGGCCTGCGGCCTCCTGCGCGCAATCGAGCGCCACCGAGTCGGTGATGCGGATGCCGTGCGAGTACTTCGCCGCATGGCCCTTGGCGGCCAGTTGCTCGTTCACCTGGGGGCGAAAGCCGTGCACCAGCACGATCTTCACGCCCATGGCCTGGATCAGCGCCAGGTCCTGCGCAATGCTGTGCAGCTTGCCCGCGGCGATGCCTTCACCCGTCAGCCCGATCACGAAGGTCTGGTTGCGGAACTTGTGGATGTAGGGCGCCACCGAGCGGAACCAGGGCACAAAGGTGAAATTGAAGACGGCGGACATGGGCAGCTGCTAGGGGTGGGGCGACCGGTGTAATAAGGATATCGGCAGGCGCGCATCATAAGGGCGTACCCCGCCCCCTGCTGAGAGGCGCATCACACACCCTTGCGGAACGCCCCCAGTTTGGCGGCAAACGGCTCCAGCACCAGGCCTTCATCGGGCAGGCCGCCCGGTGCCGGTGGCGCCAGGGCAATGCCGCAGTCCTTGAGCAAAGCCACCATCTCCACCGGGGCGATGGTGCCCTGGCGCAAGAGCGCATCCACCGTGCGGCCCAGGGCCTCGCGGTGGGTCTGCAGCAGCTCCTGGGCGCGGCGGTACTGCTGCTGCATCAGCGCTTCGATGGCGTCGTTGCTCGGCCCCACGTCGGTGTTGACGTGGTTGTCCATCTCCACCGTCACGTCGGTGCGGGCCAGCCGTGCGCCAAAGCCGTGGTGGCGGATGTAGCGAGCCGCATCCGCCGTCACCTGCTTGTAGTCCTGCTCGGCGCCGGTGGTGCAGGCCATCTCGCCAAACACCAGCTCCTCGGCCACACGGCCGGCCAGGCCCACGCACATCATGTCGAGCACGTTCTGCCGCGTGGTGGCCTTGAGGCTGGAGAAGCTGTTGTAGCCGCCCTCGAAGGAAGCGATGTTGATCTTCACCTCCTGCGGCGCGTGGCCGAACAGCACGCAGTACGCCAGGCCGTGGCCGGCCTCGTGCACCGCCAGCAGGGCGCGGAAGTCGGCGTTGGCGCGCTGCTTGAGCCGGTTGAGCTCCAGCATCACCGGGAAGGTGGTCTCCGCCACGCCTTGCGGCCCCTGGCCCTGCACCAGCAGGTGGCGCTTGCCGGGCGCCAACTGGATGGGAAACTCCTGCGCAAGCGGCAGTTGCTCCTGCAGCACCCACAGCGCGGCGTTGACCAGGTTGGCGCTCAGGATGGCGTGCACCGAAGAGAACAGCGGCCGCGTGCCCTGGGCCGGGAAGACGGCGTTGGCATACAGCTCGTCGAGCACGTCCTGCCCGATGGCAAAACGCACGCCGCATTGCGCGGCGATGTCGTCCACATAGCGCGCACACAGGTTGCGGATCAACTGCTCGTAGGTGGCCTTGCTGAACGAGGGGTAGACCACATGCCCGTTGCCCAGGCGCGCGATCTGCTCGGGCTTGAAACGCTCGCCCAGGGCCTTCTTTACGTCGATCAGCGAGAGCTTGCGCGTCAGGCGATGGAAGATGTCGGCGTCGGTATCGCAGTCCTCCACGCGCTGGGCGGTCTCGTGGTACATCTCGTCCAGGTTGCCGCAGACGAAGACCAGGAGCTTGCTGTAATCGGTCTCCCAGGCGTGGTGCGACTGCTGGAAGCGCGTGAACAGCGCCTGCACCTTGGCCGGCGGCCACTGCATGACCTCGGCCAGCGGCTCCTGCAGCTTGAGCATGCGCTTGAGTTCCTGCGCGTCCCAGGCGTCGAGCTGGAAGCGGTAGGGCGCCTTGCCGGCGCGGTCGTCGTCGCCGTCGTCGGCGCGCTCAGCCTCGTAGTGCGCGTCGGCCAGCTTGCGCTCGATGTTGGACAGTGCGCTCAGCGCGGGCGGCAGGCGCCCATCGGAGAGCAGGGTCCAGACGTCCTGGTAGCGCTCGACCTTCACGTCCTCGCCCTTGCGGTCCACGGTGCGAAAGCGCTGGAACTCGTCGAGCACCAGGATGCCGGGCGCACCCTCGGTGATGCCCGAGTCGCCCAGCATGCCCGAGATGGTGGAGCTGCGGTAGCTGGCGCCGTGGCTGAAGCCGTCCATCTGCACTTCCACGAAGCGGTCGTAATAACCCAGCAGTTGCGCCAGGCGCCGCGTGAGCTGGGTCTTGCCGGTGCCGGTCAGGCCCCACAGGCAGACGATGACCGGCCGCGTGATGAGCTGGGGCAGCACGTACCAGGCGCGCACGGCATCGATGACGCGGTCGATCACGTCGTCGATGCCCACGAGCTCGGCCTTGAGCTGCACGGCCGCCTGGGCCAGGGCCTGCTGGCGCACGGCCAGGTCCGCGGCGCTCACGGCGCCCGCCAGTTCCGGCCCGCCGTGGGCGTGTACCGGGGCGGGCGCGGCATGCGCTGCCGGGGTGGACACCCCGCCCGCAGCCAGGGCAGCGGTGGGGTGCAGGGGGTGCCGCAGGTGTGGCGGCACGTCGTTGGTGAATGGATTCATATCGTCAATCAATCGCTTTGCAGCTTGCCTTGGGTCGCCTTGCGCAGGGCGACGTTGTCCGCGCGGCGCTGGGCCCCGCGGCTGCGTATGTGCTTGCCTGCCGCGCTGGACAGGCTGCGCTGGGCCAGCGCGGTGGCCACAGGGTTTCGGGGCGGGCCCGAGGATTCGAGCTTCAGCACCAGGGGCTGCTTCATACGGCGCAGCTTCTTGATTTCACCCTGGGCGTAGGCTCGGGATAATTTTTGGGCACTCATGTGTGCGTTCCACAAACAAAAAACCCCGGCGATGGAGCCAGGGCTTGTGGAGCGCCGCACTGGGTGCGAAAGAGCGCTTGTTGGCCGTGGCTGGACTCGTGAATGCACAGTCCAGCCGGGGCGATGGACTGTGGTCAGGCGGGAGCGAACAAGGGAACCAACATAGCGATGACCTCCAGGGCTTTCAGCGGCGGCCGACATGGCGCTGCAGGGCTGAAAGAAAGAAGACGCGATTGTGGCGAGCCGCGCCGCCTGTGGCAAGCCGCAGCCACAGCGAAGGCCATCAACTGTCGCGTGAAAGGAACAGTGCCGGGCCGGGCGGGTTGGGTTCAGTCGCCCTGGCGGTAGAGGCTGCCCGCGGCGTACAGCCACTCCTGCTGGTCCTGCGTCTGCACGACCAGCTCGACGAGGTCGCGCCCGGCGTTGAGCGGCACCCGCACCGCCATGCCGGCGCGGTCGGCCGAGAGGGGTAGCAGGAACTGCCGGTCGTCCCAGAACAGATAGCCGCGCAGTTCGGGCAGTTCCCGCAGGGTGGCGGTGGCCTTGCCGCCAAGCGCCAGCAGCATTGATTCGGGCGCCTCGTTGGCCAGGATCCAGGTGCTGTCCAGGCGGTCGGCCCAGGCGGCGGGCAGCGGGGCGCTGGCGCGCGGCATCTGCTCGGCCATGGGGGTGGTGGTCCAGTAGTGCCCGGCGCCCGCAGGTTCGCGCGACATCAGGTAGCGCCGGCCTTCAGCTTCTTCCCAGCGGTAGTGCGTGCCGGGCTTCGCGTCGGCCCACCACCAGCCGTCGCTGCGCAGGCGCAGCCCTTCGCACAGCGGTTCCCAATCCCTGAGCGCGGCGGACCACACCCAGAGGTCGATCTGCTGGCCGTCGGCCGAGAGCACCTTCAAGGGCTTGGCCGCCCGGCCATAGATGCCGAGCACGGCTTCGACGGCCGTGGACGAGGACGTGGCCGTCGGCGGCACGGTGGTGCTCACCTTGAGCGGCAGGGCCTGGAGCTGGCCTGTCTCCTGCAGGGCCCGCAGCAGAATGCCTTCGGCGATGGGGCCGGGACGAAACCCCGGCGCATTGCCCGTGAGCAGCAAGGCCATGCCGGCCTGGGGCAGCACATGGAACTCGCTGGCGTAGAAATTGGTTTCACCGCTCTTGTGCCAGGCCCGCACGCCGGCAGCGGCGAGGCCCGGCTGCCGGGTGCTGTCCCAGCCCAGGCCCCAGTGCCAGTCGGGCGTGAGGTCGATGCGCATGCCCTGGTTCTGGTCGCTGCCCATCTCCAGCACGCCGGCCTTGGAGACCACGCGCTGCCCATCCTGCTCGCCGCCCTGGATCAGCAGGGCGGCCAGCCGCATCATGTCGCCCGGCGTGGTGCACAGGCCGCTGGTGGCGTAGCCCATCACGAATTCCTGGCCCTGGCGGGCAGGGCCGATGTAGCCGGGCGCGAAACTGCCTTCGGGCAGGGGCTGCAGCGTGAAGCCCGAGCGGCCCATGCTCAGCGGGGTGAGGATGGTGGACTGCACGAAGGTGGTGTAGCTCTGGCCCGTGACCGCCTGCACGATGCGCTCGATGAGGGTGAAGCCATCGTTGCAATAGACGGCCATGGCGCCGGGGGCATGCTTGAGGTGCATGTTGGCCAGCGCGCCTTCCAACCCCGCCGCGTACCCGGGCAGCGGGGCAAAGGCGAACATGTTGTGCAGGTAGGTACCGGGCAGGCCCGAAGCGTGGCTCAGCAGGTGGCGCACGGTGATGTCGCGGTAGCCGGCCGAGAGCATGCTGAACTGCGGCAGGTAGCGCACCACCGGCGCATCAAGCTGCACCAGCTGGCGGTCCACGAGGATCATCACGGCCAGCGCCGCAAGCACCTTGCTGACCGAGCCGACGTTGAACCGCGTTTCCGGCGTCGCGGGTGTGGCCGGGCCGTCGCGCAGCACCCCGAAGGCCTCCTGCCAGACGATGCGGTCGCCGTACATCACCGCGATCGAGGCGGCCCGTGTCTCGCTGGCCTTCATGGCCTGGCGGATCTCGCGGCGCCCCCAAGCCATGGTGGCATCGAGGTTGGGCGGGGGAGACCCGCTGCCGCCGCAACCCGCCAGCCACGGCGCAAGCGCCGCTGTGCCGGTCCATGCCAGCCATTCGCGGCGCGATGGGCGGGGCGGCTGCGGGTCCGGGGAGGGCGTGGAAGCAGGGGGCTGCAAAGGCATGCGGGAGTTTTTTGGCTGCGCGCGGCGTGAAGATGTGGCCGGGGGTGATTACATCCTGAAAACCACCCCCTTCAGCCCTTGCTCGGGGTCGGCACGGGTGGCTTTTTTTGCACGACAGCCGTCCATGGGGCTGGCGCGCATGGCCGGTGTTGCACGGGGCCAACGCAGGCCTCGGATAATGCAGGCCTTCATGACCGACTCCACGCCTTCCATTTCCCCGCCTGCCGTCCCGCGCGCAGCGCCGCTGCGCATCACGTTTCCCGAATCCCTGCCCGTCTCGGGCAAGCGCGACGAGATCATGCAGGCCATGCGCCGTCACCAGGTCGTCATCGTTTGCGGCGAGACCGGCTCGGGCAAGACCACGCAGCTGCCCAAGATCGCGCTGGCCCTGGGCCGGGGCAAGTGCAATGCGCCCGCCGGCCAGAAGGGCCAGTTGATAGGCCACACCCAGCCGCGCCGCATTGCGGCCAGCAGCGTGGCCAAGCGCATCGCCGAGGAACTGGAGACCCCGCTGGGCGACGTGGTGGGCTTCAAGGTGCGCTTCCAGGACCGGCTCTCGCGCGACGCGTCCGTCAAGCTCATGACCGACGGCATCCTGCTGGCCGAGACGCAGACCGACCCGCTGCTCAAGGCCTACGACACCATCATCATCGACGAGGCGCACGAGCGCAGCCTGAACATCGACTTCCTGCTGGGCTACATCCGCCAGATCCTGCCGCGCCGGCCGGACCTCAAGGTGGTGGTGACCTCGGCCACCATCGATGCGGACCGATTTGCCAGGCATTTCGAGTCCAGCAAGGGCCCCGCGCCGATCATCTATGTGTCCGGGCGCACCTTCCCGGTGGAGCAGCGCTGGCGCCCGTTCGAGGAAACGCGCGACCATGGCCTGAACGAAGCCATCGCCGATGGGGTGGACGAGCTGTGGCAGGGCAACGCCTCGGGCGACATCCTGATCTTCCTGCCTGGCGAGCGCGAGATCCGCGAGGCGGCCGACCACCTGCGCAAGCACCTGTCGCACCACCCGGTGTTGCGCAGCGCCGAGGTGCTGCCCCTGTTCGCGCGCCTGTCGCAAGCCGAGCAGGACCGCATCTTCGACGGCCACACCGGGCGGCGCCTGGTGCTGGCGACCAACGTGGCCGAGACTTCGCTCACGGTGCCCGGCATCCGCTATGTGATCGATGCGGGCACGGCCCGGGTCAAGCGCTACAGCTTTCGCAGCAAGGTGGAGCAATTGCTGGTCGAGCCCATCAGCCAGGCGGCCGCCAACCAGCGCGCAGGCCGCTGCGGCCGGGTGGCCAACGGCATCTGCATCCGCCTGTATGACGAGGCGGACTTCAATGCCCGGCCGCGCTTCACCGACCCGGAAATCCTGCGCAGCTCGCTGGCCGGCGTCATCCTGCGCATGAAATCGCTGCACCTGGGCGACGTAGTGCAGTTCCCGTTCATCGAGGCGCCCTCGGGCCGCGCCATCGCCGACGGCTACCAGCTGCTGGGCGAACTGGGCGCCGTGGACGATGCCAACGAGCTCACGCCCATGGGCGTGGAGCTGTCGCGCCTGCCGCTGGACCCCCGCGTGGGCCGCATGATTTTGGAGGCGCGCGACCGCAAGGCGCTGGACGAGGTGCTCATCATCGCCAGTGCGCTCAGCGTGCAGGACGTGCGCGACCGCCCCATGGAGGCCCAGCAGCAGGCCGACCAGGCGCACGCCAAGTTCGACGACGAGAAAAGCGAGTTCAGCGGTTACCTCAAGCTGTGGAAGTGGATCAACGAGGCCCGGGGTGGGGCGCCCACGCTGCCCTCGGCCCGCGCGCAAAAAGCCATGGCCAACCAGCGCGCGCCCTCGCACGCCCATCTGCCGGTGGCACAGCGTTCGGTGGCAGCCGCTGCTGCACCCGTGGCCGCTGTCGCCAGTGCGGCTGCGCCCACGCACAAGCTGAGCAACCGCCAGTACGAGCAACTGCTGCGCCAGAACTTCATCAGCATCCGCCGGCTGCGCGAGTGGCGCGACATCCACACCCAGCTGCTCACGGTGGTGACCGAGCACAAATGGGCCATCAACACCCAGCCCGCGAGCTACGAGCAACTGCACCTGTCCATGCTGGCGGGGCTGCTGGGCAACATCGGCGCCAAGGGCGAAGAGGAAGACTGGTACCTGGGTGCGCGCGGCATCAAGTTCTACAAGCACCCGGGTGCCCACCTGTCCAAGAAGCCCGGCCGCTGGATCGTGGCGGCCGAGCTGGTGGAGACCACGCGCCTGTTCGGCCGGGGCATTGCCGCCATCGAGCCGCAGTGGCTCGAGCAGGTGGGCGGCCACCTGCTCAAGAAGCAACTGCTCGACCCGCACTGGGAGAAGAAGTCGGCCGAGGTCACGGCGCTGGAGCGCGCCACGCTCTACGGTATCGTGATCTACAGTGGCCGGCGCATCAATTTCGGCAAGATCGACCCGCATGCCGCGCGCGAGATCTTCATCCGCGAGGCGCTGGTGGGCGGCAACTGGGAGAGCAAGCTGCCCTTCCTGGCCGCCAACCAGAAGCTGATCGCCAAGGTCGAGGAGCTGGAGCACAAGTCGCGCCGCCAGGACGTGCTGGTGGATGACGAGCTGATCTACGCCTTCTACGACCAGCAACTGCCGCCCGACGTGTGCAGCGGCCATGGCTTCGAGGCCTGGTACCGCGAGGCCTCGCGCCAAAATCCCGACCTGCTCAAGCTCACGCGCGAAGAACTCATGCGCCACGAGGCGGCGGGCATCACCAGCAACGCCTTTCCCAAGACCGTGCGCCTGGGCGGGGTGGACTGCGCCGCCACCTACCTGCACGAGCCGGGCGACCCGCGCGACGGCATCACCGTGACCATTCCGTTGTTCGTGCTCAACCAGGTGAACGACGAGCGCTGCGAGTGGCTGGTGCCCGGCATGCTCAAGGACAAGATCCAGGCCCTGCTCAAGAGCCTGCACCAGCGCCCGCGCAGCCGCTTCGTGCCGCTGCCCGAGAACGCCGCGCGCCTGGCCGAGCTGCTGGGTGCGCCCGAGCGCTTCGGCCAGGGCGGGCTGACCGATGTGCTGCTCAAGCAGGTGCGCGACGAGACCTCGCTGGACGTGAAGCGTGCCGACTTCAAGCTCGACATGCTCAGCCCGCACCTGTTCATGAACTTCCGCGTGGTGGACGAGCATGGCCGCCAGCTCGGCCATGGCCGCAACCTCGGTGCCCTGAAGGCCGAGTGGGGCGCCAAGGCGCGCGGTGCCTTCCAGGCACTGGCCGGGCTCAAGCTGGCTGCTGGCGCCCCTGCGCCCCAGGCGCCTGCCCCGGCTGCGCCCGCACCAGGCAAAACAGCTGCTGCGACGAAAGCACCGGTGGCAGCAGCCCCTGCCAAGCCCGCTGCGCCGGCCGGCCAGCGCTACACGGCCTGGACCTTCGGCGAACTGCCCGAGCTCATGGAGATCAAGAAGGCTGGACAGACGCTGATCGGCTTCCCCGCCCTCATCGACGGCGGCGATGCCGTGACCATCGAGGTCTTCGACGAGCCCGAGGTGGCTGCGGCCAAGCACCGCGCCGGCCTGCGCCGCCTGTTCGCGCTGCAGATCAAGGACGCGCTCAAGTACCTGGAGAAGAACATCCCCGACCTGCAGAAGATGGCCGTGGCCTACATGCAGGTGGGCCGCAATGCCGACGGCACGGGCGGCGGCACGCAGGAGGAACTGCGCAACCAGATCATCGACGTGGCGCTGGACCGCGCCTTTCTGCTCGACCCGCTGCCCACCGACGAGTTCGCCTTCAAGCGCCGAATGGAGGAGGGCAGGGGCCGCCTGACCCTGATCGCCAATGAGGTGGCGCGCCTGGCAAGCACCATCCTCATCGAGTTTGCTGCGGCCGCGCGCAAGATCAAGGACACAAAGAACGCCCCCGAGGCCACGCAGGACGCCCAGCAGCAACTGGCCCGGCTGATGCCCAAGAACTTCATCGCCATCGCGCCCTGGACACAACTGGCCCACTATGCGCGCTACCTCAAGGCCATCACCCTGCGCCTGGACAAATACCGCGCCGACCCCGCGCGCGACGCCGCCAAGCTGGCCGAGCTGCGTCCGCAGGAGCAGCGCTACTGGCGCCTGGTGGCCGAGCGCAAGGGCCAGGTGGACAGCCGCATGCAGGAGCTGCGCTGGCTGCTGGAAGAACTGCGCGTGAGCTTCTTCGCGCAGGAGCTGCGCACGCCGCAGCCGGTGAGCGTGAAGCGCCTGGAGAAGCTGTGGGCGCAGGTCAATAGCTGAAGCGGGAGGGCATGCCGATCCGGTCTTTCCGGCCGGCATGCTTCCAACGCATGGCAATGCAATACAATAAACATTCCATCCAGATGGTTTGTTTTTTTCATGACCGAAGCCCACCGCCGCCAGAAGCACCCCGAACTGGTGCGCAGCCAGTTGCTGGCCGTGGTGCGCACGCTGCTGGTCGAGCAGGGGCCTCATGCCGTCACGCTCGATGCCGTGTCGGCCCGGGCCGGTGTGACCAAGGGCGGGCTGCAGCACCACTTTCGCAGCAAGCAGGCGCTGCTTGATGCGCTGAGCGACCAGCTGTTCGAGGAATTCCAGCAGGGCTATGCCCAGGCGCTGGCCATGGAAGAGGAGGGCAGGCCGGGCCGCCATGCCCGGGCCTACATCCGCACGGCGTTCGACGAAGGCACCGATTGCAACCGGGTGGAGGCCCAGCGCGCCATCGGCCTGCTGGCGCTGACCTTGCCCCACTGCCGGGAGCAGTGGAGCGCCACGATGCAGGCCGCCCTGGCGCAGGATGGCGATGACCCTCGAACAGCCGACCGCCTGCTGGCCTGCCGCCTGGCGGCCGACGGCTACTGGTTCAGCCAGATGCTCGATGTGTACCCGATGGACGAGGCGCGCAAGGCCCGCGTGCTGAAGACCCTGCTGGATCTGTGCAACTGATCACCCTGTCAAAAGCGAGTACCCATGAATCTCACCACCGCCTACCTGTTGCTCGGCATTGCCATCGTTTCAGAAGTGATCGGCACCTCGGCGCTCAAGGCCTCCGAGGGGTTCACCCGCCTGGGGCCCAGCGCCATCACGGTCGTCACCTATGGCCTCTCGTTCTACCTGCTGTCGCTCACGCTCAAGACCCTGCCCGTCGGCATTGCCTATGCCATCTGGTCGGGCGTGGGCATCGTGCTGATCTCGGTCGTGGGCTGGGTGGTCTACGGGCAGAAGCTCGACCTGCCGGCGGTGGTCGGCCTCGGTCTGATCATTGCGGGCGTGCTGGTGGTGAATCTCTTTTCCAAGAGCGTGGGCCACTGAGCCCGCTCTTTCTTTCCTGATTTTCTGGTGATGCCATGACCGCTTCGTTCGCCTGCTCTTCCTCCGCTGCCACCTCGCCTGCGGTCGTGCCCATCATCGGCCAGACCCTGGCGCGGTTCGACGTGCTGGCGCTGTTGGAGCGCGGTGCCGGCCCACTGCATTTCGAGCAATGTGACTTCGAGGGCGCGGACCTGTCGCAGCTGGACTTGCGCGGGGCGCAGTTCACCGAGTGCACGCTGGCCGAGGCGGCTTTTGAAAAGACGAACCTCGCCGACAGCCGCTGGCTGGGCTGCCGGGCCGGGCGGGCCAACTTCCACCTGGCGGACCTGACCGATGCACGCTGGTACCGCTGCGACCTGAACAACACCAGTTGGGCACGCAGCAAGCTCGGCTCTGCCGTGTTCGCCGAGGTCAAGCTTACCGGCGCAAGCTTTCGCGAGGCACACACGCTGGGCTTGGCGTTTCACGACTCGCTGCTGGTGGGCGCGGACCTGCGCGGCATGTCGTTCAGGAAGCAGACCATCGGCCAGCTCGACCTGTCCGATGCCGACCTGGGCGGCTGCGATTTCCGCGACGCGGTGTTCGAGGGTGGCAGCCTGCGCGATGCCAACCTCAAGAATGCGCGCTTCGACGGCGCCGACCTGCGCGAGGTCGATCTGTCCGGGCTGCGCATCGCCCACCTGGCGCAGTTCTTCAAAGGGGCGGTGATCTCGCAGGACCAGGCTGCAGCGCTGGTGAGCGAGCTGGGCGTGCGGGTGATGTAAGCCCGGCCGGCCGGGTCAGGCCTTGTTTTCGTGCTTGTGGATCTGGTCCGGCTCCGGCGAGAAAAGGTCCCAGGTCGCCATGAACAGTGCCGCGATCACCGGGCCGATCACGAAGCCCGTGAGGCCGAACAAGGCCAGCCCGCCCAGGGTGGAGATGAGCACGACGTAGTCGGGCATCTTGGTGTCCTTGCCGACCAGGATGGGACGAAGAACATTGTCCACCAGGCCGATGACGCCAATGCCGTAGGCGATCAGCACGACACCTTGCCACACGGCGCCGGTGGCCAGGAAGTAAATGGCCACGGGCAGCCAGATGAGGCCTGCGCCCACGGCGGGCAGCAGCGACAGGAAGGCCATGAGCACGCCCCAGAGCACGGGGCCCTGGATGCCCAGGATCCAGAAGATCAGCCCGCCCAGGGCGCCCTGCGAGGCTGCGACCACGATGTTGCCCTTGACGGTGGCGCGGATCACGGTGGTGAACTTGGTGACCAACTGGCGCTTGTGCTCGGTCTCGAGCGGAATGGCGCGGCCGATGCGCGCGCCCAGCGCCGCGCCATCGCGCAGCAAGAAGAACAACAGGTACAGCATGATGCCGAAGCCCACCAGGAACTCGAGCGTGTTCTGGCCGATGCTGACGGCCTGGGTGGCGATGAACTGGCTGGCCTGCACCGCCACGGTCGATAGCCGCTCCTGGATCTGCGCCACCGAAGTGAGGTTGAAGCGGTCCAGCAGGTTCACGGCCCACTGGGGCAGGGCGGCGATGACCTGCTGAAAGTAAAGGCCGAAATTGAGCTGCCCTGTGCGCGTGCGCTCGTAGATGGCGGTGGCTTCCTGGATCAGCGATATGGTGAGAAAGGCCACCGGCAGGATCACGATCACCAGGCACAGCCCCAGGGTGATCAATGCAGCCAGATTGGTGCGCGGGCGAAGGCGCCGCAGCACCTTGCGGTGCAGTGGTGCGAACAGGATGGCCAGCACCATGCCCCAGAACACCGCGCCGTGGAACTGCCAGAGGATGGCGCCGAAGGCCACGGTGACCAGCACCAGTAGCAGCAGGAAAGTCTTGTCTTGGAGTGTGTTGGGGCTCATTGGAACCTGTTGAGAACGTATACCCGCCCTATCGCGTGTACCCGCAATGTACGCGAGGTGCTGCGGCGCCCTGCATTTCCATGGGGCCCGGATACATATGGCCCGTGCTTTTGGGCCTTGATGCAGATCAGTGGCACAATGCAGCCCGTACCAAGGCCCTTCCCCAGCCACAGTCGCATCCGCCAATCGGTTCAGCCGTGTCGCGGAAGGTTTACCAACCAGCTAATGCTTTCCCAAGGAAAGCGGAGGTCAGCGGAATATGAGCGATACGACGACCGTCTATCAAGCCTACCAAGGCAACACCTACCTCTTCGGCGGCAATGCGCCCTATGTCGAAGAGATGTACGAGAACTACCTCGCCAACCCCGGCAGCGTGCCCGACACCTGGCGCGAGTATTTCGACGCACTGCAGCATGTGCCTGCCGTCGATGGCTCCAATGCCAAGGACGTCCCCCACCTTCCCGTCGTCAATGCCTTTGCCGAGCGCGCCAAGCAGGGCGGCACCAAGGTCGTCGTGGCCACCGGTGCAGACTCCGAGCTGGGCCGCAAGCGCACCGCCGTCCAGCAGCTGATCGCCGCCTACCGCAATGTGGGCCAGCGCTGGGCTGACCTCGATCCCCTGAAGCGCACCGAGCGCCCTGCGATCCCCGAACTCGAAGCCTCGTTCTACGGCTTCAGCGACGCGGACCAGGAAACCGTGTTCAACACCAGCAACACGTTCTTCGGCAAGGAATCCATGCCGCTGCGCGAGCTGATCAACGCGCTGCGCGAAACGTATTGCGGCTCCATCGGTGCCGAGTACATGTATGCCACCGACCAGAACCAGAAGCGCTGGTGGCAGGAAAAGCTGGAAACCATCCGCAGCAAGCCCAGCTTCGGCGCCGACAAGAAGAAGCAGATCCTCGACCGCCTGACGGCCGCCGAAGGCCTGGAACGCTTCCTGCACACCAAGTACGTCGGCCAGAAGCGTTTCTCCCTTGAAGGGGGTGAGAGCTTCATCGCCGCCATGGACGAACTGATCCAGTCCGCTGGCGCCAAGGGCGTGCAGGAAATCGTGATCGGCATGGCCCACCGCGGCCGCCTGAACGTGCTGGTGAACTCCCTGGGCAAGATGCCTGCGGACCTGTTCGCCGAGTTCGACCACACCGCACCCGAAGATTTGCCGGCCGGTGACGTGAAGTACCACCAGGGCTTCAGCTCCGACGTGACCACCCCCGGCGGCCCGGTCCACCTGTCGCTGGCGTTCAACCCTTCCCACCTGGAAATCGTGAATCCCGTGGTCGAAGGCTCGGTGCGCGCCCGCATGGACCGCCGCGCCGACCCCCAGGGCAAGCAGGTGCTGCCGGTGCTGGTGCACGGCGACGCGGCCTTTGCCGGTCAGGGCGTGAACCAGGAAACCCTGGCGCTGGCCCAGACCCGTGGCTATTCCACGGGTGGCACGGTGCACATCATCATCAACAACCAGATCGGTTTCACCACGTCCGATCCGCGCGACGCCCGCTCCACGCTGTACTGCACCGACATCGTGAAGATGGTCGAGTCGCCCGTGCTGCACGTCAACGGTGATGATCCTGAAGCCGTGGTGCTGGCCACCCAGCTTGCCCTCGAATTCCGCATGGAATTCCAGAAGGACGTGGTCGTGGACATCATCTGCTTCCGCAAGCTCGGCCACAACGAGCAGGACACACCTGCCCTGACCCAGCCGCTGATGTACAAGAAGATCGGCCAGCACCCCGGCACGCGCAAGCTGTACGCCGACAAGCTGGCCACCCAAGGCCTGGGCGAGACCCTGGGCGACGACATGGTCAAGGCCTACCGCGCTGCCATGGATGCGGGCAAGCACACGGTCGACCCGGTGCTGACCAACTTCAAGAGCAAGTACGCCGTGGACTGGAGCCCGTTCCTGGGCAAGAAGTGGACCGACGCGGGCGATACCGCGATCCCTCTGGCCGAGTGGAAGCGCCTGGCCGAGAAGATCACCACCATCCCTGAAAGCGTGACGCCGCACCAGTTGGTCAAGAAGGTTTACGACGACCGCGCGGCCATGGGACGTGGCGACATCCCCGTGGATTGGGGCATGGGCGAGCACATGGCCTTCGCCTCGCTGGTGGCCAGCGGCTTCCCCGTGCGCTTGTCCGGCGAAGACTGCGGCCGCGGCACGTTCACGCACCGCCACTCGGTCATCCATGACCAGAAGCGCGAGAAGTGGGACACCGGCACCTACGTGCCCCTGCAGAACGTGAGCGAGAACCAGGCTCCGTTCGTCGTGATCGACTCCATCCTGTCCGAAGAGGCGGTGCTGGGCTTCGAGTACGGCTACGCATCCAACGACCCCAACACCCTGGTGATCTGGGAAGCCCAGTTCGGCGACTTCGCCAACGGCGCGCAGGTCGTGATCGACCAGTTCATCGCCTCCGGCGAAGTCAAGTGGGGCCGTGTCAACGGCATCACGCTGATGCTGCCGCACGGCTACGAAGGCCAGGGCCCAGAGCACAGCTCGGCCCGCCTGGAGCGCTTCATGCAGTTGTCGGCCGACGCCAACATGCAGGTGGTGCAGCCCACCACGGCAAGCCAGATCTTCCACATCCTGCGCCGCCAGATGGTGCGTGATCTGCGCAAGCCGCTGATCATCATGACGCCCAAGTCGCTGCTGCGCAACAAGGACGCCACCTCGCCGCTGTCCGAGTTCACCAAGGGCAGCTTCCAGACGGTGATCCCGGAGCAGGACGAAGCCATCGTGAAGAAGGCTGCCAAGGTCAAGCGCGTGATTGCCTGCTCGGGCAAGGTCTACTACGACCTGGTCAAGAAGCGCACCGAGCGCGAGGATGACGACGTTGCCATCATCCGCGTCGAGCAGCTGTATCCCTTCCCGCACAAGGCATTCGCGGCCGAGCTCAAGCGCTTCCCGAACGCCACGGACGTGGTGTGGTGCCAGGACGAGCCACAGAACCAGGGCGCCTGGTTCTTCGTGCAGCACTACATCCACGAGAACATGCTGGATGGCCAGAAGCTGGGTTACTCCGGCCGCGCGGCGTCCGCATCGCCTGCCGTGGGCTACTCGCACCTGCACCAGGAACAGCAAAAGGCGCTGGTGGACGGCGCGTTTGGCAAGCTCAAGGGTTTTGTCCTGACCAAGTAAGGCCGGCAACCCCCGAATACACAGAACAGAACCCCATTCCGAAAGAATTGATATGGCTATCGTAGAAGTCAAAGTCCCCCAGCTGTCCGAGTCCGTGGCAGAAGCCACCATGCTCACCTGGAAGAAAAAGGCCGGTGAAGCGGTCGCAGTGGACGAGATCCTGATCGAGATCGAAACCGACAAGGTCGTGCTCGAAGTGCCCGCGCCTTCCGCTGGCGTGCTGTCCGAAATCATCCAGGGCGACGGTGCCACCGTGGTGGCCGAGCAGCTGATCGCCAAGATCGACACCGAAGGCAAGGCCGGTGCTGCTGCGCCTGCAGCGGCCGCCGCAGCAGCTGCCCCCGCTGCCGCTGCTGTTGCATCGGCTCCCGCGCCTGCTGCTGCCACCGGCGGCTCCAAGGGCGATGTGGCCATGCCTGCGGCCGCCAAGCTGCTGGCCGAGAACAACCTGTCCGCATCCGATGTGGCCGGTTCGGGCAAGGACGGCCGCGTGACCAAGGGCGACGTGCTCGGCGCGGTCGCTGGTGGTGCCGGCGGTGCCGCCAAGGCGGCCGTGGCAGCTCCCAGTGCCATTCCTACAGGCGTGCCTACCAAGGCACTGCCCCAGGTGGCGGCCCCGGCTGCCAAGGAAGACCTGAGCGGCCGCCCCGAGCAGCGCGTGCCCATGAGCCGCCTGCGCGCACGCGTGGCCGAGCGCCTGCTGCAGTCGCAATCGACCAACGCCATCCTGACCACGTTCAACGAAGTGAACATGGCCCCGGTGATGGACATGCGCAAGAAGTTCCAGGACGCGTTCACCAAGGAACACGGCGTGAAGATCGGCTTCATGAGCTTCTTCGTCAAGGCGGCCGTGCACGCCCTCAAGAAGTACCCCGTGCTCAACGCCTCGGTCGATGGCAACGACATCGTCTACCACGGCTTCTTCGACATCGGTATTGCCGTGGGCTCGCCCCGCGGCCTGGTGGTGCCCATCCTGCGCAATGCAGACCAGATGAGCTTTGCCGACATCGAGAAGAAGATCGCCGAGTTCGGCCAGAAGGCCAAGGACGGCAAGCTGGGCATCGAAGAGATGACCGGCGGGACGTTCTCGATCAGCAACGGCGGCACCTTCGGCTCCATGCTGTCCACCCCCATCATCAACCCGCCGCAGTCGGCCATCCTGGGCGTGCACGCCACCAAGGACCGCGCCGTGGTGGAGAACGGCCAGATCGTGATCCGCCCGATGAACTACCTGGCCATGTCGTATGACCACCGCATCATCGACGGCCGCGAAGCCGTACTGGGCCTGGTGGCCATGAAGGAAGCGCTGGAAGATCCATCGCGCCTGCTGTTCGACATCTGATAGCACCCGAATCGACCCACCCGCGTGGCCGGCCCCTGGCCGCGCCCGCCGGTGGGTCTTTTTTCAATGAACAAGTATTGAGACCGACATGAGCAAACAATTCGACGTGATCGTCATCGGCGGCGGCCCCGGCGGCTATGTGGCTGCCATCCGTGCAGCGCAGCTGGGCTTCAATGTGGCCTGCATCGACGAGTGGAAGAACGAAAAGGGCGGACCCGCACCCGGCGGCACCTGCACCAACGTGGGCTGCATCCCCTCCAAGGCGCTGCTGCAATCGTCCGAGCATTTCGAGCACGCCAACAAGCACTTTGCCGAGCACGGCATTTCGGCCAGCGACGTCAAGATCGACGTGGCCAAGATGCTGGCCCGCAAGGACACCGTCGTGAAGCAGAACAACGACGGCATCCTGTACCTGTTCAAGAAGAACAAGATCACGTTCTTCCACGGCCGCGGCTCGTTCGTGAAGGCCGCCGAAGGTGGTTACGAGATCAAGGTGGCCGGCGCCGCCGAAGAGTCCATCACCGGCAAGCAGATCATCATCGCCACCGGCTCCAACGCCCGTGCGCTGCCCGGCACGCCGTTCGACGAAGAGTTCGTGCTGTCCAACGACGGCGCGCTGCGCGTGGGCGCGGTGCCCAAGAAGCTGGGCCTGATCGGCTCGGGCGTGATCGGCCTGGAAATGGGCTCGGTGTGGCGCCGCCTGGGTGCCGAAGTCACCATCCTCGAAGGCCTGCCGACCTTCCTGGGCGCGGTGGACGAGCAGATCGCCAAGGAAGCCAAGAAGGCCTTCGACAAGCAGGGCCTGAAGATCGAACTGGGCGTGAAGGTCGGCGAGATCAAGACCGGCAAGAAGGGCGTGAGCATTGCCTACACCAACGCCAAGGGCGAAGCCCAGGCGCTGGAGGTGGACAAGCTCATCGTCTCCATCGGCCGCGTGCCCAACACCATCGGCCTGAACCCCGAAGCCGTGGGCCTTGCCCTGGACGAGCGCGGCGCCATCGTGGTCGATGCCGACTGCAAGACCAACCTGCCCGGCGTGTGGGCCGTGGGCGACGTGGTGCGCGGCCCGATGCTGGCGCACAAGGCCGAGGAAGAAGGCGTAGCCGTGGCCGAGCGCATTGCCGGCCAGCATGGCCACGTGAACTTCAACACCGTGCCCTGGGTCATCTACACCAGCCCCGAGATCGCCTGGGTGGGCCGCACCGAGCAGCAGCTCAAGGCCGACGGCGTCAAGTACAAGGCCGGAAGCTTCCCCTTCCTGGCCAACGGCCGCGCACGTGCGCTGGGCGACACCACCGGCATGGTCAAGATGCTGGCCGATGCCGACACCGACGAGATCCTGGGCGTGCACATCGTGGGCCCACAGGCCAGCGAGCTGATCTCCGAAGCCGTCGTGGCCATGGAGTTCAAGGCCAGCAGCGAAGACATCGCGCGCATCTGCCACGCCCACCCCAGCCTGAGCGAAGCCACGAAGGAAGCGGCCCTGGCCGTGGACAAGCGTACGCTGAACTTCTGATGATCTGATCTCCACCCCGTGGAGATGGATGGCGCCGTCGCCCTGAGAAGGGCGGCGGCGCCTTGTGCATTGTTCAATCCCAGCAGAGGCGAGCGCACCGTGACTGTCAAACAGGCCTACCTGGCCGAACTCGAGGCCAAGGGTTTCCAAAGCGACCCCGCGCAGTTGCGCGCCGTGGATGCGCTGCAGCGCTGCGCCGATGAGTGGGCGACCTACAAGGAGCGGCGCTCCAACGCGTTCAAGAAGCTCATCAACCACCCCGACATCCCGCGCGGCGTCTACATGTACGGAGGGGTAGGGCGGGGCAAGAGCTTCCTGATGGAATGCTTCTTCAACGCCGTGCCCTTGAAGCGCAAGGTGCGCCTGCATTTTCACGAGTTCATGCGCGAGGTGCACCGCGAGCTGGCGGGCCTGCAGGGCACGCAGAACCCGCTCGATGTGCTGGGCGAGCGCATTTCCAAGCGCTACAAGCTGATCTGCTTCGACGAATTCCACGTGGCCGACATCACCGACGCGATGATCCTGCACCGCCTGCTGGCGTCGCTGTTCGAGAACGGTGTGGGCTTCGTCACCACCTCCAACTTCAAGCCCGACGACCTGTACCCGGGCGGCCTGCACCGCGACCGCATCCTGCCCGCCATCGCGCTGCTCAATGAGCGCCTGGAGGTGGTGAACGTGGACAACGGCACCGACTACCGGCGCCGCACCATGGAGCAGGTCAAGCTCTACCACATGCCCCTGGGCCCCGATGCCGACGCGCAGATGAACGAGGCCTTCAACCAACTGGCCGAGGTGCATGACGAAGACCCGGTGCTGCACATCGAGGCGCGCGAGATCCGCGCCAAGCGCAAGGCTGGCGGGGTGGTATGGTTCGATTTCCGTGAGCTCTGCGGTGGGCCGCGTTCGCAGAACGACTACCTGGAGATCGCCACGCAGTTCCACACCGTGCTGCTGTCCGACGTGCCCTACCTGCCGGTGGCCATGGCCTCGCCCGCGCGGCGTTTCACCTGGCTGGTGGACGTGCTGTATGACCGGCGCGTGAAGCTCATCATGTCGGCGGCCGTGCCGCCCGAGGCGTTGTACACGGAAGGTCCCCTGGCACATGAGTTCCCGCGCACGGTGTCGCGCCTGAACGAAATGCAGTCCAAGGAATTTCTGGCGCTCGAGCGCCGCGTGGTGGATACAGGGTTGACATGACAAGCAAGACGACAACGCGGCGCTTATTCTTCATCCCCGCGCTGTGCCTTGCGGTGCAGGCGGTTGTGTTGGCGCCGGCCAGGGCGCAGGACGATGCCCCCGATGCATCGCCCGAACGCAAGGCGGCCCATGCACAGCGCAAGGCCGAGCGGGCGGGCATCGACCAGGAGCGCAAGGCCATTGCCGAGCGGCAGCTTGGTGCCGACAAGGAGTGCTACAAGCTCTTTGCGGTGGAAGACTGCCTGCGCACCTCGCGCAACCGCACGCGCGAGGCCGAGGCCGGGCTGCGCAAGCGGGAAATGCAGATCAACGATGCCGAGCGCAAGGAGAAGGCGGCCGACCGCAGGCGCAGCATTGCGGAGAAGCAGAGCGCCCAGCCCGGGCCGCCTGGTGAAGTGCCCGAGGTGGGGATCGGCGTGCGTGGTCAGCCGCATGTGCAGACCCCGCGCACGCCGCGTACCCCCAAGACCCCTGTGGTTCCCACCCCGCGCACCCAGGACATCCAGCAGCGCGAGGCCGAGAGGGCCCAGCGTGCCGCCGAAGCAGCCCAGCGTGCGGGCCGCGCCCGCGAGCGCCATGCCGAGGAGCTGAGGGCGGCCGAAGCGCGCCGCGCCCGGGTAGCGCGCGACCAGGCCGCTGCCGCCGCATCAGGCCGCAAGCCGGCCGCACCGCTGCCCGTACCGGCACCGGAGGCAGCGAAGTAAGACGCGGATATCGCCGCCCCGGCTCCCATCCAGGGGCGATGTTGGTGGGGTGCGGCAGCAGCCCGCAGGGCAGCGGGGTGCTGCCAGCGCCTTCAGGCCTTGCTGGTCGTGGTGCCTGCCGCCGCAGGGGCGTTGGGGGCAGGGCGCGCACCCATGCCCATGCCCTGGATGGGCTTCTTCTCCTCGATCAGGGCCTCGATCTTCACGATCACCAGCGACAGGTTGTCGCCGCCCCCGCGCGCCCGGGTGCGGGCCTTTTCGATCAGGAACTCGGTCGCTTCACGCGGCGAGAGCGATTCGACCACCGAGGCCAGCTCGGTCGGCGAGAAGTAATGCCACACGCCGTCGCTGCAGGCCATGAGCGTGTCGCCTGGGTGCAGCTGGGGGATCATGTGGGTGGTGATGGGCGGGTCGCTCTCGGTGCCCAGGCAGCCCACCAGGATGTTCGAGTGCGGGTGGTTGTTGGCCTCGGCTTCGGTCAGCTCGCCGCGGTCCACCAGGGCCTGCACGTAGGAGTGGTCGCTGGTACGGTGCGCCAGGCGCCCGCCCTGGAAGTGGTAGATGCGCGAGTCGCCGGCATGCACCCAATGGCAGTCGCCGCGCGGGTTGATCAGGAAGGCGGCAATGGTGCTGTGCGGCTCCTGCTCGGCCGAGATGGCGGTGAGGCGGATGACGATGTGCGCTTCTTCGACCATGCTCTTGAGCATGGCGGCCGGGTCGTCGGTCTCGGGTGAATAGCGCTCGAAGAGCTGGCGCGCGGTCATCATGACCTGGTCGGACGCCTTGCGTCCACCGCTGCGTCCCCCCATGCCGTCTGCCACGACCCCCAGCACGCAGCCGTTGTGCCGCTCGTGTGCAATCAGGGCCACCTGGTCTTGCTGGTACTCGCGGTCACCCTTGTGGATGCCGGTGGAGGCGATAAGGCGAAACGCTTTGGTGCTCATGCTGGTGATTGTGGTGTGCCAACGGGCCTGTCTGTCGTCTGGATGCTCTGAAGCGCGTATTATCCGCCCGCCTGTGGCATTTTTGCCATGACTGCCGGGCACCCTCTCTTGAAATCCACCCACCTTCCGCCCCTGCGGCGACCGATCACGCGGCGCATGGAGCGCTTGCTACACCGCCGGGAGCGCGCCTGATGCCGCTGGCCGAGGTGGTGAAGGAGGTGTTCGCACCCGGCGGCCTGCTGGCGCGCGCCGATGCCCAGTTTCGCCCGCGCGAAGGCCAGACCCGCATGGCCGCCGCCGTGGCCCGCACCATGGAAGAAGGCGGCAAGCTGGTGGTGGAGGCCGGCACCGGCGTGGGCAAGACCTTCTCCTACCTGGTCCCGGCACTGCTCAGCGGCGAACGCGTGCTGCTCTCCACGGCCACCAAGGCGCTGCAGGACCAGCTGTTCGCACGCGACCTGCCGCTGCTGGCCGAGGTGCTGGGCGTGCCTGTGCGGGCTGCCTTGCTCAAGGGCCGGGCCAGCTACCTGTGCCTGCACCGCATGGTGCAGGCACGCCAGGACGGTGCGGTAACAGATCGTAATGTCGTGCGTGTGTTGGCCAAAGTGGAAGACTGGTCGCGCACCACCCGAAGCGGCGACCTGGCCGAACTCACGGGCCTGGACGAACGCTCGCCGGTGATTCCCCTGGTGACGTCCACGCGCGAGAACTGCTTGGGCGCCAGCTGCCCGCGGGCGCGTGAATGCCATGTGAACATCGCCCGGCGCGAGGCACTGGCGGCCGACATCGTGGTGATCAACCACCATCTCTTTTTTGCCGACATGGCCGTGCGCGAATCCGGCGTGGCCGAACTGCTGCCCTCGGTGCGCGTGGTGGTGTTCGACGAAGCGCACCAGATCAGCGAGACCGGTGTGCAGTTCCTGGGCCTGCAGCTGTCCTCGGGCCAGTTGCTCGACTTTGCGCGCGACCTGCTGGCCGCCGGCCTGGCGCATGCGCGCGGCCTGGCCGACTGGGTGGTGCTTGCGGACCGGGTGGAACGCGGCGTGGACGACCTGCGCGCTGCGGGCGGCGCGCAGGGCAAGCGCGGCTGGGCCGGCATGGTGCCCGAGGGGGCCGATTCAGCCGCCTGGCAGGCCAGCCTGCGCGCCCTGGCCAGCGCCTGCGCCCAGGCCCAGGAAGCCCTCGACACCTTGAGCGAGACCGCGCCCGACCTGGCACGTCTGTACGAACGCAGCACCGAACTGCTGGCGCGCCTGGCGCGCTTTGCCGGCCCCTGCAGCGATGATGCGGTACGCTGGATCGACCTGGGCGCCAGTACCCAGGTGCGGCTGGTCGAATCGCCGCTCGACATTGCCCATGCCATGCGCACCCGCCTGCTGACCCAGCCCACCCAGAGCGTGCAGGGCGACGAATGGCCCGACCCCGAGGGCGAGCGCGAGCGGGCCTGGATCTTCACCTCGGCCACGCTGGGCGCCGACGAGGGCCTGACCTGGTTCGTGGAGCGTTGCGGCCTGGAAGGGGCCGAGATCCTGCGCGTGGACAGCCCCTTCGACTACGCCACGCAGGCTGCGCTGTACGTGCCGCGCCACCTGCCCAAGCCGGCCGATCCGGCGCACAGCGCAGCCATTGCCCGGCTGGCCGGTGATGCCGCCGCCCGCATCGGCGGGCGCACCCTGGTGCTCACGACCACGCTCAAGGCCCTGGCCTCGATCGGTGATGCCTTGCACCGCCGGTTCGGCGATGGGCAGTCGCTGTCGGTGCTGGTGCAAGGCGAGTGGCCCAAGCGCCGCCTCATGGAGCGCTTTCGCGAAGGCAGCACGCATGGCGCTCCGGGGTGCATCCTGGTGGCCTCGGCCACGTTCTGGGAGGGCTTCGACGTGCCGGGCGATGCCCTGCAGCTGGTCATCATCGACAAGTTGCCGTTCCCGCCGCCGGGCGATCCGCTGGTCGAGGCGCGCAGCCAGCGCATCGAAGAGGCGGGGGGAAGTTCGTTTCAGCAGTACTCGGTGCCCGAGGCGGCCGTGGCGCTCAAGCAGGGCGCGGGCCGGCTGATACGGCGCGAGTCGGACCGCGGGGTGCTGGTGGTCGGCGACACGCGCCTGGCCACCATGGGCTATGGCAAGCGGCTGCTGCGTGCCCTGCCGCCCATGCGGCGCCTGGAGTCCCCGGAGGATTTTGAGGCCGCGCTGGATGATCTGCTGGCGGCGAGTTCAGACGCCGTCTGAACGGGTCAGTGGATTACCAGAACTTCCACCATGGATCCGACTTGCCCTTGAGCCCGGCGCGCACGTACTCGCTTTGCGGATACGAGGCGTCCATCACGCGGCGGGTGTCGTCGCGCAACTGGGTCATGCCCAGGGCGTCGTAGGACTGCATCAGGATGTAGAGCGCCTCTTCCACGGCGGGCACGCCCTGGTAGTCGGCCACGGCCACCTGGGCGCGGCTGATGGCGGCCACATAGGCGCCGCGCTGGTAGTAGTAGCGCGCCACGTGCACTTCGTACTGGGCCAGCGAGTTGACGATGTAGGTCATGCGCTGGCGCGCGTCCTGGGCGTAGCGCGAGTCGGGGAAGCGTGTGGCCAGTTCGCTGAAGGATTCGAACGAATCCTTGGCGGCCTTCTGGTCGCGCTCGGACAGGTCCTGGCGCGACAGCCACGAGAACAGGCCCAGGTTGTCATTGAAATTGACCAAGCCCTTGAGGTACAGCGCGTAGTCCAGCGCGGGACTGGCGGGGTGCAGCTTCATGAAGCGGTCGAGCGTGGCCACGGCCTGCGCCTTTTCACCGGCCTTGTAGTGGGCGTAGGCCTTGTCCAGCTGGGCCTGCTGGGCCAGCGGCGTGCCGGCGGCACGGCCTTCGAGCTTCTCGAACAGCGGCACGGCCTTGTCGTAGCCGCCCGAATTCATTTCATCCTTGGCTTCGGAGTAGATGCGGTTCGGGCTCCAGTTGGCGGTCTTGTCTTCCGTGGTGGTCGAGCACCCGGCAAGGACACCTGCAGCCAGCAGGGCGGAGATAAACGGCAGTGGGGCACGAAGCATCGCAAGCAGCTTTCAGGCAAAAAAAGGAAACCGGATGTTCCGGGAGCGGCCGGTGCGGGCTGGCGGCACCGGGGCAGGCCGGGAAAAACCGAACATGCATTGTACCGGCCGCTCCCGGCTCCTGAATCTCACTGTCGCAAACGTTTCGGTTACGGGATGCACCGGGCTTTCTACAATGGAGTCCATGTTTGTTCACTTGCGCCTGCACACCGAGTATTCCGTCGTCGACGGCACCAACCGCATCGACGAGGTGGCCAAGGCCGCCGCCGCCGATGGCCAGCCCGCCCTGGCCATCACCGACCTCAACAACCTCTTCGGCGCCATCAAGTTCTACAAGGAAGCCCGGGGCAAGGGCGTCAAGCCCCTGCTGGGCGCCGAGATCTTCCTGGAGGGCGAGGGCACGGCCCCGCCCTCGCGCATGATCGTGCTGGTGCAGAACCGGCAGGGCTACCTCAGCCTGTCGGAACTGCTGGCCCGCGCCTGGACGCGCAACATCGTCAAGAACGTCGCCGTGTGCACCTGGGAATGGCTGCAGGAACTGTCCGAAGGGCTGATCCTGCTCTCGGGCGCCCAGGCCGGCCCCGTGGGGCAGGCCCTGCTCAAGGGCGACGACGCCGGTGCCGCTGACCTGGCGCTGCGCCTGGCGGGCATCTTCCCGCACCGCTTCTACATCGAGCTGCAGCGCGCCGGCCGCCCCGACGACGAGGCCCACGTGTTGGCCGCCGCGCAACTGGCCGCGCGCCTGCACCTGCCCGTGGTGGCCACCCACCCGGTGCAGTTCGCCGATGCCGAGGGCTACGAGGCTCACGAGGCGCGCGTGTGCATCGCCGAAGGCGAGATCCTGGCCAACCCGCGCCGGGTGCGCCGCTTCACGCGCGAGCAGTATTTCAAGTCCTCGGCCCAGATGCAGGCGCTGTTCGCCGACATTCCCTCGGCGATTGCCAACACAGTGGAGATCGCCCAGCGATGCAACCTGACCCTGGTGCTGGGCAAGCCGCAATTGCCGGACTTTCCCACGCCCGGCGGCATACCGATCGACCAGCACTTTCGCAATGCGTCCTTCGAAGGCCTGGAAGAGCGCCTGAAGCTGCTGTTCCCGAAAGAGGCCGACCGTGAAGCGCAGCGCCCACGCTATGTGGAGCGGCTGGAGTTCGAGATCGGCACCATCCTCAAGATGGGCTTCCCCGGCTACTTCCTCATCGTGGGCGATTTCATCCAGTGGGCCAAGGAAAACGGCTGCCCCGTGGGCCCGGGCCGGGGTTCGGGCGCCGGCTCGCTGGTGGCCTATGCGCTCAAGATCACCGACCTCGATCCGCTCGAATACAACCTGCTGTTCGAGCGTTTCCTGAACCCCGAGCGGGTGTCCATGCCCGACTTCGACATCGACTTCTGTCAGTCCAACCGCGACCGGGTGATCGACTACGTGAAGGAAAAGTACGGCAAGAACGCCGTGAGCCAGATCGCCACGTTCGGAACGCTGGCCGCCAAGGCAGCCATCCGCGACGTGGGCCGCGTGATGGACATGAGCTACACCTTCTGCGACGGCATCTCCAAGCTCGTGCCGGGCAAGCCCGGCATGTCCTATACGCTGCAGTACCCGCCTGAAGTCAAGAAGGATGGCGACAAGAACAACTACGCGCTGGAGCTCGAGCCCATGCTCTACGAGCGTGTGCGCAAGGAGGAGGACGTCAGGACCGTCATCGAGATGGCGCAGAAGCTCGAGGGCATGACGCGCAACATCGGCATGCACGCCGGGGGCGTGCTGATCGCGCCGGGCAAGCTCACCGACTTCTGCCCGCTGTACCAGCAGCCGGGCAGCGAATCGGCCGTGAGCCAGTACGACAAGGACGACGTGGAGGCCATCGGTCTGGTGAAGTTCGACTTTCTGGGCCTGGCCACGCTCACCATCCTGGAGATTGCGCGCGAGTTCATCATGAAGCGCCACAAGGGCCAGGAGAACTTCGCCTTCGAGGCCATCCCGCTCGATGACGGACCGACCTACAAGCTCTTCTCCGACGGCAAGACCGAGGCCGTGTTCCAGTTTGAAAGCCGTGGCATGCAGGGCATGCTGCGCGAAGCGCGCCCGAGCCGGCTGGAGGACCTGATCGCGCTGAACGCGCTGTACCGCCCGGGTCCCATGGACCTGATCCCCAGCTTCGTGAACCGCAAGCATGGCAAGGAAGTGGTGGAGTACCCGCACCCGCTGGTGGAGAAGGTGCTGGCCGAGACCTACGGCATCATGGTCTACCAGGAGCAGGTGATGCAGACCGCCCAGGTGCTGGGCGGCTACAGCCTGGGCGGCGCCGACATGCTGCGCCGCGCCATGGGCAAGAAGAAGGCCGAGGAGATGGCCGAGCACCGGCTGATCTTCCGCGCCGGTGCCGCCAAGCAGGGCATCAGCGAGGAGAAGGCCGACGAGGTGTTCGACCTGATGGAAAAGTTCGCGGGCTACGGCTTCAACAAGTCGCACGCGGCCGCCTACTCGCTGCTGGCCTACCACACCGGCTGGCTCAAGGTGCACTACACGGCCGAGTTCTTCTGCGCCAACATGACGGTGGAAATGGACGACACCGACAAGCTCAAGGTGCTGTTCGAGGACGCGCGCAAGAACTTCGGCATGAACTTCGAGCTGCCCGACGTGAACCGCGGCATGTACCGCTTCGAGCCGGTGACCGACAAGGTCATCCGCTACGGCCTGGGGGCCGTCAAGGGCGGTGGGCAGGCGGCCATCGAGGCCATCGTGGCGGCGCGCGAAGGGCGCGGCGAAGGCCCCAACGGTTCCATCAAGGGTCCGTTCAAGAGCCTGTTCGACTTCTGCCTGCGCGTGGACCGCGCGCGCATGAACAAGCGCACGGTGGAGGCACTGATCAAGGCCGGCGCCTTCGACTCGCTCAACCTCAACCGCGCTTCGCTGGTGGCTTCCATCGACCGGGCCTTCGACTTCGCCGCGGCCTCGCTGGCCAACGTCAACCAGGGCGGCCTGTTCGACATGATGGGCGACGACGCCCATGGATCGAGCACGCAGGAACCCGACCTGGTGGACGTGACGCCCTGGGGCATCAAGGAGCGCCTGACGCTGGAGAAGACGGCGGTGGGCTTCTACCTCTCGGGCCACCTGTTCGACGAGGTGGCGGTGGAGGTGCGGCGCTTCGTGCGCACGCAGATCGACGAGCTGCTGGACAGCCGCGAGCCGCAGATCCTGGCCGGCATCATCAGCGACTTCCGGGTCATCAACGGCCAGCGCGGCAAGCTTGCGCTGTTCAAGCTGGACGACAAGTCGGCCGTGATCGAGGCCTCGGCCGACGAAGCCTTGATCAACACCTACAGGAACCAGCTCAAGGAGGACGAGTTCGTGGTGATGATGGGCCGGCTGCAGCTGGACCATTTCAGCGGCGGCCTGCGCGTGAAAGTGCAGCAGGTGTGGGACCTGGCCGGCGCGCGCGCGCGCTTCGGCAAGTACCTGCATGTGGTGGTGAATGACAAGGCGCCCGAGGTGCAGAAACTGCTGCGCGAGTTCCCGCCGCGCCGCGAGGAGGCGCCCGAGGGCGACCTGCTGCACGGCCTGCGCGTGCGCATGGGGCTGCGCTGCACGGGCACCCCCCAGGGGGCCGCCGGCAGCGCCACGGCCGTCGCCGAGATCCAGCTGTCCGACAGCAGCCGCTTCTACCCCAGTGATGCTGCCCTGGCCGCCTGGAGCGCGCAGGTTGGAGCCGGCTCGGCGACCGTGGTTTATGACTAGGAGGGCTGCCGTTTCATATTCGCCCAAAGGGTGTTTTGTCGGTCTGCATATGGCCTGGCAAGAATATTGCTCAGGCCAGCCTTGAAAAAAAACGGATGAACATCAGATTTCTCCTGCGGCAGCGTTACGCGCGTGTCGCTAGAATGAAATTCATGGCAACAAAACCACCTTCTCCCAAAGCCGCGCCGCCTGTCACCAGGCCTGCGCGGGATGACGGCGGTTCGGTCGTGCTGGAAAGACGCACGCAAAAGACCCAGCCGCCACAGATGTACCAGGTGGTCATGCTCAATGACGACTACACGCCCATGGAGTTCGTGATCGTGGTGCTGCAGGAGTTCTTCAGCAAGGACCGGGAGCAGGCGACCCAGATCATGCTCAAGATCCACCTCGACGGCAAAGGCGTCTGCGGCGTGTATTCGCGCGACGTGGCGGCCACCAAGGTCGAGCAGGTGCTGGATGCGGCCCTCAAGGCCGGGCACCCGCTGCAATGTGTCAGTGAACCTGTTGAATAACAGGTTTTTCGTCCCGATCTACAGTTATCCATTCCACGCAAGCACAAAGGAGTTCACATGATTGCCCAAGAACTGGAAGTCAGCTTGCACATGGCCTTCGTCGAGGCCCGCCAGCAGCGCCACGAGTTCATCACCGTGGAGCATCTGCTGCTTGCACTGCTTGATAACCCCAGCGCAGCGGAGGTGCTGCGCGCGTGTTCGGCCAATATCGACGATCTGCGTTCGTCGCTGTCGAACTTCATCAAGGACAACACCCCCCAGGTGGCCGGCACCGATGAGGTGGACACGCAACCCACGCTGGGTTTCCAGCGCGTGATCCAGCGCGCCATCATGCACGTGCAGTCCACCGGCAACGGCAAGAAGGAAGTCACCGGAGCCAACGTGCTCGTGGCCATCTTCGGCGAGAAGGACTCGCACGCCGTGTACTACCTGCACCAGCAGGGCGTGACGCGCCTGGACGTGGTCAACTTCATTGCCCACGGCATCAAGAAGGGTGAGCCACCAGAGCCCGCCAAGGCCGAGAACCAGGCCGAGGGCGAGGAGGGAGGCTCTGCCGAACGCAACGAGAAGGCCTCTCCGCTGGAGCAGTTTACGCAGAACCTGAACCAGGCCGCCAAGGATGGCAAGATCGATCCGCTGATCGGGCGCAACTACGAGGTCGAGCGCACCATCCAGATCCTGTGCCGCCGCCGCAAGAACAACCCGCTGCTGGTGGGTGAGGCCGGCGTGGGCAAGACCGCCATCGCCGAGGGCCTGGCCTGGCGCATCACGCAGAACGACGTGCCCGAGATCCTGGCCGAGGCCGTGGTGTACTCGCTCGACATGGGCGCGCTGCTGGCCGGGACCAAGTACCGCGGTGATTTCGAGCAGCGCCTCAAGGGTGTGCTCAAGTCGCTCAAGGACAAGCCCAACGCCATCCTGTTCATCGACGAGATCCACACCTTGATCGGTGCGGGCGCAGCCTCGGGGGGCACGCTCGATGCGTCCAACCTGCTCAAGCCGGCGCTGTCCAGCGGCCAGCTCAAGTGCATCGGCGCCACCACCTTCACGGAGTACCGTGGCATCTTCGAAAAAGACGCCGCGCTGTCGCGCCGCTTCCAGAAGGTGGACGTGGTCGAGCCCACGGTGGCCGAGACCATCGACATCCTGAAGGGCCTGAAGTCGCGCTTCGAAGAACACCACAGTGTGAAGTACGCCACGGCCGCCCTGCAGGCTGCGGCCGAGCTGAGCGCCAAGTACATCAATGACCGCCATCTGCCCGACAAGGCGATCGACGTCATCGACGAAGCCGGTGCCGCCCAGCGCATCATGGTGCCGAGCAAGCGCAAGAAGACCATCGGCAAGGCCGAGATCGAAGAGATCGTGGCCAAGATCGCGCGCATCCCGCCGGCCAATGTCTCCAACGACGACCGCAGCAAGCTGCAGACGCTGGAGCGTGACTTGAAGAGCGTGGTGTTCGGCCAGGACAAGGCCCTGGAAGTGCTCGCCAGCTCGGTGAAGATGGCACGCTCCGGCCTGGGCAAGGGCGACAAGCCGATCGGCTCGTTCCTGTTCAGCGGCCCCACGGGCGTGGGCAAGACCGAGGCCGCCAAGCAGCTGGCCTACATCATGGGCATCGAGCTTTTGCGCTTTGACATGTCGGAATACATGGAACGCCATGCCGTGAGCCGCCTGATCGGTGCGCCCCCGGGCTATGTCGGGTTCGACCAGGGTGGCCTGTTGACCGAAGCCATCACGAAGAAGCCGCACGCGGTGCTGCTGCTCGACGAGATCGAGAAGGCGCATCCGGACATCTTCAACGTGTTGCTGCAGGTGATGGACCACGGCACGCTGACGGACAACAACGGTCGCAAGGCTGACTTCCGCAACGTCCTGATCATCATGACGACCAACGCTGGCGCCGAGACCATGAACAAGGCGACGATCGGCTTCACCAACCCGCGCCAGGCGGGCGACGAGATGGGCGACATCAAGCGCCTGTTCACGCCCGAGTTCCGCAACCGGCTGGATGCCATCGTCAACTTCAAGGCGCTCGACGAGCAGATCATCCTGCGCGTGGTGGACAAGTTCCTCTTGCAGCTGGAGACGCAACTGGCCGAGAAGAAGGTGGAGGTCACCTTCACCGACACGCTGCGCAAGCACCTGGCGAAGAAGGGGTTCGATCCGCTCATGGGCGCGCGCCCGATGCAGCGCCTGATCCAGGACACCATCCGCCGCGCGCTGGCCGACGAACTGCTTTTCGGACGCCTCACCGAAGGTGGCCGCCTCACGGTGGACATCGAGATGAAGGTCGACGAGAAGGGCGTGGAACAGCCGGAAGTGCTGCTGGACATCCAGCCCCTTCCCAAGAAGGAACGCTCGGCCAAGTCCGAGCCCACCGAGCCCGAAGAAGCCACGGCAGATTGAGCCGCCGGCCTTTCACCTGAGCAAAGCCCGCAGCACCCGCTGCGGGCTTTTTTCATGGTGCATGCGGCGGTCGGCGCGAGGGCGGATAGCCAGGGCACGCCGGGCCTGCGGGGCATCAGCGTGGCGTCCGCAACAGCGCAGGCTATCACACGCTTTGTTGCATCAAAAAGAAAGGCCGCTCAGTGTTTTCCTTCAGGATTGCGCCATGTTTCTTGGGTAGAGTGGCACGGGAGCGCATCACTTTAATCAAGGAGTAATTACATGAGCCAGAAAGTCGCGTACGTCACCGGGGGCATGGGGGGCATCGGAACGGCTATCTGCCAGCGCCTGCACAAGGAAGGCTTCAAGGTCATTGCGGGCTGCGGCCCGACCCGCGACCACGCCAAGTGGCTGGCGGAACAAAAGGCACTGGGCTATACCTTCTACGCGTCCGTGGGCAATGTGGGCGACTGGGATTCCACGGTCGAAGCCTTCACCAAATCCAAGGCCGAGCACGGCAGCATCGACGTGCTGGTGAACAACGCCGGCATCACGCGCGACCGCATGTTCCTCAAGATGTCCCGCGAGGACTGGGACGCCGTGATCGAGACCAACCTGAACAGCATGTTCAACGTCACCAAGCAGGTGGTGGCCGACATGGTGGAAAAGGGCTGGGGCCGCATCGTCAACATCAGCAGCGTGAACGGCGAAAAGGGCCAGGCCGGCCAGACCAACTACTCGGCCGCCAAGGCCGGCATGCACGGCTTCTCGATGGCCCTGGCGCAGGAGCTGGCCACCAAGGGCGTGACGGTGAACACCGTGAGCCCGGGCTACATCGGCACCGACATGGTCAAGGCCATCCGCCCCGACGTGCTGGAAAAGATCGTCGCCACCGTGCCCGTCAAGCGCCTGGGCGAACCCAGCGAAATCGCCTCCATCATCGCCTGGCTGGCTTCGGAAGAGGGCGGCTACGCCACCGGCGCCGATTTCTCGGTCAACGGCGGCCTGCACATGGGCTGATGCCGCAGCAGATTGCGTCTAACGCGCAACAAAAAACCCGCCTCGGCGGGTTTTTTGTTTTCTGGAGCCAACGAGAGTTTCGAGGTCTGGAGAAAGCTCAGCGCAGCGGTTCTGGCCAGGGCTACTTTTGGTATGACAAGGCGCAGCAACGACGCCACAAGAGCTTTATTCAGCCTCAGCCAACGAATCGGCCATTGGAGCCCATGATGCCCAGGTCGATGAACTTCGACCCCACATAGGGCGCTCCGCCCGCGAAGTCCACCAGGAAGCCGCCCATGTCGTTGCTGCGCATGCCGGCCAGGGCCGAGCGCAGCTTGGCGCGGCTGAGGTCTTTGCCAGCGCGGTCCAGGCCGTCGATCAGCACGCGGGCATTCACATAGCCTTCGAAGCTGCGCGAGGAAAACTCCTGCTGGTTCACGGCGCGCATGGCGCGCTGGTAATCGCGCACCAGGGCCACGCTGGTGCGGGTGGCATCGGGCATGACCATTGACACCGCCAGGCCACCGGCTTTGGCGCCGAGCTGGCGGATGTTTTCGCCGCTGAAGGCGACGCTGGTGGCAGCCAGGGGCGTGCTGGCCGAAACTTTGCGGAACTCGTTGACGAGCGCGGCACTCACGTCGCCGGCCGTGCCCAGCAGCACCGTCATGGGTTTGGCGCCGAGGGTCTGCTGCACCACCTGGGCCACCTGCTCGCCCTTGGCGTCGAGCTTGAAGGCCTTGGGGGCGGGTTGGTTGACGCTCTTGAGGGCGCTGTTCACATCGGCCAGGAATTCGCGTCCGAACACCGTGTCCTGGTAAACCACGGCCAGGTCGGTGATGCCCATGGCCACGAGTTTCTTGGCCAGGCGCTGGGCTTCATCGGAGTAGCCGGCGCGCACATGGAAGACCGAGCGGTACTCGGGCTTGCGCAGCGAGGAGGCGCCGCTCTGCGGGGCCACGTAGGGGATCTGTGCTTCATCGACCAGCGGCATGATGCGCTGGTTGTTGGGCGTGCCCATGCACGACAGCAGCGCGGCCACATTGCCATCGGCAATCAGCTTGCGCACGTTCTCTTCCGAACGGGCGGGCTCGTAGCCATCGTCGAGCGCCAGCAGGCGCAGTTCGCGGCCATGCGTGCCGCCGCTGCGAGCGTTGGCCTGGGCAATGCCCGCATCCAGCCCTTGTTTGAGCTCCTTGCCCAGGCTGGCCAGAGGGCCCGTCAGGCCCAGGGAGCAGCCGATGGTGACCACCTTGGCGTCGATGGGATCCTGGGGGCCGGCCCAGGTGGAGGGCGTGAGCGAGAGGCCCGCAGCGGTGGCAAGAAGGGACTGGGTGAACTGGCGACGTTGCATGGAAGGAGACGATGGATCGAAGTAAAAGGCGCTGCCACGGGGTGCCCGTGGTGGCCAAGGCCCTGATCGCACGGATAGCGCAACCATGGGGAAAACCCTGATTCTAGCGTTTCAGCGTAACAAACGTCAAAAAAAGCGTTTCCGAACAACGGATATCCTTGGTGCCAGCCGGGGAGGGGACGCCAGCGGCCATCAGCGCGCGCAGCGCGCCAGGTACGCGTCCTCGAAACGCTTGAGGTCGCTGCGCTCGCCTTCGGTCAGGTCTGTGCGCGCCTTCTTGAGGTGCAGGATGCGGCGCGATTCGGCACACTGCTGGCCGCGGCGCGCCTCTTCGGCCTCCGAGGCCTGCTGCGCCATCTGCTGCTGGCGGTCTTCCTCGCGCCGCTGCTGGCGTGCCTCGCGTTGCTCCTTGTGGAGGCGGGATGCGGCATCGCTTTCCTCCTCGCGGCAATCGCGCTCGAACTCGCGGCGCATGCCGCTTTGCACGTCGGCCTTGATGTTCCGGGAGTAGGCCGTGCGCAGGGTATCGCTCAGTGTACGGCAGCGTTCGCTCATGTACTGCTGGTGGTCCGGTGCGGGCGAGGAGGGGACCGAGCGGCTGGGCGCGCGTTCGCTGCTGCGGTACTCGCTCACCGTGGGGCCGGCCGATACCGAGGTGGTTTTCATCCCCTGGGGGCAAGCGCGCCACGTGGTGTACTGGTTGCCATTGTCGTCGCGGCAGGTGTAGCGCGTCTGTGCGCCGGCTTCAGACGGCGTGAGGGCGCCCAGGGCCACCAGCACCAGGCTGGCGCATGCCAAGCGCAAGGATTGCCGGGTACGCGCCGGGTTGGCCGGGCTCAAGTAGTCCATCCGCAAGAGGTCTTCCTTTCCATTGGTTGTATCCCGGTCACCGGCGAGGGACTCGCCGGCCGCCTTCTGCCTCGATGCGAGAGGGCGTGTGCACCGGGCAGGCAATGCATGGATTGTTGGGCGCCTGGGGCATACGGGCGTTCTCCGCCTTGTCCACTGGCACCGCCAGGCGCTTGACAAGGTGTCCACTGGTCAGGGAAGACGGCTGTATGGGGCGCGGTCAGGCTACCGGCGGCATGGACCGGCGCAAGAAGAGGGCGAAGCTGGGGGAGGAGGCGGGCTACCCTGAGGCAGTGCAGGCGCAGTCAAGGCGGCGGCGCACTTCGCGGGACGCAAAAAAACCCCGCTGGGGCGGGGCTTTCCTGTCGGAGGGGGGTGAACGGTGAAAAGAAGGGGCGGCCCGGGCGGAACCCAGGGGCTGCCACACCTTCAGAAGCGGGCCGGTGCGCGCTTGCGGTCGCGTTCGTCTTCGGGCCAGGCGGACAAGATTGCGGTGGTGTTCATGTTGGAAAACTCCTGTGATGTACCAACAACGCACCCGCTCGCCACCCGGTTGACAGCGTTTCGCAAAAAAATGCAACCCAAAATCAAAAAATTTCCAGGACCGGATTGCTGCAAAAAATGTAGCAATTCATGCAAGCTGGTCAATATGTAAGACCTGGAAACAGGGGTGATGAATTACAGGGTTTTACAACTTAGGCGCCGGCAGTGGCCGAAATTTCTTCGAGCGCCGATGAAATTTCCAGCCAGCGTTCTTCGAGCTGCGCCGTCTCGTCGTGGCCGGCCTTGAGCCGGCGGCCGCACTCGGCGATCTCGGCGGGGGGAAGGGCCTCGGTGAGCTTGTGCTCAAGGTCTGCCCGCTCGGATGACAGGGCGGCCAGCCGCTTGTCGATCTGTTCGAGCTCCTTTTTCAAGGGGCGGGTCTTTTCCGCCAATTGCTGGCGGCTTTGGGCGTCGAGCTTGCGCTGGTCGCGGCCGCCCGTGGCGGCAGCAGGTGGCGGTGCCTTGGCGGGGCTGGGTGCAGGGGCCGCTGGTGCGGGCGCCGGTGCCGCTGCCACAGCAGCCGGTGTGGCAGCTGCCGCCTTCATGGCCGCGGCCTCGGCCTGGCGCGAGTATTCGCGCAGGCGCTTGGCCTCGTCGAGCAGGTAGCGCTGGTAGTCGTCCAGGTCGCCGTCGAACGGGCCGACCACGCCTCGGCCCACCAGCCAGAACTCGTCGCACACGGCGCGCAGCAGGGCCCGGTCGTGGCTGACCAGCATCACGGTGCCTTCGAACTCGTTGAGCGCCATGGACAGCGCCTCGCGCGTGGCCAGGTCCAGGTGGTTGGTCGGCTCGTCCAGCAGCAGCAGGTTGGGGCGCTGCCAGACCATCATGGCCAGCACCAGGCGCGCCTTTTCGCCGCCGCTCATGGTGCCCACGGCCTGCTTGACCATGTCGCCGCTGAAGTTGAAGCTGCCCAGGTAGCTGCGCAGGTCCTGCTCGCGCGAGGGCTCGCGGGCATTGGCGCCCATCTCCCGCGCCAGGCGGATCATGTGCTCCAGCGGGTTCTCGCCCGGGCGCAGCACGTCCAGCTCCTGCTGGGCGAAGTAGCCGATGGACAGGCCCTTGCCCTCGGTCACGGTGCCCGCAATGGGCGCCATCTCGCGCGCGATGGTCTTGACCAGCGTGGACTTGCCCTGGCCGTTGGCACCCAGGATGCCGATGCGCTGGCCGGCCAGCACTGACTTGCTCACGCCGGTGAGGATGGTCTTGACCTCTTCATCCGTCGTGTAGCCGAAGGCCGCGTCGCTGATCGCCAGCATCGGGTTGGGCAGGTTCACGGGCTCTTTGAACTCGAAGGTGAACTCGGCCTCGGCCAACAGGGGTGCCACCTTTTCCATGCGCTCCAGGGCCTTGACCCGGCTTTGCGCCTGCTTGGCCTTGCTGGCCTTGGCCTTGAAGCGGTCGATGAACTTCTGCAGGTGGGCGATCTTGTCCTGCTGCTTGGCAAACGCCGCCTGCTGCAGCTCCATCTGCTGGGCGCGCAGCTCTTCGAACTTGCTGTAGTTGCCGCCGTAGCGGGTGAGCTTGGCGCTGTCGATCTGCAGCGTGACGTTGGTGACGGCGTCCAGGAATTCGCGGTCATGGCTGATCACGATCATGGTGCCGGCGTACTTCTTGAGCCAGGCTTCGAGCCAGACCAGGGCGTCCAGGTCCAGGTGGTTGGTGGGTTCGTCGAGCAGCAGCAGGTCCGACGGGCACATCAGCGCGCGCGCCAGCTGCAGGCGCATGCGCCAGCCGCCCGAGAAGCTGTTGACCGGGCGCTCCAGCTCGTGCGCCTGGAAGCCCAGGCCCAGGATCAGCGCCTGGGCGCGCGGCACGGCATCGTGGTCGCCAGCATCGGCCAGGTCGGTGTAGACCTGGGCGATGGCCATGCCATGGTCGGCATCGTCGTGGGCCGTATCGCTCTGCTCCAGCCGTGCCAGCTCGGCATGCAGCTCGGCCAGGCGCGTGTCGCCGGCCAGCACGAAGGCGGTGGCCGTCTCGTCGGTCTCGGGCATGTTCTGCGCGACCTGTGCCATGCGCCATTGGCGCGGGATCGAAAAGTCGCCGCCGTCCTCGTGCAGGCTGCCGTTGAGCAGCGCGAACAGCGTGGACTTGCCGGCACCATTGCGGCCCACCAGGCCGACCTTCTCGCCCGGATTCAGGGTCACGGAGACGCTGTCGAGCAGCACCTTGGTGCCACGGCGCAGGACGATGTTCTTCAGGTTGATCATTCAGTACTCAATCACGGCGCCATGGCCGCATCGTGCAGCACAAGGCCCAGGTAAACCAGGTTGGGGATCGGGTGATCCTTGAAGGGGGTGTCAGGCGGCGGGGACCTTCGCCACCCAATCTGCGGGTCCCGTGCCAGCGCAGTTTGGCGGGCCCCATGGCATGGCGGCAATACCGCTGCACCCCGCAGCCCGGCCGCAGGGTGCGGGCCGGACAGCCCGCTATTGTCGCCGATACCGGGCAAACCCTGTAGGCAACTATCTACGGAGCGGCCGCAGCCACCTCGTACCAGGCCCAGCCTTCATGCCGGCCCAGCAGGCGCAGGCGCGGGTTCTCGCCCAGCTCCAGGACCAGCTCGCTGGCCATCACCACCTGGGCGCCGGCCTGGGCAAAGTCGAAACGCCGCGGATCGACCAGCACGCGCACGCTGTCGGGCGTGGGGTTCACCACGCGGTAGCTGGCCGGGGGCGGCATGACTTCCTGCACAAAGCTCAGGTGCTGGTACCGGTTTACCGTGTCCTGGTCCTGCGCTGGCAGGTGCATGCCGCGCCAGACACTGGGCTGGGGGTAGTAGAACACCCCGTTCACCATGGGCACGCCGGCAGCTGCCAGCGTCATGGCATTGGAGGTGCTGGGGAACAGTGCCAGCACGCGCCTTGGCCGGGCCTTGCCATCGGAGCCGGGAGGGCCCATGACATGGCGCTGCACCGCCTCGTTCAACGCCACGTGTGGAGGGCCCAGGCCCACGGGATTGAAATCAACCGTGGCAGCCACGTACACCACGGCGGTCAGGACGATGGAATGCGCCACCTTGCCCTGCACCAGCCAGTACGCCATCAGTCCGACGGCCACGGCCATGCTGGCCAGCAAGGTGGTGCTCAGGTGGGGATGGTAATCCTCCGGAACGCCCGCCATGGCCAGCGCCGCCACTGCGGCGCTGAGCAGGCCCAGCACCACCGCAGCGGTACGCCGCTGTGGTGGCTCCGGGGCGGCCAGGGTTCGGGCGCCCTCCTGCCAGGAGGGCAGGCAGGCCACCACCAGCAGGCAGGCCAGGGCCAGCGCGAGGTCGATGCGGGACGAGGACACGTAGTGCCAGAACATCGCCCTGGACAAGGCCAGCGGTATGCCCCAGATGGCGAACACCACCGCGAACACCGTGAAGCCCGCGCAGGCCGCCATCATCCAGCGGTGCGGCCCTTGCATGCGCAGGTGCCGCAGGCCCAGGAACCAGATGGCCAGCAGCAGCAGGATGTACGAGCCGAACTCGCTTTCATTGAAGACGCTGTGCTGCAGGTTGGACAAGGTATCGGCATTGCCGAAGCCACGCAGCAGCATCAGGGGAGACAGGTCGCCACCGCGCAGCGCGGCGCGCTGGCCGGGATAGACCGTGCTGCGCATGGCCGCGATGGCCTCGCGCGCGTCGGCCCACCAGAAGTAGAGCAGGGCCGCCATGAGCCCGGCTGCCAGCGCAAACGCCAGCGGCGTGTGCCGGCCCCAGGCAAGCTGCCGGCGGTTGTCGGCCAGCCAGGCAGCCAGCACCACGGCATACAGCGTGGCCACGGTGATCTGCCAGGGCGGGTACAGCACCAGCGCAAATCCGGCCAGGAACCAGCCCAGCGCGATTGCCAGCCACCACAGGCGGGCGCCGGGCGGCTTGCGCAGCATGAGCAGGGTGGCGGCCAGCGCGCCCGAAGGGAAGAGCACCACATACAGCGGCCAATGGGACCAGCCCGCTGCGTAGGGCGCCACACAGAATAAGGCCGACAGCGCCAGGTTGCGGCCCGGGCGCCCCGGCGCCAGCACATCGAGCAGCCACCACAGCGCCAGCAGGCAGGCGAAGAACGGGAAGTACCAGTACCAGGCCAGGGCCTGGCCCAGCGGCAGGGCGAAAAAGCCCCAGGTCGCCGGGCGGGCCAGGGCCGACACATGCATCACGGGCACGCCTGTCATGCCGATGACCATCATGTTCTGGCCATCAAGGCCCAGGTTGCGGTTGACGACTGGAAAGGGCGGCACATGGTTGGCCTGCGCCAGCGCGCTGGCGGTGATCACCATCCAGTCGTCGGAGCGCACGCTGCGCGGCTGGCCTGCCACATGGGTCATGGCGCTGTCCTGCGACAGGAAGGGGTGCGGGCCCTGGTCCGTGCGGCCCAGCAGCAGTTCCAGCGACGAACCCGTGGCGCCGATGCCCACCAGCACCAGGAAGATGCCCACGATGCCGCCTGCCACCACCCGGCGATGGCCGCCGACCCAGGTGCCCAGGCGCGCCTGCACGCGCCCGGAGCCGGGAAGCAGCAGCAGCGCAATGGCGCCGGCCACGGCGGCGGCGATCACCCAGTGCCGTGGCGGGGTACCTGGCCCGCTGATCTTGCCGGCCGCCGCCGAGGAAGCCTGGACGTTGAAGCGGGCGCCGTCGTCGAACCGGGCAATCACCGAAACCGGCTGCTCGCCGCCCTCCAGGTAGCGCGGGTAGCGCAGCTCCAGCGCAAATTCCAGCGCGATGCGGTCTCCGTCCTGGAAATAGACCCCGACGCTGGAGCGGGTCTTGCGCTCGGGAATGGCGATGCGTTTCTCGGCGTCGCCGATGCGCACCACGAAGTCCTTGGGCAGGCGCTGGGTCCGGGAGTCGTAGCACCAGCCGGTGATGCGCACCATGCTTGTGGCGGCGTCGTACTCCACCGTGTCGACGAAGCCGTAGACGCCTGGCGGCAAGGGCTGCTGCGCCTGCGTGCCTGCCGGCCACAGAAGTGCCAGGGCCAGGACCATGGCCCAGGCGGCAAGCAGCCATGCGCTGGCCCCTGGCACTTTGCAGGCGCGCCATGCACTCATCGGGACGCTGCCACCGTGACCACGATGCCCGACATGATCAGGGCCGTGCCGACGAAGTAGCCGGGCGCGAAGCGTTCGCCGAAGAAGAAACGGCTGGCCAGCGGCACGACGATGAAGGCCAGCGCCATGAAGGGGTAGACCTTGCCCAGCTCGGCCTTGCGCAGGATCAGTACCCAGCCGATGGAGGTGATGCCGTACAGCACCATGGTGGCAAAGAACACGGCCAGGGTTTCGAGGGCGAAGAAGCTGCCGGTCTTGTTCATGGAGTTGGCGCTGACCTTGAACAGGATCTGGCCGATGGCAATGCCCAGCACGCAAAGGATGGTCAGGAAATAGACGTACATGGATCGGAATTTCGGGTGAAGGAGCGGGCCAGGCCCGGGGATGTTAAAGGAGCCGCAGCGCGTACCGCTCGGACAGGGTCGTGGCCAGGATATAGAGCGAGCCCAGGGCCAGGGCGGCCGTGAGCACGTGGGCCACGGTGCGCTGGGTCGGCGAAGCCGGCTGGCCCATGGGCCCCAGTGCGGTGGCGGCCAGCAGGGCGGGCACGATGAAGTACCTGCCCTGGATGCCGCTGATGATGGCGACCGGGTAATCGTTCCAGCTGATGGCCAGCGCGAGGAAGACCATGGCCGAACTGGCCAGCCCCACGATCAGCAGCAGCCCACGCGCGGCAGCATCACGCCGCAGGTAGCGCGTGGACCAGATGGTCATCGCCAGCGCCAGTGCCAGGGCGCACCAGATTGCCTTCATCGCATCCTTGGTGACTGCGGCGTCGAGCCAGCCCATCATGCCGACGAAGGAGTAGGCGTAGAAGTAGCCGGTATCGCTGTCAAGCAGTGTGTCGAGGACCAGGCGGGCAAATCCGAGCGGATCCTGCAGGTAGATCGCCAGGATCTCGATGGTGGCGTGGTTGCGCACCAGGCGGGCGTCCGCCGTGGTGGCGATGCCGTACAGGGTCCAGCCGGCGCAGGCCATGCACAGCGCGATCCAGGCCAGCAGGTGCGCGGCCGAGAACCGGCGCACCAGCAGCCACAGGGGCAGCAGCAGCAGCGGGGCGAGGTTGACGCGGGACGTCACGAGCAGCAAGGTGCAGGCGTAGAGGGCGTACTCCTGCAGCGGGTTCGCCTGCTCCCGCGGGGCCATGCAGCGCGCCGAGAACAGCGCAGCCAGCAGCAGCGCCGCGGCGATGCTCAGGCCGTCGATGGTGGGCGAGATGATCTGGAACACGGCCATGGGCATGAGCACCAGCGCGCGCACCAGCAGATTGGGCGTGAACACGCGCCAGGCCCAGGCGATCATGGCCAGCGCGGTGGCCGCTACCAGCAAGCGCGTGAGCTCGTAGCTGGCGCGCATCGACAGGTCGAGCGCGCGCGCGGTGCGCAGGCCCAGCGCATGGGGCAGGTAGATCAAGGGCGCGTAATAGCCCGTGCCCACGGCGTTGACGAACAGGTCCTTGTGCGCCCAGCGCTCCGCGGAAGCCTGGTCCATGAGGGCGCTGGCCGATGCCGTGTAGTCGCGCTCCGTGCCGGAGATGGCGCGCATGCGCGAGGTGAAGGCCATGAAGTTGCGGTCCACGTAGCCGCCCTGGTTGCCGACCTCGTCCGGCTCGTCCTTGCGCAGCGTCCACTGGCCGTGGGCGATCATGTCGGCGCGCAGAAGGTGCACATTCTCGTCAGGCGACTGGAAGGCGGGCACGAGCCGCATCAGGCCCCATGCCACCAGCAGCGCGAGCAGGAACGCCCCCACCAGCATGGGAAGGCCCCCCGTGCGCGGGCCGCGCAGGTCGAAACGAGCCGCCGGGCCGCGCGCCGCAAGGCGCCCGGCGGTGGGCTGGACGGAAGCGCTCATGCCTCAGCCGTCTTGCTGCCGAGTTCGATCTTCCTGTGCAGCACCTTGTGCAGTGGCCGCTGCGGCACCGAGGCGATGTCGTGCCCGATGAAGGCCAGCAGCAGCTGCAGCCCGGCGATGATGGGCAGGGCCGCCAGCATCACCGTGCCGGCCGAGGAGTAGGCCTGGTGGACGCTGGAGTTGACCCAGTGCAGCACGCCGAAGGCCGTGCCGAACAACACCATCAGCAGCCCCAGGGGCAGCTCGATCGAGGCCAGCGACATGTCGCGCAGGTAGTAGTTGTAGAAGATGCGCTTCGTGAAGTTGCGCAGGTGCTTGACCGTGAACTCGGGCAGGATCTTGCTGATCTTGAGGTTGCTTTCCTCATCCGCGTAATGGGCGTTCATGGGCACGTCCACCACCACCGCACGCAGGGTGTTCAGGCGGAACAGCATGTCCGTCTCGAAGAAATAGCGGCGGCTGATCTTGTCGAACGGCAGGTAGCTGGCCACGCGCGCGTGGATGGCGGTGTAGCCGTTGGTCGGGTCGAACACCTGCCAGTAGCCCGAGGAGATCTTGGTCAGGAAGGACAGGGCGGCATTGCCGAAGATGCGCATGCGCGGCATCTGGTGGATCTCTTCGAGGTCGAAGAAGCGGTTGCCCTTGGTGTAGTCGGCCTCGCCGCTCAGGATGGGGGCGATGAAGCCGGGCAAGAGCCGCGGGTCCATCTGGCCGTCGCCATCGACCTTGACGATGATGTCGTAGCCGGCCTCGATGGCGCGGCGGTAGCCGTGCATCACCGCACCACCCACGCCCAGGTTCTCGGGGTTGAAGACCACCTGCACGCGCGGGTCGGTGCAGTTCTGCTGGATGAAGGCGCCGGAGTTCACCGGGCACTTGTCGTCCACGGCAAAGATGCCCTGCACCTCGGGGCCGATGCGCTCGATGACGCCCAGCACGTGGGCGGTGACCTTGTAGCAGGGAATGACCACGGCAACGCGGGTGGGCGCCGGGGATACCGACAGGGCCATGGGGGCCGAGAGGGCCAGGGGAGGGGTGATGCTGTTCATGGCTGGACCAGCGCCTCCCGCGTGACGAGCAGCACCTGGTCTTCACCGGCGCTGGTATCGATCCAATAGACCGGCAGGTTCGGGAAGGCCGCTTCGAAGTGCGCGCGCTCGTTGCCGATCTCCAGCAGCAGCACGGCGTTCTCGCTCATGCGCGAAGGGGCATCCTTGAGCAGTTGGCGCACGAAGTCCATGCCGTCGGCACCGCCGGCCAGCGCCAGCTCGGGCTCGGCCCGGTACTCGGCTGGCAACTGCGCCATGCTGCCGGCATTGACGTAGGGCGGGTTGCACAGGATCAGGTCCCAGGGGCCGGGCAAGGCCGACAAGCCGTCCGACAGCTGCAGCGTGACCCGGTCCTGCAAGCCATGGCGGTCCACATTGATGCGCGCCACCTCCAGGGCATCGGCCGAGATGTCGGCGCCGGTCACGCTGATCTCGGGCCATGCCATGGCGGCCAGCACGGCCAGGCTGCCGTTGCCGGTGCACAGGTCCAGCACGCGGTGCGTCTGGTCGCTCAGGAACTCGTCCACACTGCCGTCGGCCAGCAGCTCGGCGATGAAGCTGCGCGGCACGATGGCGCGTTCATCCACATAGAAGGAGACGCCCTGCAGCCAGGCTTCGTGCGTGAGGTAGGCAGCGGGCTTGCGGGTGGCGATGCGCTCCTGCAGCAAGGCCTGCACCTGCGCCAGTTGCTCGGCCGTCACGCCCTGGGCGCCCACCGCGTCGGGGGCGTCCGACAGGTCGCTGGAAAGCGGCAACCCCAGGCGCCACAGCACCAGCCACGCGGCTTCATCGTGCGCATTGGCAGTCCCATGCCCGAAGGACAGGCCGGCCGAGTCGAGGAAGGCGGCTGCAGACTGCACCACGGCACCCACGGTGCCGCCCGTCAGCACCGCGCTCATGCGGCCACCGCCTGGGCGTGCAGGTTTTCCAGCGTGCGGCGGTAGATGTGGGTCAGCGGCTCGATGTCGGTCACCACGATGTGTTCGTCGATCTTGTGGATGCTCGCGTTGGGCGGGCCCAGCTCGATCACCTGGGGGCAGACCTGGGCGATGAAGCGGCCATCGCTGGTGCCGCCCGTGGTGGACAGTTCGGTGGTAATGCCGGTTTCGGCCAGGATGGCCTGCTGCACGGCGGTGACCAGTTCGCCCGGGGTGGTCAGGAAAGGCTGCCCCCCGAGGGTCCAGCGCAGCTCGTAATCAAGGCCGTGGGCGTCGAGCACGGCATGCACGCGCTTTTGGAGGCCCTCGGCCGTGGACTCGGTCGAGAAGCGGAAGTTGAAGTCCCACACCACCTCACCGGGGATGATGTTGGTGGCACCCGTGCCGCCATGCACGTTGCTCACCTGCCAGCTGGTGGGCGGGAAGAAGGCGTTGCCCTTGTCCCACTCGGTCGCGGCCAGTTCGGCCAGCGCCGGCAGGGCCTGGTGGATGGGGTTGCGCGCCAGTTGCGGGTAGGCGATGTGGCCCTGGATGCCGCGCACCGAAAGCTTGCCCGAGAGCGTGCCACGCCGGCCGTTCTTGATCATGTCGCCGGTGCGCTCCACCGACGTGGGCTCGCCCACGATGCAGTAGTCCAGGCGCTCGCCGCGCGCACTGAGCTGCTCGACCACGACCTTGGTGCCATCGACCGAGGGGCCTTCCTCATCGCTGGTGAGCAAGAGGGCCAGGGTGACCGCGGGATCGGGCGTGGCGGCCAGGAAGTCTTCCACGGCCACCACGAAGGCCGCGATCGAGGTCTTCATGTCGCTGGCGCCGCGGCCAAAGAGCTTGCCATCGCGGTGCGTGGGCACGAAGGGGTTGCTGGTCCATTGTTCCAGCGGGCCGGTGGGCACCACGTCGGTGTGGCCCGCGAACACCAAGGTCTTGGCCGCAGCACCGGCACCCGGGCGCCGCGCCCAGAGGTTGCTCACGCGGAAGTTGTCGGGGCCGCTGTCGATGCGCTCGCACACAAAGCCCAGGGGGGCGAGCCGTGCCGCCAGCACCTCCAGGCAACCCGCATCGTCGGGGGTGATGGAGGGCAGGGAGATCAGCTGTTCGGCCAGGTGCAGGGTACGGGACATCGCAGAAAAAGAGACAAGGATAAAAAGGACAGGTAGCGCGCGGTGCGCGCGCCGGGCTCAGGCGGCGGGTTTGACGTCGAGCACGATCTCTGTGAAGGACGGCGTGTCATCGGGCGCATCGCGCGATTCCTTCTGCGCCTTGGCGGCGTTGGCGGCCAGCGAGAAGTCGTTCTGCAGACGCCACATCAGGTTGGTGGGCGAATCGGCGAAGGCCAGGCCTTCCTTCTTGTCGATGCGCTTGTCGATGATCATGCGCGCCAGGTCTTCCTCGAAGGTCTGCGAACCTTCGGCCATGGACTTTTCCATGGCTTCCTTCACACCACCGAAGTCGCCCTTTTCAATGAGGTCGGACACCAGCTTGGTGTTGAGCATGACCTCCACCGCCGGCAGGCGGCCTCCGTCCATGGTGCGCACCAGGCGCTGGGAGATCACGGCCTTGAGCGCCGAGGCCAGGTCGCCCAGCATGGTCGGGCGCACTTCTACGGGGTAGAAGGACAGGATGCGGTTGAGCGCGTGGTAGCTGTTGTTGCCGTGCAGCGTGGCCAGGCACAGGTGGCCCGACTGCGCATAGGCGATGGCCGCGGACATGGTCTCGCGGTCGCGGATTTCGCCGATCAGGATCACGTCGGGTGCCTGGCGCAGCGCGTTCTTGAGCGCCGTCTGCAGCGACTGGGTGTCGCTGCCGATCTCGCGCTGGTTGACAATGGATTTCTTGTTGCGGAACTGGTATTCCACCGGGTCCTCGATGGTGAGGATGTGGCCGGTGAGCACCTCGTTGCGGCTGTCGATCATGGACGCGAGCGAGGTGCTCTTGCCCGAGCCCGTGGCACCCACCATCAGGATCAGGCCGCGCTTTTCCATGATCAGTTCCTTCATCACCTCGGGCAGCCCCAGAGTGGCGATTTCTGGAATCTGCTGCGAGATGAAGCGGATCACCACCGCATAGCTGCCGCGCTGGCGCATGGCGCTGATACGAAAGCGCCCCACGCCCGAGAGCGGCACGCCCATGTTGAGCTCACCGGTTTCCTCCAGCTCCTCGATGCGATCGGGCGGGACGATCTCGGACAGCAGGTTGCGCGGGGCATCCGGCGGCAGGATCTGGTTGTTGATCGGCACGCACTCGCCGTTGATCTTGATCAGCGCCGGGGCATTGGCCGACAGGTAGACGTCCGATGCCTTCTTTTCGCTCATCAGGCGAAGAATCCGCTCCATCGTGCTCATGGTGTTTCCCCTCTCGTTCGTTGGTGGGCCGGCGCCGGCCGCGTGCGCATGCGTGCTTCTCGGTGGCTGCGGGACGTGGGTCAGTCGCGCAGCAGGTCGTTGATGCTGGTCTTGGAGCGGGTCTGCGCGTCCACCTGCTTGACGATGATGGCAGCATACATGCTGTACGGCGCGCCGTTGGCGGCCGTCTTGGGCAGGTTGCCGCTCACCACTACCGAGCCCGTGGGCACGCGGCCGTAGCTGATCTCGCCCGTGGCGCGGTTGAAGATAGGGGTGCTCTGGCCGATGTACACGCCCATGCCCAGCACGGAGTGCTCTTCGATCACCACGCCTTCGACCACTTCGGAGCGCGCGCCGATGAAGCAGTTGTCTTCGATGATGGTGGGGCCGGCCTGCAGCGGCTCCAGCACGCCACCGATGCCCACGCCGCCGGACAGGTGCACGTTGGCGCCGATCTGCGCGCACGAACCCACGGTGGCCCAGGTGTCGACCATGGTGCCTTCGCCCACATAGGCGCCGATGTTGACGTACGAAGGCATCAGGATCGCGCCCTTGGCGACGAAGCTGCCGCGGCGGGCCACTGCTGGCGGCACCACGCGCACGCCGGTGGCCTTCATCTCGTCGGCCGACAGGTGGGCGAACTTGGTTGGAACCTTGTCATAGAAGCCCAGATCGCCGGACTTGACCAGCTCGTTGTCTTTCAGGCGGAACGACAGCAGCACGGCCTTCTTGATCCACTGGTGCACGGTCCATTGGCCCACAGCCTCGCGCGTGGCCACGCGCAGGGTGCCGTTGTTGAGTTCGGCGATCACGTGCTCGACGGCGTCGGCCACTTCCTTGGGGGCGGCTGCGGGCGAGATGCTGGCGCGGTTTTCCCAGGCGGCGTCGATGATGTTCTGGAGTTGTTGGGTCATGGAGTTCAAGCAGTACGGGATTGGATGAATTGGACGATGCGCATGGCCGCTTCGGCGCATTCCTCGGCCTCGGCCACCAGGGCCATGCGCACGCGCTGGGCGCCGGGGTTGAAGCCCCCGGCCTCGCGGGCCAGGTAGCTGCCCGGCAGCACGGTGACATTGTATTGAGCCAGAAGCTCGCGGGCGAACTCGACGTCGGTCATTTGCAGGGCGTCGGGCACCTTGGCCCAGAGGTAGAAACCGGCGTCGGGCAGGGCCACCTCCATCACGCCGGCCAGCAGCGGCGTGACCTGGGCGAACTTCCTGCGGTACAAGGCCCGGTTCTCGGTCACATGCTGCTCATCGCCCCAGGCAGCGATGCTGGCCGCCTGCACCACGGGGCTCATGGCGCTGCCATGGTAGGTGCGGTACAGCAAGAAGGCCTTGATCAGCTCGGCATTGCCGGCCACGAAGCCGCTGCGCAGGCCGGGCACGTTGCTGCGCTTGGACAGGCTGGTGAAGGAAATCAGGTTCTCGAAATCCTTGCGGCCGGCCTGGATGGCCGCCTGCAGGCCGCTCAGCGGCGGCTCGTCGCGGAAATAGATCTCGCTGTAGCACTCGTCCGAGGCGATGATGAAGCCGTGCCGGTCGCTCAGGGCAAACAGCTTCTGCCACTCGGCGAGCGGCATCACCGCACCCGTGGGATTGCCCGGCGAGCAGACGAAAAGCAGCTGCGTGCGCTTCCAGACCTCGGTCGGCACGCTGTCCCAGTCCACCGCGAAATTGCGTGCCGGGTCGCTGGGTGCGTAGTAGGGCGTGGCGCCCGAGAGCAAGGCCGCGCCTTCGTAGATCTGGTAGAACGGGTTGGGGCAGACCACCACCGGATCAGGCTTCGTCGGGTCGACGATGGTCTGGGCAAAGGCAAACAAGGCCTCGCGCGAACCGTTGATGGGCAGGACCTGGGTGGCAGGGTCCAGGCTCAGCGCATAGCGCTTGTGCAGCCAGGCGGTGAAGGCCTCGCGCAGGCGCGGCTCGCCGGCCGTGGCCGGGTAGCTGGCCAGGCCGCCGAGGTTGTTACTGAGTGCATCCTTGATGAACTGCGGAGTAGGATGGCGCGGCTCCCCCATTCCCAGGCTGATGGGGGAATACTGGGCCGGAGGCGTGACCCCGGCGAAGAGCTTTCGCAGCCGCTCGAACGGGTAGGGCTGCAGGTGGGAGAGCAGGGGGTTCATGGGCCATCATTATGGGCGATGCCGTGCCCGCCGGCCCGCAGGCGGCGGGCTTGGTGCGCTCCCGATGTGCGCTCCGGCACAAGTCCGGGAGCCTCCTATCGCAAACCCTGGGGTGGCGCAGCTTGTCAATCCCGCGTAAGGCGCGTGCCTAGTATGGTTGCGACCCCGGGAGCGTGCCTTGGCCGGGGTCACAACGATATCGGAGACAACATGGCAGGATTTGTTCCCATGCGGCCGGGCCTGTGGTGGATGCGGCGGCTGCATCTTCCGGCCAAGCTGGCCACACTGGCGGTGCTCATCGCCTGCACGTTGGCAGCGGCGCTGCTGGGCGCGCCCTGGTGGGTGGACCTGGCGGGGGGCGTGGTGGTGCTGTACGCGCTTTTGGCGCTGTACCTGAGCCTGGTGAGCGACATGGCGTCCCTGTCCGGCGCCATGGCGCGCATCACCGACGGCGACCTGTGCGTGCATGCCAGCACAGTCGGCACCGATGAGATGGCGCAGATGGCCAAGGCGCTGGACGCTATGGTGCTCCGGCTTTCTTCCATGGTGGCCGACATCCGCAGCAACGCCGCGCTGGTGGCCCACGCCGGCCAGAGCCTGGCCCAGGGCAACCGCGAACTGGCCGACCGCACCGAGCAGCAGGCCGCCAACCTGGAGGAAACCGCCGCCAGTGTGGAGCAACTCTCGTCCACCGTGCAGAACAATGCCCAGACGGCGCAGGGCGCCGACCAGCGCGCCGGCCAGATGCGCCAGGCCGCGGATACCGGGGCCGAGGCCATGGGCCGTGCCGTGCAATCGGTGCAGGCCATCCAGCAGGGCGCGCGCCGCATGACGGAGATCATCGGCACCATCGACGCCATTGCCTTCCAGACCAACATCCTGGCGCTCAATGCGGCGGTGGAGGCGGCCCGCGCAGGCGAGCAGGGCCGCGGCTTCGCCGTGGTGGCCTCCGAGGTGCGCACGCTGGCCCAGCGCTCGGCCACCGCTGCGCGCGAGATCCGCGAGCTGATCAACGACTCGGTCACGCAGGTGGAGTCCAGCGCCGGCCTGATCCGCACCGCCGGCGATGGCATCACCGAGATGGCGGGCGGCATGCGCAGCGTGGCCGCCAGCATGTCGGAGATATCGAGCTCCAGCGCCGAGCAGAGCACGGGCCTGCGCGAGATCAGCAGCGCCGTGCAGCAGCTCGATCAGATCACCCAGCGCAACGCGCAGATGGTCAGCCAGGCCGTGGGCCAGGCCGAGGCGCTGGAGAGCCGGGCCTCCACCCTGTCGCGCGCAGTGTCGGCGTTTCGCCTGCAGCAGGGCACGGCCGAAGAGGCGGTGGCCCTGGTCAAGCGTGCCACGGCCCTCTACAAGGGCACATCACGGGACCAGTTCCTGGCGCGCGTCACCGACAAGAGCCAGCCCTTCAACGACCGCGACATGTATGTCTTCGTGCTCGATGCCGGGGGCACCTACCGGGCCTTCGGCGGCAATCCGGCCAAGGTCGGCACCCGGGTGCAGGACATTCCCGGCATCGACGGAGACCGGTTGATGGCGGAAATTGCGGCCCAGGCGGACGTTGGACCGGGCTGGGTGGAGTACGACATCACCAACCCGGCCACCGGCGCGGTGCAGACCAAGATGTCCTTCGTGGAGCGGGTGGGCGACCTGTACCTGGGCTGCGGCGTGTACAAGGCCCTGGCGGCACGCTGATATCCGCGGCGCTCAGCGCTGCGCGCGCTGCTCCCGGGCGCGGGCCATGGCCGCGGCAATGGCTGCCTTGCGGGCCTGGGCCGCCGCTGCGTCGCTTGCGGGTGCCGGGGCGGTGGCACCGGAGGGGGCCGCAGTGGCCTCATCGTCCTGCGGCTCTTCGGCCGTGCCCAATGCCACCCGCAGCTTGTGGGCCGCATAGCGTGCGCGTGCATGGCCGGCCAGCACCGGGCTCCACGCGGCCCAGCCAGTGGCCTGGCCGGTCACGGTTTCCAGGCTGATGCAGTCCACCGGGCAGACGGGAATGCACAACTCGCAGCCGGTGCAATGCGCCTCGATCACGGTGTGCATGCGCTTGTTGGCGCCCAGGATGGCATCCGTCGGGCAGGCCTTGATGCACAGCGTGCAGCCGATGCACCAGTTCTCGTCGATCACCGCCAGGGCGCGGGGCGCCTCCAGGCCGTGCTCCACGCTCAGTGGCAGCACCGGCCGCCCGGTGATCGCCGCGAGCCGGGCGACCCCCTCGGCCCCGCCAGGCGGGCACTGGTTGATGGGAACCGCCTCGAAAGCGATGGCCTGCGCGTAGGCCGCACAGTCCGGATAGCCGCAGCGGGTGCACTGCGTCTGCGGCAGGGCTGCGTCCAGGCGGGCCGCCAGCGCATGCGCAGCCGGCCCTGCAGGTGGTGAAGGGATGGGGGTGTGGGCGTCCGGCTGCGGGTTCAAGCCTTGCGTGCCGCCGTGGTGCGGCGGGTACGCGATGCGGGAGCTGCAGTGACTGCGGCCTTGGCCACCGGCGCCTCGGGTTCCGGGGCTGCTGCAGCACCGGTGGCAGGGGCCGCAGCCTTGACGGCTGCCTTGGCCGGCACCTTCTTCGCCACGGCCTTGGTGGCGGCTGCCTTGCGCGGCGGTGCGGGCGGGTTGTCGTCGGGCATCTCGGTCACGGCGGCAGGGCGGGGCGCCTTTTTCTGCGGCACCTCGTGCGAGAGGATGAACTTGCGCACTTCGGGGTACACGATCTCGCGCCAGCGCCGGCCGCTGAAGATGCCGTAGTGCCCGGCGCCCTTGGCTTCCAGGTGGCGCTGCTCCTTGCGCACGATGCCGGTGCACAGGTCGTGTGCGGCTTCGGTCTGGCCCGAGCCGGAGATGTCGTCCAGCTCACCCTCCACCGTGAACAGGGCGGTGGTCGTGATGTCCTGCGGGCGCACGCGCTCGACCTTGCCCTCGGGCGAGCGCACGTCCCAGGTGCCGTTCACCAGCTTGTACTCCTGGAACACGGTCTCGATGGTTTCCAGGTAGTAGTCGGCGTCCATGTCGAGCACGGCGTTGTACTCGTCGTAGAACTTGCGGTGGGCCTCGGCGCTGGCGTCGTCGCCCTTGATCAGGTCCTTGAAGTAGTCGTAGTGGCTGGACGCATGGCGGTCCGGGTTCATGGCCACGAAGCCGGTGTACTGCAGGAAGCCGGGGTAGACGCGGCGGCCCGCGCCAGGGAAGTTGTCGGGCACGCGGTAGATCACATTGTTCTCGAACCACTCGTAGCTGCGGTTCGTGGCCAGATTGTTCACCGCCGTGGGCGACTTGCGCGCGTCGATCGGGCCGCCCATCATGGTCATGGTCAACGGGGTCTTCTCGCCGCGGCTGGCCATCAGCGAGACGGCGGCCAGCACCGGCACCGTGGGCTGGCAGACGCTGATCACGTGGCAGTTGCCATAGGTGGCCTGCAGGTGGCGGATGAACTCCTGCACATAGTTCACGTAATCGTCCAGATGGAATTCACCGTCGGACAGGGGCACCAGGCGGGCGTTTTTCCAGTCGGTGATGTAGACCTTGTGGTCCTTGAGCAGGGTGCGCACCGTGTCGCGCAGCAGCGTGGCGTAGTGGCCCGACAGCGGGGCAACCACCAGCACCACGGGCTGGGCCTTGATCTTGATCAGTGTGTCGGTATCGTCCGAAAAGCGCTTGAATCGGCGCAGTTCGCAGAACGGTTTGTCCAGTTCGATGTTCTCGTGCACCGCCACGCCCACACCGTCCACGTCCACCGTATGGATATCGAAGGACGGCTTTTCATAGTCCTTGCCCAAGCGGTACAGCAGATCGTAGCCGGCGGACATGCGCTGGGCGAAAGGCGACTGGCTGAAGGGAGACAGTGGGTTGCTGAAAAGCTTGGCTGCCGCCTGCGCGAAGTCGGTGACCGGCTCCATCAGGGAGCGCTGGGTTTCGTAGATCTGGTAGAGCATGGGGTCGAAACTCCGTTATGTTGCAGTGCAATATAGCAGCACTTGGTTACCTCTGCATGCGGGAAAACCACCTAGCCCCAGTCGCCTTGGTGACAGCGCTATCCATCGGCAAAGAAAGGGCCGCATAAGCATTTTGGCGAAAGCGTTTGCTGCTATGGTTTTTAGCAGCTAAACCATGCTTGCGACCGGGCCGGTGAGGGCCCCGGGGGGGCGTGACCGTTACACGTTGTCCGCCAGCCAGGCCTCGAAGGATTCGCGCGCCACATTGCGCAGCGCCGGGCGGAACACCGTGCGGTTGGACAGGTACAGGCAGTGCCGTATCACTGTATAGGGGTTGAAGCTGCCCTCTGGGTTCTGCTCTTCGAAGTACTGCTTGTAGCGCTTGACGGTGCCCACCGTTTCCCGCATCAGGGTGTTGAAGCGTGCGCGGGTGATGCCCGGCGACCAGGCCTGCACGTCGTCCACGAAGCTGTCCACCTTGGCGGGGTCGAACTCGAAGTCCTTGAAGAAATGGGTGGCGATCTTCAGAAAGGTGAAGGCGTTGAGCTCGCTGCCCAGCGCAGAGGGCTTGGAACTGGCAGCGGTGTCCTCCATCTCCGCGCCGGCTTCCACCGTCTCGTCGGGGGCCTGCAGCAGTTCTGCGGCGGTTTCGTCGCGGATCTGGCGGAATTCGCGGTCGGCCAGCTCAAACAGGGCCGACAGCACATTGATGCGCCGCTTGAGCTGCCCGGGGATGGATTTCTTGTACTTGATCTTGTGGTCCAGCACGCTCCAGGAGTCCTGGATGATGGTGCGTACCTGCAGCTCGAAGGGCTGCTCGGCGTGGGCCGCCAGTGCCGGCAGGTCGCGCCTGCCGGGGCGCAGGTCCAGGTGCAGTCCCTTGTAGCCGAAGGAGGCCTCGGTGCTTTCAACGGCCGAGGCCTTGTCGGTCACGTCGATCACCGCAAAATGGCTGCGCACGATCTGCGCCACCTTCTCCAGTTCATCCTCGTACAGGCAGACCACGCGCACGCCCACCAAGTCGGTGATCCAGTGCTGGATCTCGTAGGGCGTGTTGCTTTCCTCCAGGCCGGGCCGGTACTTGCGTGTGAACTTGCGGACGCACTCGTCCACATCCTTCACGCGCCCCTCCACCTTGGACACGTCGACGCTGCGGGCAGCGGCCACCACGTCGGCGATGGTGGCGGTGAAGGCCGCGCATGCCTCCTCCAGCGCGGGTCTCTGGGCTGCGTAGAACGCACGGAACCGGGACTCTTCCCGTTCAAAATCAAGCGATGCCATGGATGGGTCTGCAAAGGCCGGGAACACCGGGGAATGCGAAAAAATTGCCATGCAGACGATACTCCGTTTCTGGCCGCCGGGATGTCGGCGGATGCCGCGCTGCGGCACAAGTTCACGGGGAGCACGCCTGTGCAATGCACCGGGTGACCTCGCTTGGCAGCTTGGGCTGAAACCTGATAATGGGCAGGCACGTCACCTGTGTCCCGCTGGGGCGCGGCCGCTGCTGCCCTGTCCCATGCGATGACACCAGAACAACACCAGGTCCCCGCATCCACGCAATCCGAGACGCTCCAGGACGCCCCTGCCAGCCAGCGCTGGCTGGTGCTGGTGTTGCCGCCGCTGATGGCCTGCATGGTGCTCGGGGCCACCGCACTTTACTGGTACCGGGCACACAGCGAATCCGCAGAGAAGCAGCGGGCCAACTTCCATGCGGCGGCCGAGCAGATCGCCTACAACCTGCGCGATCGCATGTCCACCTACGAAGTGATGCTCAGGGGGGTGCAGGGCTATGTGGACGGGTCCGAGCGCATCGAGCGCAGCGAATTCCAGTCCTACGTCGATGCGCTGCAGATGCAGCAGACGCGCCCGGGCCTGCAGGGCATCGCGCTGGTCATGTTCGTTCAGGGCAGCGGCCTGCCAGCGCATCTGGCCGACATGCGCGGCCGCGGCTTTTCCGGCTACGGCGTGCACCCGCCGGGCGGGCGGGCGCAGTACGCCCCCATCACCCACATCGAGCCGCTGGAGGGCCGCAACCTGGAGGCTTTGGGCCTGGACACCCTCACGCTGCCAGTGGCGCGCGAGGCCCTGGAGCGGGCCCGCGACTCGGGCCGGCTGGCTCTGTCCGGCCTGCTCGGGCCCCTGTCGCCGGGCGTGCCGCCGCAGGGCGAGGTGGGCTTGTTCCTTCCGGTCTATTCCACGCTGCTGGAGGCCGAATCCCTGTCGGGACGCCGCCGCGCCATCCGGGGGTGGGTGGCGGCGCCGTTTCGCGTGGACGACGTGGTCCAGGGCCTCTCGCGCGAGTTCGATCCGGACATCGCCCTGGCCATCTACGACGGCGAAGACCCTGCGCCCGCAGCCCTGCTGCATGGCGATGCCGGGCTTCAGGAGCAGGCGCTTGCCCGCGGTGCCCTGCAGGTCAGCCGCCGCCTGGAGGTGGGCGGGCGCACCTGGACGCTGCTGATGGCGCCGCTCCCGGCGTTCGATCTGCGCCACGAGGACCAAGGCCACCACATGGTGGCCGTCATGGGCGCCTTTCTAGGCCTGCTGCTGGGCTGGATCGCCTGGGAACTGGCCACCGGCCGCGAGCGCGCGGTGGCGCTGGCGCGCCGCATGACGGCCCAGCTGCGCGGCGCGCGCGACGACCTGGAGAGCACGCTAAGTGCCATCCCCGACCTTCTGTTCGAACTGGACGGCGAAGGCCGCATCCACCATTGCCGCTCCGCGCGCATGCCGCAGTCGACCCTGGCCCCCGCGCAATTCGTGGGGCAGCGATTGCAGGACATCGTGCCGCCCGAGGAGGCTGCCGGTTGCCTGCACGCCGTGCGGGCCGCGCTCGCCAACGGGTATTCGGCGGGCCACCGCTACCACCTGGAGAGCGATGGCCAGACCCGCTGGTACGAGCTGTCCGTCGCGCGCAAGGAGGGCCACCATGCGGGCGAAGGAGCGCGTTTCGTGGCCCTGGCGCGCGACATCACCGAGCGCCAGCAGGCCGAGGCGCGCACGCACCAGTTGGCCTACTTCGATGCCCTGACGGGCCTGCCCAACCGCCGCATGCTGATGGACCGGCTCGGGTTGGCCCTGGCTGCGGCGCGCCGCAGCGGCCAGGTCGGGGCGCTGGTGTGCGTGGACCTGGACAACTTCAAGCAGATCAACGATGCGCGCGGCCACACCCTCGGGGACCAGTTGCTGGTGGAGGTGGCGCAGCGCCTCACCCGCCTGCTGCGCCCGGGCGACACCGTGGCACGCCTGGGGGGGGATGAGTTCGTGTTGCTGCTGCAGGGCATTGCCGCCGACATGGCCACGGCAGGGCGGCAGGCGCTGGCCGTGGCCGAGCGTGTGCGCGAGGCGCTGGAACTGCCCTACGCCATCGACACCCACCTCTACAGCAGCACCGGCAGCCTGGGGATCACCCTGTTCCCCAAGCGCGCGGAGCAAGTGGAGGACCTGCTGCGCGAGGCGGACACCGCCATGTACCGCGCCAAGGACCTGGGCCGCAACCGCATCCGCTTCTATGAGGCAGCCATGCAGGCCGACGTGCAGGAGCGCCTGGAGCTGGAGCAGGACCTCAAGAAGGCCATGGCCGAGGGGCAGCTGGCCGTTTTCGTGCAGGCACAGGTGGATGCGCGGGGGGAGGTGGTTGGCGGCGAACTGCTCATGCGCTGGAGCCATCCGGTGCGCGGCAGCGTGCCGCCGTCGCGCTTCATCCCGATTGCCGAATCCTCGGGGCTGATCCTGCCCATGGGCGCCTGGATGATCGAGAAGGCCTGCGACGCCATTGCGCAGCTGCAGCGGCAGGGCATGCCGCTGTCGATCTCGGTCAACGTCAGCCAGCGCCAGTTCCGCCAGGACGACTTCGTCGAGCGCGTGCGCAACGTGCTGGCCCAGACCGGTGCCATGCCGTCCTGCCTGATCCTGGAGGTCACCGAAAGCCTGCTCATCGAGAACCTGGACGACACCATCGCCCGCATGACCGAGCTGGTGCGGCTCGGGGTGCGCTTTTCCATCGACGACTTCGGCACCGGCTATTCGAGCCTGGCCTACCTCAAGAGGCTGCCGCTGTACGAGCTCAAGATCGACAAGAGTTTCGTGCAGGACACGCCCGGCGACCCCAGCGACACGGCCATCGTGCAGTCCATCCTCTCGGTGGCGCGGCACCTGAACCTGCGCGTGGTGGCCGAAGGGGTGGAAACCCAGGCCCAGGCAGACTTCCTGGCCGCCAGCCAGTGTGATTGCCTGCAGGGCTACCTGTTCTACCGCCCGGAGCCGCTGGCCGGCTGGCTCGAGCGCCTCAGGCGGGCTCGGGCTCCTGGATCGTAGCCTGCGCCAAAGCGTAGACCTCGCGTGCGGGCCGGTCCTTGAGCAGGTGGTTGCTCCAGACCTGGCGCCACAGGCGTGCGCCGCGCAGGCCGTGGCGCAGGCCCAGCATATGGCGCGCGATGTGGGCCCAGGGGGTGCCGTACTGGGCCGCTTCGCGCTCCATGTACTCCACCATGGCCAGCTCCACTTCCTCGCGCGTCAGCGCGCAGGGCTGCCCGCCGTAGTAGAGCTGGTCCCAGCGGGCCAGCCACCAGGGGTTGTGGTAGGCCTCGCGGCCGATCATCACGCCGTCCAGGTGCGCGAGCTGCTCCAGCACCACCTCGTCGGCCTGGATGCCGCCGTTGATGGCAATGGTCAGGTGCGGGAACTCGGCCTTGAGCCGGTGCACGACTTCGTAGCGCAGCGGCGGGATGTCGCGGTTCTCCTTGGGCGACAGGCCCTGCAGCCAGGCATTGCGCGCATGCACGATGAACACCGTGCACCCCGCATCGGCCACCGTGCCCACGAAATCGCGCACGAAACCGTAGTCCTCGACCTTGTCGATGCCGATGCGGTGCTTGACCGTCACCGGCACGTCCACCACGTCCTTCATGGCCTTCACGCCATCGGCCACCAACTGCGGCGCCTTCATCAGGCTGGCACCGAAGGCGCCGCGCTGTACCCGGTCGCTCGGGCAGCCGCAATTGAGGTTGATCTCGACATAACCCCACTGCGCACCCAGCCGCGCGGCCTGCGCCAGCAGCTCAGGTTCGTTGCCGCCGAGCTGCAGGGCCACGGGGTGCTCCTCGGCATTGAAGCGCAGGTGCCGTTCGGTGCCGCCGTGGATGATGGCGCCCGCGTTCACCATTTCGGTGTACAGCAGGGTCTGGCGCGTCAGCAGCCGGTGGAAATAGCGGCAATGGCGGTCCGTCCAGTCCATCATGGGGGCGACGGACATCCGCCAGGGGCTGAATTCGGCAGGCGGGGCGGCGGTGGGGGCGAGGGGGCTGTGGTCCAAGGCGAAAAACCGGTGTTGCAGGGGGCTGTGGGCGCCCAATGGGTTGACGACCTGCATTTTCTCAGGTCTTGGGGCAGCATCTTGGTGCAGGGGCTTCGGGATGTGGCGAAGCAGCAAGGTCTTCGGCATCGGGGCCCATTTTTCCAACAGCGCCAAGCCGCCACTGACGACGCCACTCCCATGGGTTCCCTCGGATGGTGGTTCATACCCAGAAGTCCCCAGGGATGAAGCCCCGGTGAAAGACTGACCGGGCTACCTGCGGACGCTGAAGTCCATGGCCGAGGAAGCTGCACGCCAGACCCCCTGGACCCGGAGGGAGGTCGCGGTGAGGTCGAGCTGATAGAGCTTGTTCACGCGGCAGAACTGCCCTGAGACGGACAGCGGCGCATAGCCGCCGCCCGGCGTGCCGGCGAGCACGGGCAGCCGTTCCTCGCGCGGACCGGCCCCGCTCAGGTCTGCCACCACCGCCGCCAGGTCCGCGATCCCATCGCCGTTGAGGTCCCCCTCGGCGCCGGTCCAGATATGGAACCCCTTGGAGGCCAGTGACATATCCACCGCAGCCTGCAGCCGGGCAGGGCGCCCGGCGTCCTGCGCCAGGGCAGCGCCCGCTGCGCAACCCTGGGTTGCCAAGGTGCATGGCAGGCGCAGGGACCGCATGGACTGAGTCTGCACAAGCCCAGCCGGTCCCTGGGGTCAGCGCGCCCCCGGCTTTTGCTGGTACAGGCCCTCGATGGCCTGCGCGAAGTGCGCCATGAGCGGCGCGCGCTTGAGCTTGAGCGTGGGCGTCATGAAGCCGTTCTCGATGGTCCAGGGTTCCAGCACCAGGTGCACGGCGCGCGGCACGGCATAGCGTGCGAAGCTGGCGGTGCTCTTTTCGATGCGTGCCAGCACGGCGCGGTGCACGGCGGGGTTGTTCAGGCTGGCGGGGTCGCGCGCGGGCAGGCCCAGGTCGCCGGCCAGGCGCTCCCATTCGTCGCGGCGCAGCACGGCCACGGCGGCGATGAAGGGGCGGTTCTCACCCAGCACGAAGGCCTGCTCCAGCAGCGGGTCGGCCAGCAGGGCCAGCTCCAGGTCGCCCGGCGGCACCTTCTCTCCGGTGGAGGTGACGATGATCTCCTTGATGCGGCCCCGGATGAAGATGCGCCCATCCACAATGTCGGCCTGGTCGCCCGTGCCCAGCCAGCCATCGGCAGACAGGATGCGCGCCGTGTCTTCGGGGCGCTTCCAGTAGCCTTTCATGACGATGGGGCCGCGCACCTGCAGCTCGCGGTTCTCTCCGATGCGCACCTCCAGGCCGGGCAGGGCCCGGCCCACACAGGCCGGGTCGTTGTCCGTGAGCGAGTTGACCGACACCACGGGCGCGGTCTCGGTCATGCCGTAGCCCTGCACCAGCGGCAGGCCCAGCCCGAGGAAGCACTTGGCAATGGTGGGCGAGAGCGGGGCGCCGCCGCTCACGGCCACACGCACCCGGCCGCCGAACTGGGCCAGCAGGGGCTTGGCCACCAGGGCCTGCAGCAGGCCCCAGGGCAGGGCGTTCATCCAGCCGCCGGCAGGGTCTGCCTCGGGCACGGGCAGGCCCTGCGCTGCGCAAAAGCGCTGCCAGCCCTTGGATTGCGCCGCTTCGTAAAGCTGCATCTTCCAGGGCGAAGGCGAGAGCTTTTCGAGCAGCTTGGCGTGGATGCGCTCGTAGATGCGCGGTACCGAAACCAGCACCGTGGGGCGGATGGTCTGCAGGTCCTCGGCCAGTTGCGCCACCGATCGCGCATAGGCCACCGAGCTGCCGGCCGCAATCGGCAGGTAGTAGCCGCCCGTGCGCTCGAAGGTGTGCGACAGCGGCAGGAAGGACAGGAACACGTCGTCCACCGTGGGCGCAATGCGTTCCAGCACGGCCTTCACGTCGCTCACCACATTGCGGTGCGTGAGCATCACGCCCTTGGGCTTGCCCGTGGTGCCCGAGGTGTAGACGACGGCGGCCAGGTCCTCGGGGCCCGGTTGCGCCGGCGGCGCCAGTTCCACAGCCTGGGCCGCGCCTTCGAGCCACTGGGCTAGCGAGCCCACGGCAGGGGCATGTGCGGAGGGCGGGGTGGCGGTGAACGATGGTTCCGGCTCGGTCACGATCACGGCCCGCAGCGCGGGGAATTCCGTGCCTGCGGCCTGGATCTTCTCCCACTGCGGGGCGCTGGCCACGATGAGCACCGAGGCCTCGCAGTCCGAGAGGATGTAGGCGATGCTGCCCGGGTTGTCGATGGCGTGCAGCGGCACCGGCACGCAGTTGCTGGCCAGGGTGGACTGGTCGGCGCACATGGCATTGAGGCCATTGGGCAGCAGAATGGCCACGCGGGCGCCGGCCGGCAGTTGCAGGGCCACCAGGGCACGCGACCAGCGGGCCACATGGGCGGCGGTCTCGGCCCAGGTCCAGGCCATCCAGGCCTGGGTCTGCGCGTCGAAGGCGCGGAAGGCGGGTGTGTCGGGCGTCTGGGTGGCGCGCCAGGTGAGAAGCTGGGGCAGCGTCTGGACGCTGCCGATGTCGGAAAAGGTGGAAGTCATCGGGTCGTTCGGGGCCTGGACGGCATGCACGGAGCCAGAGCGGTACCATCGGGTACCAACCTGGGGAAAACCCGCGCGATCATACCTATCCTGAGGGCACAAGCTGTGCTTCTTTGTTTCGCGCAACTGGGGGCATTGCGCAGCTCGGCCACAATCGCCGCATCCCTCCACGCCGCTTTGCCCGCCAGCGCTCCACCGATCCATGGACCCCATCACCATCTTTATCGTCGCGACGCTGATGATGCTGGCCAATGGCGGGGTGCTGGGCCTGATGCACCGGGACCTGCCGGTGTCGCTGCGGCCCTGTGCCGAGACCTGGCGCATCGCCACCTTGCTGCTGGCCGGCAGTGCCGTGCTGTATGCCGTGCAGTACGAGCTGCCGCTGGGCCTGGTCTCGCCCATGGCCAACGGCATGGTGATGCTGGGCTGCACCGGTTACTGGCGCGCGCTGCGCCAGTTCGATGGGGCACCCGACCGCTGGTGGATGTGGCTGCCCGCGCTGGCCGGAATTGGCGGCGTGGTCTGGTTCGCGGGCGTGCGGCCCGATACGCCCAGCCGTATCCTGCTGCTGTCCGGCGTGGTGGCTTTCGTCCTGATGGCCGGCACCCTGCAGCTCGTGCGCGGCGGCACGGGGGAGCGGGCGCGCAGCCGCAAGGCGCTGGCGGGCCTGTTCTTCCTGGTGGGCCTGTTCGTGGCCTTTCGTGCGGGCTACTTTCTGGTGCGGCGCGTGGGGCCGTCGTTCGACATCACCGGCGAGGGCGCCTGGATCAACACCGCCAGCCCGCTCGTCACGGCCCTGCTGCCGGTGGTGGGCACCACGGCCTTTCTGTTCATGTGCTCGCAGCGCATCGGCCGCCAGTGGGAGCTGGCCGCCGCCACCGACTACCTGACCGGCCTGGCCAACCGCCGCACCCTGTTCGCCGAAGGAGAGAGCCGCTTCGCCCTGGCACGCCAGGGCGGTGCGCACCTGGCATTGGCGCTGGTGGATGTGGACCACTTCAAGGCCATCAACGATGGCCATGGGCACGAGGTGGGCGACAAGGCCCTGCAGCACGTGGCCCGGCAGCTGCGTGCCTCGGCGCGCGGGCTGGACTTCGTGGCGCGCCATGGAGGAGAGGAATTCGTGGTGCTGCTGGACCTGGGGCAGCACGGCGATGCCCAGGCCGCCGGTGAGCGGCTGCGCCTGGCGGTGGCGGGTGCGCCGTTCACGGCGGACGGGGCCTCGCTGACCATCACCATCTCGGCCGGCATCGCCCTGCAGGCGGACGGCGACACCACGCTGGACCAGATACTGCGCCGCGCCGACGATGCGCTGTACACCGCCAAGCGCAGCGGGCGCAACCGGGTCGAACTGGCTTGAGGATCGCCTGACGAACGTCGGCTCAGGCCGCTGCTTCGAGCCCTTGGGCGAAGTGGGCCTGCATGGCTTGGGCGGTACCGGCCCCATCGCGCCGGGCCAGCGCGGCCATCACGGCGCGGTGCTCGGCCAGCGAATCCTCGATGCGGCCCTGCTTGAGCAGCGAATTGTGGCGGTTGAGCTTCATGACCTTACGCAGATCGGCCACCATCTGGCTGCGCCAGCGGTTGTCGGCCATCTCCAGCACCCGCATGTGAAAGCGCTCGTTCACGGCAAAAAAGCGCTCGCGCTCACCGGCGGCGCCCTCCAGTTCAGCGTGCAGGCCCTGCAGTTCCTGCAGCTGCGCCGGGGTGGCGCTGGTGGCCACCACGGCCGCAGCGTCGCTCTCCAGCAGACTGAGCAGGTGGTAGACGTCGCGCAGGTCCTTGTCCGACATCTCGGTCACATAGGCGCCACGGCGCACCTTCATCGTGACCAGGCCCTCGGCGGCCAGCACCTTGAGCGCCTCGCGCAGGGGCGTGCGGCTGATGCCGAATTCCTCGGCGATCTTGAGCTCGTCGATCCAGCTGCCGGGCTCCAGCTCGCGGCGGAAGATGCGCTGGCGCAATTGCTCAGCCACTTCTTCGTACAGGGCGCGGGGCGTGAGGGTCAGTGCAGACATGGACGGATTGTATGCTGCGAAGAATATTTTGAATCAATAATTATGAATGATGTAAACTCGGTGCCACACCGGGAACAGCCATTCACGCTACCCCAGCCATCTTCGGAGACCGTTTCGCCATGAGTGCCACGCCCCCCCACAGCCCCCCTGAATTCGCTGCCGCCTCGCTCGAGGCCTGGGCGAAAGCCGCCGCCAAGTCGGCGCCGGGCGGCGATGTCAATGCGCTGAACTGGGTCACCCCTGACGGCATCACCGTCAAGCCGCTGTACACGGCGGCCGATACGGCCGACCTGCCGTACGCCAACACCTTGCCGGGCTTCGAGCCCTACCTGCGCGGCCCCCAGGCCACCATGTACGCGGTGCGGCCCTGGACCATCCGCCAGTACGCGGGCTTTTCCACGGCCGAGGAATCCAACGCCTTCTACCGCAAGGCGCTGGCGGCGGGCGGGCAGGGCGTGAGCGTGGCGTTCGACCTGGCCACCCATCGCGGCTACGACAGCGACCACCCGCGCGTGACCGGCGACGTGGGCAAGGCCGGCGTGGCCATCGATTCGGTGGAGGACATGAAGATCCTGTTCGACCAGATCCCGCTGGACAAGGTCTCGGTCTCCATGACCATGAACGGCGCCGTGCTGCCCGTGCTGGCCGGCTACGTTGTGGCGGCGGAAGAGCAGGGCGTGTCGCAGGCGCAGCTGAGCGGAACCATTCAGAACGACATTCTGAAGGAGTTCATGGTGCGCAACACCTACATCTACCCGCCCAAGCCGAGCATGCGCATCATCGGCGACATCATCGGCTACACGGCACGCAACATGCCGAAGTTCAACTCCATCTCCATCTCCGGCTACCACATGCAGGAGGCGGGCGCCAACCAGGCGCTGGAGCTGGCCTTCACGCTGGCTGACGGCAAGGAGTACGTAAAGACCGCCATCGCCTCGGGCCTGGACGTGGACGAGTTCGCCGGCCGCCTGTCCTTTTTCTGGGCCATCGGCATGAACTTCTATCTCGAAGTCGCCAAGATGCGCGCCGCGCGTCTGCTGTGGTGCCGCATCATGAAGGAGACGGGCGCCAAGAACCCCAAGAGCCTGATGCTGCGCACCCACTGCCAGACCAGCGGCTGGAGCCTGACCGAGCAGGACCCCTACAACAACATCGTGCGCACCACCATCGAGGCCATGGCGGCCGTGTTCGGCGGCACGCAGAGCCTGCACACCAACGCGCTCGACGAGGCCATCGCGCTGCCCACCGAATTCTCGGCCCGCATTGCGCGCAACACGCAGCTCATCATCCAGGAAGAGACGCACATCACCAACGTGGTCGATCCCTGGGCCGGCAGCTACATGATGGAAAAGCTCACCCAGGACATGGTGGACGCCGCCTGGGCCATCATCGAGGAGGTCGAGGCCATGGGGGGCATGACCCAGGCCGTGGACAGCGGCTGGGCCAAGCTCAAGATCGAGGCCGCGGCCGCCGAGAAGCAGGCGCGCATCGACAGCGGCAAGGACGTGATCGTGGGCGTCAACAAGTACAAGCTGGCCAAGGAAGACCCGGTCGACATCCTGCAGATCGACAACGTCAAGGTGCGCGACGGCCAGATCGCACGCCTGAAGAACATCCGCGCCACGCGCGATGCGGCCAAGGTGCAAGAGGCACTCGACGCACTCACCCACGCCGCCGAATCCGGCGAGGGCAACCTGCTGGACCTGGCCATCAAGGCCGTGCGCCTGCGCGCCACGGTGGGCGAGGTGTCCGACGCGCTCGAAAAAGTCTACGGGCGCCACCGCGCCGACACGCAGAAGGTGACCGGTGTGTACGCAGCTGCCTATGACTCGGCCGAGGGCTGGGACAAACTCAAGAGCGAAATCAGCGCGTTTGCCGACGCCGAGGGCCGCCGCCCGCGCGTGATGATCGCCAAGCTCGGCCAGGACGGCCACGACCGCGGCGCCAAGGTGGTGGCCACGGCCTTTGCCGACCTGGGCTTCGACGTGGACATGGGCCCGCTGTTCCAGACCCCCGAGGAATGCGCGCGCCAGGCCATCGAGAACGACGTGCACGCCGTGGGCGTGAGCACGCTGGCCGCCGGCCACAAGACCCTGGTGCCGGCCATCATCCAGTCGCTCAAGGACCAGGGTGCGGACGACATCATCGTCTTTGTTGGCGGCGTGATCCCGGCGCAGGACTACGACTTCCTGTACGAGGCCGGCGTCAAGGGCGTCTATGGCCCGGGCACGCCCATCCCGGCCAGCGCCAAGGACGTGCTCGAACAGATCCGCAAGGCCATCGCGGCATGAGGGGCGTGGGAGGTGCTGCCTTGACTGCGCCCCTGTTCACCCTGCAGCCCGTGGCCGAAGAGGATTTCGAATCCATGCTGGAGTTGCGCACCGCCGCCATGCGCGACAGCCTGGAGCGCGTGGGCCGCTACACGCCCGAGCGCTCGCGCGAGCGCCTGCACGCCGCCTTTGCGCCCCGGTACATGCAGCACCTGGTGTCGCCCGACGGCCGGCGCATGGGCTTCGTCACCGTGCAGCCCGAGGGTGCGGGCGTGCTGCGCCTGCAGCACCTGTACCTGCACCCCGACTGGCAGGGCGGCGGCACCGGCGCCGCGGTGCTGGCCAGCGTGCAGGACCGGGCGCGCCGCGAAGGCGCGGTGCTGCGCGTGACCGCATTGCAGCACAGCGATGCCAACCGCTTCTACCTGCGCCACGGCTTCGTGCAGACTGGCGAGGAAGACGTGGACGTGCACTACGAGTGGCGGGCCGGGGAGGGCGCTGCCGCATGAACGCACCCCTGCCTCTGCCCGACCTGCAGGCTCCCGCCAACACCTGGTTCGACGGCATCCTGCACGGCAGCCAGGCCGTGCAGCGCCGGGCCATGGCCAAGGCCATCACCTTGCTCGAATCCACCCGCGCCGACCACCGCGCCCAGGGCGACGCCCTGCTCACGGCCCTGCTGCCGCACACGGGCCGGGCGTTCCGCCTGGGCATCAGCGGTGTGCCCGGCGTGGGCAAGTCCACCTTCATCGAGGCGCTGGGCCTGTTCCTCATTGGCAAGGGGCACCGCGTGGCGGTGCTTACCGTCGATCCGTCGAGCACGGTCTCGGGTGGCTCCATCCTGGGCGACAAGACGCGCATGGAGCAGCTGTCCATGCGCGCGGAGGCGTATATCCGCCCCAGCCCCTCGGGCGGCACCCTGGGCGGCGTGGCCGAGAAGACGCGCGAGGCCATGCTGGTCTGCGAGGCCGCCGGCTACGACGTGGTGATCGTGGAGACCGTGGGCGTGGGCCAGAGCGAGATCGCCGTGGCCGGCATGACCGACATGTTCGTGCTGCTGCAGTTGCCCAACGCGGGCGACGACCTGCAGGCCATCAAGAAGGGCGTGATGGAGATCGCCGACCTGGTGGCCATCAACAAGGCCGACATCGACAAGAACGCCGCCACCCGCGCCCAGGCGCAGATCACCTCGAGCCTGCGCCTGCTGGGCATGCACGGCAACCCCGACCATGCCACGCACGGAGCGCTGTGGCAGCCGCGGGTGGTGCAGATCAGCGCGCTGCTGGGCCAGGGCGTGGACGGCTTCTGGGACGCCGTCACCCAGTTCCGCACCCAGCAGACCGACAACGGCCGCCTGGCCTTGCGCCGCGAAAAGCAGTCGCTGGCCTGGATGTGGGAGCGCATCGACGCCGGGCTCAAGCAGGCGTTTCGCCAGCACCCGGCCGTGCGCGGCCTGTTGCCCACGCTGCAGGCCGACGTGGCCGCGGGGCGCGTGGCGGCATCCACTGCTGCGCGCACCCTGCTGGCAGCATCCCATACCAATACACCGTAATCACCACAGCCATTTCACCGAAAGAGCGACCATGCAAGACATCCTGGAGCAACTGGAGAAGAAGCGCGCCCTGGCGCGCCTGGGCGGCGGGCAAAAGCGCATCGATGCGCAGCACGCCAAGGGCAAGCTCACGGCGCGCGAGCGCATCGAGCTGCTGCTGGACGACAACACCTTCGAAGAGTGGGACATGTTCGTCGAGCACCGCTGCACCGACTTCGGCATGGAGGACAACAAGATCCCCGGCGACGGCGTGGTCACCGGCTACGGCATGATCAACGGCCGCCTGGTCTTCGTCTTCAGCCAGGACTTCACCGTCTTCGGCGGCGCCCTGAGCGAAACCCATGCCGAGAAGATCTGCAAGGTGATGGACCAGGCCATGAAGGTCGGCGCCCCGGTCATCGGCATCAACGACTCGGGCGGCGCGCGCATCCAGGAGGGCGTGGCCTCGCTGGGCGGCTATGCCGACGTGTTCCAGAAGAACGTGCTGGCCAGCGGCGTGATCCCGCAGATCAGCATGATCATGGGCCCCTGCGCGGGTGGCGCCGTTTACTCGCCGGCTATGACGGACTTCATCTTCATGGTCAAGGATTCGAGCTATATGTTCGTGACCGGCCCTGAGGTGGTCAAGACCGTGACGCACGAGGAGGTCACAGCCGAGGAACTGGGCGGCGCCGGCACCCACACCACGCGCAGCGGTGTGGCCGACATGGCCTTCGAAAACGACGTGGAGGCGCTGATGATGCTGCGCCGCCTGTACAACTACCTGCCGCTGAACAACCGCGAAAAAGCCCCCGTGCGCCCGAGCAAGGACCCGGCCGACCGCATGGACCGCAGCCTCGATACCCTGGTGCCAGAGAACCCGAACAAGCCCTACGACATGAAGGAGCTGATCACCAAGGTGGTGGACGACGGCGACTTCTTCGAGCTGCAGCCCGACTACGCCAAGAATATCGTGATCGGCCTGGCGCGCATGGAAGGGCAGACCGTGGGTATCGTCGCCAACCAGCCGCTGGTGCTGGCTGGCTGCCTCGATATCAAGAGCTCCATCAAGGCGGCGCGCTTCGTGCGCTTTTGCGATGCCTTCAACATCCCGGTGGTCACCTTCGTCGACGTGCCCGGCTTCATGCCCGGCACCAGCCAGGAATACGGCGGCATCATCAAGCACGGTGCCAAGCTGCTGTACGCGTACGCCGAGTGCACCGTGCCCAAGATCACCGTCATCACGCGCAAGGCCTATGGCGGCGCCTACGACGTGATGAGCTCCAAGCACCTGCGCGGCGACGTGAACCTGGCCTGGCCCAATGCTGAGATCGCCGTGATGGGCGCCAAGGGTGCGGTGGAGATCATCTTCCGCGAGGACAAGAACGACCCGGTGAAACTCGCCGCCCGAGAGGCCGAATACAAGGAGCGCTTTGCCAACCCCTTCGTGGCCAGCGCCCGCGGCTTCATCGACGACGTGATACTGCCGCACGAGACGCGCAAGCGCATCTGCCGCAGCCTGGTCATGCTGCGCGACAAGAAGCTCGAGAACCCCTGGCGCAAGCACGGCAACATCCCCCTGTGAGGCCATGGTGCTAAGCCACTACCCCCGCTTCCGCAAGGGCGCCGCACAGGGCCTGGTGCCCAAGCTCGGCGGCCTGCCCTGGGGCCTGCCTCCTGAGCGCTGGCCGGTCTGCGAGGAATGCGGCCGCCCCATGAGCCACTTGGCCCAGCTGCCTGCCGACCCTGCGGTGCTGCCAGGCGTGCCGGAGGGCGAGGTGCTGTTCGCCTTCAAGTGCGAATGGGACAGCGTCTGCAGCTTCTGGGAAGTCGATGGCGGCGCCAATGCCGTCTTCACCGTGCCGCGCCAAGCGCTGGCCGATGCGCTGACCCCGGCCCCGGTGGTGGAGGACGGCGCGCCCGAGGTTCTGCCCGAGCTGGCCATCACCCACTGGCATGCCGCCGACGATGGCGCACCTGCCGAGCTGGAAGAGGCCTTCTACGACTATGGCGATCACAGCGACCTGCCCGACGAGATTGCCCACCCGCACAACTGGGCCGGCGAATGGCGCACCAAGGCCGGCGGCGTGCCGTACTGGACCGCCAACGGCGCCCAGCAGGTGCCGCCGGGCCGGCTGGTGCTGCAGATCGACAACTGGGTGTACCTGGAGGAGGGGGGCATCACCGAGGTAGCGAACTTCTGCTCCGACGGCACCGCCTTCATCTTCATCGACCGGTCGCAGCTGCCACCGGCCTATTCCCTGATCATCAACCGCTGAAGAAAGGCGCCATTTTCGCCATGCTGATCGCCCCGAGCGCCGCACGCTTTCCCGCCGTTCTTTCCTGGCAATCCGCAGGGTCCGCCGCCATGGGCGATGCTGCCGGGTTGTCCCGGATGTGGAAGGCATGGACGCGCCAGCTGTCCACCATGGAGTCCGTGGCCACGGCCCGAGGCTGGCAGGTCGAACCGCTGTCCCGGGAGAAGCCCGCTTCCGAAGCGGCCTTGAAGGCGCTCGACGCCACCCTCATGGAGCGGGCAGGGCGCCCACTGCCTGCGCAACTGCGCTGGCTCCTGTCCCAGGCCTCGGCCTGCACCTTCGGCTGGCGCCCGCCAGCCGAAGACCGGCCGGACGGGGAGTTCGACGCCTGCTACCACGGCGGCGGAGCGCTCTGGGACCTGGAGCAGGTCGACGCCACCGGAGCCATGCTCTCCAACTGGGTCGAGGGCTGGGTGGAGCAGTTGCGGGACGACGAGGAGCACGCCGAGGCCGACGCCGTGCAGGCCTTCTGGCACGGGCACCTGGCCTTCCTGCACCTTCCCAATGGCGATATGCTGGCACTGGACCTGCGCAGCGACGACCCGACCCACAGGCCCGTGCGCTACTTCAGCCACGAGCAGGACGGCCTGCACGGCGATGTGATCGCGGCCGACCTGTTCGGCTTCCTCAGTGGCTGGATGGCACTGGGCTGCGTGGGCACTACCTGGCACTGCTGGAACCTGTTCACGGCCGATGAGGCCCCTGGGCGTGTGCGCCTGGACAGCGCGGGCACCACGGCCCAGCGCTGGCGCATGTGGCTGGCGGACGACCCGGCGCTGATGCCTGACGGCGTGCCCGCACGGCCCCCGGCGGTGCGCGCCAGCACGCCCGCTGACTTCGCCTTGCTCAAGGCTGCGGCCAAGGGTGGGATCAAGGCACTTGAGGCCGCCATCGCGGCCGGCGCCCAGCTCGACTGCCTGGACCTCGACGACCACCTGAACGACGAGAACACCGCCGTGGCGCTGGCCGCCAGGCGCGATGACATTCCCATGCTGGAATGCCTGGTGCGCCACGGAGCCTCGCTGGCACCCCACCACCTGCCACTGCTGGCCGCCACCACCACCGCGCAGGCGTCCACCCTGCTGTGGTTGGTCCAGGCCGGCGCCCGCATCGACCCCTGGCCCGGGGAGCGGTTTGCGGCCCTGCACCGCCTGCTGGACGCCGATCAGCTGTCCGACGACGAATACTTCGCCGTGCTCGACGCCATGCTGGCCAAGGGAGCCGATCCCGACGTGGGCTGGGACAGCGCGTCCAGCGGAGCCACGACCACGCTGCTGATGCGTGCCGGCCCCACCACCCAGGCACGCCTGCTGGCGGCCGGCGCCAATCCACGGGCGCGCGACCTGCAGGGCTGCACCGCCATGCACCAGGCGCGATCGGCGCAGCAGATCCAGCTGCTGGCGGAGCATGGTCTGGACGTGAATGACCTGTCCACCCCGCCCCCCGGCGACACCGCCACCACCCCGTTGCAGGACGCGCTGGGCGAATGGTCGAAAACCGCGCCTTCCGAGGGGGTGAAGGCCTTCCTGTCAGCCGGCGCCGACCCGGCAGTGGCGGATTCGCTGGGCAACAACGCCTGGGCCTACTGCCGGCACCTCGCATGCGCCAGGCTGCTGGCCAAGCGCCTGCCTTTCGACCCGGGCTGGCGCAATGCCCGTGGCCAGACCTGCCTGCACTTCGCGCTGGAGCGGGACCACCGCCTGGAGACCCATTCCGAAACGCTCTGGCCGCAGATGGTCCGCTGGGGCCTTGCGGTCGATGCCCAGGATGACGATGGCAACACGGCCCTGCACCTCATGGCCGGCTATGTCGACAGCGAACACGACCTGCCCAGCGTGCAGTCGCTGCTCGACCTGGGCGCATCCTGGGAGGTGCGCAACCGGGCCGGCAAGACACCCCGGGACCTGCTCAAGAAGAAATACCGCGCCTCGGTGGGCGCACTGGCGGCCCGATGACGCCTTTGTCCACATCCCTTCAACATCCTTTTCCTGCCCTGGCGGCGAGGACCTCTTCGACTTACTGACCACAGAAAGCACAGAAAAATGTTCACCAAGATCCTGATCGCCAACCGTGGCGAAATCGCCTGCCGGGTCATCGCTACCGCGCGCAAGATGGGCATCGCCACCGTGGCCGTGTATTCCGACGCGGACAAGGAAGCCCGCCATGTGAAGCTGGCCGACGAGGCCGTGCGCATCGGCGCCGCGCCCAGCCGCGAGAGCTACCTGCTGGCCGACAACATCATCGCCGCCGCCAAGCAGACCGGCGCGCAGGCCATCCACCCGGGCTATGGCTTCCTGTCGGAGAACGAGGCCTTTGCCCAGCGCTGCGAGGACGAGGGCATCGCCTTCATCGGCCCCAAGGCGCATTCGATCGCGGCCATGGGCGACAAGATCGCCTCCAAGAAGCTGGCCAACGAAGCCAAGGTCAACACCATCCCTGGCTACAACGATGCCATCAGCGGCCCCGAGCAGGCGGTGGAGATCGCCAAGGGCATCGGCTATCCGGTGATGATCAAGGCCTCGGCCGGTGGCGGTGGCAAGGGCCTGCGCGTGGCCTTCAATGACAAGGAGGCCTTCGAGGGCTTCGCCAGCTGCCAGAACGAGGCACGCAACAGCTTCGGCGACGACCGCATCTTCATCGAGAAGTTCGTGCAGCAGCCGCGCCACATCGAGATCCAGGTGCTGGGCGACAGCCACGGCAACGTGATCTACCTGAACGAGCGCGAATGCTCCATCCAGCGCCGCCACCAGAAGGTGATCGAGGAGGCGCCGTCGCCCTTCATCAGCGACGCCACGCGCAAGGCCATGGGCGAGCAGGCCGTGCAACTGGCCAAGGCCGTGAAGTACCAGAGCGCCGGCACGGTGGAGTTCGTGGTCGGCAAGGACCAGGACTTCTACTTTCTGGAGATGAACACCCGCCTGCAGGTGGAGCACCCGGTGACCGAGTGCATCACCGGCCTGGACCTGGTGGAGCTGATGATCCGCGTGGCCGCCGGCGAGGCCCTGCCGCTGACCCAGGCCGACGTGAAGCGCGACGGCTGGGCCATCGAGTGCCGCATCAACGCCGAAGACCCGTTCCGCAACTTCCTGCCCAGCACCGGGCGCCTGGTGCGCTTTCAGCCGCCGGAAGAATCGATGTTCCAGTCCGACACGGCCAAGAAGCTCGGCGTGCGCGTGGACACCGGCGTGTACGAGGGCGGCGAGATCCCCATGTACTACGACTCGATGATCGCCAAGCTCATCGTGCACGGAACCGACCGCGACGACGCCATCCACAAGATGCGCGCGGCGCTCAACGGCTTCGTGATCCGCGGCATCAGCAGCAACATCCCTTTCCAGGCAGCCTTGCTGGCGCACCCCAAGTTCGTCTCGGGCGACTTCAACACCGGCTTCATCGCCGAGAACTACAGCCAGGGTTTTGCGGCCGAAGACGTGCCGCACGAGGACCCGCTGTTCCTGGTGGCGCTGGCCGCCTACATGAACCGCCGCTATCGCGCGCGGGCCTCGGGCATCAGCGGCCAACTGGCTGGCCATGAGGTCAAGGTGGGCGAGCAGTTCGTGGTGGTCACGCTGGGCGCAGGCGGCCAGAACGTGCACAACGCCGTGTCGGTGACGGATTTCGAGGACCTGTCCGGCTCCAGCGCCGTGACGGTGGACAACCGCACCTACCGCATCAGCAGCTCGGCCACGCTGGGCCAGGTGCGCGTGCAGGGCCAGTGCAACGGCCTGGGGTTCACGGCCCAGGTGGAGCGCGGCGCAGGCAAGAACCCGCTGGCCCTGCGCATCGCGCACAACGGCACGCAGATCGAGGCCATCGTGCTCTCGCCCCTGGGTGCGCGCCTGCACCAGCTCATGCCCTTCAAGGCCCCGCCGGACCTGAGCCGCTTCCTGCTCTCGCCCATGCCCGGCCTGCTGGTGGATGTGGCCGTACAACCCGGCCAGAAGGTGCAGGCCGGCGAGAAGCTGGCCGTGATCGAGGCCATGAAGATGGAGAACATCCTCTTTGCCGCGCAGGATGGCGTGGTGGGCAAGATCGTCGCCGGCAAGGGTGAATCGCTGGCCGTGGACCAGGTGATCCTGGAATTCCAATGATCGCGGAGCGCACGCAGCTGTGTTCGTGACGGTGGATGAGTGGCCATCGGCCGCGCCCCGCAGGCGCTGGCCGCTGGCGCGCCTGGCCTGCCTGCTGGCGGGCACGGTGCTGCTGGCCGATGGCCTGGTGCTCATGTCCATGGGCCTGTTCTCCATGGGCGTGACCGTGCCCGGCGCGCTGGGCCTGGGCTTGTGCCTGCTGGCCTGGCGCTGGCAACCGCTACAGGCCTGGCGCAAGCGATCTCGCTGGGGGCGGCGCCTGTGGCGCGCTGGCTGGCTGCTGCTCCTGGCCTGGGTGGCCAGCGTGGCCCTGTTCTGGAATGCGCTGGCCGGGCAGGTGCGCACATTCAACGCCGCAGCGGCCGATGTGCCGCTCAAAGCCATCATCGTACTGGGCAGCGGCACGCCCAACGGCCAGCCGTCGCCCGCGCTGCGCGCGCGGCTGGACAAGGCGCGCGAGCTGGCCGCGGCCCACACTGCCGCCTGGGTCGTGGTATCGGGCGGGGTGGACTTTGGCGAGACCGCGAGCGAGGGCCGCATCATGGGCGACTACCTGCGCGCCCAGGGCCTGGCGGCCGAGCGCATCCTGCAGGAAGAGCGCAGCACCAGCACCGAACTGAACCTGCGCTACAGCCTGCCGCTGCTGCAGGCCAAGGGCCTGGGTCTGGAAAGCCCCGTGGCCGTGGTCACCAGCGACTTCCACACCGTGCGCGCCCAGCGCATCGCGCGCAAGATTGGCTACACGCAATCCGTGGTGGTGGCCGCCCCCACGCCGCTGTACCTGCGCTACAACGCCTGGCTGCGCGAGTATTTCGCCACCGCCAGCAGCTGGATCCTTGGCGAGGTGTGATGCTTCGCCTGCAACCGCCATTCTTCCTATCGAGACTGCCATGAACACATCCGCAACCCGTCCCTTCAAAGTCCTGGGCATCCAGCAGGTCGCCATCGGCGGCACCGACAAGGCGCGCATGAAGACCCTGTGGGTGGACATGCTGGGCCTGACCCAGACGGGCACCTTCCAGAGCGAGCGCGAGAACGTGGACGAGGACATCCTGGCCATGGGGCAGGGCGCCCACAAGGTGGAGGTGGACATCATGCAGCCCCTGGACATCGACAAGAAGCCCGCCGTGCACACCACGCCGCTCAACCACATCGGCCTGTGGATCGACGATCTGCCCAAGGCGGTCGAATGGCTCACCGCCCAAGGCGTGCGCTTTGCGCCGGGCGGCATCCGCAAGGGCGCTGCGGGCTACGACATCACCTTTTTGCACCCCAAGAGCAACGACGAGTTCCCGATTGCGGGCGAGGGCGTGCTGATCGAGTTGGTGCAGGCGCCGGCCGACGTGATCGCGGCGCTGGGCTGATGGCCTCCTCGGGGCGCTGCCTGCGCACTGCGGCGATGGTGCTGCTGCTCGCGCTGGCCAGCCCCGCGCCCTGGGCTGCTGGCAACGCCTACCCGCTGGGCTGGGCCCGCCCCGGCGAGACCCTGCAATACCGCTCCTGCGGCTGCGCCGACAGTTGTTGGGTGGCCGAGGTGAGGAACCGCCGCACCCGCCAGACCCTGGCCAGCCTGCGCTGCGACTGTGAACGCCTGTTCTCGCGCGTGGGTGCACGCGGGCCCGAGACCGAGCGTGCCCCGAGCTGCGCCGCGTTCGAAGGCACGGCGGACAAGCCGGCCGCCATCCGCAAGGCACTGGAAGAACTGCTCGGGCGCTGATCCTGGAGAACACCGTCCATGACCTGGCGGGTCATGGATCCGCAAGTCCATGGGGAATACAAACGGAGCATTCCGTCCCTTCATGGAGTTGTGTTCCCATGCGCATCCTCACCACCCTGGCCCTGCTGGTCGTGGGCATCATCCACCTGATCCCCGTCTCGGGCGTGCTCGGCCCCGAGCACCTGGCCCGCCTGTATGGGGCTGCACCGTCCGACCCCAGTGCGCTCATCCTCATGCGCCACCGCGCCGTGCTGTTCGGCATCGTGGGGGCGGTGTGCGTCTACGCCGCCTTCAAACCAGCCCTGCAATGGCTGGCCCTGGCGCTGGCTTTTTCCAGCGTGGCCTCTTTCCTCTGGCTCGCCTGGTCCACCGGTGGATTCAACTCGCACCTGCAGCGCGTGGTGCACGCCGATGTCCTGGCCCTGGCATGCCTGCTCGCGGGGGCCGGTGCGCTGCTCTGGACGGAATGCACGCTGGCAACGGCGCCCTAACTTTCACGAACGTCGAAGCTTCCAGGGCGGCCTGGCGTGCAAGATGGAAGCAAAAGCGCTCCATAGGCTGCAAGTTCCGCAAACGGATTTTTCGGTGCTTTCAAAATGCAGTCTAAAGAATTCAAATGCACGCTTTGTCGCTCTTCATGAATTTGCAAATGAATGAAGTTATGGAACAGAAATTTGTGGCACTTTTTGTGACCATACAGCTTGTATCTGCGCCAAAACCTCCTTCAAAATCAGGGTGATAGCAACGCAAGGTGCCATTTAATCCATCACCGGAGTGGCGCCTTGTGTGACACCGGTGCGCGTGGCGTCCGGCATCTTTGAAAGGATCACCCCCCATGGAATCTCAAGCACTGTCCACCCCCCAGCCCATCCAGTTGCACCGCCCTGCGCCCAAGCCGGCAGTGCAGGGCGAATGGTCGGTAGCGGCCATCCAGGCCCTGCTCGACACACCCCTGATGGACCTGCTGTTCCGGGCCCAGACCGTGCACCGCCAGCACTGGCCCGCGGGCGACATCGAATTGGCCACGCTGCTCTCGGTCAAGACCGGAGGTTGCCCCGAGAACTGCGGCTACTGCCCGCAAGCGGCCGAGTTCGACACGGGCGTCAGGGCCGACAAGCTGATGGCCGTGGACGAAGTGCTGCGCGCCGCCCAGGCCGCCAAGGACGCAGGCGCCACGCGCTTTTGCATGGGGGCCGCCTGGCGCGCGCCCAAGGACGGCGATATCGAAAAGGTCAGCGAGCTGATCTGCGCCGTCAAGGGCCTGGGCCTGCAGACCTGTGCCACCCTGGGCATGCTCGAAGGGCACCAGGCCCAGGCGCTCAAAGACGCTGGCCTGGACTACTACAACCACAACCTCGACACCGCCCCCGAGTACTACACCGACGTGGTCAGCACCCGCGCCTACCAGGACCGCCTGGACACCTTGCAGCATGTGCGCAGCGCCGGCATCAGCGTGTGCTGCGGTGGCATCGTGGGCATGGGCGAGGCACCCGTGCACCGCGCCGGGCTGATCGCCCAACTGGCCAACCTCAACCCCTACCCGGAATCCGTGCCCATCAACAGCCTGGTGCGCGTGCCCGGCACCCCGCTGGCCGACAGCGAACCCATTGACCCGCTCGACTTCGTGCGCATGATCGCCGTGGCCCGCATCACCATGCCCAAGGCGCGCGTGCGCCTCTCGGCCGGGCGCCAGCAGCTGGGCGAAGCCGTGCAGGCGCTGTGCTTTCTTGCCGGGGCGAATTCGATCTTCTACGGCGACAAGCTCTTGGTGACGGGAAACCCGGATGTGGAGGCCGACGAGCAACTGCTGCGCAAGCTCGGCCTGCACGCAACCGGCCAGGCATGCACCAAGGCGCTTGAGCACAATTGAATTGCGAATTGACCAACGGTGAAGAAGCAGAATCGTTTGGTTGCAAACTCACCTGTTTAGGGGGCCTTGGAAGCACCAGCTTCCACCTGCGGACAGCTAGAATCACTCCCCATAAGAGCGACTCTTGTGAGGGGGCGTGATGCACGAAACTCGGGAGGATGCTGCGCGCGCGGCTGGCAAGCCGCTGCATCAGCGGGTGCGTCCGCAAGACCAGTGCCGCCAGGACGAACTGGCCATCGCGCAGGCCACGATTGCCTCCCAGCAGCGCGAGCGCGATTTCCAAACCCCGCAAGCCCATGCGGCATTGCGTAAAGCCCAACAGACCCGCAGCATCTACAGCGCGGAACCCAGGCGCTCTTTAAGCGAACGCCAAGCCCAGGCCGACCTCAAGCGCCAACAGATCACCCAGGGGTTCACCAGCGCCAGCCCGCGCAACCTCAGTGCCCCTGTGGCCGGCACCGTCCAGCAACTGGCCATGCACACCGAAGCCCATGCCCTGATGATCATCGTGTCCGACAGCGCCAGCGTGAGCGCCGAGGTGGCGCTGGAGAACAAAGGCATCGGCTTCGTGAGCCCGGGGCAGGGCGTGGCGATCAAGCTGGGACCTTTGCCTTCACGCGCTACGGCACGCTCGATGCCACGGTGGAGAAGGTCACGCAGGACGCGGTCAATGACGAGAAGCGCGGGGCGATCTTCCCGGCCACGTTGAAGCTGAACCAGACCACCATCGACGTGGATGGCAAGCAGATCAAGCTGGCGCCGGGGATGAACATCACGGCGGAGATCAAGACGGGCCAGCGACGGGTTGTTGAATTCCTGCTCAGTCCGATTCAGAAGGCGGGGAGTGAGAGTTTGAGGGAGCGGTGATGCGCTTCGCCATCATCAAAAAAATTTTTCAGACCTCAAACAATTAAATAAAAATTCAAATAATTTTCAGCCTCTCTTGCAACCACTGATGGCTAAAAATAGTAAGAGGAAACCAAAATAAAATGAATGCATTTAACGCCGTCATCGAGATAAAAAATAGCTTAGATGATTTGCCCGTCAAAAATGAAACTGGCAATTGAATTTTCAGTCAAATTCATGCCAAAATTTTGTTATTTGCTATTTCTTTGTTTATTAATAATGGAAAAGGCGACAGCTGGCTTGCCAATTCCGAGTCCAATGCCTCTCGACTATTTTCTATGGGCTAAAAATCCATTGATACTGACTGGAAAGTTCACAAGAATTGTCTATACAGACGGCAAATCGGGTGAACTTGTAGGCTATACCAATGAGAAATCCGGAAATGAACTATTGTTCACAGAAAATACAAAAGACAAATCAATCAATGATCAATTCATGGAAATAGTTGATGCAAAAATCTTCATGATTGCGCCTACCTCGGAGGAATATATAAAATCTCTTCAGAAATGCGCATTCAAACGAATATACATTCCATCCACAATTGATCCAAGCAGCAAAATGGATAGCGATGTTTACTACAAAAGCCTTGTTGGAAAGAGTGTTATCTTATTTTTATCCCACCGCATAACATACCAGCGTGGAGTTGAGAAATTTTCCACGCCAATTTTCTTGCGTTATCCCGGCCCCAACTGGAATGATGGGAAGCCATTACCGACTGAAGATTTAATCTTTGTGCAGGACTCCGCAAACAAAGCCGGATATGTGACCCCGCAATTGAAACTCTGCAACCCCCAAATCAATAATGCCATGATAAAAATCAATCCAGATATCAATCGCGAAAGTGCAGGCAGTCTTTTGAAAAACGGTGTTGAATTCCACTGAATCTTGACCCAGTTCAAGCAGTAATTTCCATTTGAAGTTGACCCACGTACTAACCCTATCCTGCTGCTTTTAGAAGCAGGAGATTTCAGGAGTGATAGACGTGGCGACACGCAGTGTCATCAGGCGATGGGCTCTGCGCGAGCAGCTGTCCATCCGCGAGATTTCAAGGCGCACAGGCCTGGCTCGCAACACCGTGAAGAAGTATCTGCGCTCGGGTGATGAGCAGCCCAGCTATGCCAAGCGCGCGAGCTCCAGCAAGCTCGATCCATTCGCAGAGAAGCTTTCTACCTGGCTAGCTCTGGAGGCAACAAAGTCACGCAAACAGCGGCGCACTTTGCGGCAGCTCCACACAGCCTCAGCCTAAAAAGCAGAAAACCCAGCACTTATCCACATCGTAGACCACTCATCTCACACAACAGAGTGGGTCAGTATTCGATGGAAAAGGCGGGTCAGATCTCAGTGCAATCCAACAACCGTCAACGGAAATTCCAGAAATAACACCATTCGGGTTAGCGGCCGGGGCGCCGATTCTGTGGTTTTGCGCGGCATGGGTGGTAACGATGAGCTGTATTCTGACAATCGTGCAGGAATGACGCTGGATGGGGGCGATGGAAATGACACCCTCTCTGGCGGAAACTATGTCGGCGTTATATTTATCGGCGGCGCGGGCGATGATGAGTATTATATCGAAAAGGGTTATCAAGATATAATCAAAAAAATACGATAGCTGCATCGGAAGAGCACAACACACTGTATCTGTCTGGTGTTTCAAAGACAGCAACAAGATTCATAAGAGAAGAAAATGATCTGGTGATCCGGGGAACTGCCAACAATTTGGTGAGGGTTGAAGGGTTCTTTGGCGAAAACGGCGCCCCCGGCCAGTTCAATGCGCTTCAGGAAATCGTCTTCGACGATTACACCAGCATGGACTTTGCAGCGATTTTTGCCTTGGCAAAGACCAACGCTGCGCCGGTACTGCAGACTCCGCTGGCGCCCGTGGAAACACAGCCTGGCAAGTTCTTCGAGTGGTACATGCCGGGTGACTCGTTCGTTGACGATGGTCCGCTGACCTATACCGCCACCCTGGAAAATGGATCGCCTTTGCCCAGCTGGGCCACTGTGCATTCCAATGGCGATATCACCGGCAACATTCCCGCCAACTTGAGCCAGAACCTGAGGATCAAACTTACCGTGACCGATGCCGAGGGGCTATCCGTCTCTGGCATCCTGGCACTGGCGATTCGGGTTCCTGGTTTGAACCTGCAAGGCACTTCCGGCAATGACACCTTGCGAGGCGGCGCCGGAGATGACGTCCTCAAGGGTATGGACGGCACCGACCAGTTGCAGGGCAATGGCGGCAACGACCGGCTCGAGGGCGGTGCAGGCAACGACTCCCTGTTGGGCCACGCAGGCGCGGATACGCTCATCGGCGGTCTGGGCAACGATACCCTCAATGGCGGCGCCGGCGATGACACCTTCGAGTTCACCCAGGGCGATGGTCAGGACACCCTCGATGCCATCGACGCCAAGACGGCCGTGGACAAGCTCTTGATCCACGGCTGGACGCCTTCGCAGATCCAACTGGTTCGCTCGGGCAACCACCTGCAGGTTCGCATGGGCGGGGGCACCGCCGACCAGGTGACGCTGTCCAACTACATCGCGGCCGATACCACACCGAGCAGCGTGCCCACCAACAGCAAGATCGACCAGATCGTCTTCGACAACGGCGAGACCTGGGACCAGGCCAGGATCGACACCATTCTGGCGATGCCTGTTCCACCACCGAGCAGCTACACCTATGCCTACACCATGCCCACCGCCAACACGGACTACACCGTGACCGGCACGGCGGCCTACAACTTCAAGGGCAATGCCAAAGCCAACAAGCTGACCGGCAACGACGGTGCCAACGTCATCAATGGCGCTGCAGGCAATGACACGCTGACGGGAGGCAAGAGTGGCGACACCTACTTCATGGAAGCGGGCACGGGCCAGGACACCATTGTCGAGAACGACAGCACGGGCGGCGTCAACGACTTGCTGCAGTGGGGGTCGAGCATCCGCCACGACCAGATCTGGCTGGCCAAGTCAGGCAATAACCTGGAGGTGAGCGTGATCGGTACCAGCGACAAGGCCATCATCAAGGACTGGTACCTGGGCACGGCGCAGCACGTCGAGCAGATCTGGGCCAATGCAATGGCAAGGTGCTGACGGACACCAAGGCGCAGGCCCTGGTGGACGCCATGGCGGCGTTCTCGCCACCAGCAGCGGGGCAGACGACGCTGAGTGCGAGTTACCAGGCGGCGCTCAATCCGGTGATCGCAGCCAACTGGACCTGAGCGTGGACCGGAAGGCCGGGGCTTTGCCCCGGCCTTCCGGGTTCAATCGCCGCGCAGGCCCCGCACCTCCGCGCGCAACCGCTCCACCTCCGCCTGCAACCGGCTGTTCTCATGCATCTGGTCAAAATCCTTCTGCAATTGCTTGCGGTGCTCCACGTAGTACATCAGGTTGCTGACCCGCAGGCGCAGCAGCTCGGGCTCGATGGGTTTGAAGACATAGTCGATGGCGCCCAGGCTCAGGCCCTGGTGGCGTGAGGCGTCGTCGGTCATCGCGGTGACGAAGATGATGGGTGTGCATTCCGAGGCGTGGTGCTCGCGCAGGCGGCGCGCCACCTCGAAGCCGTCCATGCCCGGCATCATCACGTCCAGCAAAATCAGGTCCGGCGGCGCGTCGGACTGGCAGATGGCCAGGGCCTTTTCGCCGCTCTGGGCGATCTTGACCTTGAAGCGGTCGCGGAACAGGCCGGCCAGCAATTGCAGGTTGTCGGGCGTATCGTCCACCACCAGGATGGTGGCGCGCTCGGGCTCGGCGGGTGGTTCGGGTGCAGGCTCCAGCGGGGGCGGGGGCGCCAGTGCGGAGACCAGGGCCTGGGCGTCGCGCTGCATCACCCGCTGCATGCGCTCGATGAGGCGGCGTACCGTGAAGGGCTTGACCAGCAGGTCGCCGATGCCCAGGCGGATCGCCCGGGCAGCCGAGTCGCGGTCCAGCCCGCCCGACATCAGCATGAAGGGCAGGCCCGCCAGCTTTGGGTCGGCGCGCATGGCTTCGAGCAACCCGAGGCCGTCCATGCCCTGCATGTCCATGTCGCATACCACCACGTGCACGGGTTCCGCGCGCAGCAGCTGCAGGGCGCGGGCGCCGTCGCGGGCCTGCAGCACCTGGCCGAAGCCGAAGGTCTGCAGCTGGCTGGCCAGGGCCTGGCGCATGGCGCTGGCACCTTCGGCCAGCAGCACGGTGGTCTTGGAGGGATGCATGGGATGGATGGGCTCAGGGCTTGAGGGCGCCGTCTGCGGTGAGCTCGATGTGCTCCGCAGGCAGGTCGGCGGCGATGCGGTCCACCTGGGCGGCCAGCGCATGTTCACCGTCGGAAAAGCGCTGGGCGATGGCCCTGAACTCCTCGGACAGCGCGAGGAAGGCGTCCACCATGTCGGGATCGAAATGGCTGCCCCGGCCGTCGCGGATGATCTCCACCGCCATCTCGTGCGGGAAGGCGGCCTTGTACACGCGCTCGGAGATCAAGGCATCGTAGACATCGGCCACCGCCATCAGCCGCGCTGACAGGGGGATGGTGTTGCCCACCAGGCCCTCGGGGTAACCCGAGCCGTCCCACTTTTCCTGGTGGCTGTAGGCGATCTCCTTGGCGTAGCGGAAGAACGGGTTGGCTTGCGAGGTCTCGCGCTCCGCCGCAATGATCGCGTCGCGCCCCAGCGTGGTGTGGGTCTTCATGACCTCGAACTCTTCGGGCGTGAGCTTGGCGGGCTTGAGCAGAATGCGGTCCGGGATGCCCACCTTGCCGATGTCGTGCAGCGGTGCCGACTTGAAGATCATCTCGATGGCCGCCTCGGTCAGTTCGTCCGCAAAGCGCGGGTGGTGCTGCAGCTTGCGCGCCAGCACCTCCACATAGTGCTGGGTGCGGCGGATGTGGTTGCCGGTCTCGTTGTCGCGCGTCTCGGCCAGCGAGGCCATGGCGCGGATGGTGCCGTCCTGCAGCTCCACGACCTCGCGCGTGCGCTTGGCCACCTCGTCCTCCAGGTACTGGTTCTGGCGCGCCAGCATGTCGCGGGCGCGCTTGAGCAGCAGGTGGTTGCGCACCCGCGCCAGCGTGATGGCGGGGTTGACGGGCTTGGTGATGTAGTCCACGGCCCCAAGCTCCAGGCCGACGGTCTCGTCGTCCGTGGCGCTCATGGCCGTGAGGAAGATCACCGGGATGTCCTCGGTGTCGGGGTTGAACTGCAGGCGGCGCAGCACCTCGTAGCCGTCCATCTCGGGCATCATGATGTCCAGCAGGATCAAATCGGGCTTGGCTTCGCCCGCCACGATCTGCAGTGCCCGCTCGCCGCTGTTGGCCAGCTTGACCTTGTAGTCCGGGCGCAGCAGGTCGCTCATCAGCGACAGGTTGTCGGGCGTGTCGTCCACCACCAGCACCGTGCACCTGCCGCTGGATTCCATGGGATTGTTCATGTCGTGGGTCCTCCTTGTATCGCTGGGCCGGGCAGAGGGGCTGCCCGCAGCAGTGCCAGTGCGTCCGTGAAGATGTAGCTGTCCAGGGCCCGCTTCATCTCGCCGTAGACCGGGCCCAGGAGCGCCTGCAGGGCAGGGGCCGAGTCCTTGAACAGCTCCACGGCGTCCGAGTCGTCGTCCGCCAGCAATGCGTCCAGGCGAGCCAGCAGTTGCTGCGCCTCGGCGGGGTCCACCACGGCCGGGGGCGCTGCGGCTTCCTGGGCGGGCAGTGCATGCTGCAGTGCCTCCACCAGGGCCTGGCATGCCTTGCCCAGTGGGGCGAGCAGGGCGGCCAGGGTGCCCGCGTCCGCGCCGTCTGCAATGGCTTTTTCCACCGCCGCGGCCAGATGGGCCAGGTGGGCCGCGCCAATGGTGCCCGCCGTGCCCTTGAGGGTGTGCATGCTGCGCAAGGCGTCGTCGCGCTGGCCTGCGGCCAGGAAGGCCTGCGTGTTCTGCACGGCCGACGCCTGGCCGGCGGTGAACTTGCGCAGCAGGCTTTCATAGGCGGCGGGCTTGCCCAGCACGCGGCGCAGGCCGGCGGCCGTGTCCAGCCCATCGATTCGCGTGAGCGGCCCATGGAGCACATCCGCGGACTGCGCTGGCGTTGCTCCAGCCGCCGCCAGCCCATCCTGTGCTTCGCCGCGCGCCGGCACCCACTGCAGCAACTGGGCGAACAGTTCGTCGGGGTCGATGGGCTTGGCCACATGGCCGTTCATGCCGGAGGCCAGGCAGTTGTCGCGGTCGCTGCTCATGGCGTTGGCCGTCATGGCCAGCACGGGCAGGCTGGCCCAGGCCGGGTTCTCGCGGATGCGGCGGGTGGCGGTGAGGCCGTCCATCACCGGCATCTGCATGTCCATGAGCACGATGTCGTAGGGCGCGCGCTGGTGCAACATGTCCAGCGCCACCTGGCCGTTCTCGGCCACCTCCACCACCAGCCCGGCATCGCCCAGCAGGTCGGCGCCCACCTGCTGGTTCAGGTCGTTGTCGTCCACCAGCAGCACGCGGGCGCCGCGGATGGGGGCCAGGTCGGGGGCACTGCCGGCGCGGCGCGGTGCGGCACGATCCGCCAGGCTGGCCTCCTGCCCCCCCAGCGCCCGCATGGCGGCGTCGAACAGCAGCGATGGGCTGACCGGCTTGGTCAGCATCAGCGCAATGCCGGCCTTCTCCAGTGCGCGGAACACCTCTTCGCGGCCATGGGCGGTGACGATCACCGGCACCGGCGGGTGCGGCAGCAGGGCCAGCTGGGCGGCCGTCTGGAACCCATCCATGCCCGGCATGCGCCAGTCGAGAAACGCAATCTCGCAAGGCAGGCCCGCCTCGTCGGCCTCGCGGGCGGCGGCAATCCCCTCCTCGCCCGAGGCGGCCGTGGTCACGGCAAAGCTCATGCTGGCCAGCAGGCCCGCCAGGATCTGGCGCGCCTGCTCGCTGTCGTCCACCACCAGCACGCGGCGCCCGCGCAGGTCGGGCTCGGGCATGAGCGGGCCCGCCGAAGGCGTGCCCAGGCCCACGCGGGCGGTGAACCAGAAGCGGCTGCCCTGGCCGGGCGTGCTCTGCACGCCCACATCCCCGCCCATCAGGCCCGCGAGCTTCTTGGAAATCGCCAGGCCCAGCCCGGTGCCGCCGTACTTGCGGGTGGTGGAGGTGTCCGCCTGCTCGAAGGAGCGGAACAGCCGCGACTGCTGCTCGGGCGTGAGGCCGATGCCCGTGTCCTGCACCTCGAAGCGCAGCAGCAGGCCTTGCTCATCATCACGCGCCAGCTCGGCCACGCGCACCACGATCTCGCCGGTGTCGGTGAACTTCACGGCGTTGTTGCCGTAGTTCACGAGGATCTGCCCCAGGCGCAGCGGGTCGCCGCGCAGGTCGTCGGGCAGGGCCGGGTCCACATCGAACATCAGCTCCAGGCCCTTGGCCGAGCATTTGTCGCCGATCAGATTGGCCACGTTGTCGAGCACGCTGCGCAGCCCGAAATCGACGGTTTCCACTTCCAGCTTGCCGGCCTCGATCTTGGAAAAGTCGAGGATGTCGTTGATCAGCCCCAACAGGTGCTGGCCCGAGCGCTGGATCTTCTCGACATAGTCGCGCTGGCGCGGCGACAGGTCGGTGGTGAGCGCCAGGTGGCTCATGCCGATCACCGCATTCATGGGGGTGCGTATCTCGTGGCTCATGTTGGCCAGGAAGTCCGACTTCATCTGCGAGGCGTCTTCGGCGCGGGCGCGGGCGATCTCCAGCTCTTCCTCGTGCTCGCGCAGCGCGGTGTTGGCTTTCTCCAGCGCCTCGGTGCGCTCGACCACGCGGGCTTCCAGCACTTCCTCGCTGCGCTTCAAGGCATCCACCAGCTCGGCCTGCGCGGCCAGCGCCAGCGACTTGGCTTTTTCGCGCTTGAGGAACTGCCGGGCCATGGCCACGGCCAGCAAAAAGGTGAGCACCGCCTGGAAGGCCGTGAGGCCGGTGGTCAGCAGGGTCTGGTGCTGCACCTCGGCGTTGCGCTGGTCGCCGAGCAGCGCGGAAATGCGCGACGCGTTGAGCGACAGCTCCTGCACCGTCGGGCGCAGTTCCACCAGGCGCTCGCGCAACAGCCGCATATTGGCCTGGCTGGTGCGCGCGTCGACGCTCTGGCCGAAATAGCTGTCACCGGCCTCCACGAACTCCTGCAGTTCCGCCAGTGCCTTGGCGTACAGCGGCTCGTGCTGCATCAGCGTGCGCGCAGTGCCGCTCTCCAGTGCGCTGAAGCGGCTCAGGAACAGGTCGTAGCGCAGCTGCAGCGCATCCGTGGAGATGCTTTGCGGGTCGTATTCGTACTGGTGCAGCGCGTGGTCCAGCCGTTCATGCTCCACATTGAGCTGCAGGTAGGACCACAGGGCGTTCACGTCGCCCCGGCGCATCACGGCTTCGACACTGCGGTACTGGCGGTACTGCACGGTCGCAATGGACACATAGACCACCACCAGGCTGGCAATGATCAGGGGCAGGAGGTGCTTGCTGCGCAGCATGGGTGCCCCTGGTGCCGCTCACTGGATCTGCAGTGTGCTGAGCTGCCAGGCGGAGCGGTTGTAGTAGAGCTCGGTACGCAACTCGGCCTTGGTGTCGAAAGGATAGACAATGAACAGCGGCCCCTTCTCGCGGATCGGCATGGGGCGGTTGTTCATGAGCCGCGCCACGATCACCTCGTGGCGCGTGGCGTCGTCGAAAGGGATCTCGGTCTTGTAGTCGTTGAGCGCCACCGCCGTAATCTTGCTGCCCTTGGCGCCCGCGGCGGCCAGCACGTCGCGCAGCAGCGGCCCGGTGAAGCTCACCGGCTGCGGGTACCAGGGTGTCTGGGTGGTGAAGGTCTTCTGGGGCAGCTTTTCGAGCATCTTCATGTCGAACTGCGCCTTTTGCCCCTGGTTGGCCTGGGTGGTGCTGCCCTGCACGGTCAGCACCACGCGGCCGGCGGGCTTTTCCAGCGCGGTCATTTGTGCCTGCGCAGGGGAGAAAAAGGCACAGGCCGACACCACAACGCCTGCAGCGAGGCGCAGCCATGGGCTTCTGGCCCGATACGCACCGGTCATGCAATTCTCCCTCATCGGCCTGTGAGGCCGTTGTTCCTGCTTTATGGTCCCTTTATAGCAGCCTGCGCGTTTTCACGCACCTGTGGAATGACCACTGGCCGAAGCCACCGAGGGGCCTGCCAGGGGCGCGCTCAGCGCAAGGGGTGGGGAGGCGCGCCGGTCACGGGCAGGGTGGCCCGCAGCACGGTGCCCGAAGAAGATTCCGTCATGACGATCTCCGAGGTGGCGGGCCGGAAGGCGATGTTGGTCACCGTGGGACCCACGGGGCTGCGCACGAAATGGGTCACTTCGCCGCGCGCATTGAGCACGAAGGCGCCGCCCAGGCTGGCATGCGCCACCACCACCCCGCCATCGGCCGTGGCGGCCAGGCCATCGGGCCCGCTGGTGCCGAAGAAGGTCTGCAGCGCCCCCATCTTGGAGATGCTGCCGTCGGGCAGCAGCGGCGCACGCCAGACCTGGTTGCCGCGCGTCACGGCCACGAAGAGGGCGCCGCCGTCGGCGCTCAGCGCCAGTCCGTTGGGGCTGGGGGCGTTGGCCAGCAACAGGTCGAGCCGGCCGCCGCGCGTGTAGCGGTAGACGCGGCCCGTGGGGTCGTGCATGCCCGTCTGCCCCTGGTCGGTGAAATACAGGTTGCCCGCGGCATCGAAGGTCAGGTCGTTGACCCCCTTGAAAGACTCGCTGTTGCGGTGCGCCAGCACCGGTTCGGGCGCGCCGCTGCCCGCCGGGTCCAGCCGCAGGATGCCGCGCCGGTAATCGGCGATCCACAGGCTGCCATCGGCATGCAGTGCCAGGCCGTTGGGCCAGCCGTCGTACTGCACCACCAGCTGCCACTGGCCGTCGGGCGTGATGCGCAAGATGCGGCCGTAGGGGATGTCGGTCACGTACAGGTTGCCCTGGCCGTCGAACACCGGGCCTTCGAGAAAGCTGTCCATCACATGGCCGGGCTTGTTGGCGTCCACCCATTCGGTGCGCCGCGGCTGGCGCATGGCGTCGGGCAGGCGGGTCAGCACGGTGGCCTCGATGACCTCGGGCGGGGCAAAGCTCAGGTTCCACATGGGAGAGGGGTCCTTTCTTTCTTCCGTTTCGCTCATTCGGCCTGCACGCCGGCCGCCTTGATCACCCGGCCCCAGTCCTCGGTTTGGCTGCGCACGTACTTCTGGAAGTCGGCCGGTGCCATGGCTCCCACTTCCGCGCCCTGGTCGGCAAAGCGCTTGGCCAGGTCGGGGGATTCCACGGCCTTCTTCACCTCGGCCTGCATCCTGTCGATGATGGCCTGGGGCGTGCCCTTGGGCGCGGCAATGCCGAACCAGTTGGTGGCCGTGAAATCCTTGAGTCCCAGCTGCGCGCTGGTGGGCGCGTCGGGCAGGGCGGCCAGGCGCTGGGGCGAGGTGACCAGCAGCGCACGGCCCTTGCCGCCCTTGACTTGGGGAATGGCCGTGGGCGCGGCCGTCACCACCAGGTCCACCTGGCCCGAGATCACGCCCAGCATGGCCTCGCCGGCACCCTTGTAGGGCACATGGGTCAGGGAAATCCTGCCGTGCTGGCGCAGCAGCTCCCCGCCCAGGTGTGAGGAGCTGCCCATGCCGCCCGAGCCGAAGGTGAGCTTCTCGGGGTTCTTCCGGGCGGCATCGAGCAGTTCCTGCATGGTCTTGTACGGCGAATTGGCCCCCACGACCACGACCAGCGGCGTGTCGACGATGCGCGTCACCGGAACCAGCCCGGTGGCATGGTCCCAGGGCAGCTTCTTGAACAGGTGCGGCAGCATGGCGTAGGTGGTGTCGTTAATGAGGAAGGTGCTGCCGTCCGGCGCGGCCTTGGCCACCAGGTCCGAGCCGATGGTGCCGCTGGCGCCCACCTTGTTCTCCACATAGAAGGACTTTCCGGTCTGCTCGGTGAGCTTCTGGGCGATCTGCCGCGCCGCATAGTCGGTGGTGCCCGAGGGCGAGTAGGGCACGACCAGGCGCACCGGCTTGTCGGGCCAGGTGGTGGCCTGTGCGGCAGCGGAGGTTGCGCTCAGTGCCAATGCGGCGCCGGCCAGAATGCAGGTGAGGCTTGGGGAATGCATGGATGTGTCTCCTTGGTGTGGTCGAAATCGGGCCGCTGCAGGGAAATGGCGCACAGCGGCGCACAGCGGCGCCCAGCCAGGCCGCACGGCGGCCGGCTGGAGGGGCAGGGATTTGATCGTCAGCCGCCAGCCACGGTGCCCTGGTCTCGCAGGGCGGCCACCTCGTCATCGGAGTAGCCCAGCTCCTGCAGCAGCGCGGCCGTGTGCTCGCCCGCGCGCGGCGGCTGCAGGCGCACGCCGGGGCGCGTGCCACCGATGGTCAGGGGCAAGAGCGGCACCTTGGACTCGGTGCCGTTGTTCAGGCGGATGGGCGCCAGGCCCCCGCTTTCGTTGAGGTGCCGGTCGGCAAACAGCTCCTCGGGCCTGGTGATGGGCGCGAACGGCAGCTCGTTGGCCTCGAAGATGGCAGCGAGCTCCGCCGCGCTGCGCCCGGCCAGGTGCGAGCGCAGCTGCGGCATCATCCAGTCGCGCGCCTGCACGCGGTCGTTGTTGGTCTTGAGGCGCGGGTCGGCCAGCAACTCGGCCAGGCCCAGGGCCTCGCAGAAGATGGCCCACTGCTTGTCGCTCACGGCGGCCAGGAAGATCTGCTCGCCATCCTTCACCGTGAAGACGTCGTAGATGGCCCAGGCCGAGATGCGGCTGGGCATGGGGTTGGCCGCCTTGCCGGTGCTGGCGAACTGCATCATGTGCTGCGCCACCAGAAAGACATTGTTCTCGAACAGCGCGGACTGCACCTCCGCCCCCTCTCCGGTCAGCTCGCGCTGGCGCAGCGCCGCCATGGCGCCGATGGCACCGAACATGCCGCCCATGATGTCGTTGACGCTGGTACCCGCACGCAGCGGATCACCGGGGCGCCCGGTCATGTAGGCCAGTCCGCCCATCATCTGCACCACCTCGTCCAGGGCCGTGCGCTGCTCGTAGGGGCCGGGCAGAAAGCCCTTGTGGCTCACATAAATGAGGCGCGGGTTGAGCTTTTTCAGAGAGGCGTAGTCCAGCCCCAGCTTGGCCATGGTGCCGGGCTTGAAATTCTCGCTCACGATGTCGGCCGTGGCGATCAGGCGCAGCGCGGCCTGCAGGCCCTCGGGTTTCTTCAAATCGAGCGCGATGCTCTTCTTGTTGCGGTTGAAGGTGGGAAAGAACCCGGCGCCCGAGCCCAGCAGGTGGCGCGTGCTGTCGCCCTCGATGGGCTCGACCTTGATGACCTCGGCCCCCAGATCGGCCAGCACCATGCCGCAGGTGGGGCCCATCACCATGTGGGTGAACTCCACCACGCGGATGCCGGCGTAGGGCAGGGGCTGGTCGTTGTTCGTTGCGTCAGACATGGCTGGTTCCTTGTACGAAGCCCTTGGGCAAACCCGCCTCGGGGGTCATGCCGTACACCGGCTCACCGGGCAGCCCGGCCACCAGCGGCGCGCGCGCGTCCATCAACCGCTGCAGGTCGATGCCCGTGGAAATGCCACTCGCCTCGAACATGAACACCAGGTCCTCCGTGACCACGTTGCCCGAGGCGCCCGGCGCATACGGGCAGCCGCCCAGGCCACCCAGGGAGGCATCGAAGGTGCGCACACCTTCTTCGTAGGCTGCCAGGCAGTTGGCCAGGCCCAGGCCGCGCGTGTTGTGCATGTGGGCGGCGCCCGCCTTGTCACCCAACTCGGCGCGCAGGCGCCGGAACAGCCGGCGCACCTGGGCCGGGTTGGCATAGCCCACGGTGTCCGAGAGGCCCGACTCATCAGCCCCGGCCGCCACGCACTGCGCGGCCAGCCAGATCACCTCGTCCTCGGGCACCAGGCCCTGCAAGGTGCAGCCAAAGGCGGTGGAAATGCCGGCCTCCAGCTTCACATGGGGGGCAATGTCGCGGCGCAGGTCGGATATGGCGCGCACCTCCTCGACCATCTCTTCGCGCGTCTTGCGCACATTGGCCAGCGAATGGGCGGCGCTGGCGGACACGGGCATGGTGAGCTTGTGCACCCCGGCTTCGAGCGCCGCCTGCGCGCCCTTGCGGTTGGGCACCAGCGCCATTACCGTCAGGCCGGGCAGGGTGATGGCGTGTCGCACCACCTCGGCCGCGTCGGCCATCTGCGGCAGCAGGCGGGCGGGCACGAAAGAGGCGACCTCGATCTCGCGCAGGCCGGCGGCATACAGCGCATCGATCCAGCGCAGTTTGTCGGCCGTGGGCATGGTGCCCTTGACGGACTGCAGGCCGTCACGCGGGCCGACCTCGCTGATCAGCACATCGGGTGCTTGGGGCATCGGATCTCCTGTTTTCTTCAAAGTTCTATAAGAAAGAACATCAATCTGTCCTATGGAAGTATGAGAAAGATCCGATGCAAGGTCAAGCACCGCGCAGAAACAAAAAAGCCGTTCTGCAGAACAGAACGGCTTGTATGGGATACCAGGGGGCGGGCTACGCGGCCTGCACTGCAGGCTTGCGCTTGCGCGGCGCCTTGGCAGGCGCGGCGGCTGCAGCTGGCACGCCGATCAGCTGTTCCACCAGCAGCCGCACATGCCCCTGCATGGTGGGGATGGCCTTGGCATCGCCGGCCATGTGGCGCAGCAGGCACTGCTGGAACACGCCGTCGAACATGGCGTAAGTGAGATCAATGGGTGCGCGCACGGGCGAGCCGGCCAGTTCGGCCATGCGCGTGAGCACGCGCCAGACCATGTTGGCCAGGCTCTTGTCGATGGCCTCCACGTCGGCGCGCAGCGCCTCCTCGAACAGCGACTGCGAGCGGATGTCGTACCACAGGCGGTGCATCGGCGCCTCGGTGCGCACGGTCTCGCCCAACACGTCGACAAAGCCGTCCACCAGTTGCGCAAACGAGGTGGATTGCTCGGTCACATCGTCGTAGCGCGTGACGCAGCGCGCCTTGTACTGGCGCACGCTGCACAGGATGAGGTCGAGCTTGTCGGTGAAGTAGTAGTGCAGCACGCCATGCGAGAAGGCCGAGTTCTGCGCAATCTCGCGCAGGCTGGTGCGCGCGTAGCCCAGTTCGGCCAGCGTCTGCAGCGCGGCCTCGCCCAGTTCGGCGCGGCGTTCGGCGTACTTGTCACGGCGGGGTGCTCTTTCCATCGCGCCATTGTAGGCAGAGCCGGGCAGGGCGCCCATGTCTTTTCATGCATGGACCAGGCCGGGTCGATTGAATTTATGACAAGTGTCAAGAAAATATCTTGACACTTGTCCAGCACATTTCCAGAATCGATTCCGTTCATCGCAGAAAGCGGTGGGCCAACGATCCCAATACCAGGAGACAAGACATGGCGAAGTTCGATTTGACCGGCCGCAAGGCCCTGGTCACCGGTGGCGCGCGCGGCCTCGGTGAAGGCATGGCCCAGGCACTGGCTGCCGCAGGCGCATCCGTGATGATTGGCGACGTGCTCACGTCGCTGGGGCAGGAGACGGCGGGCAAGCTGCCGGTCACCGCAGGCGCCAAGGCGGGCTTCGTGAAGCTCGACGTGACGCAGGAGGCCGACTGGGCCGCCGCCGTGCAGGCCACGCAGGAGACGCTGGGCGGCTTCGACATCCTCATCAACAACGCCGGCATCGAGGTCACGGCCCTGGTGTCCGAGATCGAGGCCGAATCGCTGCGCCGCATGCTCGACGTGAACATCGTGGGCACGGCGCTGGGCCTCAAGCACGCGTTTCGCGCCATGCGCCCGGGCGGCGGCGCGGGCAAGGGCGGGGCGGTGGTCAACATCTCTTCGGTGGCCGCCACCATCGCCTTCCCGGCGATCGCAGGCTACTCGGCCACCAAGTCGGCCGTGGACCGGCTGACCCGCGTGGCGGCGATGGAGTCGGGCAAGCTCGGCTACGGCGTGCGCGTGAACTGCATCTACCCCGGCCTGGTGCCCACTGAGATGGGCATGAAGCTCGCCGCCGACGTGGTGGCCGCAGGCCTGTTCCCATCGCCCGAGGCGGCCGTGGGCGCCATCATCGAGCAGACGCCTGCGGGCCGCCTGGGCGAGGTGGCCGACATGGCCGACGCCGTGGTCTTCCTGTGCTCCGACGCATCGCGCTTCATCACCGGCGCGGGCCTGCCGGTCGATGGCGGCATGGGCATGTAAACCAGCACAGGAGACATGGCTATGGGCAACAGCAACAAGAAACCCGTCGTGGTCTATGGCGCCTCCGGCTACACCGGCCGGCTGGTCTGCGAGTACCTGCGCGAGTACAACATCCCCTTCATCGCGGCCGGCCGCAGCAAGGAAAAACTCGACGATGCGATGCGCTCGCACGTGCCCGGCATCGAAACCGCCAGCTACGAGGTGGTGGAGGTAGCGCACACGGTGGAGGCGCTCAGCGCACTGTTCGACGGCGCCAGCGTGGTGCTCAACACCGTGGGACCATTCGCGAAATTTGGCCACGAGGTGGTGCAGGCCTGCCTGGCCACGAAGTGCCACTACACCGACACCACGGGCGAGCAGGACTGGCTGATCACGCTGGAGGCCGAGTACGGGACGAAGTTCGCCGCCGCCGGCCTGCTGCTCTCGCCCGGCCTGGCGCAGATGTACACCACGGGCGAGATCGCCGCCCAGCTGTGCCTGGAGACGCCGGGCCTCGATACCCTGGACATCGCCGTGTTCTGGGGCGGCAGCCCCACGGCGGCATCGACCCAGACCATTCTGGTCAACGCGGCCACGTCCAAGGCCTACTTCCTGGAGCAGAACCAGTACGTGGAATGGCAGCCCGACGCCGGCCTGTACAGCCTGGCCATCCCCGGCCAGCACGAGACGGCGCTGGCCCTGCCCTGGGGCGGCACCTCGCACCCCGTGTGGTTCAAGAAGGACCCGCGCGTGGCCAACGTCAAGGTGCTGGGCGGCGTGTTCAACAAGCCGCTGATGCTGGGCGTGCCGCAGATCGTGGCCGCCGCGCTCAAGGCCACCGAGGGCATGAACGAGGAAGACCGCTACGCCGCCCTGGCGCAGACGGCCGCCAGCGTGATGGGCAGCATGCCGCCGCGCGAGAACCCGCGCATCAACAAGTCGGTGGATTCGGTGCATGCCTCGGGCCCGCTGGGGCGCGCGCACTGCGTGATCTACGGCAACTGCAACTACAAGCAGACCGGGCTGATGCAGGCCTATGCCGCAGCCTACCTGCTGCAGCAGGCGCCGCGCCGCGTGGGCTTTGCCTCGGGCTGCCAGGCCTTTGGCCACCACGAGCTTCTGGGCGTGCTGCGCAGCTTCGGCCTGGTGCAGCCGCCCGTGCTTACGGTGCAGCACTGAGCAGGCGGCCCCATGCGCCTGATCGACTACCTCGACAAGGGGGCCATGCTGGGCGAGGGATCGCCGTGCCTGAGCATGGGCATGGCCGACCTGTCCTACGGCGAGGTGCAGCGCACCAGCCACCGGGTGGCGCGGGCGCTGCTGCGTTCGGGCATCGCGCCCGGCGACAAGGTGGCCGTGCTGTCGAGCAACGACGCCCTGGCCTTTGCCTGCGTGTTCGGCATCTCGCGCGCTGCCGCCGTGTGGTGCCCGGTGAACCCGCGCAACGAGACGGCGGAGAATCGCTACGTGCTCGATGCCTTCGACTGCAGCTGCCTGATCTTCCACAGCGCCTACGCGCCCATGGTCGAGCAGATGCGCGCGCAACTGCCCAAGGTGCGCCAGTTCGTCTGCCTGGATGCGGCCCTGGGCTGGGCGCCTTCGTGGGCAGAGTGGGTCCAGGGCGTGGGTGACGAACCAGTGGAAATCGCCCCCGTGGACGACCTGGCCATGATCGCCGGCACCGGCGGAACCACGGGCCAGCCCAAGGGGGTGATGCTCTCGGGCCGCAACCTGGAGACCATGTCGGCCCTTACCTTGATGGGCTACCCCTTCGAGGGCCGGCCGGTCTACCTGGCGCTGGCGCCGCTCACCCATGCGGCGGGCGTGCTGTGCCTGCCGGTGATGGCCCTGGGAGGGCGCATCGTCATCATGCCCAAGCCCGACCTGGGCGAGTTCCTCGCGCTGGTGGAGCGGCACGGGGTGACCCACACCTTCCTGCCGCCCACGCTGATCTACATGCTGCTGCAGCACGAAAAACTGGCCAGCACGCGGCTCGATTCGCTGCAGTGCTTCTGGTACGGCGCGGCGCCCATTGCGGCGGCGCGGCTCGAAGAGGCGCTCACGGCCATCGGCCCGGTGATGGCCCAGCTCTTCGGCCAGACCGAGGCGCCGATGATGATCTCCATGATGTCCCCGCGCGAGCATTTCCACGCCGACGGCACGGTGGCGCGCGAGCGCCTGGCGAGCGCCGGCCGGCCCGGCCCGCTGGTGCAGGTGGCCACCATGGACGGAGAAGGCCGGCTGCTGCCGCGCGGCGAGACCGGGGAGATCGTGGTGCGCAGCTCGCTCGTGATGATGGGCTACTACCAAAACCCCGAGGCCACGGCCGAGGCCGGGCGGGGTGGCTGGCACCACACGGGTGACATCGGCCGGGTGGATGCCGATGGCTACCTCTACATCGTGGACCGCGCCAAGGACATGATCATCACCGGCGGCTTCAATGTCTACTCGGTCGAGGTCGAGCAGGCTCTGATGCAGCACCCCGACGTGCAGGACAGCGCCGTCATCGGCCTGCCCGACGACAAATGGGGCGAGCGCGTGGTGGCCGTACTGCAGCTGCGCCCGGGGCGCACGGTGCAGCCCGAGGAGGTGATCGCCTTCACCAAGGCGCGCATCGGCAGCGTGAAGGCGCCCAAGCAGGTGGAGATCTGGCCCGACCTGCCGCGCTCCAAGGTGGGCAAGGTGCTCAAGAAGGACATCCGCGCCACCGTGCTGGCGCGCTGAAAAATAAGGTTGTATCCCCATGGCAGACAAGGCATTCATCGCGGGCGTGGGCATGATTCCCTTCGCCAAGCCCGGCGCCAACGAGACTTATCCCGTGATGGCGGCGCAGGCAGGGCGGCTGGCACTTGCGGACGCGGGCGTGGACTACTGCGCCATCGAACAGGCGTACGTGGGCTATGTCTATGGCGACTCCACCAGCGGGCAGAAGGCCGTCTACGGCCTGGGCATGACCGGCATACCGGTCTTCAACGTCAACAACAACTGCTCGACCGGTTCGACGGCGCTGTTCCTGGCGCGCCAGGCGGTGGAATGCGGCGCGGCCGACTGCGTGCTGGCCCTGGGCTTCGAGCAGATGAACCCGGGCGCCATCGGCACCGTGTTCAACGACCGGCCCAGCCCCTTCGAGGACTTCGACCGCGAGGCCGAGGTCCTGGTCGGCATGCCCGAACTGCCGCTGGCGCTGCGCTATTTCGGCGGGGCTGGGCAGAGCCACATGCGCCGGTACGGCACGCCGCTCGAAGCCTTTGCCCGGGTGCGCGCCAAGGCCAGCCGGCATGCGGCGCGCAACCCGCTGGCGCTGCTGCGCAAGGAGCTGTCGGTCGATGACGTGATGAACGCCCCCATGCTCTGGCCCGGCGTGCTGACCCGGCTCATGGCGTGCCCGCCGACCTGCGGCGCCGCGGCGGCGGTGCTGGTGTCCGAATCCTTTGCAAAAAAGAAGGGCCTGCGTACCGACGTGATCATCGCCGCCCAGGCCATGACCACGGACCGGCCCGACACTTTCGACAGCCACGAGATGATGCGCCTGGTGGGCTACGGCATGACGCAGGAAGCTGCGCACAAGGTCTACGAGCAGGCCGGCATCGGGCCGCAGGATCTGGATGTGGTCGAACTGCACGACTGCTTCGCCCAGAACGAACTCATCAGCTACGAGGCCCTGGGCCTGTGCCCGCCGGGCGGCGCGGCGGCTTTCATCGATGCGGGCGACAACACCTATGGCGGCCAGGTGGTGACCAACCCGTCGGGGGGACTGCTGTCCAAGGGCCACCCCTTGGGCGCCACGGGCCTGGCCCAGTGTTACGAGCTCACCCACCAGTTGCGCGGCAGTGCCCAGGATCGGCAGGTGCCCGGTGCCCGCACCGCGCTGCAGCACAACCTGGGGCTGGGCGGGGCCTGCGTGGTCACGCTTTACCAATCGGCCTGAGGCCGTTTCAGGCAGAGGCTGCGGGCTTGCGGCCGGCCTTGGGCGCCGCCACCTTCGCGCAATCCGCGCAGCGGCCATACAGCGTCAGCTCATGGCGCTCCACCGTGAAGCCCTTGGGCGCCATGCCGGCCAGGTCGCCCGGGCAGTCGTGCACATCGAACACGCGCGAGCACACCGTGCACTGGAAGTGGTGATGGTGGTGCCCGTGCTCATGCTCGGCGGGCTCATACCGCGGACTTTCGCCCGGTAGCTGTACGGCCTGCAGCGATCCGTCTTCGAGCAAGGCCTTGATGTTGCGGTAGACCGTGGCCATGCCCAGGCCTTGAACGGTTTCGCGCGCACTCTCCAGCACCTCCTGTGGCGTGAGAGGGCGCTGTGCATCTGCGATCGCCGCCAGGATGGCGGTGCGCTGCCGGGTGGATCGTTCCATGGGGTGGGGCGTTGCCTCAGGGCTTGTTGTTGAGAAACCATTATCGACCAAGGGAGCGCAGCCCTGGCCTCCCGCAGGACTTTGCCGCAAGGGGCACTGCGGGGCGCTTCCCGCGTCTGCCTGCAAATTTCTTGCGTACTGCTGCAATTGATATTGATAACGCATTATCATTTGTGTCTTTCGCGGACCAGTCACTACCGGCAAGCGCGTTTCCGAAGCGCCCGCTTCCCAAAGCGCTGGCCCACCCGCGTCCACTTCACTTCTGCAGCCATCAGACGATGGAAGGAACCCCTGTGCTCGAAGCCATAGGCCTCACCAAACGCTACGGCGACCAGACCGCCCTGCACCCGCTCGACCTGTGCATCCGCCCGGGCGAGATCTACTGCCTGCTGGGCGCCAACGGCGCGGGCAAGACCACCACCGTCAACCTGTTCCTGAACTTCATCGCACCGGATGGCGGACGGGCGCTGGTGAACGGCACAGATGTCACACAGGAGCCGGTGGCGACCAAGCACTACCTGGCCTACATCCCCGAGCAGGTCAACCTCTATGGCACGCTGACCGGGCTGGAGAATCTGCGCTACTTCGCCGCACTGGCGCTGGGCGAGGCCCCGCCGCGTGCGCGCCTGCTGGAGCTGATGACCCAGGTGGGCCTTCAGGCGGACGCGGCCGACAAGCGCGTGGCAGCGTACTCCAAGGGCATGCGCCAGAAGATCTGGATCGCCGTGGCGCTGGCCAAGGAGGCCAAGGCCCTGCTGCTGGATGAGCCCACCTCGGGCCTGGACCCGCATGCCGCGGCCGAGTTCACCAGCCTGCTGCAGCGCGCCAGCGAGGCGGGCGTGGCCATCCTGGCCACCACCCACGACCTGTTCCACGCCAGGCAGACGGCCACGCGCATCGGCATCATGAAGCAGGGGCGCCTGGTCGAGGACCTCGACGCCGCACAGATCAGCGATACCGACCTGCAGGCCCTGTACCTGCGGCACATGCGGGGCAACGCATGATCTGGCTCATGGCTTGCAAGGACCTGCGCGAACGCTTGCGCGATGGCCGGTTGTACTGGGCCGGTGGGCTGGTCGCCTTGCTGCTGCTCACGGCCCTGGCCGTGGGCGCCAGCCACCAGCGCGGGGCACGTGCCGAACAGGCCGCCGCGCAAAGCTCCGACTACCAGGACTGGCTGGCGCAGGGCGCGCGCCACCCGCACGACGCGGCGCACCAGGGCATGCATGCCTTCAAGCCCGATGCGGCGCTGGCCCTGGTCGATCCGGGCATCAACCCCTATATCGGCAGCACCGTGTGGCTGCAGGCGCACCGGCAGAGCGAGGTGAAATTCCGCCCCGCGCAGGACGCCACCGGGCTGCAACGCTTTGGCGACCTGTCGGTGGGCTGGATCCTGCAGGTGCTGGGCCCGCTCCTGGTGGTGGTGCTGGGCTTCAATGCCTTTGCCGGCGAGCGCGAGCAGGGCATGCTGCGCCAGACCCTGAGCCTGGGCGTGCCGCCGTTGCGCCTACTGTGGGGCAAGGCGCTGGCGCTGGCCATGGCGCTGGCGGTGCTGCTGGTACCGGCCGCGCTGATCGCCGCAGCGGCCGTGGCCCTGTCCGCGGGCAGCGGCGAGCGCCTGGATGCACTGCTGCGCTTTGCCGGGCTGGCGTTGGGCTACGCGCTGTACCTGGCCATCTTCGTCTTCGCCACGCTCGGGGTATCGGCCGTCTCGCGCAGCTCGCGCGTGGCCATTACGGTGCTGCTGGCGCTGTGGATCGCCAATGCCGTGGTGGCGCCGCGTGTGCTGTCCGAACTCTCGCGCGCGCTGTTCCCCAGCCCGACGCGGCTCGCATTCAACCAGGCTCTGGCGGCCGACCTCAAGGCCACCTCCGACAAGACCTGGATGCAGGCCTTCGGCACCACCGAGCGCTGGAGCAAGGATGTGCCGCTGAACCAATGGGGCATTGCCCTCAAGCTCGACGACCAGGCCAGCTATGCCGTGTACGACCGCCACTTCGGCCGGCTGTGGGACACCTGGGAGCAGCAGCAGGCCGTGCAGGAAGCCGGCGGCCTGCTGCTGCCGCTGCTGGCCGTGCGCAGCTTCTCCAGCGCCATGGCGGGCACGGACTTCGCGCACCACCGCGACTTCACCACCGCTGCCGAGCGCCACCGCCGCCTGATCCAGGACATCGTGAGCCAGGACCTGGTGGACCATGCCGACCCGCTGGGCCACCAGCACTTCGCCTACCAGGCCAGCCCCGCGCTGTGGGCGCGGGTGCCGGCTTTCGATTACCACGCGCCCAGCGCCGGCTGGGCCCTGGCCCGGGGCGGGGCCAGCGCGCTGGTGCTGTGCGCCAGCCTGGCGCTGGCCGTGGCTTTTGCCTGGATTGCCGTCGCGCGGCAGCGGGCGCTGTAGGAGACATTGGTGAACCCATCCCCATTCCAACGATTTCGCCTGGTCGCGCGCCAGGAGCTGCGCCTGCTGGCGCGCGACCGCAGCCTGTGGCTGGTGGGCGGCCTGTTCCTGCTGCTCGTGGCCTATGCGCTGTTCAACGGCATGCTGCAAACGCGCCAGCGCGACCAGGCCCAGGCCGCCCTGGTCGCGGCCGATGGCCAGGCGCGTGCCGGCCAGCGGGCGCAACTGGGCCGCATCATGGCCGGCACCGAGCTGCCCACGCCCTTCGGCAACCCGGCCAACCCCGCCAACATGGCGGGCGGCCTGGGTGCGCAGCATGCCGTGATGCCCAGCGCGCCGCTGGCGCCCGTGGCCCTGGGGCAGACCGACTTGTTCCCCGCGCAGTTCAAGGTCACGCACCAGAGCAAGGTCAACTTCCTGCACAACAACGACATCGAGAATCCCTGGCATCTGCAGAGCGGGCATTTCGACCTGGCCTTCGTCGTGGTCTACCTGCTGCCGCTGTTGATCTTCGCGCTCAGCTACAACCTGTTGTCGGGCGAGCGCGAGGACGGCACGCTGCGCCTGCTGCTGTCCCAGCCGCTGGCGCTGCCCACGCTGGTGGCGGCCAAGATCGCCGTGCGCGCGGCCGTGCTGCTCGGGGCGGCGGTGCTGGTGCCGCTGGCGGTGCTGCTCATCGCCCGGCCGCAAGCCCTGGCGGCGCCCGGCGCCACGCTGTGGTGGGCGCTGGTGGTGGGGACCTATGCGCTGTTCTGGTTCACGGCGGTGGTGGCGGTCAATGCCTTCGGCTGGTCGTCGGCCACCAATGCCATGGTGCTGGTCATCGGCTGGGTGGTGCTGGTGCTGGTGGCGCCCGTGCTGCTCAACATCGCGGTCACCCAGGCCAGCCCGGCCCCCTCGCGCGCCGAGCTGGCGGCCCGCACCCGGGTGGTCACGGCCCAGGCCATGTCGCACAACGCCGCCTTGCTGGCCACCGACTACACACACGTGGACCAGCCCGACACGCTGGTGCCCCGGGGCGGTCGCCTGGCCATGAGCGGCCGGGCCATGGCCAACTACCGCATCCAGCGCCAGGTGGACGAAACCCTGCAGCCCGAGCTGGAACGCTTCGACGCGCAGCAGGCGCGCCAGCAGGCCCTGGTGGCGCGCTGGTCCGCCATCTCGCCCGCGGCGGTGGCCTACGAGGGCATCACCGCGCTGGCCGGCACGGGACACAGCCGCAATGCCTGGTTCCTGGCCCAGGTCGCCAGCTACCACCAGGCCTGGAAGGACTTTTTCTACCCCCGCATCGACGGCGGGCTGGCCCTTGCAGAGGCCGACTTCCCGCGCATCCCCGCTTTCTACTGGCGCGAGGAGGGGCAGGGCGCCGTGCAGGCCCAGGCCGCGCGGGCGGTGCTGCAACTGCTGCTTCCCACGCTGGCGCTGCTGGGCCTTGCCGGCTGGCGGCTGCGCCGCTACCGGGTGGCCTGACCCGATGACCCCATTTCAAATCCCAAGAAAGAGCACACCATGACTTCATTCAAGCGCAGCGCAGTGGCGCTGGCGGCAACTGCCGCCATGCAGGGCGCACTCGCGCAGGCCGTCGAAGCCGAACTGCCGGCCATCAGCATCCAGGCCGGGCAAGACCGCGACAGCCTGCAGCTGGACAACAAGAGCAGCAGCGCCTCGCGCCTGGGCCTCACCTTGCGCGAAACGCCGGCCTCGGTGGAAATCCTCTCACAGGACCTGATGCAGGAGCGCGGCGCCCGCACCCTGAGCGAGGCGCTGCGCAGCACCGCCGGCATGGCCGGCGGCGGCCCGCCATCGTCGCCCACCACGCTGTCGCTGCGCGGCTTCACCAACGTGCTCTACCTGTACGACGGGGTGCGCATGTCGGGCGCGGGCGTCACCAACCGGGTCGAGGACACCTGGAACTACGAGCGCATCGAGGTGCTCAAGGGCCCGGCCTCGGTGCTGCAGGGCGACAGTGCCATCGGCGGCATCGTCAACTTCCAGACCAAACGGCCCGACCGCAACAACCCCGGGCGCGAGGCCCTGCTGTCCTACGGCAGCTACGGCTCCACGCGCGCCGCCGTGGGCTTGGGCGGTGCGGTGGGCGAAACCGGGGCCTACCGGATCGACTACAGCCGCAATGACACGCGCGTGGGCACCATCGCGCGCAACAGCGAAAAGCTGGAACACCTGACCACAGGCCTGTCGTTCGACCTGGCGCGCGCCACGCGGCTCGACCTGTCCTTCGACTATTCCCGCGACGAAGGCCACGCCTACTGGGGCACGCCGCTGATCCCGGGCAGCCTGTCCACCCAGCCGACCAGCGTGGTCAGCACGCCCGATGGCCGGGTGATCGACCGGCGCATCGCGCAGAACAACTACAACATCCTGGACGACCGGAACCAGTCCGAGGCGTACTGGCTGCGCGCCCGCATCACCAGCCGGGTGACGCCCGAATGGACGCTGCGCAACGAATTCACCGCCAACAAGGTGGACCGCCTGTGGCGCAACTCCGAAAGCGCCGTCTTCAGTGCGCCAGGCTCCATCACCCGCGACCAGACCCAGATCGCTCACGACCAGCGCTACCTGGCCAATCGGCTGGATGCATCGCACGAGGGCCGCATCGGCGCTCTGGCCAACAAACTCGTCATCGGCGGCGAGTTCAGCAAGACCGATTTCGACAACACACGGCGCTTCTCCAACGGCTCGGCCACCACCAACGCCAGCTTGCGCGTGCCCCTGTTCGATCCGGCCGTGGGCATCTACAACGACGACCCGGCGCTCATGGCCGGCGGCGGCAACCGCACCAACTTCACGTCGGACGTGCACAGCACCTCCATTTTTGCCGAAGACGCGCTCAAGCTGACCAAGGCCTGGACCCTGGTCGGAGGCCTGCGCCACGACCGGGTGGACGTGGACCGCAGCGTGACCGACCTGAACCTGGGCAGCTTCAGCGCCTTTGGCACGAAGTACACGGCCAACTCCGTGCGCCTGGGCACGGTCTACGAGCTGTCTTCCGAATCGTCGGTCTACGCGCAGTACACCAATGCCACCATCCCCGTGGGCTCGCTGTTCCTGCTGTCGGCCGGCAACGCCGCCTTCCCGCAATCCAAGGGCAAGCAGTTCGAAGCGGGCTTCAAGCAGAGTGCGGGCGATGTGGAATGGACGGCCGCGGCCTACTACATCACCCTGGACAACGTGCTCTCGCGCGACGCCAACAACGCCAACCTCACGGTGAACAACGGCAGCCAGTCCTCGCGCGGAGTGGAGTTGTCCGCCGCGTGGCGTGCCACGAAGCAGCTCACCCTGTCGGGCAATGTGGCGGCGCTCGACGCACGCTTCGGCTCGCTGGTGGAGGCGGGCGGTGTCTCGCGCGTGGGCAATACCCCTCCCAACGTGCCCGAGCGCGTGGCCAACCTGTTCGCCAGCTACCGCTTCAAAGAAGTACCGCTGGACCTGTTCCTGTCCGTCAACCGCACCGGCTCCATGTACACGGACAATGCCAACCAGATCCGCATCAACGGCCACACCACGGCCGACATCGCGGCCAGCTACCGGCTCAAGCCCGCTTTGCTGACCCTGCGCGTACGCAACCTCACCGACAAGCTCTATGCCAGCTATGCCGGGCGGGCCACCAGCCAGGTGCTGCTGGCGCCGGGGCGCACCTTCGAACTCTCGGCCAAATTCGACTTCTGAACGACGCCATCCTGCGGCAATGGCTGACAGGCGGGGACTTGCGGGCTCGCAAGAATGGGTCTATTGCTTCAGGAGTAGCCCATGCGCATCACCCCGCTTCCCAAAGCCGAAGTCGACAAGGCCGAACGCAAGGTCGACAGCATCCTCGAAGACCTCGAGGAAGAAACCAATTCCGAGGTCAAGGACATCGACCTGGAGGATGTCGTCGAGACCGATCCCGCCACGGGCCAGCCCGACGTGCACAAGACGGTGGACATCACCGTGCAGCCGAAACCCCAACGCAAGTGGCTCAAGTAGGCGGCGACACCATGAAAAAACCCGCCGCTGCCGAACAGACCGCCAAGAAGCAAAAGCGCATCCAGGCCGAGCAGGATGCCAAAGACGCCTCTAACAAAAAGAAGTCCGCCGCCAAGAAGAAGGCCGTGGCCCCGGGCCCTGGCCGGGCCGAGCCGGCCACGCCCTTGCCCGCCCAGCCGCTGGCCAAGCCGGGCATCGAGGCGCGCATGGCGCTTCCGCCGCGCTTTGAGGCGCCCCACTACCGGGGCAGCGGCAAGCTCGAAGGCCTGTCGGCGCTCATCACGGGCGGCGACTCGGGCATCGGCCGGGCGGTGGCCGTGCTGTTTGCCCGCGAAGGCGCCGACGTGGCCATCGCCTACCTCAACGAGCACGAGGATGCCCGGCGCACCTGCGAGCTGGTGCAGGCCGAGGGCCGGCGCTGCATCGCCATCTCGGGCGACGTGAAAAGCGCACGCTTTTGCGCCAGCGCAGTGAAGCGCACCGTCAAGGCCTTCGGCAAGCTCAATCTGCTGGTGAACAATGCGGCCTTCCAGGAGCATGCCAGCGCGCTGGAAGACCTGAGCGAAGAGCGCTTCGACGAGACCTTCCGGACCAATATCTACGGCTACTTCCACATGGCCAAGGCGGCGCTGCCGCACCTCGGGCGGGGTGACGCCATCATCAACACCGGCTCGGTTACCGGCCTGCGCGGCAGCAAGGAGCTGCTGGATTACTCTGCCACCAAGGGCGCCATCCACGCCTTCACCAAGGCCCTGGCGCACAACCTGGCCGAACGGGGCATCCGCGTGAACGCCGTGGCCCCCGGCCCGGTATGGACGCCGCTCAACCCGGCCGACAAGACCCCTGGGGACATCGCCCAGTTCGGCGCCAGCACGCACCTGGGGCGGCCTGCGCAACCCGAGGAGATATCGCCGGCCTATGTGTTCCTGGCCGCGCCGTGCTGTTCAAGCTACATCACCGGCATCGTGCTGCCCATCACAGGCAATGCGGGTGACGGAGGCTGATGCAGGCTGCGCTCAGTTGCGGATGCTTGCGAACTCCACGACCCGCCTGAACTTCTGGATTTCTGCCTGAAGGAAGGGCGCGAAATCGGTCCCTTCCATCATGGTCAGGCCCACGGCTTCCAGCGTCTTTCGCAGTTCGGGGTTCCGGAGCAATTGCTGCAGGTTCTCGCGCAGCCTGGTGGTGGTGGCGGGCGGCAGCTTGCCAGGGCCCAGCAGACCGAACCACACCCCCGCATCCACCCCCTTGAAGCGTGCATTCTCCGCCAGGGCCGGGATCTGGGGCGCCGCCGCAGAGCGCTCCAGCTTCGTCACTCCAATGGCCTTGAGCTTACCGTCCTTGATGTGGGGCAGGGCGCTGGAAAGCACCATCACCGCGAATTCCACGTCGCCGCTGTCCAGGTTGGCGAGCATGGCGCCGGCGCCGCGCGAGGGCACATGCGCCATGCGCACCCCGGACTGCTGCCGGATGGTCTCACCCGCCAGGTGCAGCGGCGTGCCCATGCCCGACGAGGCGTAGCGCATGGCGTCGGGGGATTGCGCAGTGGCGAGCAGGAACTCCTCGATGCTGGCCACAGGCGTCTTCTTGCTGGCCACGAGAACCAGGGGCTGGCTGCCGATGAGGCCGATGGGGGTGGAGTCCTTGAGCGGGTTGTAGCCGTCGCGCCGGCGGCTCACCAGGTGGTTGATGCCCACCTCTGCCGGCGAGCCCAGCAGCAGGGTGTGCCCGTCCGGGTCGGCCAGGGCTACCCGGGCCGCGGCCAGGGCGCCGCTGGTGCCGGGAATGTTCTCCACCTTCACCGGCTGGCCGAGCCGGCGCGACAGGCCGGGTGCAATGGCCCGCGCCACCAGGTCCACGCTGCCGCCTGCGGGGTAGCCCACCACCAGGGTGATGGCCTTCCACGGATAGTCCTGCGCCCAGGCGGCCATGCTGGACAGGGCCAGCACATGCACTGAAACAACGGTACGGACCGTCTTCAAAATCATCGTGTCCATGGGGCATCCTTGAGAGGTGATTTGGATTAACCCATGGTTACATCCGGCGCGAGGCATAGCGTGCCTCTTCGGCACCAGTTGGTGCCGAATGGGATTCTAAGGGCCGCGCAGGCGACTGTGCCACAACCCACCTATGCCGCGCGCTTGACCAGCACCGGCTCGGCCCGGTAGCGTGCGGCGAACAGCCGCTTGAGATGCGCGACCTTGGGCAGGTCGTTGATCACGATATAGGGGTGGCGCGGGTTCTCGGTCAGGAAATCCTGGTGGTAGGCCTCGGCGGGAAAGAAGCTGGGGTTGCTCTCCACGCGCGTCACGATGAGCCTGGGGTAAACCTTGAGCGCATCGAGCTGGGCAATGTAGGCGCGAGCCACCTTGTCCTGCTCGGGGCTGGCCGCGAAGATGGCCGAGCGGTACTGCGGGCCCGTGTCCGGCCCCTGGCGGTTGAGTTGGGTCGGGTCGTGCACCACCGAAAAGAAGATCTGCAGCAGGGCGCCGTAGCTCACCTGCGCGGGGTCGTAGCTCACTTCCACCGACTCGGCATGGGCCGTGCGCCCGCTGCTCACCTGGTTGTAGCTGGCCGTGGCGGCTGAGCCGCCGCTGTAGCCCGACACGGCCTTCTGCACCCCCTTGACATGCTGGAACACCCCCTGCACGCCCCAGAAGCAGCCGCCGGCGAAGATGGCCTTCTCCAGCCTGGCGCTCCCCGCAGGCACATCCTGCGCGGGCGGCGGGATCACCACGGCGTCTTCGGCCGAGTAGGCCAAATCCTGGAAGAGCAGGGCGCCGCTGGCCAGCGTGGCGCCGCCGGCGAGAAACTGCAGCAGGCTGCGCCGGCGGGGAGAGGACGGGGTCGTTGTCATGGTGAAGGCCTTGGTGGGAAGGTGGAGGGAGTGTGGTGCGCAGATGCGCGGCGTGGCTCAGCCAAACGTAAAGGCATAGGCGTCGACAGGGGCATCCAGGAACTCGATGCTGAAGGTGCGCTCGCGGATGTCCCCGCTCTGGCGCACCAACTGGTACAGGCGCTGCCCGGTCACCGTGCCCGTGCCATCGGCGGCCACGTCCAGGCCGTGGGCAGTGCCAGGGGGCTGGCCATCGACCGTGACCTTGAAGCGCACCGGCTTGCCGCCCGCGCCCGGCCCCAGCACCATGTGCACGTCGCGAGCCTGGAAGCGGTAGACGATGCGGCCGCTGCCGCCGGAGAGCGTGGCGCGCTCGGCACCCACCGTCCACTGGCCGGCCAGGCCCCAGGCATTGAGCGCCGGGTTCGACGGGGCGGTGTAGGTGGCCGCGCGGTCGCGCACCGCAGGCTCGGCCGAGGCGAAATTCTCGGCCCGTTCATAGCCCAGGTAGGTCTCGTGCGAGCGCACCGCCTTCATGTCGGCCGGCTGGTGCACGCCCGAGGCGGCCACCCGGGCCAGCCCGTTCTGTACCGGGGCGGCCGTGCCAGCCTCGCGCAGCAGTTGCTGGATGGCGCGCTCCGACTCGGCATAGCTGCCCTCGCCGAAATGGTGGTAGCGCATGCGGCCCTGTGCGTCGATCAGGTAGTGCGCGGGCCAGTAGCGGTTCTGGAAGGCACGCCAGATGGCGTAGTTGTTGTCGATGGCCACCGGGTAGGTGATGCCCAGGTCGCGCACGGCCTTGCCCACGTTGGCGGCATCGCGCTCGAAGGCGAACTCGGGCGCGTGCACGCCCACCACCACCAGGCCCTGGTCCTTGTACTTCTCGGCCCAGGCCTTGACATAGGGCATGGCGCGCAGGCAGTTGATGCACGAATAGGTCCAGAAGTCCACCAGCACCACCTTGCCGCGCAGGCCGGCAGTGGTGAGGGGCGGCGAGTTGAGCCACTGCACGGCCCCGTCGAGCGAGGGCACCTCGCCCTGGTCCGCAAGCCGCTCGGTACCGCCGTGCCCCGCAGAACCGGCCGCCATCATCATCATCGACGGGTTGCCGCTCATCGCCATGGCCCCGCCCTGGGGCTGGCCGCCGAGCCGGTCCACCAGGGCCTGCTCGATGCCGCCGGTGGATGCTGTGGAAAGCCGGGCCAGCACGCCCGTGTCCAGCCCCAGCGCGATCGCGGCGACGCCGGCCAGCATGGCAGCCCCCAGGCCGCGGCGCACCCACTCGCCCACGCCCAGCGAGCGCTTGAGCGCGGAGAACACCCGCCCGCCCAGCAACAGGGCGGCGGCCATCGAAGTGGCCGCACCGGCGGCATAGGCCAGCAGCAGCAGGCTGGTGCCCACGCTGGCGCCCTGCAACGCGGCTCCTGTCAGGATCAGGCCCAGCACCGGCCCGGCGCAGGGTGCCCACAACAGGCCGGTGGCCACACCCAGCAGCAGCGAGGCACCGGGGCGCGGCCTGCCATCGCCCTGCGCCGTCTGCGACAGGCGGTCACCAGCGGCGACCAGGGGGCGCGCCATGCGCTCGGCAAGGCCGGGCCACAGCAGCGCCAAACCGAACACCGCCACCAGCACCAGTGCGGCCCAGCGGCCGTACTGGTTGGCGGCCACCACCCAGCCGCCGCCCACGGCAGCGAGCGTGGCCACGGCCGCAAAGGTCAGCGCCATGCCTGCCAGCAGCGGCAGGCCGCTGCGCACGAAGGGCTGGCTGGCGCGCGAGAATACAAAGGGCAGCACGGGCAGGATGCAGGGGCTGAGGATGGTGAGCACCCCGCCCAGGTAGGCCAGAAGGATGAGCAGCATGGCAGGTCTCTCCTCAGGCCGCGCCGGGCGTGAACTGGAGCGACAGGCCGTTCATGCAGTAGCGCAGGCCGGTGGGCTGGGGCCCGTCGTTGAACACATGGCCCAGGTGGCCGCCGCAGCGGCGGCAGTGCACCTCCGTGCGTGCCATGCCGAAGGTCCGGTCCGTGCGGGTGGCCACGGCCTTGTCCAGCGGCTTCCAGAAGCTGGGCCAGCCGGTGCCGCTGTCGAACTTGGTGCTGGACGAGAACAGTGGCAGCGCACAGCCCGCGCAGGCGAAGGTGCCGGGGCGGTGCTCCTTGTTGAGCGGGCTGCTGCCCGGGCGCTCGGTGCTCTCCTGGCGCAGCACCGCGTACTGCTGGGGCGTGAGTTTGGCGCGCCACTGGGCATCGGTGAGGGTGAATTCGAAGACTTCGCTGCCGCCGGCGGCGGCCGGGGCCTGGCGGTGCGAGAACACGGCAGCCAGGGCCAAGGCGCTGGCGCTGCCGGTGAACAGGAGTTGGCGGCGGGTGGTGGGCATGGTGTCCTCGGTCGGTAGGGATGGCACGGAGCTTAGGTTCGCTCCCATCGCGAAGTCCTCACGCAAACTTCAAAAAATCGTGATAACTCGGCACGCGGCGATTGCGCACAATGCAGGCCATCCCTTGCTCACCTGCTTTTTCCATGTCCATACCTCCCTCCAAACGCGTCCTGCTTGTCGAAGACGATGCCCACATCGCCGACCTGCTGACCATGCACCTGCGTGACGAAGGCCTGCAGGTCGTGCACTGCGCGCGGGGTGACGACGGCCTGGAGCAGCTCACGCGCGGTGGTGACTGGGACGCGCTGGTGCTGGACCTGATGCTGCCCGGCGTGGATGGCCTGGAAATCTGCCGCCGCGCCCGCGCCATGCAGCGCTACGTGCCCATCATCATCATCAGCGCCCGTGCCAGCGAGGTGCATCGCATCCTGGGCCTGGAAGTCGGTGCCGACGACTACCTGCCCAAGCCGTTCTCGGTGCTGGAACTGGTGGCCCGCGTGCGGGCCCTGCTGCGCCGGGCCGAGGCCATGGCGCAGAACGCGCGCCAGGAGGCGGGCAGTCTGTCGGTGGCCGGCCTGGCCATGGACCCGGTGGCGCGCGAGGCCCGCCTGGCCGGCCAGCGGCTGGACCTCACGCCGCGCGAGTTCGACCTGCTGTACTTCTTCGCGCGCCAGCCGGGCAAGGTGTTCTCGCGCATGGACCTGCTCAATGCCGTCTGGGGCTACCAGCACGAGGGCTACGAGCACACGGTCAACACCCACATCAACCGCCTGCGCGCCAAGATCGAGGCCGACCCGGCCCAGCCCGCGCGCATCCTCACCGTCTGGGGCCGGGGCTACAAATTCGCTGGGGAGGCACCATGAAGCTCACCCTGACCCAGCGGCTGTCGCTGGTGTTCGCCGTGCTGCTGCTGGTGTGCAGCGGCACCTCGGCCTGGATGCAGGTGCGCTCCAACCGCATGCACGAGCTCGAGGTGGTGCAAGGCCTTTCGCGCGACCTGGCCGCCAGCATCGCCCGCGACGCCCAGCTCACCGATGCCGACGGCCTCATGCCCGGCGCGGTACGCAGGCTGTTCAACCAGCTCATGGTGGTCAACCCCAGCGTGGAGGTCTATCTGCTCGGGCCCGATGGCGCCATTGCCGGCCATGCCGCACCCGAAGGCCGGCTGCGCCGCGACCGGGTGGACCTGGCCCCCGTGCGCCGCCTTATCGAAGGGGCGCCGCTGCCCATCCTGGGGGACGACCCGCGCAGCCAGGACGGGCGCAAGGTCTTCAGCGCCGCGCCGCTGCGCGTGCATGGACGCGATGTGGGCTTCATCTACGTGGTGCTCTTGGGCGAGGCGCACGACGCGGTGGCCGCGCAGGGCTCCACCAACGCCGTGCTCACCACGGCGCTGTGGTCCATCGCCATGGTGGCGCTGCTGTGCCTGGCGGCCGGGCTCACGGCCTTCACGCTCATCACCCGGCCGCTGCGCCGCCTGACCGAGACCGTGCGCGGCTTCGACATGAGCGGCGCACCGGTGCCCCTGCCCGCGCCTGCGCTGCAGGAGCCGGTACCGCCGGGCAGCCGCGACGAGATCGCGGTGCTGGATGGCGCCTACCGCCAGATGGTGGCGCGCATCGGCGAGCAATGGCAGGCCCTGAGCCGCCAGGACCAGGAGCGGCGCGAGCTGATCGCCAACGTCTCGCACGACCTGCGCACGCCGCTGTCCTCGCTGCACGGCTACCTGGAGACCCTGCTGGTGAAGGACGCCACCCTGCAGCCGGCCGAACGCCAGCGCTACTTGGGCATCGCGCTGGACCAGAGCCGCAAGGTAGGCGCGCTGGCGCAGAGCCTGTTCGAGCTGGCACGGCTCGAATACGGCTTTGTCCAGCCGGAGGCCGAACCCTTTGCCATGGCCGACTTGGTGCAGGATGTGTTCCAGAAATTCGAGCTGATGGCCCAGGAGCGCCAGGTGGCGCTGCAGGCGGACATCGCGCCGCAACTGCCGCCCGTGCATGCCGACCTGGGCCTTATCGAGCGGGTGCTGACGAACCTGCTGGACAACGCTTTGCGCCATACCCCGTCCGGTGGCTCCGTGACGGTGGGGCTGGCGCACGAGGGCGATGCCCTGGCCGTGCTGGTGCAGGACACCGGGCCCGGCATTGCGCCAGAGCTGCGCGAAGGGCTGTTCGAGCGGCCGTTTGCCGTGGGCGGAGCGCGGCGCGGCGGCGGCCTGGGGCTGCGCATTGCGCACCGCATTCTGGCGCTGCATGGCAGCCGCATCGCGCTGCTGGAAACTCCGGAGACCGGGGCTGCGTTCCGGTTCACCTTGCCCTGGGCACGTGGCGGCGCATCCGACGGGCCTGCCGACCGCTGAGGGGGCATGCCGCCAGCGGGGCTAAGAGTTTTCACCTAGGCGCCCCTGTAGGACAACCTCACCATGGCGGCACCCCTGCAATTTTGTGCTACCCCTTTGCCGGTATCGGGTGTAAGAATGGGTTGTCCTGGCATAACAGGATCGGCGGGGAGGACCATTGTTGCGCTCGAGCTTCGAATCGAAGGTTCTGGCTGCTTTCATTGCGGCCGCTGCGGTGGTGGCCGGCGTCACGGCGATGGGATGGAAGCTGGCCGATGACGCCGAGGAGGCGACGCGATGGGTGGCCCACACCCACCAGGTGCTGGGCAATGTGGCCCACATCCGAGCCAACACCCTGCAGATCGAGCTGAGCACGCAGACCTTCCGCATCACCGGAGACACTGCGCACCTCACCGAGCGCGATGCTGCGGCCGAGGCCCGCGAGGCCATGCTGTCGCAACTGCGCCAGCTCACCGCCGACAACCCTTTGCAGCAGGAGCGCTGGACCCTGCTGCGCCAGATGGTGGACGAGCGGCTGGCCATTTCCCGGCGGGTGGAAATGCTGCGCAAGACCCAGGGGCCGGAGGCCGCCAATGCCTATGTGGCCACGGCCCCGCTGCAGAAGACGCGCGATCGCATCCACGAACTGCTGCGCGGCATGGAATTCGAGGAAGCCTCGCTGCTGCGCGAGCGCACCGAAGCGCAACTGCGCATCCGCCGCCTGCTGCTGACTGCCAATGGCGCAGCGGTGCTGGTGCTGGCAGGACTGCTGGCGGGGGCCTATGCGCTGATCACGCGCCAGTTGCGCGAGACCCGCCAGGCCCAGCGCGCACTGGCCGACAGCGAGGAAGGCCTGGCCACCACCATGCAGTCCATCGGCGACGCCGTGCTGGCCACCGACACCGAAGGCCGCGTGACCCGCATGAACCCGGTGGCCGAGCAACTGACCGGCTGGACCTTCGAGATGGCGCGCGGCCTGCCCATCGACGTGGTGTTCCGCATCATCAACGAGATCACCCGCGAGCCGGCCGTGGTGCCCGTCGCCCAGGTGCTGGCCACCGGCGTGGTCCATGAACTGGCCAACCACACGACCCTGATCGCGCGCGACGGCACCGAGTGCCCGATTGCCGACAGTGCAGCCCCCATACGCACCAGCGCTGGCGAGGTGACGGGGGTGGTGCTGGTGTTCCGCGACGAGAGCCTGGCCCGCCAGGCCCAGCGCCTGATCGTGGACGCCAATGCGCAGCTGGAGCAGCGGGTGCAGGAGCGCACGGCGCAGCTGCGCGCCAGCGAAGACCAGCTCTACAGCGTGATCAACAGCGTACCGACGGTGCTGGCCTACGTCAACGCCGAACAGCGCTACGTCTACGTCAACGCGCACCACAAATCGCTGTACGCCCCGGACCGCGACGAGGTGGCCGGGCACACGGTGCGGGAGATCATCGGCGAGGAGCGCTACGCCCATGCGCGACCGATGATCGAGCGGGTTCTGCAGGGCGAGCGCCAGAGCTATGACTGGCAGCCCTTTCCCGGCATGTGGCAGGCCATCGACTGCATACCCAAGTACGACGACGAAGGTCGCGTGCAGGGCTACTATGTGCTGGGTTCCGACATCACGGTGCGCAAGCACGCCGAGGACAAGGTGCTGGCGCTCAACGCCTCCCTGGAGGACCACGTGCTGCGGCTGGAACACACCACCCGGGCCCTGAAGACGCTGAGCGCCGGCAACCGCACCATGCTGCGTGCCGTGGATGAGCAGGGCCTGCTGTCCAGCATGTGCGAGGCCATCGTCACGGCGGGCGGCTACGCCATGGCCGTGGTGTGGTGCCGCGCCGCGAATGGCGAGGGCCGGCTGGTGCCGGTGGCCGAGAGCGAGGCCCCCGGGGCCCCGCCCTGGCTGCGCACGCTGAATGCCCGCTGGGAGGGCGGCGACGCAGCCCAGGGCCTGCCCGGTGACGCACTGCGTTCCGGGCTGGCCTGCGTGGGCCGGGGAGGGGAGCCATCCGGGCCGGATGGCCCCGTCTGGCTGGCAGGCATGCCTGCCGCAGCCTCGGTGCTCGCGTGCCCGCTGCGGGTGGAGGGCACGGTGGTCGGTGTCCTGGCAATCTACAGCAGCCGCCCGAAGATCTTCGAGTCCGACGAGATCACCTTCCTCGTCGAGTCGGCCGATGACCTGGCCTATGGCGTGGCCACGCTGCGCCAGCGCAGCGAGCAGGCCCGGGTGCAGGAGGCGATGCAGCAGATGCGCCGCTACGACAGCCTTACGGGTCTGCCCAACGAGGCGCACTTCACCGAGATCCTGGTGGCCGCCATCGCGGCCGGCCGGCAGTCCGGCCAGCACTTCGCGGTGCTGCAGGCCAATGTGGAGCGGCTCAGCGAGATCAACGATGCACTGGGGTTCTGCCATGGCGACCAGATCCTGCAGGAGGTCGGGGCCCGCCTGGTCAATGCCGTGCCAGCTTCGGCCACGGTGGGAAGACTGCGCGGCGACGAGTTCGCCATTTTGCTGCCGCAGTGCGATGCCGTTTCCGCGGTGGCCATGGTGCGGGCCGTGGATGCGGCGCTGGCCCAGCCGTTTCCCATCGCCGGCATTGCGATGGAAGTCTCGGTCACGGCCGGGGTCGCCCTGTTCCCCCTGCATGGCGAAACCCCCCACGACCTCTACCGGCACATGGACACGGCCGTGCACCAGGCCAAGAAGGCCGGGCTCGGGCACGTGGTGTTCGACCCGGCGCAGAGCCACCACCGCAACCAGGCGCAGCATCTGCAGATGGCCGGCGAACTGCGGCTTGCCATCGAAAACGGTGACCTGTCGCTCTACCTGCAGCCCAAGATCGAGATGGCCACGGGCCGGGTGTGCGGTGCCGAGGGCCTGGTGCGCTGGCGCCATGCGGCGCGCGGCATGCTGATGCCGGGCGAATTCATCGGACTGGCTGAACACACGGGCTTGATCAAGCCGCTGACCGAATGGGTGATCGAGGCGGGCCTCAAGCTCAACCACGGCTGGGCCGCCCGGGGCGCGGCGCTGCCGATTGCCGTGAACCTGTCCGCGCGCAACCTGCGCGACGAATCGCTGCTGCACACCATCCGCCAGTTGCAGGCCACCTGGCCCGTGGCGCCCGGACTGCTGGAACTGGAGATCACGGAAACCACCGTCATGGAAGAGCCCGAGCGTGCCCTGCGCGTGCTGCAGGCATTGCGCGACCTGGGCATCGCGCTGTACATCGACGACTTCGGCACCGGCTATTCATCGCTCAGTTACCTGCAGCAGCTGCCGGTGGAGTGCATCAAGATCGACCAGTCCTTCGTCAGCGAGATGTCGGTGAGCAAGGCCTCGGCCGTGATCGTGCGCTCCACCATCGACCTGGCGCATGACCTGGGCCGCAAGGTGGTGGCCGAGGGCATCGAGTCACAGGCGCACTGGGACCTGCTGGCGGCCCTGGGCTGCGATATCGGACAGGGCTACTTCCTGGCGCGGCCCATGCCGGCAGAGGAACTGCCGGGGTGGATCGCGGGCTTTGTCGCGCCCAGGGCGGGCGTGCAGCCCGACAACAGCGTCGTGATCTGAAAGGCCACTCCCCAGGCAATCGCCGCGCTGTAGCCCGCGTCCTACAACTTGTTGCGGCGCACAAGAAGCGCCGCGGGAACCCTTCAAAAATAGCATGGAGCCACGGTCACACCGGGCACGGGCCCCCTGACCGCACACTTTACGTGCCAGTGGCGGGTCTGCAGATACCTTGCAGCACGCGCCCACCCACCCTGGAGGGCCCCGGCCATGACATCCCACCCATCGGAGTTTCCGCACGGCCTGGAGGCCGCCCACAATGCGCTGGCCCTGCGGCGCCCCGAAGCCCAGGAAACCGTCATGCCCTTCACCCGGGGCCTGCGTGGCCACGCCAGCACGCATGAGCAGGTCACCCGCGAGGAGCTGGTGCGCAGGCTCGCCGACATCAAGGGCTGCGCCTACAGCATCGACGAACTGCCGCAGCCCATATGGCAGGGCCGCACCTACCTGGTGCCCAGCGATACGCTGGTCGGCCTGGCCACCGCGCATGCCCTCGGGGTGCATGGGCAGGATGATTTGTTCGGCGGTGTCGTGCCGCACGCCTTCGTGGCCACCAAGGCCATCACCCATCCCCTGGTGTCTTTCGAGGCCAATGCGCCAGAAGGCTGGAATCCCGACTTCTCGCGGCTGGTCAAGCGCTCGGTGCTGCCCGGCTATGCGGCTTTTTCGCGTGCCGACGCGCTGCGCGCTGGCGAGGCGCTCTTTGCCTTGGGGCCGCTGCGCGTCAAGCCAGTAGGCGAGACGGGCGGGCGGGGGCAGACGGTGGTTGCCACCATGCAGGCCCTGGAAACCTGCCTGACCGCGCTGGGCGACAGCCTGCTGGAGCGGGCCGGGGTGGTGCTGGAGCACAACCTGACCGAGGTGGAAACGCTGAGCATCGGCCAGGTGCGGGTGGCCGGCCTGCAGGCCTCGTACTATGGACTGCAGCGCCTGACCCCCGACAACAACGGCGCCCTGGTCTACGGCGGCTCCGACCTCACGGTGGTGCGGGGCGACTTCAATGCGCTGCTGGCCTGCACACCCTCGGGCCCGCTGCACGATGCCGTGACCCAGGCACTGGCCTATGACGAGGCGGTGCGCACCTGCTACCCGGGTTTCTTCGCATCGCGCATCAACTACGACGTGGCCCAAGGGCTGAACGCGGCAGGCCAATGGTGTTCGGGCGTGCTCGAGCAGTCCTGGCGTGTGGGCGGGGCCAGCGGTGCCGAGGTGGCGGCCCTGGAGGCGTTCCACCAGGATCCGCGCCTGCGCCGGGTGCGCGCCAGCTGCGTCGAAAAATTCGGTGCCCCCCAGCCCATACCGGTTGGGGCCACCCTGTACTACCAGGGGGTCGATCCCGAGGCCGGGCCGCTGACCAAGTACACCACGCTGGAGATCCATGACCACACGGCATAGAGCCATCCGCATTCCCGTGGGCGACCGCAGCATCGCCGGCACCCTGGTCGCACCCGACGTGCTGGTGCCTGGCGTGATGCTGGTGCACGGCTGGGATGGCAGCCAGCAGCAGTACATCCAGCGCGCCCACCAGATCGCCGCCATGGGCTGCATCTGCCTGACCTTCGACCTGCGCGGCCATGCCAACGACCGGGCCGAGCGCGAGACCGTGACCCGGGAGGACAGCCTGAACGACATGCTGGCCGCCTACGACCTGCTGGTAGGCCACCCGGCGGTGGACCCTGCCTCGGTGCTGGTGGTCGGCACCAGCTACGGCGCCTACCTGGCGGCCGTGCTCAGTGCCTTGCGCCCCGTGCGCTGGATGGCACTGCGCGCGCCCGCGCTGTACAAGGACGAGGACTGGATGGTCTCCAAGATCAAGCTCAACCGCCAGGAAGTCGCCGCCTACCGCAAGAGCAGCCGCATCGAGCCGCAGAGCAACCGCGCGCTGGCGGCCAGCGCCCAATTCGAAGGCGACGTGCTGTTGGTGGAGTCCGAGCACGACGACGTGGTGCCGCATCCGGTGCTGGAGAACTACCGTGCGGCCTTCCTGCACACGCAGTCCATGACCTACCGGGTGATCAGCGATGCCGACCACGCACTGACCCGGGCCGAGTGGAAGGATGCCTACACCAGCATCCTCGTCAATTGGGTGCAGGAAATGCTCAACGGTGCCCGCAAGAAGGCAAGGGGGTAGGCAGGCTTTCCATCCCCAATGAGAGCGATGATGGCGCAGACACCGTCGCTGGCCGCCTGAGGCCTGCCCGAAGGCACGGTGGATGCCGCCCAGAGCCGCATGCGCCATGCGCTGCAAGCGCATCGGGGTGACCTCGGCAAGGTACCTGATGCATTCAGCGCGGCCCGGTACAGCGCTGGCGGCAACGCCGCCGCCCATGCCAACCTGTGGCCGCATACCCTGGACTGCCCTGCAAGAGAGGCCTGAGGAATATCGGCCTGCACAGTGGTCATATTGCCGGATGGATTCGGTAACCGAATATAGATGGTATTTACGATGTGAATTGCATTGCGGAGCAGGGATGGCCTGGCACACGGCGATTGTCCTACAGCCAATAATCAATGCAAGGTTCACCATGGGTGCATTGATAAATCGCCCATAGGTGCATTCATTGCCGGTTTCGGCAAGCGCAACCCCAATGCTCCAGGCTGCGCAGGCATCTGCGGATATTCCAGGGCGAGTTCCTGAAAACCAGGATATTTACGGAGCCTACCTTGACGAGGTACCTTATGTCCCGTTCCAAATCCGCTGTATCTTCCCTGCTCGATGCCTCGGTCGTTGGTGAGGAGGATCCCGGCGCATCCCTCGAAATCCTGCGCAACGCAGCACTTCAACACAACCAATCAAAGAGGAAAGCCCCGGCAGACTCGCCACGCCCGAGCCAGGAAACCAATCCCTACCTCACGATTAACTGCTCCAACAATGGCCGGTGCTTCACGATCCAGGTTCAGTGGCAGCAGCCGCAGGCGCGGGAGTTCACCGACCTGCTGGGCCTGGTGATCGCGGAACACGCGGTGATTTCCGACGTGGCCTGGGCGCACCACAAGCAGACGGGGCAGGACCCCGTGCAGCTGGAGATCAGTGCCACCGCCAGCGGCAAAGCCGCTGTGCAGGTCAAGGCTGCGGCGGTACACGGCGGCAGCCCGGCTACAGCGCCCAAGCGCAAGGTGCTGCATGAGCCCTTCCTTGCCGCGAATGACCATGTGCCCTATGGCACAACACGGCAGCGGATGTACCGCTGAGGCAGCGTAACCCAGTGTTCAGGCTCCTGCAGGCGACAGCGCCGACTCGGCCTCCGAGCGCAGCCAGCGCACGAAATCCTGGGCATCGGGGTTGGCGGCACCCCGCAGGCTGGGTACCACGTAGTAGCCCCGCTGGGACGCCGCACAGCTGCCGAAGGGCGTGACCAGCCGGCCGCTGGCCACCAGTTCCGCCAGCAACGGCAGGCGGCCGATCACCACCCCCTGGCCCTGTATGGCCGCCGCCACCGCATCGGCGTACTGCGTGAAGCGCACCGTGTTCTTCATGCGCACTTCGGACACGCCCATCAGGCGCGCCCAGGGGTCCCATTCCCCCGTGAGCGGCATGTTGGCATGCGGGTCCACCGCGAGCAGGGTATGGCGCACCAGGTCCCCCGGCTGCAGCAGCGGGTTGGCCGGGTTGCGGGCCAGGCCCGGCGAGCACATGGGAACCACCCACTCCTCGAACAGGGGCTTGCCCTGGCCATCCTTGGTGGGGCAAAAGCGCACCCCCAGGTCCAGCTGGCTGCGGTCCAGGTCCAGCAGTTCCAGGGTGGCCGAGATGCGCACATCCACGTCGGGATGCCGCTCGGTGAAGCGCGCCAGCCGCGGAATCAGCCACAGCGAGGCAAAACCCGGCGTGCAGGTCAGCGCCACCTGGCGCGGCACCGGCACCGCGCGCACCCGGGCGGTGGCGTCGCGCAGGCGCTCCAGGGCGTCGACTGCGGCCCGCTGCATGATGGTGCCGGCCTCGGTCAGCACCAGGGCGCGGTGCCGGCGCTCGAAGAGCGCCACCCCCAGCCAGGCTTCCATCTGCTGGATCTGGCGGCTCACGGCCGACTGGGTGAGAAAGATCTCCTGCGCAGCCAGGGTGAAGCTCAGGTGGCGTGCCGAGGCCTCGAAGCTGCGCAGCAGGTCCAGCGGTGGCAGCTCCTCCCGCCCGATGGCCGCAGAAGCCGCTTTCACATTCTGAATTGGCATGCCAAGAATTCCAAATGACCGTTTGAGCAAAAGGGACCGGCTCACTATATTCATTCCATCAGCGAATGGATAGGAGCGTTTACCATGATGATCGAACTCGCACACCGCGGCCTGCACCAGATGCCTGATGCGGCCGGTCAGCGCATTCAGTGCCAGAGCGGCACCGTCTGGATCACGCTGGACCACGACACCCGGGATATCGTGCTGGAGCAGGGCGAGAGCTTTTCCAGCCCAGAGCACAAGAGGGCCCTGGTGTACGCCCTGGCACCAGCGCGCCTGCTCATAGAGCCGCCAACGGGAGACAAGCCGGCCGCGCGCACAACGACCTCCCTGCGCCGCGCGCTCCGTGGTACAGGCGCGCCGGTCGCCGCCTGAGCAAGGCTCAGCGCCGGCTGGCGATATCGACCACCTTGGCCTCGGCCGGTGGCGGTACCCCTTGGCCCAGCAACTGCAGGTACAACTGCTCGTAAGGGCGGGCTGCGGCGGCCCAGCCGAAGGACTGCGCCATGCCCCTGCGCTGCAGTCCGCGCCAGAGCGCGGGCTGCGCCCAGGCCTCAAGCACCCGGCTCAGCGCGCGGTCGAACTCGGCCTGGGTCGGTGCCGCCATCATGAAGCCGGTGCCCTGGTCCAGGCCGGGGCCGGCGTCGCTCACCGTATCGGCCAGGCCGCCTGTGGCCGTGACCACCGGCGGCGTGCCGTAGGCCTGGCTGTACATCTGGTTGAGCCCGCAGGGCTCGAAGCGCGAGGGCATCAGAAAGCAGTCGGCCCCGGCCTCGATCTGGTGCGCCAGCGCCTCGTCGAAACCCAGCGTGGCGTGGACCTCGCCCGGATGGGCCTCGGCCAGCGCGCGAAGTCCGGCCTCCAGCGGTGCCTCGCCCCGGCCCAGCACCACCAGTTGGGCCCCCCGCGCCAGCAGGGCAGGGGCGCCCGCCAGCACCAGGTCCACCCCCTTCTGGGAAGTGAGCCGCCCCACCAGGCCCAGCAGAGGGCCGGGCGCCTCTTCCAGGCCGCAGCGCTGGCGCAGGGCGGCCTTGTTCAAGGCCTTGGCCTGCAGGCGGTCCGCGCCGTAGTGGGCCGCAATCAAAGGGTCGAGCTCCGGGTTCCATACTTCGGTGTCGATGCCGTTGAGCAGCCCGTGCAGACGGTCGGCCTGGGCGCGCAGCACCCCATCGAGCCCGAAGCCAAGGGCCGGTTGCTGGATCTCGCGCGCATAGGTCGGGCTCACCGTGGTGATGGCGTCGGCGAACTGCAAACCCGCCTTGAGCATGGACAACTGGCCCCAGAACTCCACGCCCTCCATGCCACGGTGGGCCGGCGCGATGTCCAGCACCTCGCAGGCCTCCATCGGGAACACGCCCTGGAACGCCAGGTTGTGGATGGTGATGAGGCTGCGGGCCACGTCTTTCTGCCCGGCATCCCGCGCCTGGCGCAGGTACAGCGGCGCCAGGCCGCAGGGCCAGTCGTTGGCGTGCACGATGTCGGCGCGCCAGCCACAGGGGGTGTGCTCCGTACCGATCAGCGCGGCCACGCGGCTGAGCAGGCCGAAGCGCAGGGCCTGCTCGTGCATGGGCGTGTGGGCCGGATCGCCGTAGGGCGTGCCCGCGCTGGCATACAGGGACGGGCACGACAACAGCAGGAACGGCATGCCGTCGGGCGCCATCACCTGCAGCAACTGGGCCGCCGGCCAGGGGCCATGGGCGGGAATGGGCATGATCGCATCGAGCGTGCCATCGATGACCATGCCGCCATAGGCGGGCATGAGGATGACCACCTCATGCCCCAGCGCCTTCAGGGCCCGGGGCAGGGCGGCACTGACGTCTCCCAGCCCTCCGGTCTTGACCAGGGGAGCGCATTCGGGCGTGGCAAACAGGATTTTCATGGCGGGGTATCTTGCGCCACCAGGATGGCAAAGGGCAGGCGGGTGCTGGCCGGGCCGATATCGCCCAGCACCTCATCCAGGGAATGGTCTGGCGCATTGGCCAGTGTCTGGCCGGTCATCCAGTCACGCCAGCGGCCCGGGCGGGCCAGCGCAGGGTGGGCCGAGGCCAGCGCCATGCGCGTGCTGTCCCATCCGCGCTCGCCCAGGCCCACCAGCAAGCGCCCGCAGACCACCACGATGGCCTGGTCCCCGCCGATGCGGGCAAATGCCAGGGCATGCTCCTGCGCCGGGCCTTCCAGGGCCAGCGGCAGGTACAGCCCGTCGCGGAACAGCGCGGGCATCAGCCGGCGCAGCTGCAGCAGGCGCCAGGTGACCAGCTGCTTGGCACCCGGCGGCATGACCGGGCCGTTGCCCAGCAGGGCATGCCAGTCGGCGGGGGCCGGATACTGCCCCTCGCCCCGGTAAAGCGCCCGCAGCGGTTCCAGCGCAGCGGCGAGCGCCGCCAGGTCCGCCGGGCGCCGGTTGTCGGGGTCCACCAGCGCAAAGTTCCAGACCTCGCAGCCCTGGTAGATGTCCGGTACGCCCGGCGCGGTGAGCTTGAGCGCCAGCTGGCACAGGCTGTTGCGGAATCCGTATGGGGACACGCGCTGCACGAACGCTTCGAGCTCGGAGACAAAACGCTCCGTGGACAGTGATTTTTCGATGTAGTCGCGCACCGCGGCCTCGTAGGCCTCATTGGGAAACAGCCAGTTGCTCTCGAGCTTGGCTTCGCGCATGGCCTTTTCCTTGTAGCGCTGAATGCGCTGCACCAGGCCCTGGCGCTCCTGGGGATCGGTGGCGTGCGCCGGCCAGATGCCGACCATCGCCTGGTACAGCCCCCACAGGTCGTGGGGCAGCGGCGCCGCCCGGCCGTCGACCTCCACCTCGAAGCGCTGGCCGCAGGCCTGCAGCGCCTGCACCGTTTCCTGCCAGGCGGCGGGCATTTCGGAGAGCACGTTGAGCCGCGCGCGCACGTCCTCCGAGCGCTTGCTGTCGTGCGTGGAGGTGGCCAAAAGCTCGTGCGGCAGGTGGCGCCCGCGCTGCAGGTTGCCCTGGTGAAAGGCCGCGACCGAAATGCCGAAGCGCTGCGGCTCTGCGCCCACGTCGTTGAGCGAGACCAGCCGCACGTAGCGGTAGAACAGGGTGTCCTCGACCGACTTGGCCATCACCGGCGCAGTGAATTGCTGCCAGCGCCGCACGAAGCGCTCGCGCAGGCCAGGCTCGGGACCGGGCTCACCCTGCAGTACCGCCTGCAGGTAGGCCAGCACCCCGCCTTCGGCCGAGCCCAGGCGCCGGCGTGCGGCACTGATGGCCCAGGCGATGTGCTGGCGGTCCGCCTCGCTCGGCGGGGCGCCGCCGGGCACCACGTAGGTGCGGTACACGGGGAACTGGGCCGCCACCTCCACCAGGGCCACGCGCAGCTGGTTGCGCGTGAAGTCGCACACGGCGCGGTCGGCGCGGGTGATCCGGCTCAAGGTGTCCACCAGCCAGGCCATGTCGGAGAACAGCGCCGTCTCGATGATCAGGCGCTTGCATTCGTAAGCGGCCTCCTCGAAGGGCCGGGTGTCCCCGGTGAACGCGCCATAGATCGCGTCGAAGCGTTCCCGCGCGTCGGCCGCGATGAACAGGCCGTTGACCAGGGTGCTGAAACGGTAGCCCGTGCCACCATGCACCCGCCAGTCGGCGGGCAGGGGCTCATGGTCGGCCATGATCTTCTCGACCACCAGGTACAGCGCCTGCGGCGGTTGGCCCCGGGCCTGGCGCTGCGCGGCATGGCGCTGCTGCAGGCGCTCGAAGTACCGGGCCGGGTCGGCCAGGCCATCGGGGTGGTCGATGCGCAGGCCCGTGACCTGGCCCTCGGCCAGCCAGCGCAGGGGCAGGGCATGCACGGCCTCGAAGACCTCGGGGTCTTCCATGCGGATGGCCGCCAGGGCGTTGATGTCGAAAAAGCGCCGGTAGTTGATGTCGTCGCCCGCCACGCGCCAGTCGGCCAGCCGGTAGGCCTGGGCCTGGAGCACGGCATCGAGCGACTCGCGCCCCGCCGCGTCCGCCGTCTGCCCGTTCACACGGGCCAGGCAGGCCTGGATCCAGCCCGCCACCCAGGGGCGGGAGGCAGCCAGCTCGGCCAGCCTGCGCTGGTACAGCGGGGCGTCGCGCAGTCGGGCCGCGCGCAGCGCGGCATCCATGCTGTCGCGGGGGGGAATCTGCCCGAAGGCGTCCACCAGCGAGGCCACTTCGGCCAGCTCATCGGCCGGCTCCCCCGCTGGCAGGGCCACGGCGCCCAGCACCTGGGCATAGCTGCGCGGGTCCAGCGGGAAGGCGTGGTCCCAGTAGCCGACCTGCAGGCGGCCCTGGGCGGCGTCCAGGCGCAGCTGCAGCTCCCCGGCGTCGAGCAGCTTGCCGTAGTGGTCGCCCAGCACCGGCAGCAGCACGCGCCGGCCGGTCTGCGGGTTGGCCGGCTGCCATTCGATGTCGAAGGTGGCTGCATGTGGCGAGGCCTCGCCGTGTTCGAGCATGTCCTGCCACCAGCGGTTGGCCGGGTCCTCCACCCCCATGTGGTTGGGCACGATGTCCAGCACGTGGCCCATGTTGCGGTCGGTCAGCGCCTGGCACAGTGCGGCGTGCTCGGCCTCGGTGCCGATCTCCGGGTTGAGCTCTGTGGGGTCCACGACATCGTAGCCGTGCATGCTGCCGGCCGCCGCCTTGAGGTAGGGCGAGGTGTACAGGTGGGTCGCCCCCAGCGCGTGCAGATAGGGCACGGCCGCCGCGGCCTGCGCAAAGGTGAAGCCGCGGTTGAGCTGCACCCGGTAGGTGGCCCCCGGGACGTCGGCCGACGCCATCGGGGGCAGGGCCGCCACCGGCGCGGCCAGCGCCGACCGGCGCACACCGCCGATGGCCTGGCCGATGGCCTCGAACCAGGGGTCGCCTGCCAGGGCCTCCAGCGGCACGGGCATGCGCTGGCGCCAGTTGGGGTAGCGGTCTTCCGTGGTGCCCGGCACATTGAGCTGTTCGCGCTGGCCGGTGAGGTCTTCGAGCTGCACCCCCAGCAGCTGGCAGGGCGTGCGCGCGAGGAAGGCATGCACGGCCGCCGCGAGCGCGGGCGTCATCTCGGGGGCGGACTGGGCGTCCAGCGTCACGCCCGGCGGCAGCAGCTGCTGGGCATCGAGCGCTGCGAGCAGGTGGGTGCGGTCCTGGGCGCGCGCCAGCTGGGCCTGCACGTGGGCGTCACCGTCTCCGAGCCAGCCCAGCGACTGCTGGATGGCGATGTCGTCGCCCCCCCAGAAGCCCTTGAGTGTGGGCAGGTCGTGTGTGCTGACCACCGCCAGCGCCTGCGGCTGCCAATCGGCCGGCGGGCGGAAGGCGCCGCCCTCCAGGCGCTCGAAGATCAGCGGCTTGTACGACAGCAGCGCGTGCTCGGCCATGGCCTCGCGCATGCGCGGCGCCACGTTGCCCAGGTCTTCGCCGATCACCATGCACTGGTGGCGGTGGCTTTCGATGGCCATCACCGCGACCAGGGCCTCCAGCGGGTAACGCACGTAGGTGCCGCCCGCCGGGCTGTTCCAGTACAGGCGCATGAGCGCCATGGCGTGGTCCATGCGCAGCGCGCCGGCATGGCGCATCACGCTGGCCAGCAGTTGCCGGAAGGGCATGAAGCGTGCCGCGGTCAGGGCCACCGGGTTCACCGGCGGCAGGCCCCAGTCCTGCCCCTGGGTGCTCAGCGGGTCGGGCGGGGCGCCCACGTTCATGCCTCGGGCATGCAGGCCCGGCCACATCCAGGTTTCGGAGCCGCCGTCGCTGGCCCCCACGGCCAGGTCGCAGTACAGGCCCAGGGCCATGCTGCCGCGCGCCTGCCGGAAGGCAGCTTCCAACTGCCCGTACGCCAGCCACTGCAGCCAGTAGCGGCGGGCCACGGCGTCGGCATGCTCGCGGGTGAACGCCTGCACGGCCTGGCCCTGCGGGTCGCGCAAGGCCTCGGGCCAGGCAGGCCAGCCCCAGACGGCGGGGTTGGCCGCGCCCAATGCGAGCTGGATGGCCTCGTACCGGGCATGCAGGCCCAGGGTGGACTGGTGCTCGGCCATGAAGGCATCGAACGCCTGGCCGCGCTCCGTGCCTGCGTGCCAGTGCCGGTCGCGGAACTCCTGCCAGAGCAGGGCCAGCACCGCTTCCTTGAGCGCTGCGACCTCGCCATAGCGCACCGTGGCACTGGCGCGCACCTCGTGCAGCCGCTGCTGGAAGCTGTTGTCCGCCACCAGGGCCTGCGCCGAGGCGCAGTGGGCGAACTCCGCCACCGCCGTCACATCAATGTGCATCACGTTCAGCGCCAGCCGGCTGCTGGGGCTGTAGGGGCTGGCCTGCTCGGGGCGCTCCGTGCGCAGGGCGTGCAGCGGGCTCACGCCCACGAAGGCCGCACCGCGCGCCGCCGCGATCCGCACCAGCGCGCACAGGTCGGAGAAATCGCCGATGCCCCAGCTGCGCTCGGAGCGCAGGGCGTACATCTGGGCGGTGATGCCCCACCAGCGCTCGCCCGCCAGCAAGCCCTCGGGCAGCCAGCAACGCCGGGGCGCGACCAGCACCAGGTGCTCAGTGCCCTGTGCGCGCAGCAGGTAGTAGCCGCAGGCAAGGCTGGCCGGCAGTTCAGCGGCGGTGCCATGGCCCTGTAGCAGCGGGGCCATGCCGCCTTCTTCGGGCGACAGCTGCCAGGCGCCTGGTGCGCCCAGGTCCACGGATGCAGCCTGCCCCTGTTCAACCACGATGGGCGGTGGCACCTCGCGGTCGGCATGCTCGCCCATGGCGGCCAGGGCTTTGGCCAGCACCTCAGGGGGCACGCTCAGGTCCTCGCCCCAGAAGCTCGCGTACCCGGTGGCGATGCCGGCGCGCTCGGCCCGGCGCTGCAGGTCCGCGTCCAGCACGTGCGGGGCAGGGGTGCCCTGGCTCATGGCCGGCCTTCGCTGGCGGTCCAGCGGGCGGACCAGGGTGCCCACGTCCCCCCGTCGGCGTTCCAACGGTGGCTGAAGATCTCTGCAGGTACGCGGCCGGCGGCGCCGGAGGGCGTCGCCACGACCGCGTCAGGTCCCAGGTTCATTTCCATTCCCAATGTCACGCCATCCTGGTAGTGCCAGGCCACGCGCAGGCCGGTTTCGCCCACGAACTCCGCCACATGCCCCTGTGTGCGCAGCTGCGCAAGCCGGGGCTGAAACCACGCGCGGCGCACCGCCAGCGCCTTCTGCACCAGGGCCCGGCGCGCCTGCCCGGCTGCGGTGTCCGATTCTTCCCATTGCAGCCGGCTGGCCTGCAGGGTCGCCACGTCGCAGGGGTCCGGCAGCACCGCGTCGCCGGTCACTGCATGGCCGAACTCGCGTGCGCGCCCCTCGCGCACTGCATCGCGCAGGCCGCCGTCCCAGTTGGCAAAGTACAGGAACGGCGTGGAGGCCGCAAACTCATCGCCCATGAACACCATGGGCGTGGCCGGGGTGAGCAGGGCCAGCAGCAACGCCAGCTCCGCCCCCTCGGCCGGTGCCAGGTGCCCCAGCCGTTCGCCGAAGGCGCGGTTGCCGATCTGGTCGTGGTTGCCGATGAAGTTCACCATGCAGGGCAGCGGCACCGGGTCACCGCCAGCCACGCCGGCCGCCTCGGGAAAGGCAAAGCCGTGGGTCAGCACCCGCGCCAGCAGCGCCAGCGGATGGCGCGCGAACTTGGCATAGTAGCCCTGGGATTCTTCCGTCAGGGCCACGTGCACCGCATGGTGGAAGTCGTCGTTCCACTGGGCGTCGTACAGGCCGGGCTCGGGCGATGAGGCCAGGCGCGCGGGCTGGTTTTTCTCGTTCTCCAGCACCAGGTGCACCAGTCGTCCGCTGGCCGTGGCCAGCTCGCGCACGCGCGCGCTCAGCTCCTGCAGGATGTCGGGCCGGCTGTCGTCGGCGATGGCGTGCACCGCGTCCAGGCGCAGGCCGTCCATGCCGAATTCCTCGATCCAGTAGAGCGCGTTGTGCACGAAGAAATCGCGCACCACGGCGCTGCCCTCCTGGTCGAAATTGATGGCCGCACCCCAGGGGCTGGCATGGCTGCTCGAAAAGAACGGGGGTGCATAGGCGTGCAGGTAATTCCCGTCAGGCCCGAAATGGTTGTACACCACGTCGAGGAAGACGCACATGCCCAGCGCATGCGCTTCGTCGACCAGGCGCTTGAGGTCTTGCGGGCTACCATAGGCCGCATGCGGTGCGAAGGGCAGCACGCCGTCATAGCCCCAGCCCCATTGCCCGCCGAAGCTGGCCAGCGGCATCAGCTCGAGCGCCGTGAAACCCAGCGCCGCCAGCTCCGGCAGCTTGCGGATGGCGCCTTCATAGGTACCCAGCGGGCTGAAGCTGCCCACATGCAGCTCGTAGAAGACCAGTTCGTTCCAGGGTCGGCCGGCCCAGTCCGTCTTCCATTCATGGCTGGCGGGATCGGTGACGACACTGGGCTCGTGCGGCCCCCAGGGATTGCTGCGCGAGGCTGGGTCGGGCACGGCGAGCTTGCCATCGATGAGCCAGCGGTACGGGGTGCCCGCACCGGCGTCGGCCGCATTCGCCTGCCACCAGCCACCGTCGGACCGGGTGGCGGGGAGGGTTCGGGCTGCCGCCTTGGGCGTCGGACGGTACCACAATGCTGCCTCCTGCGCCGCAGGCGCCCACAGCGAGAAGCGGGCACCGCCACCGGCCAGCAGCCGGGCGCCGAAGGGCATGGTGTGCGTGCGCCTCATGCGGTGGCAGGGTGGCTGGGTGCGAAGGGTGCCGTCAATACCGCCATCGAACGTGCGAGCAGGGTATGCTGCCCGCCGGCTGCCACCGTGGGCGCACCGGCTTCCTCGCCAATGGCCACCACGCGGGCATCCCGGGTGTCCAGTCGCAGGGTCCAGTTGCGGCCCGATCCGTCCGCAGGCAGGGTGAAGATGGCATCGGCATCGCTGGAATTGAACAGCAGCATCACGGACAGCTCCTCTTCGGCCACGCTCTCCATGACCGCGCCCACGCAGCGCACGGCGGGATCGTCCCACTCCTCGGCAGTCATGTCGATGCCCCATACACTGTGCCATGCGACCGTGACGAGTTGCGGCAGCCCCGCCTCATCCACGGGCCAGGTGTGGGGCCGGACCACAGGCAGAGCCCGGCGCAAGGCCACCAGTGCCTGGGTGAAGCCCTGCAGTTCGCTGTGCCGGCCAGCGCGATCCCAGTCGTACCACGACAGGGCGCTGTCCTGGCAGTAGCCATTGTTGTTGCCCTGCTGGGTGCGCCCCAGCTCGTCTCCGCCCAGCAGCAACGGCGTGCCGTGGGACATGAACAGAGTGGCCAGGAAATTGCGCACCTGCCGCTCGCGCAGGGCCAGCACCTCGGCATCATCGGTGTCGCCTTCGGCCCCGCAGTTCCAACTGCGGTTGTGCGACTCGCCGTCCTGCCCGCCTTCGCCGTTGGCCTCGTTGTGCTTTTCGTTGTAGCTCACCAGGTCGGCCAGGGTGAACCCGTCGTGCACGGTGACCATGTTCACGCTGGCCGTGGGCCGGCGCCGGCGCGGCTGGTACATGTCGGCCGAGCCGCACAGGCAGGCCGCGAAGGCCGGCAGGCTGCCGTCCGCATTGATCCAGTAATCGCGCACGGCATCGCGGTAGCGGCCGTTCCACTCCATCCAGCCGACGGGAAAGCCGCCCAGCTGGTAGCCATAGGGTCCCAGGTCCCAGGGCTCGGCGATCAGCTTGGTGCGCGAGAGCACCGGGTCCTGCGCCAGCGCGGCAAAGAACGGCGCGCGCAGGGTGTAGGCACCGGCCGCGTCACGCCCCAGGGCCGAGGCCAGGTCGAAGCGAAAGCCGTCCACATGCATCTCCTGCACCCAGTAGCGCAGGCTGTCCATCACCAATTGCAGCGCGGGCGGGCTGCTGGTGTCCACGGTGTTGCCGGTGCCGGTGTAGTCCATGCACATGCGGCGGTCCTCGGCCAGCCGGTAGTAGGCGGCGTGGTCAATACCCTTGAGGCTGAGCGTGGGGCCCAGGTGGTTGCCTTCGCCGGTGTGGTTGTAGACCACGTCCAGGATCACCTCCAGCCCTGCGGCGTGCAGCGCCTTGACCATGGCCTTGAATTCATCGACCCCGCCGTCGGAACCGGCATGCGCCGCATAGCGCGGCTCGGGCGCGAAAAAGGCCACGGTGTTGTAGCCCCAATAGTTGGCCAGTTGCATCTCCACCAGGCGGTGGTCGTCGATGAAGGCCTGCACGGGCAGCAGTTCGATGCTGGTAACGCCCAGTTGCTTGAAGTGTGCGATCGCGGCGGGCGATGCCAGGCCGGCATAAGTGCCGCGCAGCTTTTCCGGCACGCCCGGATGGGTCTGCGTGAAACCCTTGGCATGCACCTCGTAGAACACCGTGTCGCGCGCTGGCACACGGGGCGGGCGGTCGTCGCCCCAGTCAAAGCGCGAGCGCACCACGCGGCACTTGGGGGCCGTGCGGCCATTGTCCAGGGCACTGCGCACCAGGTCTTCGTCGGGTTGGGCGAGTTCGTACCCGAACTGGTCGGCCGCGCCCCGCACCGGGCGGTCCAGGGCCCGGGCAAAGGGGTCCATGAGCAGTTTGGCCGGATTGCAGCGCTGGCCGGCATCTGGTTCATAGGGGCCGTGCACGCGCAGCCCGTATTTCTGCCCGGCCTTGAGGCCCGCCACGTGGCCATGCCATACGTCGTCGGTCAGGCAGGGCAGGGCGATGCGCTCCATTTCCCGGTCATTCTCGGAAAAAAGGCAAATTTCCACGCATGTCGCCACCGAGGAATACACCGCGAAGTTCACGCCCAGTTTGTCCGCCGTCGCACCAAGAGGCCAGGGGCGTCCGGGTTCGACCTGCCTCACCGGGCGTACCCGCTTGAAGGTGGTGGGCAGTGGGCCTGCGGCATGCACTTCGGGCTTCATGCAGCAGCTTTGAAGTTGCTGCCCAGGGCGGCCGGCACGGGCTGGCGTACCCGGTCCACCTTCAGCGTATTGCTCACGAGTGCGCTGCGCGTCGGAAAGAACTGCCGGGGCACAACCACGATGCCACTCTCCGTCACGTGGAAGCGGCGGCGGTCCTCGGCCTCGTCGAAGCCGATGCGCTCGCCCGGGGGAATATCGTTGTCCTGGTCGATGATGGCGCGGCGCACGTGGGCGCCCTGGCCGATGCGCGAGCGCTCCATGACGATGCAATGCTCCAGCGTCGCATCGCGTTCCACCAACACCGAGCGGCGCAGCATGGCGTGATCGAGGGTGGCGCCATCGACGATGCTGCCCGAGCCCACCACAGAGCGGTGGATCACGCCGTTCTCGATCTGTGCCGACTCGGCCTGGTCGGGGCTGGCGTAGATGGGCCACTCGCGGTTGGTCATGCGAAAGCGGGGCGTGGCGCCCAGGGTGTCGAAATGCGCATCGAAGTAGGCGTCGATGGTGCCCACGTCGCGCCAGTAGGCATGCTCTTCATAGGGCGCCGTGCCAGGGATTTCGTTGGCAGTGAAGTCATAGGCCATGAGCCGGTGCGATTGCAGCATGGTGGGCAGGATATCGCGGCCGAAGTCGCTGTGGCCGGTGGCGTGCGCCTTTTTCAGCGCATCGAGCAGCACGTCGGCATTGAACAGGTAGTTGCCCATGGAGGCCAGGGCGTGCGTGCTGCTGCCGGGCATGGGGCGCGTGTTCTTGGGCTTTTCCACGAAGTTGCCGATGCGGTGGTGCGCGTCCACCTCGACGATGCCGAACTGGTTGCATTGCGACAGTGGCACGGGCAGGGTGGCCACGCTCACGTGGGCCTGGCTGGCACGGTGGAAGTCCACCATCTGGCGCACGTCCATGCGGTAGATGTGGTCGGCACCAAACACGGCCACGATGTCGGGCTGGAAAGATTCGATCAGGTGGATGTTCTGGTAGACCGAGTCGGCCGTACCCTGGAACCACTCGGGACCGTTGCGCATCTGCGGCGGCACCACCGTCACGAAGTGCTGGGGGATGAAGCGCGTCATGGTCCAGGAGCTGCGGATATGCTCGATCAGCGACTGCGACTTGTACTGCACCAGCAGGTAGATCGAATAGATCTCCGAGTTGACCAGGTTGGACAGCACGAAGTCCACGATGCGGTGCTTGCCGTTGAAGGGCACTGCCGGCTTGCAGCGCTCGGCCGTCAGGGGGTGCAGGCGGGAGCCTTCGCCCCCGGCCATCACGATCGCCAACACATTTCGGGTACGCGACATAGCATCAGCTCCAGTGAAGAATCAAGCCCTGGTGGGGCGGTTGGAAAGAAGAACGGTCGAAAGAGGGGGCACGGTCAGGTGCAGATGGGCCGGCTGGCCTTCGAGTGGGGTGGGGGTCGCATCCACCCCGCCGAAGTTGCCCATGCCGCTGCCGCCATAGGGCTCCGCATCGCTGTTCAGCAGTTCGTGCCAGCGGCCGGCCACCGGCACGCCCACCCGCAATGCGGCCACTGGCTGCGGCGTAAGGTTGTGCACGGCCAGCACGATGTCGTCGCCTGCGCGGCGGATGAAGGCCAGCACGGTGGTCTGGTGCGGTGCCATGGGCGCCCAGGCAAAGCCTTCGGCGTCGAAATCGTGCGCATGCAGGGCCGGGCGCTCGCGGTAGATGTGGTTCAGGTCGGTCACCCAGCGCGCCATGCCGCTGTGGCGGGCCTTGGCCCAAAGGTGCCAGTCCAGCGTGCGCTCGTGGTGCCATTCGTCCACCTGGCCGAACTCGCCGCCCATGAACAAGAGCTTCTTGCCCGGGTGCGACCACATCATTCCGTACAGGGTGCGCAGCCCGGCAAAACGCTGCCACTGGTCGCCAGGCTGGCGCGATAGCAGGCTGCGCTTGCCGTAGACCACTTCGTCGTGCGAGAGCGCCAGCACGAAGTTCTCGTCGAAGGCATACACCATGGAAAAGCGGATGTCGCCCTCATGCCAATGGCGGTGCACATGGTCACGGCGCATGTAGCGCAGCGTGTCGTTCATCCAGCCCATGTTCCACTTCATGCCGAAGCCCAGGCCATTCGCATGCACCGGGCGCGACACGCCGGCCCAGGCCGTGGACTCCTCGGCGATCACATGCACGTCCGGGAACTCGGCGTAGACGGCGCAGTTGAGGTCCTGAAGAAAGCGCACGGCTTCCCAGTTCTGGTGCCCGCCATCGGCGTTGGGCACCCATTCGCCGGGCTTGCGCGCGAAGTCCAGGTAGAGCATGGACGACACGGCATCCACGCGGATGCCGTCGAAGTGGTACTTGCCCAGCCAGAACAGGGCGTTGCTGATGAGGAAGTCACGCACCTCGTAGCGACCGTAGTTGAAGATCAGGCTGTTCCACTCGGGGTGGAAGCCCTTGCGCAGGTCTTCGTGTTCGTACAGGGCCGTGCCATCGAAGCGGGCCAGGCCGTGCGCGTCGGACGGAAAGTGCGACACCACCCAGTCGAGCAGCACGCCGATGCCGTGCTGGTGCAGCGTGTCCACCAGCACCATCAGGTCCTGCGGGTTGCCGTAGCGGGCCGTGGGCGCGAAGTAGCCGGTGGTCTGGTAACCCCACGAGCCATAGAAAGGGTGTTCCGTGACCGGCATCAGCTCGACATGGGTGAAGCCCAGAGCCGTGCAGTGCGCGGCCAGGCGCTGAGCGATGTCGCGGTAGTTGAGAAATCGGCCGTCTTCCTGGCGCTGCCAGGAGCCCAGATGCACCTCGTAGATGGACATGGGCGCTGCCAGCGCCTGCCGTTCGCCGCGGGCTGCCATCCAGGCACGGTCGTTCCACTCGTAGTCGAGTCTCCAGATCTGTGAAGCCGTGCCGGGCGGGTGTTCCTGCCGGGTGGCATAGGGGTCCGCCTTCTCGATCCATTGGCCCTGCGCGTCCTGGATGCGGTACTTGTACAGGTCGCCATGGCCCGCGCCTTCGACCCGGACGCTCCAGCGGCCGGATCCGTCCTGCGTGCGCTGCATGGCCAAGGGGGTCCAGTTGTTGAAGCTGCCGATCACCTGCACCTGCCAGGCATTGGGTGCCCATACCGTGAACAGGGTGCCCGCTGGATCGGTGTGCGCACCCAGCACTTCATGTTGCCGGAAGTGGGATGACACCGCAGCCGCAGTGGCTGCAAGGGGGGTGGAGTGCGCTGCGACGTTCATGGTGACGGGTGGTTGGCCTCCATGTTCTGCTGCAGTGCAATATGCCAATGCAAGACCGCCGCGCGTGCTCAGGTAGGCGTTTGCCTACGCGGTTTTCGAGGTTGCGGTGTAGCGAAAGGCAGGGGGCCAACGCGCCCTCCAGACGCCTGCCGGCTGGCAGGCACGGGGCAGTAACGGGCCATGAACAACCCCGCCGCCCTCAGCGGCGACTGCGCTCCTTACCGTCGTGCAACGCCTGTGACCGGAGGGACGCCTTTTGAAGCGCAGGCGCATGCACCATGCGTGGCGCAAAGCACACCCGGCCTGCCAGCCGCAGGGGACAGGCCCTAGAAAAAAGGGATTTGCAGCGAATGCTGCGCCGCGGCGATGCCGAATCAGCAGGTCAGGACAGCGCCGCCCATGCCGAAGACACCTCGGGGCTGCGCTGTCGTCGGATCACCTGTTTGGCGGTTTCGGCAAGCAGCGAGGCCCGGCCCAGGCCGGTGACGGCGACCACGCGGGCAGGGCTGCCACGCCCGGGCGCGAACTGCACTTCCACCATGCCGGCAGCTTCCAGCACCCGTAGCATGTCCACGCCGGCTTCGTCGTCCACATCGTATGGAAGCATCTCCATAGCGATCACTTTCAGGTACTCCATCGGCATAGGACCCCCGCGTGTTTGGCGAGAATCCATTCTGAACCTCGGGCTGCGGCGCCGGGGCAACTATTCGCAACAGCCCTGGGGCGGAAGGGGTTTCGACGCGGTGCAGCAAAAAAGAAAGCCCGCATGAAGCGGGCTTTCTGCCTGCACGGGGCAGGCGGTGGAAGTCGACTGCGGTATCGACATCCTTATGGTATGAAGCAGCGCACGCCCAGAGTGTAGGACGGCACCGCGAGCAGCGCGCACCGTCACAGGGCCCACAGGGGCGGCGCGTCCTGGGCGAGGAGTGCACCGGACAGGGCCGCCTCGTCGCGGTCGCCACCCTGGCTCTGGCGCATGAAGGCCGGCAGGTCTGCCGCCATACGCGCGAAGAATGCGCTCCGGCTGAACGCCGTGCCTTCCAACGCCCGCCCGGCTTCCTGCAATACGCGCCAGGCGCTGCTTTCCACGGCCTGCCGGGTGCGCAGGGCCAGGGCCATGGCGGCATCGCGAGGGTGGGCGTCGATCCAGGCCGCGCTGTCGCGCAGTACGGCGGCGCTGCTGTGCAGGGCCACATCGACCTTGGCCAAGGCAGCCGCGCGCATCGTGTGCAGAGGGTGGCTGGGCGGGCACTGCTGCACCGCGGCAAAGAGCACATGGGCCGCCGCACGGATGCCGCCATGCCAGCATGCCGCGATGCCTGCCGCGCCATGCCAGTAGCCGCTGCGCCGCATGAAATCGCCAGGGGCCCCGAGCCGGGTCGCAGGCGTGTTGTGGAAGCTGACGTCCGCGCTGCCCGTGTCCGCCATGCCCACGGCATGCCAGTCATTGGTATGGATGCCCACGCTGGGGTGGTCCAGTTCCACCACCATGAGCTGCGGTTGCTGCCCTGGCAGCCAGGCCGTGAGCAGGGCATGGCTGGCCCCCAGGGCGCCCGCGCATGCAGCCTTGGAGCCCGAGAGCACGATGCCCTCGGCGCCCCGGTCGGTGGCTGCCAGGCGGCGCCCGGGCGATTCCGCGGCCCACATGGCCCAGACGGCGCCACGGGTGTGTTCTTCATACCCCAGTTCGCGCAGGATGGCCAAAGCGTCGGTATGGCTCTCGTACAGCCTGGCCAGCGACAGATCGTGGCCAGCCACCACGCTCAGCGCCTGCCAGCGCTCCAGCGTACGGCCCGTGCCCGGCAGGGGCAGGTCCGCCAGCCCGCTGACCACCAGGTGGCGCAACTGCCTGATGACCGGAGCGGAACCCATGGACGCCAGCGCGCCAGGCAAGGCCTGGGCGGTGCTGAACAGGTTTTTCGAATCCGTCATCATGGCGGCACCTCGGGCCAAATGGGTGGCCTGGCTGCAGGCAGCCGCAGCGGCAGGGATGATGGATGGTACGAAGCGGCCGCCTTTGACCTTGTAGGAGAAGGCAGATGCGGCGCATAGGCGCCGGGAGCAATCGTTATTTGCCTGAATCAGTCCACGACCACATTGGCCTCGCGGATGACCTTGGCCCATTTGGCGGTCTCGCTGGCGATGAAGGCATCGCATTCCTGCGGTGTGGAGCCCTCCGCGAAGGTGCCCATGCTCTGCTCCAGGCGGCGCGAGACTTCGGCGCTGCGGATGATGCGCGCGACCTCGGTGGACATGCGCTGCACGATCTCGCGCGGCACGCCGGCCGGCGCCAGCATGGCCGCCCAGGTGCTGCCCACGATGCCGGGGTAGCCCTGCTCGCCGAAGGTCGGCACGTCCGGCAGCGCCGGCACGCGCTTGTCGCTGGCCACGCCGATCAGCCGGATCTTGCCGGCCTTGGCCGGCTGGATCAGGTTGGGCGGCGGGTCCAGGAACAGGGGGATCTGCCCGCCCATGAGGTCGGCCAGCGCCGGAGACGCCCCCTTGTAGGGCACATGCACCATGTCCACCTTGGTGACCAGGCGCATGAGTTCCGAGGTCAGGTGCGCAGCCGAACCCGCGCCCGAGGACGCGAAACTCAGCTTGCCCGGATTGGCGCGCCCATAGGCCACGAGCTCCGCCGTGGTCTTGAACGGGGCATTCGTGGCGACGGCGGCCACGAGCGGCGACACCCCCATGAGCGACACGCCCACCAGGTCCTTCTTCGGGTCGTAGGGCAGCTTGGGGTACAGCGTGGTGTTGGCTGCATAGGCGGCGATCACCACTGCAAAGGTGTGCCCGTCGGGCGCCGCCTTGGCCACCGCATCCACGCCGATGATGCTGTTGGCACCCGGCTTGTTGTCGATGACGATGGGCTGGCCCAGCGCCTGCTGCAGCCCGACCTGGAGCAGGCGCGCCATCTGGTCGGTGAAGCCGCCGGCCGTATACGGCACGACGATGCGGATGGGCTTGCTGGGCCAGGCCGAGTTGGCCCAGGCGGGTGCGGCCGTGGCGGCGATGCCGGCCGTGGCGGCTGCCAGCAGGCGGCGGCGGTTGAGGGCTTTGTTGTTGTGCATGTTTGTCTCCTGATGTCTCAGACGCGGCCGCCTTACAGCGCCTTGACCAGCTCCGGCACGGCCGCAAACAGATCCGCCTCCAGCCCATAGTCGGCCACGCTGAAGATCGGCGCCTCCGCATCCTTGTTGATCGCCACGATCACCTTGGAGTCCTTCATCCCAGCCAGATGCTGGATGGCCCCGGAGATACCGGCCGCCACATACAGCTGCGGCGCCACGATCTTGCCCGTCTGGCCCACCTGCAGGTCGTTCGGTGCGTAACCCGCATCGACTGCCGCGCGGCTGGCGCCAATGGCAGCCCCCAGCTTGTCGGCCAGCGGGGTCATCACTTCGTCGAACTTTTCCTTGCTGCCCAGGGCGCGGCCACCGGAGACGATGATCTTGGCGGCGGTCAGCTCGGGGCGGTCGCTCTTGGCGATCTCGCTGCCCACAAAGCTGCTCTTGCCCGCGTCGGCGGTTGCCGCCGCCGTTTCGGTGGATGCACTGCCACCCGAGGCCGCTGCGGCATCGAAGCCCGTGGTGCGCACGGTGATGACCTTGGTGGCGTCCTGGCTCTGCACGGTGGCAATGGCGTTGCCCGCGTAGATGGGGCGCTCGAAGGTGTCAGGAGAGATCACTTTGGTGATGTCGCTGATCTGGGCCACATCGAGCTTGGCCGCCACGCGCGGGGCCACGTTCTTGCCGCCCGCGGTGGCGGGGAACAGGATGTGGCTGTAGGAGCTGGCGATGGCCAGGACCTGGGCGGCCACGTTCTCGGCCAGGCCGTGGGCCAGGCCGGCTGCGTCGGCGTGCAGGACCTTGGCGACACCCGCGATTTGTGCGGCTGCGGCTGCGGCGCCAGCGGCATTGTGGCCGGCCACCAGCACGTGCACGTCGCCACCGCAGGCGATGGCGGCGGTCACGGTGTTGAGCGTTGCGCCCTTGATGCTGGCGTTGTCGTGTTCAGCAATAACGAGTACGGTCATTTCTTGTTCTCCTTAGATGACTTTGGCTTCGTTCTTGAGCTTCTCGACCAAGGCGGCCACGTCGGCCACCTTGACGCCCGCACCGCGCTTGGGCGGTTCGCTGACCTTGAGGGTCTTCAGACGGGGGGACACATCCACACCGAGGTCTTCGGGCTTGACGGTGTCCAGCTGCTTTTTCTTGGCCTTCATGATGTTGGGCAAGGTGACGTAGCGGGGCTCGTTCAAACGCAGGTCGGTGGTGATGACTGCGGGCAGGGACAAGGAGAGGGTTTCCAGGCCACCGTCGATTTCGCGGGTGACGCTGACCTTGTCGGCAGCCAGGTCGACCTTGCTGGCAAACGTGGCCTGGGGCAGGTCGGCCAGGGCCGCCAGCATCTGGCCGGTCTGGTTGGCGTCGTCGTCGATGGCCTGCTTGCCCAGGATCACGAGGCCGGGTTGTTCCTTGTCCACCAGGGCCTTCAAGAGCTTGGCCACGGCCAGGGGCTGCAGATCCAGGTCGGCGGGGGTTTCCACCAGGATGGCGCGGTCGGCGCCGATGGCCATGGCGGTGCGCAGGGTTTCCTGGCACTGGGCCACGCCGCAGGAGACGGCGATGACTTCGGTGACCAGGCCTTTTTCTTTGAGGCGCACGGCCTCTTCGACGGCGATTTCGTCAAAGGGGTTCATGCTCATCTTCACGTTGGCGATGTCCACACCGGTCTGGTCCGACTTGACTCGGACCTTGACGTTGTAGTCCACCACGCGCTTGACAGGGACGAGGATTTTCATGGGGCTTCCTTCAATAAGTGTTGGGACTCAGCGGGCCAGGCCAGCCAGGCGTTCGTGGATCAGGGCATGGGCCTCGGCCATGGTCCGGTCGATCAGTTGCTGCACCGTGGGCACGTCGTGGATCAGGCCGGCCACCATGCCGCAGGACCAGGCGCCCGCGTCCATCTCGCCGCTTTGCATGATGCGCGGGTAGACGCCGGCCACCTCGGGCAGGATGTCCTCGAAGCTGATGGCCGCGCCCAGTTCGCGCTCCTTGGCCAGCAGCCGCTCCACCGCCGCGTTGCTGAGCACCCGCTCGGTGTTGCGCAGCGGGCGCATGACCAGGCGCGTATCAAGCTCACTGGCCGCGACGATGGCGCGCTTGACGTTCTCGTGCACCGGCGCCTCCTGGGTGGCGATGAAGCGCGTGCCCATGTTCATGCCCTCGGCGCCCAGGGCCAGCGCGGCCACGAGCGAGCGGCCGTCGGCCATCCCGCCCGATGCGACGAAGGGGATGCCCAGCTCTTCCGCCGCCCGCGGCAGCAGGATGAAGTTGGGCACGTCGTCCTCGCCCGGGTGGCCGCCGCACTCGAAGCCATCCACGCTGATCGCATCGCAGCCGATGGCCTGGGCCTTGAGCGCATGGCGCACCGAGGTGCACTTGTGGATGACCTTGATGCCGGCCTCCTTGAGCGCCGGCAGCCATTTCTGCGGGTTGTTGCCCGCGGTCTCGACGACCTTCACGCCGCCTTCGATGATGGCCTTCACATAGCCCGGGTAATCGGGCGGGTTGACCGAGGGCAGAAAGGTCAGGTTCACGCCGAAGGGCTTGTCCGTCATGGCGCGGCAGCGCGCGATCTCGCGGGCCAGCAGTTCGGGCGTGCGCTGGGTCAGCCCGGTGACCATGCCCAGGCCGCCCGCGTTGGAGACGGCCGATGCCAGCTCGGCCAGGCCCACATGGTGCATGCCCCCCTGGATGATGGGGTGCTCGATGCCGAAGAGTTCGGTGATGCGTGTTTTCATGGCCGTGTCACTCCGGTGCAATGCCCTTGTCGCGAATCAGCTGGCCCCACTTGGCATAGTCCTGCTGCACATGCTGGCCCATCTGCGCCGGGTCCTGGAAACGGGCGATGGCACCCGCGTTCAGCAGCTTCTCCTGGATCTCCTTGTCGGCCAGGATCTGCCGCACTTCATTGGCGATGCGATCCACCACGGCCTTGGGCGTGCCTGCGGGGGCCAGCAGGCCGCCCCAGGAGACGGCGTCATAGCCCTTGAAACCCTGCTCGGCGATGGTCGGCACATCGGGCAGCATGGCCACGCGCTGGGGCGACCCGATGGCGATGGCGCGCAGCTTGCCGGCCTTGATGTGGGGCAGTGCCGCTACCAGGTCGGCGTACATCACCGGCACCTGGCCACCGATGGTGTCGGTGATGGCTGGCACGCCGCCCTTGTAGGGCACATGCTGCATGTCGAAGCCGCCCATCTGCTTGAGCAGCTCCATGCTCAGGTGGCCGAAGCTGCCCGCGCCCGAGCTGGTGTAGTTGAGCGGGGCCTTCTGCGCCTTGGCGTTGGCGATCAGCTTGCGCAGGTCGGTCACCTCGGGCAGCTGGGTGGGGTTGACCACCACGACGATGGGCAGGTCGTAGACTGTGGCCACGGGGGCGAAGTCCTTCACCGTGTCGTAGCCCGTCTTCTTGTACAGGTGGGGCGCCAGCAGGGTGGGGGTGGCCAGCATCATCAGCGTATAGCCGTCGGGCTCGGCCTTGGCCACCTGCAACGCGGCGATGGAGCCCGAGGCGCCGGGGCGGTTTTCCACCACCACGGCCTGCTTGAGGCGCTCGGCCAGCTTCTGCCCGACGATGCGCGAGGCCGTGTCGGTGGGTCCCCCGGCCGGGAAGGGTACGACCAGCTTGATGAGGTTGGCGGGCCAGGCTGCGTCCTTGGCAGGCTGGGCCAGGCTGCTGCCCAGCAGGCCCGCGCCGCTCAGGGCAGCCAAACCCTGCAGGGCGGTGCGGCGGTTGAAAGAGGTGCTCATGGTCTTGTCTCGGTGTTGTGATGTCTGGTGTCAGGCGGCTGGAAGGGTTAGCACGCCGCTTTGCTGCAAGCGCTGCAGCTCGTCCTCGCCCAAGGCCAGCAAGCGCTGCAGCACCTCGCGCGTGCCCTCGCCCAGCGTGGGCGGCGCATTGCGCAGCGGCAGGCGCTGGCCGTCCAGCCGGTAGGGCGGTGCGAACACGGGCGTGGTGCCGGTCACGGGGTGGGGCATGTCCTGCACCAGGCCGCTCTGGCGCGTGCGCTGGCTGGTCAAGGCCTCGTGCAGGCCCGCAACCCGGCCGCAGGGGATGCCGGCCGTTGTCATGCGTTCAAGCAGCACATCGCGCGGCAGCGAGCGGATCATGCCGTTGAGCAGAGGCACCAGGGCTGGCCGGTTCCTGGCGCGCTCCACATTGGTGGCAAAGCGCGGGTCCTCGACGATATCGGGCCGCTCGATGACCGTGCGGCAGAACTTGTCGAACTGCGTGTTGTTGCCCACGGCAATGATCAGCGGGCCGTCGGCCGCCTCGAACATGCCGTAGGGCACGATGGAGGGGTGGGCGTTGCCGTAGCGCGCCGGGTCGCGGCCGAGCTGCAGCGCGTCGAGCCCGTAGTAGCCCGTGACCATGATGCCGCAGTCGTACAGCGCCATTTCGATCAGCCGGCCTTTGCCCGTGCGCTCGCGGCGGAACAGGGCGGCCAGCACGGCCTGGGCCGCATGCATGCCGGTCACGAGGTCCACCACGGCCACGCCGAACTTCAGCGGCGGCCGCTCGGCTTCGCCGTTCAGCGCCATCAGGCCGGCCTCGCCCTGGATCACCAGGTCGTAGCCGGGGCGTTTGGCCTCGGGGCCGCTCGCGTCGTAGCCGGCCACGGCACAGTAGACCAGGTCGGGCCGAATGGCCCGGAGCTGCTCGTAGCCCAGGCCCAGCTTCTCAGCGCCGCCGGTCTTGAAGTTGTGGATCACCACGTCGACCTGCGGCAGCAGGCTGTGGATGATCTTCAGGGCCTCCGGGCTTTGCAGGTCCAGCGTGATCGACCGCTTGTTGCGGTTCATGCTGTTGTAGTAGGTGGTCTCGGTCTTGCCGATGCGCATGCCCCAGTCGCGCGTGTCGTCGCCGCGGCCGGGGTGCTCGACCTTGATGACCTCGGCGCCGAAGTCGGCCAGCACCTGGCCGCACAGCGGCCCGGCGAAGACGCGCGAGAGGTCCAGCACACGCACGCCTTCGAGGGGCAGGTCCAGGCCCTGGTTCGGTTCTTGGGTGGTCGCCATGTTCAGTCTCCTTGTGTGCCGGCGCCCAAAGCCATGTAGCGCGCCAGGTGGTGATCTTCATCGCCCAGCTGGTGGTCGATCATCACCAGCCGCTTGGCATAGTGCGACAGCGGGAGCTCCCAGGTCATGCCGATGCCCCCATGCATTTGAATGCTTTCCTCGGACACCAGCGCTCCGATGCGGCCGATGGTGAACTTGGCGGCCGACAGCGCGCGCTCGCGCGCCAGGCGCTCGCCATCCATGGCGGCCGCGGCGTTGATCACGGCCGAGCGCGCCTGCTCCACCTCCAGCAGCAGATCGGCCATGCGGTGCTGCAGCGCCTGGAAGCTGCCGATCGGCACGCCGAACTGCTTGCGCGTCTGCAGGTATTCGAGCGTGTCCTTCTTGGCCACTTCCATGGCGCCCAGCGCCTCGGCGCACAGGGCCAGCACACCCCAGCCCACGGCCAGCTCCAGCGTGGCCAGGCCCTGGCCTTCGGTGCCCAGCAGCGCATCGGGGCCCAGTTCCACGTTGGTGAAGCTGATGTCGGCGGCACCCCCACCGTCGATGCGGCCGTAGTCCCGGCGTTCAACGCCCGGCGCATCGGCCGGCACGAGGAACAGCGAAATGCCGTCCTCGCTGTCCACCGCGCCTGCCGTGCGGGCCGACACCAGCAGCAGCTGCGCCGTGCCGCCCTGCACAACCACGGCCTTGGCGCCCGACAGCACCCAGCCCTGGCCATTGCGCACTGCCTGCGTGGCGACGCGTGCCAGTTCGTAGTGGCTGCCCGGTTCGTCGTGCGCCAGCGCGGCCACGGTGCTGCCGTCGATCAGGCTGGCGATGCGTTCCTTCTGCGCGGGCGTACCCACGGCGCCCAGGGCCCGCCCCACCAGCAGCGCCCCGAGAAAGGGCTCCACCACCAGGCCGCGGCCAAGGGCCTCGAAGACCACGGCAATGTCGAAACCGGCGCCGCCAAAGCCGCCATCGGCTTCGGGGAAGAGGGCGCCAATGGCACCCAGCTCGGCAAACTGCCCCCACAAGGTACCCGACATGCCGGTTGCGCCATAGGCGATGGCGTTGCGGGTCTCCACAGGGCACTGCCCGGCGACAAAGCGGTCCAGGGTGTCCGCCAGCATGCGGCGGTCTTCGGTGTGTTCAAAGTTCATCGCATCCACCTCACAGGCCCAGGATCATCTTGGAGATGATGTTCTTCTGGATTTCATTGGAGCCGCCGAAGATCGACAGCTTGCGGTAGTTGAAGTAGTTGGCTGCCGCCGTGGCCGCCTCGTCGGGGCCGGTCAACGGATCGGCCATGTCCTGGTGCTGCGCCTCCTCGATGTAGGGCAGGGCCGCGGGGCCCATGGCGCGGCGGATCAGCGACAGGATCTCCTGGCGGATCTCGGTGCCGCGGATCTTGAGCATGGAGCTCTCGGCCCCCGGCACGCCGCCGCCCGCCACGGCCGCAATCACGCGCAGGTTGGTGGTCTTCATGTTCTCCAGGTCGATCTCGACCTTGGCCATGCGGGTGGCGAACTGCGGGTCCTGGTCCAGCGGGCGGCCGTTGCGCTGCACCTTGGCGGCGATGACCTTGAGCTTTTCCAGCGCGGCCACTGAGAAGCCCACGCCGGCAATGCCGGTGCGCTCGTAGGTCAGCAGGTACTTGGCATAGGTCCAGCCTTTGTTCTCCTCACCCACCAGGTTCTCCGCCGGCACACGCACGTCGGTGAAGAACACCTCGTTGACCTCGCGGTCGCCGTCGAGCGTGCGGATGGGGCGCACTTCCACGCCAGGGGTGCCCATGTCCACCAGCAAGAAGCTGATGCCCGACTGGGCCTTGGCCTCGCGGTCGGTGCGCACCAGGCAGAAGATCATGTTGGCGTGCTGGCCCTGGGTGGTCCAGGTCTTCTGGCCATTGACGATGTAGTGCTCGCCCTCTGCATCCACGCCACGCACCGCCGTGGTTTTCACCGAGGCCAGGTCCGAGCCCGAGCCCGGCTCGGAGTAACCCTGGCACCACCAGTCGGCACCGCTCAGGATGCGCGGCAGCCAGTACTGCTTTTGCGCCTCGTTGCCGTACTTGATGAGCACCGGGCCCAGCATGTTGACGCCGAAGGGCACGATGCGCGGCCCGCCGGCCACGGCGCACTCGGTGTCGAAGATGAACTTCTGCACCGCACCCCAGCCGGGGCCGCCGTATTGCTCGGGCCAGTGGTTGGCCAGCCAGCCGCGCGCGTTGAGGATGGCATGCCACTCCTCCTGGTCGGCCTTGGTCAGGCGCTGTCCGGCCTTGACCTTGTGCGCCAGGGCGGCGGGCAGCTTGTCTTTCAGAAAGGCCTGCACTTCCTCGCGGAAGGCCTGTTCTTCAGGGGTGAATTGCAGATCCATGTCGTGCCTCGCTTCAGAAAATCTCGAACAGGCCGGCGGCACCCATGCCACCCGCGATGCACATGGTCACCACGCCCCATTTCGCCTTGCGGCGCCGGCCTTCGAGCAGGATGTGGCCGGCCAGGCGGGCACCCGTCATGCCGAAGGGGTGACCGATGGAGATCGCGCCGCCGTTGACGTTGAGCCGCTCCATCGGGATGCCCAGCCGGCGCTGGCAGTACAGGGCCTGGGAGGCGAAGGCCTCGTTGAGCTCCCACAGGCCGATGTCCTCGACCGTGAGACCATGGCGCGCCAGCAGCTTGGGCACGGCGAACACCGGGCCGATGCCCATTTCGTCGGGCTCGCAGCCGGCCACGGCCATGCCGCGGAAAGCGCCCAACGGCTGCAGGCCCAGGCGCTCGGCCTCCCTGGCCTCCATCAGCACGCAGGCCGACGAGCCATCGGACAGCTGCGAGGCATTGCCGGCCGTGACGAACTGGTTCGGACCCTTCACAGGCTCCAGTGCCGCCAAGCCTTCGAGCGTGGTGCCGGGGCGGTTGCAGGTGTCGCGTGTGGCGACCACGTCGCGGTAGGTGACCTCGCCGGTGTCCTTGTTCTTCTCGGCCATGCGCGTGGCACAGGGGATGATTTCATCGTCGAACAGGCCCGCTGCCTGCGCCGCCGCCGTGCGCTGCTGGCTCTGCAGCGAGAAGGCGTCCTGGTCCTCGCGCGAGATGCCGTAGCGGTGCGCCACCACGTCGGCCGTGTCGATCATGGCCATGTACAGGGCAGGCTTGTGCTCCACGAGCCAAGGGTCCATGTCGCTGGGCAGGTTGTTGCCCGGGCGGATACCGGAGATGGTTTCCACCCCGCCCGCGACCATCGCCGGCACGCCCTCGGCCACGATGCGGCCGGCCGCGATGGCGATGGACTGCAGGCCCGAGGCGCAAAAGCGCGTGACCGTGGTGCCCGCCACCGACAGCGGCAGCCCGGCACGCAGCACGGTCTGGCGGCCGAGGTTGCGGCCCTGGAAGCCATCGGGGTTGCCGCAGCCCAGGATGAAGTCCTCGAACAGCTCGGGGTCCACGCCCGAGCGCTCGACGGCCGCCGTGACGGAGAAGGCGGCCAGTTGGGCGGCCGGCGTGGCATTGAATTCGCCGCGGTGCGACTTGGCCAGCGGGGTGCGGGCGGTGGAAACGATGACGGCTTCGCGCATGGGATGTGTCTCCTGGTTCAGGCGGTGGTTTGGTTCAGGCTGTCGAAATTGCGGCCTTCGGCCACCAGCTGTTCGAGCAAGGGGGCGGGCTGCCAGAACAGCGGGTCGTCCTTGGCGAATTCGCGGATGTCGGCCAGCACCTGGGGCAGGCCCTGCATGTCGGCCCATTTCATGGGGCCGCCACGGTGGCGCGGAAAGCCGTAGCCGGACAGGAAGGTCACGTCCACGTCCAGCGGGCGCAGGGCAATGCCCTCGGCCACCACCTTGGCGCCTTCGTTGACCATGGCGGCCATGTAGCGGCGCATGATGTCGTCGGCGCTGAAGGGGCGCGGCACCACGCCCTTCCTGGCGCGCTCGGCATCGACGATGGCCAGCACCTCGGGGTCGCTCTGCCCCACGCGGGCACCCTCCGGGTAGAGGTAAAAGCCCCGGCCGGTCTTCTGGCCGAACCAGCCGCGCTCGCAGATGCGGTCGGCAATCTCCACATAGCGGGCCTTGGGGTCGCGCGTGGCGGCGCGGCGCTTGCGCGTGGCCCAGCCGATGTCGCCGCCCGCCAGGTCGGTCACCTGGAAAGGTCCCATGGGGTAGCCGAAGGCGCGCACGGCCGCGTCGATCTCGTAGGGGCTGGCGCCGTCTTCCATCAGGTAGTCGGCCGCCTGCTTGTACACGGCCAGGATGCGGTTGCCGATGAAGCCGTCGCACACGCCGGCGCGCACCGGCACCTTCTTGAGCCGCTTGGCCAGCTCGAAGGCGGTGGCCACCACGTCGGCGCTGACCCGGGCGGGCACCACGATCTCCAGCAGCTTCATGATGTTGGCGGGGCTGAAGAAGTGCAAGCCGATCACGTCCTCTGGGCGCGCCGTGGCGGCCGCGATGGCGTCGATATCCAGGTACGAGGTATTGGTCGCCAGCACGGCGCCGGGCTTGCAGACGCGGTCGAGCTCGCGGAACACGGTTCTCTTGACCTCGATGTCCTCGAATACCGCCTCGATCACCAGGTCGGCGCCGGCAATGTCCTCATAGCGCGTGCTGCCGTTGTAGCGCGCCATGGTGGCGGCCTTGGCCTCGGCGCTCATGCGGCCCTTGGCCACCAGGGCGTCGTAGACCTTCTCCACGTGCGCCCGGCCGCGCGCGATGGACGCCTCGTCGCGCTCGATCATGGTCACGGGCAAGCCCGCGTCGAGGGCCGACACGGTGATGCCGGCGCCCATGGTGCCGCCGCCGATCACGGCGATGGACGTGAAGGGGCGTGGCGCAGCCGCCTTGGCCTCGGGCACCTTGACCACTTCGCGCTCGGCAAAAAAGGCATGGATCAGGCCGGCGCGCTGCGGGCTGTCCAGGCAAGCCATGAACTGGGCGCGTTCGAACTTCAGGGCCTCGTCAAAGGGCAGATCCAGCGCGGCCTGTACGCAGTCGATGATCTTCAGGGGCGAGAACAGGCCGCGCGCGGACTTGGCGGTCTCGGTCTTGAGGGCATCGAGTTCGGCCTGGGCCGCAGCTTTGTCGGCCAGGCGGCCGGGCAGGGCGCTGGTGGGGCGCGCCGGTGCCCGGCGAGCCAGCAATTCGCGCACGTAGGCCAGGCCCGCGGCCACGGGGTCGTCGCCCTCAGCCAGCGCATCCACCAGGCCAGCCGTCAGCGCCGCCTGGGCGCCCAGGTGCTTGCCGCTGAGCATGAGTTCGGTGGCGGCCTTCACCCCCATGAGGCGCGGCGCGCGCTGCGTGCCGCCGGAGCCGGGCAGCAGCCCCAGCAACACCTCGGGCAGGCCCAGTCGGGCCCCGGGCAGCGCCAGCCGGTAGTGGGCCGACAGGGCCACTTCCAGCCCACCGCCCAGCGCCGCGCCATGGATGGCGGCCACCACCGGCTTGCTGCAGGCCTCGATGGCCTGGCAGACCTCGGGCAGCGCAGGTGGCACGGGCGGTTTGCCGAACTCGCGGATGTCGGCCCCGGCAATGAAGGCGCGGCCTTCGCCCACGATCAGCACGGCCTGGATGCCGGCATCGGCCTCGGCCTGGGCAATCGCGGCCATCAGCCCCCGGCGCACGGCGGCCCCCAGGGCATTCACCGGCGGGTTGTCCACACTGACCAGCAGCACGCCCTCTTGCGGGGTCCACCGAACGACAGAAGCAGGGGCTGGAAGGGTCACGCGCATGTCTCCTCTATGGGCTTTTGGAAAACCGGGATTCTTGCGGTGACAATGATTTATAACAATCCCTTCTCTAATTGACAGACTGTCAAAATAATTAAGACAATAATTTCATGGATTCCCACTCTCTGGCCTTGCTGGTCGAAATCATCGACAGCGGCAACCTGAGCCAGGCTGCGCGCAAGCTCAAGGTGTCGCGCGCCAATGTCAGCTACCACCTGACCCAGCTCGAAAAATCCGTGGGCGTGCAGCTGGTGCGGCGCACCACGCGCCGGGTCGAGCCCACCGAGGTGGGGATGCGCCTGTACGAGCACGGCCGCAGCATCCAGAACGAGATGCTGGCCGCGCGCGAGACCATCGCCACCCTGGGGCAGGGCCTGCAGGGGCGGGTGGGCATCAGCGTGCCCAGCGGCTATGGTCAGATCGTGATGAGCGACTGGCTGATCGAGTTCAAGCGCCTGTACCCCGGCATCGTGCTGGACGTGCTGTTCGAGAACCGCGCCGACAACCTGCGCGACGAGGTGGACATCGCCATCCGCGTGATCCAGGAGCCTCCGCTGTCCCTGGTGGCGCGCAGTCTGGGCACCGTGCGCTACATCGCCTGCGCCTCGCGCGCGTTTGCGCAGCAGCATGGGCTGCCCCAGACCTTGTTCGAGCTGCGCAGCGCCCCGCTGATCACCGCCGGCGTGACGGGACGGCAACTGCGCCTGAGCGCCTACCAGGGCGAAGAACGGCAGGAGCTGCTGCTGGAGCCCACGCTGATCTCCGAGCACTTCCCCTTCTTGCGCCAGGGCGTCCTCGCTGGCCTGGGGGTGGGCCTGGTGCCGGACTACGTGGTGAAGGACGCCATCGAGTCGGGCGAGGTGCTGACCACGCTGGACGACTACCGCCTGAGCATCTTCGGCACGCGCATGCACTTGCTGTACATGCCCAACCGCCACCAGACACGCGCCGTGCGCCTGTGCATCGAATTTTTGCTCGACAAGGCGCGTGCCGCGCAAGGAGAGGGGGGGCAGGGCGCATGAACACCAGGGCCACGCCGTTTTCGGGCTTCGATCTGTCCGGCTTCTGGGACGACAGCGACTACGCGCGCAAGGAGTATGTGGAGCCGCCGCCCACGCCCGCGGCCATTGCCGCGGTGGAGGCCGCGCTGGGCTACCGGCTGCCGGCCAGCTACGTTGCGCTGATGCAGTCGCAGAACGGCGGCATCCCGTCCAGGCGCTGCTTTCCCTCGGAGCAGCCTACCTCCTGGGCCGAGGACCATGTGGCCATCAGCGCCTTCAAGGGCATCGGCTTCGACAAGCAGTGGAGCCTGTGCGGCGGCCTGGGCAGCCGCTTCAAGATCGAGCAATGGGACTACCCGGACATCGGTGTCTATTTTGGCGACTGCCCCTCGGCTGGCCACGACATGATCGCGCTCGACTACCGCGCCTGCGGGCCGTCCGGCGAGCCTGCGGTGGTGCATGTCGACCAGGAGGGCGGCTACCGCATCACACCGCTCGCGCCGGATTTCGAGAGCTTCGTGCGCGGCCTGGTGCACGAAGCCGTGTACGAAGACGACCCCGAAGACGTCAAGAACGACGCGCTGGCGCATGTGCGCAGCGCGCCCTTCAACTCTCGGTTGCACAAGCTGTGCGAGCAGTGGCCCGATGCGCGGATGCCCGCGGCCATCCGCCGCCTGGCCGAGGCCATCGTCGAGGACAAGGGCTACTTCGCACTGCATGCGGATGCCAAATCGCAGCTGCTGTATGCCATCCAGTTCCTGCTGCTCAGCCACGGCCGGCCGGTCAAGTCGAAGGAAGGCTTCCTGCAGTCCTACCCTGGCGTGATCGCCATGGTGGGCAGCGCGAACTTCGGCACCGGCGGCTGGGCCCCGGGCTTCGTGGAGGACTGGTTCCAGGCGCGCGCCAGTGCCGGCGAACTGGTGCAGGTGGAAGGCCACTGGCATGCCAGAGCGGATTTCCGGGCGGCGCTGCTGCGGCAGCTTTTCGACGGTCACGAGGCCGCAAGAGAAGGATGACCAAGGCTTGCCTGCGCCATGCACTGGCATTCGCTGCCGTGTTGGTGTCGGTGTTCAGCCACCCCGCGCCCATGCCGGCGAACCCGAACCGGTCCATGTCGCCGCCTGCGGCCTCAAATTCTGCGCCAGGCCCGCCTGGAAGGGAGAAACCATCGTGCGCATTTACTGGTAGCGTAGCCGCGCCAAGAACTACACAGGCATCCATGCCGGCTCGGGTGCTGCCAGCGTCACGCTGGTGCCGCTGGCGCACTATCTCTTCGTGCAGTTGCAAGACCCGCCCATCGACGAGGCGGGCGATTTCTCGGTGTTCTGCACCAGCCTGCGCCTGGGTGCGCGGGCGCAGGACCTGCCCTGACGCATTCTTAGCCGGCAGGCACGGCGGGCGCCGCGTCGGCCAGCAGGCCAATGAGCACGTCCGGACTCACGGGCTTGACCAGGTGGTGGTCAAAGCCGGCCTCCGACGCGCGGCGCATGTCCTGCTCCTGCCCCCAGCCCGTGATGGCCCAGACCTGCAGGAGGCCCTGGATGCCCTGGGCCCGGATGGCGCGGCAGGCGTCATAGCCGTTGAGCCGGGGCATGCCGATGTCCAGCAGCGCGAGTTCGGGGCCGAAGTGCCGCGCCGCCTCGACGGCCGCCTCGCCATCGTAGACACAATGCACCGTATGCCCCAGCGCCTGGAGCAGTTGTGCCAGTGCATCGGCCGCATCCTGGTTGTCGTCGGCCACCAGGATGCGCAGCGGCCTGGCTGGCCGCAGTCCATGGAGTTCCTCGGACGCAGGCCCAATGGCGGCAGGCTCGGCCAGCCCGGCCAGGGGCAGGCGCACCACAAAAGAGCTGCCATGGCCCACCCCCTCGCTGAACGCGGCGATCCTGCCGCCGTGCAGTTCGATCAGGCGCCGCGTAAGGGCCAGCCCGATGCCCAGGCCGCCGCGCGAGCGGGACAGGGCCGCTTCTTCCTGGGAAAACATCTCGAACACCTTCTCGAGGCGGTCCGGCGCAATGCCGATGCCCCGGTCGGTGAGCGTGACGCGGGCCTCGCCGGCCGAGGAGGCATCGACGGAGAGCTCGATGCGCCCGCCGGCATCCATGTACTTGGCGGCGTTGTGCAGCAGATTCATGAAGACCTGGGCCAGGCGCGTGGCGTCGCCTTCGAGCGTGAGCGACCGGGCGGGCAGTTCTGCCACCAGTTCATGCCGCAGCTCGTCGATCACGGGCCGGGCGGTGTCGATGGCGTCCTGCAGGATGCTGGCCAGCGGCACGCTGCTCTTGCGCAGCTGGATCTTGCCCTGGTTGATGCGGCTCACGTCCATGAGGTCGTCGATCAGGCGGCTCATCGCCTTGACCTGCCGGTCGATGAGGTCGGCCGCGCGTTCGACCTGCGGCGATGCCGGCCCCTTGAGCCGCAACAGACGCACCGCATAGCCCACCGGCGCGAGCGGGTTCCTGAGCTCGTGCGCCAGCGTGGCCAGGAACTCGTCCTTGCGCCGGTCGGCCTCGCGCAGCTCTTTGTCGCGCAACTGCAGGGCGTGGGTGCGCTCCTGCACGCGGTGCTCCAGGCTCTCGTTGAGCAGGCGCAGCTTTTCTTCGGCAGTCTTGCGCTCGGCGACCTCCTGCACCAGGGTGCGGTTCACCTCTTCCAGGGCCAGGGTCTTGCGGTACAGCTCCGCGAAGATGGCCACCTTGGAGCGCAGCACCGCCACGTTGAAGGGCTTGTGCAGGTAGTCCACCGCGCCGCTGCCATAGCCTTCGACGACATGCTGGTCGTCGTTGAAGTACGCGGTGAGGAAGATGATGGGCACATGCGCCGTCTTCTTGCGCTGCTTGATCAGTTGCGCCAGCTCGAAGCCGGTCATGTCCGGCATGTTGACGTCCAGCACCAGCACCGCGAACTCGTGGTGGATCAGTGCCATCAGCGCCTCGGCGCCCGATGATGCATGGACCAGGCTGTAGCCTGAGTCCTGGAACACGGCCTCCAGCACGGCCAGGTTGGAGGGCTCGTCGTCCACGACGAGGATCTTGACGGGTGCCTCGGGCCGCGTGTGCGAGTCCGGTGCCGCCGCTGGCGCTGCGGTGGCCATGCGGGGCGGAAGGTCGTGTGAAGCGGGCAGCATGGTCTGGCCCGGGCTCAGCGAAACAGCCACACGCGCATCAGCGAGAGCAGCTGGTTGGTGTTCACCGGCTTGGCAATGTAGTCGCTGGCCCCGGCCTCCAGGCACTTCTCGCGGTCGCCCTTCATGGCCTTGGCCGTGAGCGCCAGGATGGGGAGTGTATGGAAACGGTGGTCCTTGCGGATCTCGCGCATGGTCTCGTAGCCGTCCATCTCGGGCATCATGATGTCCATCAGCACCATCGACAGCTCGGGCGTGCGGTCGATGATTTCGATGGCCTGGCGGCCGTTGGTGGCGCTGATCACCTCCACGGCATGGTTCTCCAGCACCGAGGTCAGGGCGAAGATGTTGCGCGCGTCGTCGTCCACCACCAGCACCTTGCGCCCGCGCAGCGCATCGGACGAGTTGTGCAGTCGCTCCAGCATGGCCTGCTTCTCGGGCGGCAGCGCGGTGATCACGCGGTGCAGGAAGAGGGCGGTCTCGTCGAGCAGGCGCTCGGGCGACTGCACGTCCTTGAGGATGATGCTGCGCGACAGCGCCTGCAGCCGCGCCTGTTCGGCGCTGCTCAGGTCCTTGCCCGTGAACACCACCACCGGCAGCTGCGACCAGGCCGGCTCGGCGCGCACCTGCTCGAGCAGCTCGAAGCCGCTCATGTCGGGCAGGCGCAGGTCCAGCACCACGCAGTCGAAGGGCTCGGCACGCAGCGCATCGAGCGCCGCGCCGCCACTCGGGGCCGGCACGATCTCGATGTCGTCGTTGCCCAGCAGCTCCAGCACCGCCGCGCGTTCGATTTCGTTGTCCTCCACCACCAGCAGGCGCTTGGTGCGCGGCACGATGAAGTCCTTGATGCGCCCGAAGGCCGCCTCCAGCCCCGTGGTGGTGGGGCCTTTCACCAGGTAGGCGAAGGCGCCGTGCGACAGCCCGTGCTGGCGCTCTTCCTCCTGGGTGATGATCTGCACCGGGATATGGCGCAGCCCGGGGTCGAGCTTGAGCTGGTTGAGCACCGTCCAGCCCAGCATGTCAGGCAGGAAGATGTCCAGGCAGATGGCCGCCGGCCGGTACTCGCGCGCCAGGGCCAGGCCCAGGCTGCCCTGGTTGGCCACGATGCCCTTGAAGCCATGCTCGCGCGCAAGGCCCAGCAGGATGCGGGCGTAGTGCGGATCGTCCTCGATGATCAGCAGCACCTGGTCCTGCGCGCCAATGGCATCGCGGTCGTCGGCGACCTGCTCTTCGCGCAGGCCGGGCAGGGTGGTCAGCGAACGGCTGGGCATTTCTGCCAGCTCTGCCGGCGAGCGGGAGCCCATGGGTTCGGTGGCGACGTGCTGCAGCGGCAGGTACAGCGTGAAGACGCTGCCCTGGCCGAAAACGCTGGTCAGCCGGATCTCGCCACCCAGCAGCACCGCCAGTTCGCGGCTGATGGCCAGGCCCAGGCCGGTGCCGCCGTACTTGCGCGAGGTGCCCGCGTCGGCCTGCTGGAAGGCTTCGAAGATCAGGCGCTGCTTCTCGGGCGCAACGCCGATGCCGGTGTCCTCCACGGCGAAGGCGACCACCTGCTGCGCCTGGCGCAGCACCGGGTGGTCTGGCGTCCAGCCGACCTTGGCGACGCCCACGCGCACTTCCACCTGGCCCTGGCTGGTGAACTTGACCGCGTTGGAAAGCAGGTTCTTCAGGATCTGCTGCAGCCGCTTGGGGTCGCTGGCCATCGAGCGCGGCAGGTCGCGCTCGAAGCGGATGTGCAGCGGCAGGTTCTTGGCCTCGGCCACATGGCGGAAGTTGCGGTCGATGTTGTCGCGCAGCGCCGCGAAGCTGATCTCCTCGACCTCCACGGTGACCGTGCCCGATTCGATCTTGGACAGGTCCAGGATGTCGTTGATGAGGTGCAGCAGGTCGGTGCCCGAGGAGTTGATGTTGCGCGAATACTCGATCTGCTTGGCCGAGAGGTTGCGCGCGCCGTTCTCGGCCAGCTGCTGGCTCAGGATCAGGATGGAGTTGAGCGGCGTGCGCAGCTCGTGCGACATGTTGGCCAGGAACTCGGACTTGTACTTGGAGGTCAGCGCCAGCTCCGAGGCCTTTTCCTCCAGCGCGCCGCGCGCCTGCTCCACTTCGGCGTTCTTGCGTTCGACCTCGGCGTTCTGCTCGGCCAGCAGGCGCGCCTTGGTGCCCAGTTCCTCGTTGGTCTGCTGCAGCTCGCTCTGGCGTGACTGCAGCTCGGCCGTGAGCTGCTGCGACTGGGTGAGCAGGCCCTCGGTGCGCATGGTCGCCTCGATGGTGTTGATCACTGCCCCGATGTTCAGCGCCAGCTGGTCCAGGAAGTTCAGGTTCACCACCGTGAACGGATGCAGCGATGCCAGCTCGATCACCGCCTTGGTCTGGTTCTCGAAGAGCACCGGCAGCACCACGATGTTCACGTGCCGTGCCTCGCCCAGACTGGAGCCGATGCGGATGAAATCGGACGACACGTCGGACAGCAGGATACGCTTTTGCTCGACCGCGCACTGCCCCACCAGGCCTTCGCCCAGGGCCATGCGATCGGCCAGCCGCGCCTCGCCCACCTGGGCATAGCTGGATAGTTTCACCAGTTCGCCGCTGGCCCCGGCTTGCGCGTCGAGGTGGTAGACCGTGCCCTGGTGGGCGTACACCAGCGGCGCAAGTTCAGACAGCAGCAGCTTGCCGACCGTGTTGAGCTCGCGCTGGCCCTGCAGCATGCCGGTGAAGCGCGCCAGGTTGGTCTTGAGCCAGTCCTGCTCGCGGTTGCGCTCGGTGGTCTCGCGCAGGTTGGAGATCATGGTGTTGATGTTGTCCTTGAGCTCGGACACCTCGCCCTTGGCATCGACCTGGATGGAGCGCGTGAGGTCGCCCTTGGTCACCGCGGTGGCCACCTCGGCGATGGCGCGCACCTGCGTCGTGAGGTTGGCTGCCAGCAGGTTGACGTTGCCGGTCAGGTCCTTCCAGGTGCCCGCAGCACCGGGCACGTTGGCCTGGCCGCCCAGCCGGCCGTCCACGCCCACCTCGCGCGCCACGTTGGTCACCTGGTCGGCAAAAGTGGCCAGGGTGTCGGTCATGCCGTTGATGGTGTCGGCCAGCGCCGCGACCTCGCCCTTGGCCTGCACGGTGAGGCGCTGGCTGAGGTTGCCGTCGGCCACGGCGGTCACCACCTTCACGATGCCGCGCACCTGCTCGGTCAGGTTGCTGGCCATGAAATTCACGTTGTCGGTCAGGTCTTTCCAGGTGCCGCCCACGCCGCTCACCTGGGCCTGCCCGCCGAGCTTGCCTTCGGTGCCCACCTCGCGCGCCACGCGGGTCACCTCGCCGGCAAAGGAGTTGAGCTGGTCCACCATGGTGTTGATGGTGTTCTTGAGCTCCAGTATCTCGCCCTTCACGTCCACCGTGATCTTGCGGTTCAGATCGCCGCGTGCCACGGCGGTGGTCACCTCGGCGATGTTGCGCACCTGCGAGGTGAGGTTGGCGCCCATGGTGTTGACCGAGTCGGTCAGGTCCTTCCAGGTGCCGGCCACGCCGGGTACCACCGCCTGCACGCCCAGGCGGCCTTCGGTACCCACCTCGCGCGCCACCCGCGTCACCTCGGACGCAAAGGAGCGCAACTGCTCGACCATGGTGTTGATGGTCTCCTTGAGCTGCAGGATCTCGCCGCGCACGTCGACCGTGATCTTCTTGGAGAGGTCGCCGTTGGCCACGGCGATGGTCACCTCGGCAATGTTGCGCACCTGGTTCGTGAGGTTGGACGCCATGGAGTTGACGTTGTCGGTCAGGTCCTTCCAGGTGCCGGCCACGCCGGGCACGGTGGCCTGGCCGCCGAGCTTGCCCTCGGTGCCCACCTCGCGTGCCACCCGGGTCACTTCGGAGGCAAAGGCCGACAGCTGGTCCACCATGGTGTTGATGGTCTCCTTGAGCTGCAGGATCTCGCCCTTCACGTCCACGGTGATCTTGCGGCCCAGGTCGCCCCGGGCGATGGCGGTGGCAACGTCGGCGATGTTGCGCACCTGGCCGGTGAGGTTGTTGGCCATGGAGTTCACGTTGTCGGTCAGGTCCTTCCACGTACCTGCCACGCCGGGCACCTGCGCCTGGCCGCCGAGCTTGCCGTCGGTGCCCACTTCGCGCGCCACGCGGCTCACCTCGGCCGCGAAGGAACGCAGCTGGTCCACCATGGTGTTGATGGTTTCCTTGAGCTCCAGGATCTCGCCGCGCACGTCCACCGTGATCTTCTTGGACAGGTCGCCGTTGGCCACGGCAATCGTCACCTCGGCGATGTTGCGCACCTGGCCGGTGAGGTTGCTGGCCATGGAGTTCACGTTGTCGGTCAGGTCCTTCCAGGTGCCGGCCACGCCTTCCACGGCGGCCTGGCCGCCGAGCTTGCCCTCGGTACCCACCTCGCGCGCCACACGGCTGACTTCCTCGGCAAAGGCATTGAGCTGGTCGACCATGGTGTTCATGGTCTCCTTGAGCTGCAGGATCTCGCCCTTGACCTCCACGGTGATCTTGCGCGAGAGATCGCCCCGGGCGATGGCGGTGGCCACGTCGGCGATGTTGCGCACCTGGCCAGTGAGGTTGGACGCCATGAAGTTCACGTTGTCGGTCAGGTCCTTCCAGGTGCCGGCCACGCCCGGTACCTCGGCCTGGCCGCCGAGCTTGCCCTCGGTGCCCACCTCGCGCGCCACGCGCGTCACCTCGGAAGCGAAGCCGTTGAGCTGGTCCACCATGGTGTTGATGGTGTTCTTGAGCTCCAAAATCTCGCCGTTGACCTCCACCGTGATCTTGCGCGAGAGGTCCCCGCGCGCCACGGCGGTGGTCACGTCGGCGATGTTGCGCACCTGGCCCGTGAGGTTGTTGGCCATCGAATTGACGTTGTCGGTCAGGTCCTTCCAGGTGCCGGCCACGCCGCGCACCTGGGCCTGGCCGCCGAGCTTGCCTTCGGTGCCCACCTCGCGCGCCACGCGCGTCACTTCGGAGGCAAAGCCGTTGAGCTGGTCCACCATGGTGTTCAAGGTGTTCTTGAGCTCCAGGATCTCGCCCTTCACGTCGACGGTGATCTTCTTCGAGAGGTCGCCGTTGGCCACCGCCGTCGCCACGGCAGCGATGTTGCGCACCTGGGCGGTCAGGTTGCTGGCCATGGAGTTGACGTTGTCGGTCAGGTCCTTCCAGGTCCCTGCCACGCCGGGCACCTGGGCCTGCCCGCCGAGTGCACCCTCGGTGCCGACCTCGCGCGCCACCCGGCTGACCTCGCCGGCAAAGCCGTTGAGCTGGTCGACCATGGTGTTGATGGTGTTCTTGAGCTCCAGGATCTCGCCCCGCACGTCGGCGGTGATCTTCTTGGACAGGTCGCCGCGCGCCACGGCGGTGGTCACCTCGGCGATATTGCGCACCTGGCCCGTAAGGTTGGAGGCCATGAAATTGACCGAGTCGGTCAGGTCCTTCCAGGTGCCCGCGACGCCGGGCACCTGGGCCTGGCCGCCGAGCTTGCCCTCGGTACCCACCTCGCGCGCCATGCGCGTCACTTCCGAGGCAAAGCCGTTGAGCTGGTAGACCATCGTGTTGATGGTGTTCTTGAGCTCCAGGATCTCGCCGCGCACGTCCACGGTGATGGTCTTGGACAGGTCGCCATTGGCCACGGCGGTGGTCACCTCGGCGATGTTGCGCACCTGGCCCGTGAGGTTGGACGCCATGAAGTTGACGTTGTCGGTCAGGTCCTTCCAGGTGCCGGCGACGCCGGGCACCTGGGCCTGGCCGCCGAGCTTGCCCTCGGTGCCCACCTCGCGCGCCACCCGCGTCACCTCGGACGCGAAGGCGTTGAGCTGGTCGACCATGGTGTTGATGGTCTCCTTGAGCGCCAGGATCTCGCCCTTGACCTCCACCGTGATCTTGGAGGACAGGTCGCCTTTGGCGATGGCCGTGGCCACGCCGGCGATGTTGCGCACCTGGCCCGTGAGGTTGCTGGCCATGGAGTTGACCGAATCGGTCAGGTCCTTCCAGGTGCCTGCGATGCCCGGCACCTGGGCCTGGCCGCCGAGCTTGCCCTCGGTGCCCACCTCGCGCGCCACCCGCGTCACCTCGGACGAGAAGCCGTTGAGCTGGTCCACCATGGTGTTGATGGTTTCCTTGAGCTCCAGGATCTCGCCCTTCACGTCCACCGTGATCTTGCGCGACAGGTCGCCGCGCGCCACGGCCGTGGTCACGGTGGCGATGTTGCGCACCTGCGACGTCAGATTGTTGGCCATGGAGTTGACCGAGTCGGTCAGGTCCTTCCAGGTGCCGGCCACCCCGGGCACCACGGCCTGGCCACCCAGCCGGCCATCGGTGCCGACCTCGCGCGCCACGCGTGTCACCTCCGAGGCGAAGGAGCGCAACTGATCGACCATGGTGTTGGTCGCTTCCTTGAGCTGCAGGATCTCGCCGCGCACGTCCACCGTGATCTTCTTGGACAGGTCGCCGTTGGCCACGGCAATCGTCACCTCGGCGATGTTGCGCACCTGCGCCGTGAGGTTGCCGGCCATCTGGTTGACCGACTCGGTCAGGTCCTTCCAGACGCCGGAGACGCCCTTGACCTGGGCCTGGCCGCCGAGCTTGCCCTCGATGCCGACCTCGCGCGCGACCCGCGTCACTTCGGAGGTGAACACCGACAGCTGCTCGATCATGGTGTTGACCAGTTCGGCCGAACGGTGGAACTCCCCTTTGAGCGGCCGGCCATCGACCTGCAGATCCATGGACTGCCCGAGATCCCCCTTGGCCACCGCACCGATGGTGCGCGCAATCTCGGTGGTCGGCCGCACCAGGTCGTCCACCAGGGTGTTGAGCGCGACCGCCTGCGCCGCCCAACTGCCCTGTGCGGCAGGGGCCGATATGCGCTGCGCCAGCCGACCTTCCTTGCCGACGGTTTCGTTCAGCCGTGCGACTTCGCCGGTGAAGCCTGCTGCCTGCCGGATCGTCCGGTTGAAAGCCTCTGCGATGCGGCCATCGGTGCTCGGCCAGTCCACCGGCAGCCGCGCCTGGAAATCACCCTCGGCAAAAGCCAGCAGGGCAGACAGGATCTGCCGCGAACGCGCCTCGGCCAAGGGGTCTGCCGCAAAGGCACCCGCAGCGTGGTCGCGTGGCAGGGTCGCCAAGTCCGATGACTCGGATGCTGTGGTCGTCGTCATGGGACTGCACTCGCCTTTCCAATAGCGGTTGAGAGAGACAAAAATCGTGTGCCTGCGCTGGTGCGAGGTGAGTGTAGCCCTTTGTAAATTTATTCTTGTAGGAGGCAACCGACACTCAAATCCAGGTGCGCCTGACAGCTTCGACCCGTCTTCAAAGCCACCCCAGGTGCAGCGCGCGGTTCAGTCCGGCTGGTCGAAGTTGCCGTGCACCCGCTCACAGTCACAGGCCCTTTCCTACACCGCGTGATGGTCCCCATCGAGAAGGGTCGCGCCCCGGCTTTTCGGAGAGATTCTGAAATAGCCCAGAACGCTGGACACACTGCGGTGCCCCGTCATCGCCATGGTGTCCGCCATCGGAACGTTCTGCGCCGCGGCCTCGGTCACGAACCCCGAGCGCAGGGAGTGGGCGGAGAAGTCATTGGGCAGGCCCGCAGCCTGCGCCCGCGCCTGCACGATGTCGCGCACGGCGGCTGCCGAGAGCGCGCCGCCCAGCCTTCCGCCTTTCCAGATGCGCCGAAAGACCGGCCCCTCGGCAATGCCCGAAGCGTCGAGCCAGGCCCCCAGGGCCGCGCCGGCCTTGCCTTGCACCGGCTTGTAGTTCTCGGGGCGGTCGGCGCCATCCTGGTTGGTCTTGGAGTGGGCCAGCACGAAGGTGAAGGACGCGGCGCCGCTTCGGCGCAGGTCCTTCATGTCGGCGCCGACGATCTCCGACCGGCGGCGCCCCCCCGCTGGCAAACGCGAACAGGAGCAGGGCACGGTCGCGCAAGCCCTTCAAGGTGGAGGTGTCGCAGGTGTCGACCATCGCCATCAGCGGGTCCCTGGTCAGTGCATCCTTTTTCCTGGGCAGGTCCCCGCGCTTGCCATAGGCCCGGCGGGTTTTCGCCAGCAACTCACGGACCTTGGCGTCCTGGCAGGGATTTTCAAGTGCATTGAGCTGGTGCGCCTTGGAGAGCACCGCAACCCTGTGCACCAGGGTGTTGAGGGCCATCGGGCCCGTCTTGCCCTTGAAGCCCGCGTCCACGAGCACCGCGTCGATCGCTGGCGGCAGTTCGTGGGCCAGCCCATCGGCCGTGCTGCGCTGCGCGTGATCGACGATGAACTGGAGCACCGCGCTGGGCGGCACGGGCAGCGCAATCGGGCGGCCAAAACGCAGATTGAACCAGGCCGCCCAGTAGCGCAGGGCAGAGCGGTAGCTGGCGAGCGTGTTGGCGGATTCGCCTTCGCGCAGCAGTTCCTCCACCGCCCGCGTTGCGGCATTCGAAAGCATTTCCGGCTGCAGCGCAGGCACGTTGTTGAGGGTTGGAAAGGGCATAGGTAGCCTGAGAAGCTATTGTTTCACTATTAAATTACATACAATGTATTGTTTGCTACAGATTTGGTGAATTTGTCGCGATAAATATCCTTTATCGTGGGTAATTTTAAGATGGAGCAGGGCCATGCAATCCAGAAGTGTCCGAGGACCGCGCGGCGTGCAGGTGGAAGAGGTGTGGGCGGCGGCGGACGCCGTTCTCGCCCTGGGAGAGCGGCCGACGATTGAGCGCGTGCGGCAGCAACTGGGGGTGATCTCGTTTCCCGTGCAAATTATTCCGTTAGCAGATCCGGGTTTACCCTTGGTTTGCTAGCTGCCTCAGTGTCGCCAACTCGGAAGGCATATGGAGGACGCGGATGTTGGCGAGCGCCTGTATTGCATCGCGCTTGGACCAAATGTCCGTCTTGTCGCTCGTGAGGAAAACTGAGCAACCGGCCTTGACCCCGGAATCAAGGTGCTGCGCATCGACCTTGGCGCCCAGCAACTTGCGTAGCGGTTCAAACAGCGCCGAGGGCTTGTAGTCGTTCCAAGTTCCAGGGGCCTCTTTCCAACTCAGATTGCTTTGCTTCCAGGAAGCGCCCGAGCCAGGCACGAAGGCCTTGACCCGGCGATTTCGCTGCTCGAAGGGGAAGTAGTGCGTTTTCAGAAGGCCAGCAGCCTCCAAGGCTGCGACTTCCTTGAGCATTCCACCGGTATCCACATACACAAGAAGCATCTTCTCTCCTGTTTGATGGCCCAGTGGCGCCCGATTGATCCAGCTCGTTGCCATGGGTGCTAGCGATGTCGGTCGACGGGCCTGCCTGACTTCAGGTGGGAAGACTCGCATGCCGCTCGCCTTCAACTGGACCAGATGCGGATGGCTCTCTCTTGCCGCGTCTCAAATTGGCCGAGCGATCCACCAGGCTCATCTGCGATGAATTTGTTCCCTTCGTACTGGGCTTCGGTGGCTGACTTCAAGGCCCAACGCCAGCGGGAAAGGGAGCCGCCTTTTTCCTGCCAGGGGTCCTCGAAGTCGTCGCCGTTTACAAGCACCATGCAGTCGATCCCGTGTGGCTGAGAAAGTGTCGCCCGGATCGCGTCGATCAACCCGGGCGGGCCGAACACGAGCAGATCTGTGTCGGAGCCTGCCTGGGCTCGGCCACTGGCCTGCGAACCGATCAGCCACACAGATGAAGGCTGTACCGGCAGATCCGTCAGGCAGTCGACGAAGGTGCGCACGTGAGGGGCAAGAATGGGCTGCATGCATGCCTCGGGTTGGGTGTTGTCCAAGCGATGTCAGAGCCCGCTTTCGAAGCGCTCCTGCAGTCCGGCGGTCGGGGCATCCAGGTACCTCAGCGCCGACTCCATGTCGCGCCATCCAACGTACTCCATCATCTCCTTGATATCCCACCCGCTGGCGCGTGCCCATCCCGCAAATCCGCGCCGCAGCGAATGGCTCGAATAGCCTTCAGCAGACTCGACGCCGGCGTCATGGAACATCTTGCGCAGCAAGGGAATCAGGCTGGTGGGGTGCATGGGTCGATCGGACATGTGGCCCCACTGGTCGATGCCGCAGTACACCGGGCCGGCCAGACGGCCGCTGACCGCGATCCATTCCAGATAGGCGTCCACTGGGCACAGCCTGGATAGTGCCGGGCAATGGAAAGTGCGGCCCTCCATCGCGCGATCCGCCTTGCTGCGATCCAGCCTGCAGGTCAGACCCTTGCCGGCAATGGCTGTCACGTTCTCCACGCGCATATTGACGATCTCGTCGGATCGAAATGCGCGCCAAAACCCAAACAGCACGATGGACCTGTTGCGCGTCAGCTGCAGCAACGCCGCTTCATCGCCTCGTTCGCGTGCGGCGCGCTGAGCGGCCTGCAGCCATTCGGAAATCTTCTGTAGCTGGTCGAGTTCAAGGGGGCGCGCCTGTTTCTGTTTGGACGGGTGCTTTGCCACGATGCCCCTGAGCACCTTTCGCACCAGCGGTGTCTTGGTCGGGTCCGCAAAGCCCTGTTCTGCATGCCAGCGCGCGAGCGCCGCCAGCCTTTGCCTCAAGGTGCTGACCTTGTGCGTGCTCGCGTAGGCCACGAGGTAGCGAGCGACGGTATCGCTGGTGGCCGGCAGCAGGCCTTTCCAGTCCTGCTCGAAGTGCTTGATCGCAGCTGCGTAGCTCCGAACCGTGGTTTCACGGTCGGCAGCCTGCAGATAGTCATCCAGTTCCCCCACCACGCCTCCTTTTGGACTCGGCCCCGCAACCGCATTTCACGAGGAACAGCGCCGACTGCAGCCACTATAGGCGTTCAAGCCGCCCGCGCCACAACCCGCGGGCTGTCTTGTGGGCCTGTCCTGCCGGCGTACTGCACTCCTCTTCAGCAGCAGGTCACGCCAGCTACCAAAACGCGCGTTTGTCGATGCGCGAAAGAAGCGATGCGAGCACAACCAACGATTGGCCGTCAATGTTCATCGGGGTGCTGCCAGCTCCCATCGAACCCGCGCCTTTGGAGTGCTCCGTGGCCCGCGCCATCACTTGATCGACCAGGCTGATCCTGGGGACCAGAACGTACCGTACGTCGCAGTTCAATCCATCGGCAATCTTGGCCAGTGTGTTGAGGGAAATCGAGCCTTCCGCTTCCGACTGCTCCAGTCTCCGGACCCCCTGCGGAGAGATGCCGATGCGACGGCCTAGAGTCGCCGAGTTCATCCCGAGCGCCAGGCGCACCGTCTTCACCCAGCCGCTCCTGGGCGTGCCTGCACCTTGCTGCTTCGCCAGTTCGCGAAGCTGGCTGTCGAGTTCAACCAAGCGGGAAAGATCCAATCGACTCGTCAAGGGCGGGTGGCAAAAAAGGTTCAAGACAACGCTTCGGTTGCGCATATGTCAATGCAAGGCAACCGGGAACTTTCCATTTGCACATGGCCGGTTTCAAACGGCATTTGCGCGGAGAAAGTTCAGCTATCTTCGCACGCTCAGTCCCAAATGGGACCAACTAGTCCCACAATTATTTGAAGAGCATGTTGCAGTTAGACAGAGAACAGATTGGCCATTTCAGTGAGATGGACCTTGCAGGCATTCTTGACGCCGGGGGCTGGAGCGCAATCCTTCCGAAGAGCCTCAGCGACAGCCAGTTGGTCTGCGTTTCCGATCAGCTTCGGGCCATGTTGTGGGGCGAAGGCACGCAAGGACCTGATGGCACACCCAATGCTGCGATCGCCATGGCATTGCTGCTGATGGCAAAGAGCCATCCCTCTCCCCCAGCAAATGGCGAGCTATTTGAAGGCAGCATGCAGCAGCTGCGCGAAGTGATGATGGTCTTGAGCGTGGCTGCAGACCGAGAGATCGTGAACAGGCTGCTCAATCGTCCGAACGACGAAGAGTCGCTGACTATGTTGACAGGCATCGAAGCCATCATGGACGAAGCAAGCCACCCACAGCGGGCAAAGAAGTCTAGGACGCGTCCTCGGGCAGCAGTGTAGAGAGGTCGGCTCTCACCGACTTCAGCACTTTTTCAACCGATGCTGCATCGAATCGGCGTGCATATGCAACCGCCAGGAGAGTCATTGGATGGACCTGCAGGCCTTCAGCGAGGTGTTCCACCATGCCAATGCTGGGAAGTTGTTCGCCCTGCTCAAGACGTCCAACGTGCCGTCGGCTGATCGACGACATCAGATCCTCCTGCGTGAAGCCGCGAGCGGTGCGCAGCTCCTTGAGCGCGCGACCGACGGCAGCTTTTGGCGGATCTGACTTTCGAGTTGGCATTCACTCGATTTCCGCCGATGGCGACTAAAAAGACCACGTCTAACTAGTCGCATTTCAATGGAAATCTGATGATTTCCACTTCCGGACGGCTGCCGCGGAGTCCTCATGCCAGTGTCTTCTCAGCCTTGGACTGATCCTCGATCTGGACATGCAGGCCTGGATCGCACTGCAGCGATTCATCGCAAACGAGGCCCTCATCCTGTTCGCTCTTTTGATCAAAAACAAGGTCCTGCATCGTGCAGATTCAATTTCTCAATGAGCGTCCCGCCCCCGATCTTCAAGTCCAGCCCGAGGTCCAACTGGATCATTGGCGAATCCTTCGACGTGGAACCGGGACGCTGCACATCGTCGCGATGCTGGGGCCCATGACACTCAGAGTTACTTCGGCATTGGCTGCCATCGATCTTGCGAGCGCAATGGTCAAGACGGGATCGGGTCGCAACTATCACCTGGCAGCATCTCCCGAAGAAGACGAGGACCTGCGGATGTTGATGGAACTGCGTGGCCAGCTTGCCATCGGGACGATTTCGGCTGACGTGAGCGATGTCGTCTGGGACGCGGTATCTGTCGGCTCGTGGCCAGCCCATGGCGGCGAGCTGCTGCCGCCCTGGCAATAGTTCCGTTTCCTTGCCACGCACTATGGATTTCAACGACGCACGAACCTATTTCAGCGCACCCTGGCCACGGAGCGATCCCGGCCCTATGTGCACGCTGCGATGCCCGGTGAGCGTAAACCACTCGTTTCGCCGGCTCTACCACGGTCACCTGCACCGAGACGTGCTGGCTCCCTCCGAAATCACCCATGTTGTCAATGTGGGCTGGGATGTCATCCAAGGATTGCTATGCCTTTAAACCCCCAATCCGTCAGTAAGCGATTCGAGCCCGAGCGCAGAGTGCACATCGACAGTCGCAATCGCATTCCCTTGCCGCCTGGGATGGGGTGGACGGTGGGCGCTCGCGTGTACTTCTCGCTGGCCAGGAGTAGCGCTGACGGGGACGAGCCACCACAGTTCGTGATCACGACCGAACCAGGGAGGCTGCTGAAAGGGAGACTGGTTTCCGCACGCATTCAGCGCGCAGGCTTCGCGCCGATGGTCAGGGCGCGCAAGAAGCCTCGCCGCTGTTGGCCATGAGTCCGCGCAACGCCTTCAACGGAGCATCCATGAAACTGCTCGTGTACTCGGACCTGCATCTGGACCTGGCTCCCTTCAGGCCGCGGCTGGACCCGCACTTCCTCCAGACCGTCGACGTGGTGGTGCTGGCCGGCGACACCACCGAGGGCACGGGCGGGCTGCGCTGGGCACGCGAGACCTTCCCGGGAAAGCCCGTCATCTACGTGGACGGCAACCACGAGTTCTACAGCCAGCATTGGGACAAGCACATTGACGTGATGCGCAAGCTCGCCAGTGACTACCAGGTCCACTACCTGGAGAACGATGCCGTCGTGATCGGGGAGGTTCGGTTCCTGGGGTGCACGCTCTGGACGGACTATGCGCTGCACGGCGCCGACGAGAAGCTGATGGCGATGAACACCGCGCGCCATCGCATGAGCGACTACCCGCGGATCAAGATCACCCGGCCGGCGGAGATGTACTGGCACGAACGCAAGCACCGCCTGGTGCCGGCAATGGCCGGGCGCCGGCATGACGCGAGCCGGCAGTGGCTGCAGGAGCAACTGGGCCTGGGTGATCCAGAGAACACGGTGGTGGTCACCCACCATGCACCGCATCCGCGATCAATCCCGCAGGGGTTTGAAGCCCACCCGCTGTCACCTTGCTACGCCAGCGACCTGGAAGCGCTGATGGGAAAGGCCGGCACCTGGATCCATGGGCACGTCCATGAGAGCCAGGACTATCAGGTGCGGGGGACTCGGATCGTCACCAACCCCAGAGGCTACAGGCGCCGAGGGGGTGGCATGCAGAATTCGGAGTTCCGGGTGGATTTCTGTGTGGATGTGGGCTGAGCAGAGACTGCGACGCGTCTGCAAGCACGCGGGTGGTCACCTACCGATGGCATGCTCGCCGGCCCCACGAGCGCAATTGCAATGAGATCTTGCTGGAGGATCATCGACATGAGCACCAAGCCAATCATCGCCCTGGATGCGGATGGGGTGCTGCTCGACTATGGCCTGGCTTATGCCTCGGTCTGGGAGCGCGCGTTTGGCCAGCGGCCCGTCGAGCGGGACAAGGACGCGTACTTTCCGCATCACCGCTGGGCGGTCGAGTTTCTGCAGGGGGATCGCCTGGCGGCGTTGCGGGCCTGCATGGATGAGCAGTTCTGGTCTTGCGTGCCACCACTGGAGCGGGCTGTCGAAGCCAGCCATGTGCTCTACGATGCGGGCTACGAACTGGTCTGCGTCTCAGCTCTGGCCCAGCAGTTTGAAGCGGCGCGCCTGAGGAATCTGCGGGATGCGGGGTTTCCGATCGAGCGCGTGATCGCCACAGGAGTCGCAGCAGGGGAGCGAAGCCCGAAGGCTGAGGCCATCGAGCGCCTTGCGCCAGTGGCGTTTGTAGATGACTTCCTGCCGTATTTTCGTGGGATCGCTCCGGCCGTCCATCGAGCACTGATTTGCCGCGGTCCCAATGGGACACCGAACGTCGGGCCGGAGCTCGATCTGGTCCATTCCTCACACGCAGATTTGTGGGCATTCAGCGAGTGGACGCGCGGCCCTGGGTGTTCACTGCGGACGCAGCCGGTGTAGAACCTCGCGGCATACCAGAGCGCCAGGAAAGACGTCCGAAATCTTCGTCTGGATCCATCTCCCTGGTCCCTTGGAGCCGCCTGGTTCTTCATATTGACGACGGCCCTGCGCCCCTCACTTCTTCCAGGACCGCAGGGTAAGGGCATTGGTCACGACACTCACGCTGCTGAGCGCCATTGCGGCGCCCGCCACCATGGGGTTGAGCAAGCCAAAAGCCGCCAACGGGATACCCACCACGTTGTAGGCAAAGGCCCAAAACAAGTTCTGGCGGATCTTGGCGTAGGTGCGCCGCGAGATGTCAATGGCATCCGCGATCAACGCCGGATCCCCACGCATGAGCGTGATGCCAGCCGCATGCATGGCCACATCCGTGCCTGTGGACATGGCGATTCCCACGTTGGCCGCCGCCAGCGCGGGGGCGTCGTTGATTCCATCCCCGACCATCGCAACTTGCCGACCACCGGATTTGAGTTGCGCGACGATTTCGGCTTTGCCTTCAGGCAGCACATCAGCACGGACCTGGTCTATGCCCAACGCTTTGGCCACCGCGGCCGCGCTGCCTTGGTTGTCCCCGGTCACCAGGACGGTCTCGATGCCCAGGCCGTGCAGCTGCGCTATCGCCTGGCGTGCGCTGGCTTTGACGGTATCGCCAAACGCCAGCAGACCCACCAATGTCGGCGTGTCGGTCACGTCGGCAAGCCAGGACACGGTTCGGCCTTCCTGCTGCATCTGCGCGGCAGTCGCCGCCAGACTTTCAGTGCTGACCAGGAGCTCGTTCATGTACCGGGTACTGCCCAAGCGTATCTCGCGCCCCTTGACGATGGCCGACATCCCCCGGCCTGCCACTGCAGTGACGTCGGTGGCTCGCGGCACGGTGATCAACTGGCTGCGAGCAGCGTCCATCACGGCTCTGGCCAAGGGATGCTCGCTTCCGTTCTGCAGGGCCGCGGCAAACGGCAATAGATGCTCCTGGGCGCCCTCAGCAGGGACTGCTGCTGCCAAGGTGGGTCTGCCTTCAGTGAGAGTGCCGGTCTTGTCGAAGGCTACCGTGTCGATGCGGTGTGCAATCTCGAGGGCTTCGGCATCCTTGATCAGGATGCCATGGCGCGCTGCCACGCCGGTCCCCGCCATGATGGCGGTCGGAGTCGCCAGGCCCAGCGCGCAGGGGCAGGCAATGACCAGCACCGCCACAGCATTGAGGATGGCCTGTTCCCAGTTCCCCGTCGCAAGGCCCCATCCCACCAGGGTGAGTGCGGCAAGGCCGAGGACTACGGGGACGAACACGGCGCTGACCTTGTCCACCATGCGCTGGATCGGAGCCTTCTTGGCCTGCGCAGATTCCACCATGCGCACGATGCGCGATAGCGTGGACTCGGCGCCGACGGCGCTCGTGCGAACCAGCAACAAGCCTTCCGCATTCACGGCCCCTCCGGTCACTTGGTCGCCGACGTTCTTGGCAACGGGAAGGCTTTCGCCGGTGATCAGCGATTCGTCGACCTGGCTTGCGCCCTCGATGACGGCGCCATCCACCGGCACTCTCTCTCCGGGGCGAACGACCACGTCGTCCCCCACTTTCACCTGCGACAGGGGTAGATCGACGTCACCAGCAGCGGTACGCACGCGCGCCACTTCCGGGCGCAGGGCATTGAGTGCCTGGATGGCCGCTGTGGTCTGCCTCTTGGCCCGCGCTTCCAACCACTTCCCCAGAAGCACGAGGGTGATGATCACAGCCGATGCCTCAAAGTACAGATGGGGTGTGCCATGCTCTGCGTGCTTGAAGAGCAGGTAGAGGCTCAACCCATACCCTGCCGAGGTGCCCAGAGCCACCAGCAGGTCCATATTGCCCGCGCCGGCGCGCAGCGCCCTCCATCCCGCCCGGTAAAACCGTGCCCCCAGCCAAAACTGCACCGGCGTGGCCAAAGCCAGTTGAATCCAGCCGCTCAGAGCCCAGTCCTGCCGGAACAGCATACCCAGCATGGGCAGCACGAGCGGTACGCAAAGGACGGCAGCCAATGCAACCGGCCACCAAGGCTCGCCACCGGACTTTGGGGGGGCGGGTGCATCTGAAGTCACGACCTGGGCCTCGTAGCCGGCCTTCTGGATGGCTCTCACGAGGCCATCGGATGCCACCCCCGCTTGCAGGCGCACCCGCGCCCGCTCGGTGGCCAGGCTGACTTCGGCATCCGTCACCCCGGGCACGGCCTTCAAGGCCTTCTCGACACGACCGACACAGGAGGCGCAGGTCATCCCGCCAACAGAAAGCTCCACCAGTTCCTCGGCCACTGAGTACCCGGCCTTTTGTACGGCCGCCGCCAAGGCGGGGGCGGCAACGGATGCCTCGGCCACCACGGTCGCACGCTCCGTGGCAATGTTCACGGTCACGTCCCGCACGCCTGGCACCGCTTTGAGCGCCTTCTCGACCCGCCCGACGCAGGAGGCGCAGGTCATGCCCGTGATCGGAAGGTCCAAGAGTGATGTCGGTAGTGACGAGGGCAGCATTGCGCCATTGGCAACGGAATTCATGGCAGTCTCCAAATGAGGTTCAAACCCGGCTGTGGCCGGCACAGCTGAACTGTCAGGCTTGACACGGTGGCAAACGCAAGCGTGGCGTTGTGCGAGGTAGTAGCTAGCGTCACCAGGGCTTGACCTTTCCACCGTGACAAGCTGGAGACTGCGTGCTTCACAACTTTTTTTCCACGAGGTGAAACATGCATGAATTCCAACTCCCCAACATGACCTGCGGGCATTGCGCCGGGATGGTCAGCCAGACACTGAAGATGGTCGATCCCGAATGCAAGATCCAGGTGGACATGCCCAAGCGCACGGTTACTGTGCAGAGCGCGGAAGACCGCCAGACATTGACGGAGGTGCTGTCCGAGGCGGGATACCCACCCGCCTGATCTCGTTTGAGGTACTCAGCAGGAACCTCTTGGGGGTTCTTGACATTGACACGGTGGCAAGGTGGACAGTCCTGCTACCGTGTTTTCTTCATTCGCAGGAACAGCCATGACCGCACTCATGAACATCGGCGATGCCGCCAAAGCCGCAGGGGTCTCAGCCAAGATGATTCGCCATTATGAGCAGACCGGCTTGCTCCCGGAGGCGGTACGCAGCGATTCTGGGTACCGCCTGTACGGGGAGCGGGAGATCTCCGTGTTGCGTTTCATCCGCCAGTCGCGCCGACTCGGATTCTCCATGCCCCAGATCGCCGAGCTGATCGGCCAGTGGGGTGATGCTGCCCGCAGCAGCCGGCAGGTCAAGGCCATTGCAGAGCGCCATCTGCAGGATCTGCAACAGAAGCTGCAGGAGATCGTCGAGATGAAGTCAGCGCTTGAGCAGCTCGTGGCTGTCTGTGCTGGTGACGACCACGCCGATTGCGCAATCCTGGACAATCTGGCGGTCGACAGCCCGTCCAGGCCCAGCCACAGCGCAAACTTCGTCAAGCCGCGGCGTCGCAGCCAAAATGACAGCCGCAGCCCAGCGCCTGGTTCGGTTGCAACCAGCCAGCTGGATCTCATGGCCTGGATGCGCGGCGTTCACGTCCATCACGGCAATCATTGACCGCGCGGCGGTTGTCCAAGACGACCCTTGTGGGTTGGCAGCCTGTGGGACTTTCTATCCCGGCAAAGCCGCTCAGGGGTCGGGAGAAACAGCGGCCTTCGATGGGCGAGATGCCGTGTTGGAGACGGCGTTGCCAGCAAGTGCTTCGCGCCCTTTGTCCGTGATGGCAAGCACCGTTGCCGTGTCCTCCTCTTGTGAATCCGCGTAGGTAAATTCGGCTCGCAGGAGACCGTTTTGCTGAAGCTCCTCAACCAGGATTGCCTGTGGTCCGCTCACGAGAAATGGCAAAGGGCAGCCCTGTATCAAGTGCAGCATGGCCGAAGCCGTAGCTACCTCGGCTAGCGCGGGCGAAACAGTGGCCTTGGCCAACTGCGCGCGAACCCATCGAGAGCCGCCAAGGGCCGACAGCTTGCAAAGCTCCTGAAAGGAAAGCAATACGCCGAAGGTCAATGGAATGTCCGCATCGACCACGGAACCAAGTCAAGCGGCGGTCCTGAGGCATCGCGCTTCTTCCAGCGCACGACTTGGGCAGTCTCCATGTCGACAATGTGCGCCCAATCGGCCTTGACGGAGTTTCCAGCCCAGATGCACTGCTCCAAAGTTCCGCGCAGCACCATGTCCCACCACCCACCGCTGGTGTCTTCGGCCAAGTTGGCAAATAGCGCGTAAGTCACGTCTACCTCACCGTACACCGTCATGGCCAGAGCAGGCCTGTGCTCGCATCAGACTTGCGCGCTATACGCGGCTTGCCACCGGCGTATAGCGCGGACAGGCATAGCCCGTCCGCCGCGCTTCATGCCGGTTTTACTTCGGGGTGGTCCCTTGGCTCGTTTCCTTGTGTGGCTTGGCTTCGCGCTCGTTGGCCTTGTCCTGGCCGCGGGCTTCGGACTTGCTGGTCGTGGCCACGCCTGAGCCTTCCCCGCGGGCCGTGCTGCCGTCGTTGGTACGCTTGGGTGGCGTTGCTGGGCGGGCCTTCTTGTGATCCTCGCCGTGCGCCTGGGCCTTGGAGTTGGTGTAGGGGGTGGCCTCCTGGGTATCGCCAGCTGCAAATGCGGACGATGCGGCCGTAAGGGCCAGAGCGATGAGAAAAGACTTCATGATTTTTCTTTCGCGGCATGGCCGCATGGGTGAGGAAAGGCCCCCTGTACGAGGGCGCCGTCTGCTTTTCGCCTGGCTTACTTGGCGGCCTGGATGTCCGTCACGACCATTTTTCCGCCTTCGCTGACCACCATGAAGCGGATCTTGTCGCCTACCTGCACCTTGTCGAGCAGGGCCTTGTCCTTGGCGTTGAAGACCATGGTCATGCCGGGCATTTCCAGGTGCTTGATGTCGCCATGCTTGATGGTGATCTTGCTGGCGTCCTTGTCGATCTTGCGCACCTCACCATCGGTCATCGAGGCGGCTGCGGAGGACTTGGCGGCGTCGGGGGCGGCCTGGGCCATGGCCGCGACCGGCAGCAGTGCGGCCAGCGACAGCATGGCGGCGGCGATAGCAGTGTTGATTTGCTTCATGAGAGTTCCTTGTTCAGTGGGTTGACGCGCAACCCCGTGGTTACTTCTTTGCGACCTTGACCTGGCCCTTCATGCCTGCGTCGTAGTGGCCTGGGTACAGGCATGCGAAGTTGATGTCGCCCGCCTTGGTGAATTGCCAGATGATTTCGCCCTGCTTGCCGGGAGCCAGGGAAATCTTGCTCGGCTCGTCGTGTTCCATCTCGGGGAACTTCTTCATGGTCTCGTAGTGCTCCTTGAGCTCGGCCTCGGTACCCAGGCTGAACTCGTGCTTGACCTGGCCGGAGTTCTTGATCACGAAGCGGATGGTCTCGCCCTGCTTGGCGGCGATGTTCGCTGGCGTGAAGCGCATGGTGTCCGCCATCTCGACGTTGATCGTGCGGGTCACCTTGCCGGCTTGACCGGGCTGACCAATGGCGGATTCAGCACTGCCGTGGCCTTTGGCGCCACCGGCGTCATGACCGCCACCGTGGTTACCGCCGGCGAAGCTGTTGAAGGAAATGGCCACCAGGGCGGAGGCTGCGATCAGGGAAAGGTTGCGTTTCATAGGTACCTCGTAGAGTGGTTCAGGGGGGATGGGTTTTCAGTGCCCGCTATGGGCCGATGGCTTCTTGACCTTGACGACGGTGTCCGAGGTGGCCTTTTCCTTGCGCGGCATGGACTGACCGCCCTCGGCCTTGAAGCGCGCTGGCTCGGCCACCGGGCCGGTGTACTCATAGGCGACGGTGCCTTCAGGGTGCTTGTACCAACCGGGGTTTTTGTAGTCGCCCGGCTTTTGGTCGCGGCGCACCTTGACGACGCTGAACATGCCGCCCATCTCGACCGACCCAAACGGGCCTTCGCCGGTCATCATCGGAATCGTGTTGTCAGGGATGGGCATCTCCATCTCCGTCATGTCCGCCATGCCGCGCTCACCCATCACCATGTAGTCGGGAATGAGGTTGTTGATCTTCTTGGCCACCCCCCGGTGGTCCACGCCGATCATGGTAGGAATGTCGTGCCCCATCGCGTTCATGGTGTGGTGGCTCTTGTGGCAATGGAATGCCCAGTCGCCTTCTTCGTCAGCCAGGAAGTCGATCTGCCGCATCTGGCCCACGGCCACATCGGTGGTGACCTCGTACAGCCGCGTGCTCTTGGGCGTTGGACCACCATCGGTGCCGGTCACGAGGAACTCGTGGCCGTGCAGATGGATGGGGTGGTTGGTCATGGTCAGATTGCCGATGCGGATCCGCACCTTGTCGTTGAGCCGGACATTCAACGAGTCAATGCCCGGGAAGATGCGGCTGTTCCATGTCCACAGATTGAAGTTCGTCATCTCTGCGACCTTGGGTGTCGCGGCCCCGGGCTCGATGTCATAGGCGCTGAGCAGGAAGCAGAAGTCGCGCTGCACCTCATCGATCAGCGGATGCTTGGCCTTGGGGTGGGTGATCCAGAAGCCCATCATGCCCATGGCCATCTGCGTCATTTCGTCGGCATGCGGGTGGTACATGAAGGTGCCAGGGCGGCGCGCCACGAACTCGTAGACGAAGGTCTTGCCTGGGTTGATGGCAGGTTGGTTCAGTCCTGCTACGCCATCCATGCCATTGGGCAGGCGTTGACCGTGCCAGTGGATGCTGGTGTGCTCAGGTAGCTTGTTGGTCACGAAGATGCGCACGCGATCGCCTTCGACCACTTCAATGGTGGGGCCTGGGCTCTGTCCGTTGTAACCCCACAGGTGGGCCTTGAAGCCGGGGGCCATTTCTCGCACCACGGGCTCGGCGACCAGATGGAACTCCTTGACACCCTGGTTCATGCGCCAGGGCAACGTCCAGCCGTTCAGCGTGACCACGGGGTTGTAGGGACGCCCCGAGTTGGGCACCAGCGGTGCCATGGTCTCAGGACTCGTCTGAAAAACAGGCTCTGGCAAAGCTGCCATCGCAACTCGGCTCACACTGGCCGCAGCCACAGCCCCTCCGGCAATGCCTGCGAAGCGGAAAAAATCTCTTCTCGAACTCATGTTGGTTTCCTTTGGGATCAGTGGCCTGCTGCAGACTCGGCGGCGGCAGCACCCCCGCCGCCAGCGACACCGGCACTCATGGGCTTGCCGATCAGGGAGGCCTGGAGGGCCGCCTCTGCTTGCCAGAACTGCTGTTCGGCATTGAGCGCTGCCATCACCGAGTTCACCTGGTCGCGGGAGTCAGCCAGCAGCTCGAACACGCTGATCAGCATCCCGTTGTAGCGAAGCTGGTTTTCTTCGGAGATGGTCTTCCTCAGCGGGATCACCTCATCGCGGTGGTGGCGCGCGACGTCATAGGCCGTGCGGTAGGCGGAGTAGCTTTCGCGAAGGTTGGAGCCGGCCGCTCGGGCGGTGGCCTCCAGGCGATTGGCCGCCGCCAGCGTCTGCGCACTCATTGCGCTGCGCTGCATGCCGCCCCAGTCGAAGATGGGCAGGTTCAGGCTGATCTCAAAGCCGCGGCGGGTTTGCTTTGTGTTCTCGGTCGCATCAAACACGGAGTCGCGTCGCACCCCCAGTTCGATGTCCGTGAAGGTCATGAGCGTGTTCCAGCCCTGCGAGCGCGCAGCTGCGTCATAGTCCGACTTGGCGATCTGCAGGTCCAGGCGGCCCTTGGAGGCCAGGCGGCCCGCCTCCTGAGCAGACACAGGCTCCTTGGGCAGTGCGGGCAGGCGCTCGGGCAGCTTGAGCATGCCAGCCTGGCTGTCGTCCAGGCCAAGCAGCCGGACCAGCTCCTCGCGGGCGGCCGTAGTCTGGTGCTGTGCGTTGGCCACCTGGGTGGCAGTGTCCGCATAGAACGCCTGCTGGCGGGCACGATCGAGCTTGTTGAAGTTCCCGACCGACTGCATGCGCTTTGCCAGCTCGGCACTGGCCTGGGCGCTGGCCAAGACCTGCTGGGTATAGGTCAGCGTCTGCTGGGCCGCTACAGCGCGTACCCAGGCCTGGCGCACTTGTGTGACCTGATCCACGACATCGCTGCTCAGGCGCAGCTGTGTTTGCTTGATGCGCAGTTCAGCTGTCCCTTTGCGCATGGGCAGGGTGAGCAGGTCCAGCAGTCCAAAGGACAGAAGCCGGCCGATCTCGGTTTCACTGCCCAGGCGCACCCGCTCCAGGGTGAGGATGGGATTTGCAATCCGCCCCGACTGGGCGGCGCTCGAGGCATCGGCCCAGCTTTGGGCCACGATGGCCTGCATGGACGGACTGTTGACCAGCGCGAGTTGTACGGCTTCCTTTTGCCCAAGCGGCTTGCTCAAGAGATCGGAGGCACGCTGGCGCAAGGCGTCCTGCTCGGACTTGTCTCGGGCCAGGGTGAGTTGGCCATCCGTGAAGCCGGCCGTGGCGGCATTGGTGCCAGACAGGTTCTGCTCCAGGTTCACGCTGGCGCAGCCGGACAATACCGCGACGGCGGCCAGAGCCACCAGGAGCTTGGCACGGGGCATGCGAACTGGGCGGCTCATTGCTTGCCTCCACCGTGGGTGCCATGGCCTTGGGCGGGCTGCTCTTGGCCTGCATCGGGCGCCGTCTGGCGCATTTCCTTGGCGTAGGCGCGCCAGCCACCGATTTGCCCCACCTTGTCGTTGGCCTCCTTCCAAGGCTGGACGGATTGCTCCTTGTACGCCTCATAGCCCGTGAATGCCGAGCGGTAGGAGATCTGGTAGTCCACCTTTGTGGCGCCGGCCTCTGGCGTCTGCGCGAATGCCAAGGAGGGAACCGCGAGCGCGGCGGCCAGCCATCGGCTTGAGGTGGGTCGTGAAAGCCAAGGATTTTTCATAGGTTCACCATGCGTTTCGTGATGGATGCATTGTGTGAACCCCTTGCTGCCGCCGACATAACTTGTCCATTACATCTTTGTAATGTTCATGAAAGCCTGCGATCCCCGGGCACACTTGCGCCAACAGGTCAAGGGAGTCGCCCGTGAAGATATTGGTCGTAGAGGATGAAATCAAAACCGGGGAGTACCTGCGCCTGGGCCTGCGAGAGGCAGGCTTCAACGCAGATCTGGTTCACAACGGGGTGGATGGGCTGCACATGGCCCAAGAAGGTGACTACGACCTGGTCATCTTGGATGTCATGCTCCCGGGAATGGATGGATGGCAGGTCCTCAAGAGCCTTCGCCGCTACGGGCTGGAGATGCCGGTGCTGTTCCTGACGGCCAAAGACCACGTGGATGATCGGATCAAAGGTCTCGAACTGGGCGCCGACGACTACCTGGTCAAGCCGTTTTCCTTTGCCGAACTGCTTGCGCGGGTGCGCACCATCTTGCGGCGCGGTCGCAGCGGGACAGAGGTGACCGTGCTGCAGGTGGCGGATTTGGAGCTCGATTTGCTGCGCCGGCGCGTGAGCCGCGCTGGCAAGCGTATCGACCTCACGGCCAAAGAGTTCGGCTTGCTGGAACTGCTGATGCGGCGCCATGGCGAGGTGTTGCCGCGATCGCTCATCGCCTCGCAGGTGTGGGACATGAACTTCGATAGCGATTCCAACGTGATCGAGGTGGCGATGCGCAGGCTGCGAGCCAAGATCGATGACGCTTACGACATTAAGCTCATTCAGACGGTTCGGGGCATGGGCTATGTGCTCGAGGAGCCTGAGGAGAGCCTGTGAGCGCCCCATATTCGCTGACGACACGACTGACGGTGTTTTTTACCCTGGCCTCCGCGTTTGTGCTCATAGGCCTGGGAACCCTGGTCGCCATCTCCATTGATCGGCATTTCGTGGAGTTGGACCGTGACGCCCTGCGCGACAAGATCCATCTCATGCGGGAGGTGATCGGGAAGTCCAAATCCCCCCAGGATTTGCAGACCCGCATGGACGATGTGCTCCATAGCCACGAGGGACTTTTTGTCAGCGTGACGCGGGGCAGCGAAGCGCTTTACTCCACGCCAGGCTTTGAGTTTCCCGGCGGCATGCCGGAGATGGTCCGCGGGGCGCGCTTGGGGGTGGCCGCCTGGCACGCCGGAACCCGCGAAGTCCGAGGGATGTACGAGGTGTTGTCCGCTCCTGGGGGAGGCGATTTGCCGCTGCAGGTGAGTGTTGCGCTGGACATTGCCCACCACAAGCATTTCATGCACGACTTGATCCGGGTGCTCGCGGTGTATGTGGCCCTGGCCACCCTGGTGGCAGGCGTGCTGGGTTGGTGGGCAGCAAGGAACGGTCTGGCTCCCTTGCGTGCCATGCGATCGCGCGCCATGGCCATCACGGCCAAGCGACTCGACGAGCGCATGCCCAGCCAGGAATTTCCCATCGAGATGGCCGACCTGGCCACGACCTTGAACGAAATGCTGCGGCGCTTGAAGGAAGATTTCGACCGTCTCTCGGAATTCTCCTCGGATCTGGCCCACGAGCTGCGCACGCCCATCAACAATCTGATGACCCAGACCCAGGTCACGCTCGGCCAGTCGCGCAGCGCAGACCAGTACCGGGACATCCTGGCTTCCAACGCAGAGGAGTACCAGCGCCTCGCTCGGATGGTGGCGGACATGCTGTTCCTGGCCAAAGCCGATCATGGTCTGATCCTGCCCAGCACCGAGAAGATCGCGGTGCATGCCGAGGCACAAGCCCTTTTCGATTTCTACGAGGCGCTGGCGGAAGAGAAACAGGTGCAGCTCAAGCTCCTGGGTGCCGCAGAGATTTCCGGCGATCGATTGATGCTGCGACGGGCCCTGAGCAACCTTCTGTCCAATGCGGTGAGATACACCCCTGCAGGAGAAAGCGTGGTCGTTGAGATATCAGGAGACGTTCACGGGACCACGGTGGATGTCATCAACCATGGCCCCACCATTGATGCGCAGATGATTCCTCGCCTGTTTGACCGGTTCTTCAGGGCCGACAAGTCGCGCAAGCAACTCGACTCCGACGGTGCAGGCCTTGGTTTGTCCATCACCCAGGCCATTGTTCAGGCCCACCGGGGCCGCATGTCGGTGAGTTCAGAGAGCGGCAGAACCTGCTTTTCCATGTTCTTCCCAAGCACACACAGCGTCGGAAAGCACCAGACCACCAATGCATGATTCCCTGGGCACACTCATCGACGGCTGGAAGGCTGACCCGAGCAGCACGTACAACACCTGGTTTCTGTGGGATCAGCGGGTCAAAAACTTCCGTTCGATACGCCGTGGCATCGCGCAGGTAGTGAAGGACATCCGCGCAGGAACGTTCGGCAACGCCTATCGAGGCTCTTCGCTCGAAACCATCGTGGGGTCGGTCGCCGAGCAACGCCAGATCTTCAAAGGCGCCGATCACGCTTTTTTATGGAAGCCCAAACTGCGTATCCCGGACATCTACGAGAACGCCAGCAACCAGCGCGCGTTCGCCGATCTGCTCCATGCCTGCGACCACTGCGACTGCGCCGAGGACGTGGTGTCGGCCATCCAGCGCATCGATGCGATCGGCATCAAAGGCCTGGGTCCAGCAGTCGCCAACCTGTTGTACTTCATTCACCCGACCTTGGTGACCCCTTTCAACACCGCCATCGTCAACGGCTTCAACGCTGTCACCGGCGGTAGGGTCAAACTCGGGCGCTGGGACCACTATCTCTCGATGCGGGAGGGCCTGCTGCGCCTGAACGAGCAGTACCGCCGGCAGCTCTCCAACGATCTTGGTGCGATCGCGGGACTGATGTTCGATATCGGCAGCGGCCGGTACACCGCGCCGCCGGCGGCAATGGATGCGGCGGCGGCAGCCCTGTGGCGGGAAGATCTCCAGCGCGTCCGGCTGGAATCTACGGCCATGCACAAAGAATTGTCCCAGGCGGCTGAGAGCGATGCGACCCACACCGGTGTTCAGGCGTCGCTGCGAGACCTTGGCAAGGCCTTGGGGTTTGACGTGTGGATTGCATCCAATGACCGGGGGCGTGTGCATGGCACCGGCCTCCTGGGGGATGGATGCCTGGCCCAGTTGCCGCCACCTGCATACGCGGGGTTGGAGTCGGTGCGGCTGATCGACGTGGTGTGGATTGACCGCCAGACCTCGCTGGTCGCTGCGGCCTTTGAAGTCGAGCACACCACGTCCATCTATTCGGGCATTGTCCGCATGCTTGATCTTGCGCTTGGCACACCAGTCGCTGAACAATGCGCGCTGTTTCTGGTGGCCCCGGACAACCGTCGAGACAAGGTGGCAGAACAGCTCAAGAGACCTGCGTTCTCCCGCGTGTCGGAACTGGGGATCCGCTACCTGCCGTACAGCCAGCTAGAGCTGAACCACGCCTCGATGAGCCGCTTCGGCTCCAGCATCAAGCCGCTGCTGGAGATTTCGCAGCGGCTGTAAGACCGCGCGAACGGCTGCGCTGTCGGCGAGATGAGATTTCTGTAATCCCAACGCGAGGGATTGGCAGGTAGAGCTTTGTGTCATGCGGGCTACAGCTCGCGTGTCGGGAACTACCATTTGGCTTCGTGTTGGCAGTGCTCTCCGAGAGACTGTTCGACAGCGCAGACATCGAACTCTTGAAAGCCTCGCCATGAACGTCACGACAAAGCCATTGGATGCATTGCTGCCTGTCGCTTCGCTCGGCAAGCCCATGCCCAAGGCACCGGACATTCAGGATGGCGGCTTTCTGGACGCCATGAAACGGGCGCTGACCACCACGACCAAGTTGCAGAGTGAGTCGGGCCGTTTGAGCCGTGAGGTGACCTTTGGAAACCCCACCGTCGGCCTTGAAGAAACCATGCTCGCAGGCGTCAAGTCCAACATCGCGTTCCAGGCCACGCTGCAGACCCGCAACCGCGTCGTCCAGGCCTACACGGATGTGATGAACATGCAGGTGTGATGTCCAACGAGCGCAGGGGAACGCGCCGACGTGGCATGCACAGCCGGAAAAGAAAGACACCTGCAGGTCAGCCATTGACCGGCAGGTGTCTTGATGGCTTTTCTGGCTTGAAGCGTTCACCGCGCAGCAGTGCCGCGTGGCGGTGAGCGCCTTGTCAGAGGCAGCAAGCCGACTTAGAACCGGCTTTGCTCGGCGGGTTCCTGCGTGTTGCCCGCGACGGCTGGGTGATGCGCTGCATGATAGCGATCTGGATAGATCTCGTTGAGCTTGCGCCCGTCCTCACCCACCGCCACAAGCTCCCCTTGGCTGATGGCGCGCGCCAATTCGTTCTTGACCTGGTCGCGGGTCAAAGAAGGAGCGGAGGCGACTGCGGGGTAACGGGCAGGCTCCAGCTCGTTGAGCTTGGCTCCCGATTCGCCGCCGGCCATGATGTCGCCGGTGCGGATCGCCTGTACCAACTCTGCCTGCACCTGCTCACGGGTCTTGGCGCCCGACGCGGACTCGGTCACAGGGTAGGCATGCGGGTTGAGTTGCTTGAGCGTCAGGCCGGACTCGCCCGAGGCGAGCATGTCGCCGCTGCGCATGGCCTGCACCAGCTCTGCCTGTACCTGCTCGCGCGTCTTGCTGACGCCTTGGTCCGAAGCAAACGCGGGGGCGGCAATGAGGGAGAGAACGAGGAGTGTGGACTTCAGTTTCATGGTGGTATTCCTGGTTGAATGAATGAGAGATAAGGGCACTACCGCGGGCCGTATACGCGCGGCCCGCGCGCAGTGTTGCGTTCGGATGCGCCGTCAGGGAAGCTGGCGGGCGTCGACCCAGCCTGCCTCGCCGCCCATGTCGCGCACACCATCGCTGCTCACGGGATTGCGCTTGGCGGCCTGCAGCTCGTCGAGGACTTGCTGGCGGGTCTTCGTCAGCTGTGGACCTTTGACCAGCGGATAGGTGGCTGGATAGCCGCGGCTGATCCAATAGAGGGAGCCGTCCTTCTGTGCCGCCAGCACGGTGTTTTCGACTGCCTGGCGGCTCACCGCATTGCCCAGGTGGTCGGGAGCGAAGCTCACACCTTCCTCCTGGCTTGGGCTGGCGTGGTAAACGGAAGTGGCGAAGGATGCCGTGGCGGATACAGCGAGGCTGGCGACGAGGACGGCGGTACGGATTTTCATGATGGTCTCCTGTGGCGCCGGATGCCCGATATGGTCCATCCAGGTGGCGTTTTGTGCACCACGGAGAGAAGTCTAGAAATTTCACCCCCACACAGGGCTGACCTCCCGATTACGCTTTTGAAATGCATCGGCAGACGCCTCGCTCGCACTTACGGCTTTCTCGCATGAGCGCGCGCAAGTGAGGCTTGAACTCACCGCGCAAGAGCAATGCACTCCGTTTGTGAGCGCCAATTGCCGCTGTTTCCCTCCAATCTGACGCTCCGATTACATCGTTGAAATCTCTCGGTAATCCTGGTGCGAAATCAGACGCAAAACACCTCGCTCACGTGCCAATCATCGGTCCCCGCCTACAGTGCCGGCCGCTGCGCGCAGCAAAAGATGACTGTTCCTGGCAGCGAGTTGCGCAGGATTTCACACGGACCCTACCAATCGAACGAAACCAAGGAGCTTTCAATGAACCACACCCAAACCCCTTACCAAAGCTGTATCCAAGCTTGCCTGTCGTGCGCCACGGCCTGCAACCAGTGCCATGCCGCGTGCTTGCAGGAAGACGATGTGAAGATGATGGCGCGCTGCATCGCTCTGGATGCGGACTGCGCGGCCGTGTGCAGTTTCGCTGCGGGCGCAATGGCCCGCAACAGCGACCACGCCAAGGCCATCTGTGCGTTGTGCGCCGAGATTTGCCAAGCCTGCGGCGATGAGTGCGCCAAGCACGAAGCGGAGCACTGCAAGGCCTGCGCTGCGGCGTGCCACAACTGCGCCAAGGAGTGTCGCTCCATGGCCAGCGCCCACTGAACCACCACAGTTCCCGCCTGGAGAAACGCTATGACCAATTCCTCCCCCGTCCTGAAAGCAATCCCCGCCTCAGCATTGGTGGTCAGCGCCTTGCTGTGCCCCGTGATCACGCAGGCACAGCAAGCACCGCACCCTGGCATGAAGGGCTCCGGCATGGATGCGTCCATGCCCGCCGGCAAGATGGACATGAAGTCCATGATGAAGGAGAACAACGAGAAGATGTCCTCCTTGGCGATGACCGGAAACCCCGATGTGGACTTCGCGCAGATGATGCGCATCCATCACCAGGGCGCAATCGACATGGCGCAAGGCCAGTTGCGCGATGGCAAGGATCCGCAGCTGTTGAAGATGGCCAAGGAGATCATCTCGGCCCAGAAGAAAGAGATCGCAGTCCTCGACGCATTCTTGGCTCGAAGCGGCAAAGCGCCCGCTGCCGCCGCCAAGTAGGCTACCGGCCATGCCACTGCTGCGGCCCCTGCACCTGGATGCGCTTCAGGTGCGGGGGCCGCGGCGCATGGCGCCATGCAAAGAGCGTCGGCCCAACGCCAATGCAGATTTGCGACAGATCAGGAGTTGCCTTGGTTCATGCTTGACATTACCACCGTGTCAGGCCCTATCGTCACCGCAAGGCCTGTCCGCAAGGAGACAGCCTCCTTCCTGGAGATCATGATGAACCATCAACAGTCCACCAACGGGATCATGCAGCCGTCTGGAGTCGGCGCTTGGCGAAGCGGCCGCAGGCTTGTCGGCGCAGCGATCATGCTCGCGCTGATCGGGGTGTTTTTCCTTTTGCGGGAGCACTGGGAGCACCTTGCCGGGTACTGGCCCTATCTGCTCTTGCTCGCATGTCCAGTGATGCACCTCTTTCACGGCCACCACGGACCACGCGGCAGTGGTCCGAGCGACCGTTGACAGTGCGCACGGCTCAGATCAGCAAAAGGAGTTCCATACATGTCAACAGCAACACCGCACGACCACCAAGCCCATGATGGGCACCAAGCGCACGAGGGGCATGCGCACCATGGGGGCCACGACGAGCATGCCTCCCAAACGCCGACTGGTCTCAAGGACCCCGTGTGCGGCATGGATGTCACGAGGCAGTCCCTTCATTCAGCGGAGCACGAAGGACACCACTACTACTTTTGCAGCGCCAAGTGCCGCACAAAGTTTGTCGAGGCACCAGAGAAGTACGTGCCGGGGCGCGACGCACTGGCTCCTCCCGAGCCAGAGCCGGTCCAGCCGGGCACCACCTATACATGCCCGATGCACCCTGAGGTTCAGCAGGACCACCCTGGGAACTGCCCCAAGTGCGGCATGACACTGGAGCCGATGCTCCCGACGCTGGATGAAGGCGAGAACGCCGAACTGGTGGATTTCCGCCGCCGTTTCTGGTGGACCCTGCCGCTCACCGCGGTCGTCACCGTTTTGGCCATGGCGGGCCACCGCTTGCAGTGGTTCGAGATGGCCACCCAGAGCTGGATCGAGTTGGTCCTGACCGTACCCATCGTCCTGTGGGCCGGATGGCCGTTCTTCCTGCGTGGAGCCCAATCGGTTGCCAATCGCAGTCCCAACATGTGGACGCTGATCAGCCTGGGCACCGGCGCGGCCTTCGTGTACAGCGTGGTGGCCACCGTGGCGCCCGGCGTGTTTCCGGCGTCGTTCCAGGCCATGGGGCGCGTATCGGTGTACTTTGAAGCAGCGGCCGTCATCATCTCGCTGACGCTGCTCGGCCAGATGCTGGAGCTCAAGGCCCGCTCCCAGACGTCCGCAGCCATCAAGTCGCTGCTGGGCCTGGCGCCTAAGACCGCGCGCCGCATCGGCGCCGATGGGCAGGAGAGCGACGTGCCCCTGTCCCACGTGCACGTGGGCGATCTGCTGCGCGTGCGCCCCGGCGAGAAGGTGCCAGTGGATGGGGTGGTGGTCGAGGGCAGCAGCGCCGTGGACGAGGCCATGCTCACGGGCGAGCCGGTTCCCATCGTCAAGGGGCCGGGGGACTCGGTGATTGGCGCCACGCTCAACACCAATGGTGCGCTGATCATCCGATCCGAGCGCGTGGGCTCAGCCACCATGCTGTCCCAGATCGTGCAGATGGTCTCGCAGGCGCAGCGCTCGAGGGCGCCGATGCAGCGCATGGCGGACCAGGTGGCGGGGTACTTCGTCATGGCCGTCGTCGGAATCGCGCTTCTAACCCTGTTTGCATGGGGTCTTTTCGGGCCAGAACCACGTTGGGTCTATGGGCTGGTCAATGCGGTGGCCGTGCTGATCATTGCGTGCCCTTGTGCCCTGGGCCTGGCAACGCCCATGTCCATCATGGTGGCAACGGGCCGCGGCGCGACCAGCGGTGTACTGTTCCGGGACGCTGCGGCCATCGAGAACCTGCGCAAGGTGGACACGCTGATCGTGGACAAGACCGGCACGCTGACCGAGGGCAAGCCATCGTTCGAGCGGGTGGTGGCCATGCCCAGCCTGTCCGAGGATGAAGTGCTGCGCCTGGCGGCCAGCCTGGACCAGGGTAGCGAACACCCCCTCGCGGACGCCATCGTGCAGGCGGCCCGCGCCAAGGGCCTGGCGCTCGATAAGCCCGAGGACTTCGAATCCGGATCAGGCATCGGAGTGCGCGGCCGGGTGGGAGGCCGCCAGTTGGCCCTCGGTAACACCGTCCTGATGGAGCAAGTGGGGGTTTCCGCAAAGCCGCTCCTCGCCCAGGCCGAGGCTTTGCGTGCCACGGGTGCGAGCGTGATGTACCTGGCAGCCGATGGTCAACTGCAAGGCCTGCTGGCGGTCTCGGACGCGGTCAAGGAAAGCACCCCGGAGGCCTTGGCCACCTTGCACGCGGCTGGCCTGCGCATCGTGATGGCTACGGGCGATGGCATGACCACCGCCAAGGCAGTGGGTGCCAAGCTGGGCATCGACGAGGTTCACGGTGAGGTCAAGCCTGCGGACAAGCTGGCCCTGGTGTCCCGGCTGCAGGCAGAGGGCCGCGTGGTTGCCATGGCCGGAGACGGCATCAACGATGCGCCCGCGCTGGCCAAGGCCGATGTAGGCATTGCGATGGGCACGGGCACCGACGTGGCCATGAACAGCGCCCAGGTCACCCTGGTCAAGGGTGATTTGCGCGGGATTTCCACGGCGCGCGAGCTGTCCGAGGCGACAGTGGGCAATATGAAGCAGAACCTGATGTTCGCCTTCCTATACAACGCCCTGGGCATTCCGATCGCCGCCGGCCTCCTGTATCCATTCACCGGCTGGCTTCTGTCGCCGATGATCGCCGCCCTGGCCATGAGCCTGAGTTCTGCATCCGTGATCGCCAATGCATTGCGTTTGCGCAAGGGGTAGACAGTAGCCCGAGCAGAAACTGATCTGCATCATGCCGCTCCCCTCCGACTTGGGTACCATCGCACCATGACAAATGTCAGAAGCATCGTGTCGCGCCAAGGACGCTGGATTGCCAGCCTCCTAGTCGCGGCGTTGCTTCTCATGCAATTCGCCCTGGCTGCCTATGCCTGCCCGAGGCTTGACTCTGCAGTCCATGCATCGGCGATGCAAAAGGCGGGCATGGCCATGGAGGAAGCGGTCCCGATGGCGTCCATGCCGGAGTGCCATGCCATGGCGACGACCATGGACGAGCAGGATCCGCAGCTATGTCGGGCGCATTGCGAAGGTGACAACCAGTCGACGCCTTCGCTGCACAGTCTTGATCTGCAGGCCATCGCGGCGCACGCCATCTGGGTTGCCTATGTGCTGCCCGCGGTGCTGGACGAATTGCAACGCGCCGACCCCCGGGCTCTCTACGCAGAGTTCGATAGCCGAGCGGGATCCCCACCCCTCTATCTGACACACCAGGTCTTTCGGAATTGATCGTGCACGGCGTGCACGCTGCGCTGCAGCGTGTGCGCAAGTCTGACTTCGTGCCCATTCATTTTCGAGGACCATCATGTCAAATGTCTTTACCGGCGCCCCGTGCGGGCGCAAGGCCGCGTCTTCACGCGTCCCGCAGCGCACCCTGGCGTGCCACCTAAGCTCCCTGCGCCTTGGCGCGCTGGGAGCCTTGCTGGCAACCGCAGGTGCCGTCAGCACCCCCATCTATGCCCTGGGCTTTACCGAAGCGCTGGAGCTGGCGGAGCAACAAAGTCCCCGCATCGCAGCCCAGCGGCTGCAGATTGACGCAGCCGGCAGCAGCCAGAAGGCGGCCGGAACGCTCCCCGACCCCAAACTGTCGGTGGGTATCGAAAACTTTCCCATCACCGGCATGGACCGCGGAAGCCTCACGCGCGAATCCATGACCATGCAGCGCCTGGCGTTGATGCAGGAAGTCCCCAACCGGGCCAAGCGCGATGCGCAGATCGCCAGTGCCCAGGCCAAGGTAGAGCGCGAACGAGCCACTTTGGCGGTTCAGCGGGTGCAGATACGACAGGAACTGAGCCAAGCCTGGATCCTTGCCCAGGCCATCGAGCAGCGCGATCAAGTGCTCACGGCCTTGCTGGCGGAGAACCAGCGCCTGCAGGACACTCTTCCCTCGCGCATCGCAGGAGGCACCGCCCAGGCGGGTGACCTGCTGGCGGCCCGGCAAGAGGCGCTTGCTCTGTCGGATCGGCGAGATAACCTGCGCAGGGATCGCGCAAAGGCCCGCGCGATGCTGCGGCGCTGGGTGGGCTCCCGTTCGGATGAAGCCTTGGAAGGCACGCCGGGTCCGCTCAATCGCCCTGTGGAAGAACTGCGCACGCAGGTGCAGCGCCACGCCGAGCTCGCCCAGTATCCCGCCATGCAGGCCATGGCCGCGGCCGAGTCGCTCGAGGCGCAGGCGCAAGCGCGCGGCGACTGGTCTTGGGAGGTCGCCTACAGCCGCCGTGCGCGCCAGTGGGGCGACATGGTGTCTTTCCAGGTGACGTTTGATCTTCCGTGGCAACAAGAGCGGCGTCAGGGGCCCCAGATCGAGGCCAAGCTACTGGAGCTGCAGCGCCTTGAGGCAGAGCAAGAAGACGTGACCCGCAGGCGCTTGCAGGAGCTGGACGACAGCGCCGCCGAGCTGGCTGCGCTGCAAAGCCAGATCGAGCGCCTGCAGTCCGCCGGCATTGGTCTGGCGCAGGGACGTGCCCAGCTCGCGCTTGCCGAATACCAGGCCGCCAAGGGCGACCTCAGTGCAGTGCTGGGCTCCCGCGCACAAGTGCTGGAAGTGCAATGGCGCTTGATCGACCTGCAGGCGCAGCGCGATGCAGTGACTGCCCGGCTGAACAGCCTGATCGCCGACTGAGCGGAGAACGACATGACAAATTCTGGTTTCAAGAAGACCGCTGTGGCGGTGGCGTTGCTCTGCGCAGGCATCGCGCTGGGATGGGGCCTGGCCCAATGGCGAATCTCCGGTGGCATCGGGACTGGTGTCTCCACGGCAGAGACAGGAGCCGCGAAAGCCGACCGCAAGGTCCTGTACTGGTACGACCCCATGGTGCCGACACAGAAGTTCGACAAGCCGGGCAAGTCGCCCTTCATGGACATGGCCTTGGTCCCCAAGTACGCCGAGGAAGACATGCAGCAAGGCAGTGGGCTGAATGTGTCCGCACAGGCAGTGCAGGCCCTTGGCCTTCGCACCGCCGTGGTGGAGCAACGTGACATAGGCGCCGACGTGGATGCGCTGGGCACGGTGCAGCTCAATGACCGGGATGTGAGTATCGTCCAGGCCCGCTCGGCCGGGTTTGTGGAGCGGGTGTACGCCAGGGCGCCGGGCGACGTGGTAGCCGCAGGCGCGCCGCTGGCCGACCTGCTGCTGCCCGAATGGGTCGCTGCTCAGCGCGAATTCCTCGAGGTCCGGGCCCTCAAGGACGACACGCTGACGGCGGCCGCGCGCCAGCGACTGGCGTTGCTGGGCATGCCGGCTGCGCTCGTAGCCCAGGTAGAACGCACGGGCGAACCCCAGGGCCGCTACGTCGTGACCTTTCCGCAGGGGGGCTTGGTGGCGGAGCTCATGGTGCGCCAGGGAATGACCGTTTCTGCGGGTGCCAGCCTGGTGCGCGTGAACGGGCTGGCCAGTGTCTGGATCGAGGCCGCTGTTCCCGAGGCGCAAAGCGGGCCCTTGCAGTTGGGACAGGATGCACAGGTTCGTCTGGCCGCGTTCCCCGGTGAAACTCTCACGGCCCGTGTCGTGAGCATCCTTCCCGAAGCCAACCGCGACACCCGAACGGTGCGCGTGCGCCTGGAGCTTTCCAATCCCGGCCAGCGCCTCAAAGCCGGCATGTCCGGGCAGATCGTCCTGGCCGGCCGCAAGCAGCCTGCGCTGCTTGTGCCCAGCGAGGCCGTGATCCGAACCGGCAAGCGGGCGCTGGTCTACGTGGTCGATGGCCCGGGAAAATACCACCCCGTCCAAGTGCAACTCGGCGCCGAAATCGGTGACCGCCTGGTCGTGCAAGGCGGACTGATCGCGGGACAACAGGTGGTTGCTTCCGCGCAGTTCCTGATCGATTCCGAGGCCAGCCTCAGGGGCGTGATTCCCCCCCAGACAGACACTGGTGCGCGCGAAACCGCTCCCCAAACAACTGCGGCACAAGGAACCGCTCCGCCCGCGGCAGGCAGCTTCACGGTTCGAGGCGAGGTTCTGGAAGTGGCACCCAATGTGCTGACGCTTGCCCACGATGCCGTTCCGGGTCTGAAATGGCCTGCCATGACGATGGGCTTCAAGCTGGAAAAGCCTCAGTTGGCGATGGGCCTGCTGCCCAAGCAGCAGGTGCGCTTCACTTTCTCGAAACAGGGCGAAGACTATGTCATCACCGCGGTGGAAAGGATCAAGCCATGATCGCGCGACTGATTCGCTGGTCGGTTGCGAACCGCTTTTTGGTTCTCCTGGCCACATTGATGCTCACGGCCTGGGGCGGGTGGGCTGTGCGCATGACCCCCGTGGATGCGCTGCCAGACCTCTCGGACGTCCAGGTCATCATCCGCACCAGCTATCCCGGCCAGGCACCACAGATTGTTGAAAACCAGGTGACCTACCCGCTGTCGACCACGATGCTGTCCGTGCCTGGGGCGAAGACGGTGCGCGGGTTTTCGTTCTTCGGGGACTCGTTCGTGTACATCCTGTTCGAGGACGGAACCGATCTCTACTGGGCGCGTTCGAGGGTGCTGGAGTACATGAACCAGGTCCAGGGCCGGTTACCGGCCACGGCCAAGTCGGCCCTGGGACCGGACGCGACGGGTGTGGGCTGGATCTACCAGTACGCGCTGGTGGATCGCACTGGCAAGAATGACCTGGCCCAACTGCGCGCCCTGCAGGACTGGTTCCTGAAGTTCGAACTCAAGAGCTTGCCCAACGTCGCCGAAGTGGCTTCGGTGGGTGGAATGGTCAAGCAGTACCAAGTCTTGCTCGACCCCATCAAGCTCGCCTCCTACGGGATCAGCCAAGGACAAGTGCGCGAAGCGGTCATGAATGCGAACCAGGAAACCGGAGGATCGGTGCTGGAACTGGCCGGTGCGGAGTACATGGTTCGCGCCAATGGCTACCTCAAGACCCTTGACGACTTTCGTGCCGTGCCCCTGGCGGCGCGCGGCGGAATCACGGTACGCCTGGGAGATGTCGCCACCGTCCAGACAGGCCCGGAAATGCGGCGCGGCATCGCGGAGCTCGACGGTGAAGGCGAGGTCGCAGGAGGGGTGGTCATCTTGCGCTCTGGCAAGAACGCCCAAGAGACCATCGCGGCCGTCAAAGCCAAGCTGGCTCAACTGCAAAGCAGCCTGCCCGAGGGGGTGGAGATCGTCACCACGTACGACCGCAGTGCACTCATTGAGCGGGCCATCCAGAACCTCACGGTCAAGCTGCTGGAGGAGTTTGCCGTGGTCGCGCTGGTCTGCGTCGTTTTCCTGTGGCACCTGCGATCTGCGCTGGTGGCCATCATCTCGCTGCCGCTGGGAGTCATGACGGCTTTCCTGGTCATGCACTATCAGGGCATCAACGCCAACATCATGTCCCTGGGCGGGATCGCGATCGCCATCGGTGCCATGGTGGACGCCGCAGTGGTGATGATCGAGAACGCCCACAAGAAGCTGGAGGCCTGGCAGCACGCCCATCCGGACCAGGCATTGGTCGGGCAGGAGCGATGGCAGGTCATCGCGCAAGCAGCTGAAGAGGTCGGGCCCGCGCTGTTCTTCTCGCTGCTGATCATCACCTTGTCCTTCGTACCGGTCTTCACCCTCGAAGCGCAGGAGGGGCGCCTGTTCGGGCCGCTGGCCTTCACCAAGACCTACGCCATGGCGGCGGCGGCGGGCCTTTCCGTCACCTTGATTCCCGTGCTTATGGGCTACTGGATACGGGGACGCATCCCCGACGAGCAGAAGAACCCCATCACGCGGGCGCTGATCGCCGTGTACCGGCCGTGCCTCGAATGGGTGCTCTCCCGCCCCAAATCGACCCTCGTCATCGCCGTCCTGGCACTGGCAACCACGATCTGGCCGTTGTCCCGGCTGGGCGGCGAGTTCTTGCCGCGCCTGGACGAGGGGGATCTTCTGTACATGCCTTCGGCGCTGCCGGGCTTGTCGGCCCAGCGGGCAACCGAGTTGCTGCAGCTGAGCAATCGCATGATCAAGACGGTACCCGAGGTCGAACGGGTGTTTGGCAAAGCGGGACGTGCGGAGACAGCAACCGACCCCGCACCCCTGGAGATGTTCGAGACCACGGTGAAGCTCAAACCCAGGGACCAGTGGCGCCTAGGCATGACGCCCGAAGGCCTCATCGAGGAGTTGGACAAGGCCGTCAAAATCCCTGGCCTGTCCAACATTTGGATCCCCCCCATCCGCAACCGCATCGACATGCTGGCCACGGGCATCAAGAGCCCGATCGGTGTCAAAGTGACTGGAAGTGACCTGCGCGTGATCGATGGGATCGCAGCCCAGGTCGAGCAAGTGGCCAAGGGGATTCCTGGCGTGTCATCCGCGCTCGCGGAGCGCCTGACGGGAGGCCGCTATGTGGACGTGCGCATCAACCGCGCAGCGGCAGGAAGGTATGGCCTGAATGTGTCCGACGTCCAGGCCGTAGTCTCAGGGGCCATCGGGGGGGAAAACATCTCCGAGACCGTCGAAGGGCTGGCCCGGTTCCCCATCAGTTTGCGCTACCCGCGTGAATGGCGGGATTCACCCGAGCGGCTGGCCCAGTTGCCTTTCTCCACGCCCGCAGGGCAGCAGGTCACCTTGGGCAGCGTGGCCACGGTGTCCATCACCGATGGCCCTCCCATGCTCAAGAGTGAGAACGCGCGCCCGTCGGGCTGGGTGTATGTAGATGTGCGGGGGCGAGATCTGGCCTCGGTGGCAAATGACCTGCGGGAAGCGGTGGGCCGCCAGGTCAAACTTGAACCCGGGGTCAGCATCACGTACTCGGGCCAGTTCGAATACTTGGAGCGGGCGAACGCGCGCCTGAAAGTGGTGGTGCCCGCGACCCTGCTGATCATCTTCGTGCTGTTGTACCTGACTTTCTCCCGCCTTGGCGAGGCGGCCCTGATCATGGCCACGCTGCCGTTTGCGCTCACAGGAGGCATCTGGTTCCTGTACGTGATGAACTACAACCTGTCGATCGCGACGGGGGTCGGTTTCATCGCGCTGGCAGGGGTTGCTGCGGAGTTCGGTGTGGTCATGCTCATTTACCTCAAGCAGGCACTGGCCGAGAGGTGCCCGGATGGTCGGCAGCCTACGCTTGAGGAGTTGCTGGACGCCATCCGGGAAGGCGCCGTACTACGCGTGCGGCCCAAAGCCATGACCGTGGCAGTGATCCTGGCAGGCCTGGTTCCTATCGTGTGGAGTAGCGGAACAGGTTCGGAGGTCATGAGCCGCATCGCGGCCCCCATGCTGGGCGGAATGGTGACCGCGCCATTGTTGTCCCTGTTTGTGATTCCCGCTGCCTACGTGCTCATGCGCAGGCCAAAGATCGGCAAACATTTGGACCGCGCGCCTTCGTAATCCTGGCATCGACAACTACCGACCGATCCCCCTCTCTTCGCTCTCGAGGGGCAGAGCGCACACCCTAGGGGCTGTTGAGAATCAACGGGAGTTGATAACAGCCGCCGCAAGATGGATCTCGGCTGCGAAGCTGGTGTCCGTCTTGTCGCTGCGCAGTGCGATGCGTTTGAACTCCTTGAGCTTGCCGAAGAAGTTCTCGATCAAGTGACGCCACTTGTAGACCTCACGATCAATCTCCAAAGGAGATCGCCGATGCGGCATCTGTGAGATCAACACCTGTGCTCCGCGTCTGCCCAACTCCTCGATCAGCCAGTTGGCATCGAAGGCTTTGTCGCCCAGCAGCGACTCGAAGCGCACGTTGGCAATCAACTCTTTCACTCCCGTGATGTCGTTGCGCTGCCCTGGCATCAGGATGATCTTCACCAGATTGCCCAACGCATCGGTCAGAGCCAGGATCTTCGTAGTCAGGCCTCCTCGCGAGCGACCAATAGCCTGGTCCGAAGCCCCCCCTTTTGCCCCCTGGCCATGCCGATGCACTTTCACAATCGTGGCATCCACCATCGCATATTCCATGTCCGGCTGCTCGCTGGTCTCCAGCGTATGCAGCGCAAGCCCTGTCTCTTATCGAACCATGCTGGGAATCGAGCTGAGGACGCCCTGCAGATAGTCAACAAGCGTAGCCAAAAGCCAAGGCCCTGCGATGATCAGTGCGACCAGAGCTGCTATAAGTTTAGGAATGAAAGAGAGGGTCGGTTCGTTAACTTGAGTTGCGGCCTGCAGGATGCTCACGATGAGCCCAGCGATCAACACAACCGAAATGATGGGCGCAGCCACCATCAGGAGCATATAAAGCGCATTTTGAGCGGCAGTAAGAACGTGCTGGGAACTCATAGACTATCGGATATGAACGGCCTGACCCACACCCCCATAGCGGCGCTCGACCAATGAGCGACCCGCCAGGAGAAGCTTGTCGGGGGAGTTTTCATCGTCGCCGCCCGAGATCGTTGCTCAGCCCATGCGCGAAAATGTACGGTAGATCCAGGATTGCTTTACTTGAGCGTGGGAACGTCAGCGACAGGTGCTCCCACACGTCGCAGTGCCCAGCTCGGATGCTTTTGTGACCGCTCAAGGTCCGCCAGCACCTCGTCCCGTGTCGCAGCCTTGCCCTTCACTAGGACGGGAGCGCCAAACCGATGGTATTGCCACAGCCCGTCTTTCTTGGACTGTTCCATCTCTGCCAGGACCTGATCGCGCGACTTGCCCGCCTGCGCGTGTTCGGGATGCGTCGTGTATCCCATCTCGGTGCTCGCGGGGTGGATCACGCTGCTGGCCAGGGCCGGGGCAGCGACCGCGGCCAGCGACAAGGCGGTCAGGAAAGTGCGGACTGTCATGTGTATCTCCTTGGGTTTGAATGAACGTGCCCCGTCATCTGCGCCGCTGTAGGGCCAGCAGTCGGGCCACGTGTGACAGTTTGCTGACCGCATGCCGACAGCTTGCGCACCACAGGATTACAAGTTTGTTATGTTCATAGCGCCCACTCGGGCGTGCCGTGTGGCCCGCACGGCCGGCGCGCTTGCACGCTTGCGCGCGCGCGGACTGCGGTCGAGACGCCAGTACAATTTTCTGGATGCGCTCCCGACTGCTTGTTCTTTTGCTTGTGCTTTTGCCGCTGCAACTGGTCTGGGCTGTAGTGGGGCCGCACGACAGCGCGCCGGAGTATGGGGTTTCGCTCATGACAGCACGGCACTTGTGCGAACACCACCAAATGGGCCTGGCTGCGGCCGACGAGCAGTTGGCTCGGGAGTCAGCTCGAATGGGCACTGCCGCTATCGAAGTGGAGTGCGGCACATGCCACGCCCAGGGTCCAGAGGCGCTGCCCGCGCGGCGCGGCGTTTGCGCGGCCGTCGGGCAGGAGCACTTTGGCATTTCTATCAGAGCGCGCTGGTCCGCAGTGCCTGCCAACCGTCCCGAACGTCCTCAGTGGCACGCCCTGGCCTGACCAGGGTATCGCCCAGCAATCCACGGCGATCCCTGCCAAGCGTGCCGGCACCTGTGTGCCGGCCTCGACGCATGCCTTCGGGATCTCTTCATGTTCATAGCCATTGGGCCGCCTGGCCCGCAAACCACCGCAAGTAGTGCTGCGACACCCCCTTGCTGCACTCTCCTGAGGATGCAATGGAGGCACCGATGAAACATACCTCATTGCTACTTCTGGCCGCCTGGTTGACCGCCGTTGTAGCAACAGGCGGCGCGCTGTTCCTCGGCGAGGTGATGGGCATGGCCCCCTGCGTGATGTGCTGGTACCAGCGCATCGCCATGTTCCCCTTGGTAATGGTGCTGGGCATGGCCTTTTACAGCGAGGACCGCCGGGGAGCGGTCTATGCCTTGCCCCTGGCGCTTGCAGGCGCGGCCGTAGCGGGCTACCACAGCCTTCTGGCTGCAGGCCTGGTTCCCAGGGCATGGGTTCCATGCGCTGTAGGCGTGTCCTGCGCCGATCAGAAGCTCGACTTTTTCTATGGCATTGAACTGCCCTGGCTTTCCTTGGCGGCGTTCATTGTCATCGCCGTTTCACTCTGTCTTTATCTGCGCAAAACAGCCAAATGATCCACCGCAAATACATCATCGCCCTCGTGCTGGGCGTCGCACTTGCAGCCTTCGCGGTCGGTGCGAGTCTCTACCAGAGCCATGTGACCAGCAACCAAGAGCAGCATGCCGCCGGGCAGTCTGAGCGGCTGGTGCGCATGCATTCGCCAGTCATCGGCCCCCGAGAGGCGCCCGTGACCATTGTCGAATTCTTCGATCCCGCATGTGAGACCTGCCGCGCTTTCTATCCGGTCGTGAAAGATCTCATGCAGCGGTATCCCTCCCAGGTACGGTTGGTCATCCGGTATGCACCGTTCCACCAGGGCTCGGGCGAGGTGGTCAAGCTGCTGGAGTCCGCGCGGCTGCAGGACAGGTACCTCGTGGTCTTGGAGTCCCTGCTGGCGGCACAGCCACAGTGGGCAGACCATGGAAGTCCCAATCTGGCATTGGCCTACAGTGCGGCCGAGCAGGCAGGTCTGGACATGGCGAGAGCTCGGGCCGACATAGCATCGCCCACGCTGGAAGCGATGCTGCAGCAGGATGTGCAGGACCTGACTGCCCTCAAGGTCGACAAGACCCCGACCTTCTTTGTGAATGGGCGGCCGTTGCCCAGCTTTGGCGCCAAGCAACTGGCTGAGCTGGTAGCCCAGGAGGTCTCCAAGGCGGGCAAATAGGCATCGTGCGTCCCGGGCAATCGCTAGTGGGAATGGGCATGCTCCTTGGGCTGCGCAGGCTGGGCCTTCGCGGCAGGCTCGACCCGCGTGCCGCGAAGCAGGCGCAGTCCATTGCCCACGACCAGCAAGCTGGCCCCCATGTCCGCAAAAACGGCCATCCACATGGTCGCAGTGCCCACCACCGCCATCACCAGAAAAACGCTCTTGATACCCAGCGCCAAGGTGATGTTCTGCCAGAGAACGGCATGGGTGCGCTTGGACAGGCGCACGGTCTCGGCGACGCGCTGCAGGTCATCGTTCATGATGACCACGTCGGCCGCTTCCATCGCTGTGTCGGTTCCCGCACCGCCCATGGCAAAGCCGATGTCGGCCTGCGCCAGCGCCGGCGCGTCATTGATGCCATCGCCGGTCATACCGGTGGCGCCATAGCGCTTTTGCATCTCCTTGATAGCATCAAGCTTGGCTTCGGGCAGCAGATCTCCGCGGGCATCATCAATGCCGGCCTGCGCTGCGATGGCCTTTGCAGTGGCCGTGTTATCGCCTGTCAGCATGACCGAAGTCACTCCCAGTGCCTTGAGATCGGCGATGGCCTGTTTTGAGGTCTCGCGAATGGTGTCCGCTACGGCGAAGAGCGCCAGGACGCGCGATTCGTCTGCAAGAAGGGTGACCGTGCGACCTTGCTTTTCGTGGATGGCCAGCTCCGCCTCCAGTTCCGGCCCGCACAATCCCTGCTCGTGAATCAGCCGGTGATTGCCCAGCACCAGGCGCGCACCATTGACCCAGCCCTCGACACCGCGCCCCGGCAAGGCCTTGAAGCTCTCAGCCTCTGGGCCTTGCGCCTCCAGGCCCTGAACAATCGCCTTCGAGACCGGGTGATCGGATCGGGCCGCCAGGCTGGCCGCCATCAGCTGGATTGCGGACTCATCGCCGGCACCCCACACCTGCCACTTCACCAACTTGGGTTTGCCCTCGGTGATGGTGCCCGTCTTGTCCAGCGCAACGGCCTTCAGGAGCCGGGCGTCTTCCAGGTAGGTTCCGCCCTTGATCAGGATCCCGCGGCGCGCTCCCGCGGCCAATCCGCTGACCACTGTGACGGGTGTGGAAATGACCAGAGCACATGGACAGGCGATCACCAGCAGCACCAAGGCCTTATAGAGCGCCTCCAGCCAGGTCAGGCCCATCAGGAAAGGGGTCAGCACCGCTACCGCCACGGCAATGGCGAAGACAGCCGGGGTGTAGATCGAGGCAAAGCGGTCGACGAAGCGCTGCGTCGGTGCACGCGTGCCCTGCGCCTGCTCCACGGCCTGGATGATCCTTGCCAGGGTGGTGTTGCTGGACAAGGCAGTAACCTCAAACTCCAGTTCACCAGTTTCGTTGATGGTCCCTGCGAACACCTGGTCGCCAGGCGCTTTGTCCACTGGAATGCTCTCTCCAGTCACCGGCGCCTGGTTGATGGCCCCGTTGCCCTTGGTCACCTTGCCGTCCAGGGGCACCCTCTCGCCTGGCTTGATGCGCACGGTTGCTCCAATGGCCACCGAAGCCACCGGTGTAGCAGACCACGACCCATTTGCTCCCAGAACCAGTGCCTCTTCCGGCGCCAGTTCCAGCAAGCCCTTGATGGCGTTGCGGGCCCGGTCCACTGCCTTGGCCTCGATGAGTTCGGCAATCGCATACAGGGCCATCACCATGGCGGCCTCGGGCCACTGACCGATCAGGAATGCCCCGGTGACTGCCACCGACATCAGCGCATTGATGTTGAGCTTGCCGCGCAAAAGTGCCGCAATGCCTTTTTTGTAGGTGTCGATCCCCGCCAGCCAGATCGCCACGGCGGCGATGGCCATGCCCGCCACCTTCCAGACCATTTGGTCCGGTGCAAAGAACGACAAGACCTCTGCCCCAGTCGCGAACACCAGCGCAGCCACCAACCGGGTAATGCCACCTGCAAAACCATGTCCATGGTCGTGGTCGTCGGCTGCTCCGCCCGCCTGTCCACCCTCGGAGCTGGCCACAGGCTGCGGATCGAAGCCCGCTTTCCGGATAGCGTCGAGTGCCAACGGGAAGGTGCTTTCCTCTGCGTCGATCTTCAGCGTCCGTGCGCCCAGCTGAAAACCCAGGGAGCGGATTCCACCCAGAGGTTCCAGCGCCCGGCGAATCTCCGCCTCCTCGGCACTGCAGTCCATGGTCGCTATGCGAAACACCCGGCCCTGGCCACCCTGAGTGTGTGCCGCAGTAGACACCGGCTGTGGATCGAAACCCGCCTTGCGGATGGCATCCAGCGCCAAGGGCAAGACACCATCCTCTGCATCGATCTTCAGCGTGCGCGCGCCCAGTTGGAAGCCCAATGACCGGATTCCCTCTAGAGGTTCCAGCGCCCGGCGGATCTCTGACTCCTCGGCGCTGCAGTCCATGGTGGCGATGCGCAACAGCGTGCCTTTGCCTGGGCTGCTTGCGGCGGCAGGAGGCGAGGCAACGGTACTGGAGCAGCCCGAGGAGCAGCAGGTGTCAACAACGCTGGTGGAAGTGCTGGTTTCTGGTTTCATGGCCTAATTGGAAACCCTGTAGTGACCTTAAAGTCAAGCGACTCCCCATATCTCGCCGCCTTGTCCTACATAAACCGGATTTTTGCAGAGGACGCTTCATGAAAATCGGCGAACTTGCCAAGGCCACCGGCACGCAGACAGAGACTATCCGCTACTACGAGCGCGAGAACCTGCTGCCGATCGCGATGCGCACAGAAAGCAACTACAGGGTCTATGACAGCAGCCACGTCGAGCGCCTGGCCTTCATCCGCCATTGCCGCTGCCTGGACATGACGCTCGATGAGATCCGGGTGCTGTTGCATTTCAAGGACGCTCCGGATGAAAACTGCGGCGCGGTGGACGCACTTCTTCAGGAGCACATCGGGCACGTGGTGTCTCGCATCCGGGAACTCCAGGCACTGGAGTCGGAATTGCGCAGCTTGCAGCAGCAGTGCTCACCAGGCCACCTCGCCGGTGAGTGCGGCATCTTGGGCGGCTTGGCCACTGCGGCACTTCAACACAATCACATGCAGCCCAGCGAGGCCCACCCGCCAGGTGCTCATCATGATATTGGCGTGGCTCCGAGGCAGCGGGCCAACAAACGACGCTGATTTTCAGTGAGCGCGAATTTCTAACCCGACACTTGTCACCCCATTCTCTGACTTGGCCACCGGCTTGCCCTGGTGCATGCGGGCAATCGCGCCCACGATGGCCAGACCCAGGCCGTGGTTGCTCTGCCCATGGCTGCGAGCAGGATCTGCCCGGAAAAACCGGTCAAACAGCTGGGGAAGTATTTCGGGATCGATGGTGTTGCCGTAGTTGGTGACGCTGATCAACACGCGGTCCTCGTCACCAGTTCTCAAGTTGATCTGAACGATGGAGCCGGTGCTCGCGTAGCGGGTTGCGTTTCCCAGCAGGTTGGACAAAGCCCGGCGCAACAACGGCACATCGAAGGTGCCATGCGCATCGCCGACCACTTTCGCGGTGAGACCCGCCTCGGCCAGCGCTGCCTCGTGGTAGTCCAGCACGTCGGCCGCCACCGATGCCAGGCTAGCCACGGGCGCGCGACGCGCTCCCACGCCCCGATCTGCCTGGGACAGGAACAACATGTCGTTGACGATACCGGTCAGGCGATGCAGCTCCTCCAGATTGGACGCCAGCACCTCGCGAATATCCGCTTGCTCGGGGCGCCGCAGCGCCAGTTCATTGTTGGCAATGAGCGTGGCCAAAGGCGTGCACAACTCGTGCGCCACGTCCGCATTGAAGCCCTCCATCTGGGAGTAGGCCTTTTCAATGCGAGCCAGGAGTGCATTGAACTGGTCGATCAGCGGCACGAGTTCAAGGGGCTGCTCCGCGCCATCGAGCCGCTGGTGGAGGTTGTCCGCCGAAACGGCGCGCGTCTGGCTGGCCAGTCTTCGAACGGGCGCCAGGCCCAGGTTGACCAGGGAGAAGCCGCCCAGCGAAACCACGACGGCCCCGCCAATGGCTGCCACCAGCAATGTGACTGCAAGACGGTGCAGCAACTGGTTGTCGGTCTGGATGTCCAGCGACAGCTGGACGCGCAAACTCTTTGAGGCCGTCTGGCCCGAAGCCAGTGCCACTTCGAACTGCCGCTGGCGCCAGACCGTCTTCGCATTCTGGTTGCGGGTATGGGCGTAGAGGATGGCCCCATCGGCCTGCGCGACTTCAAGCGAAAGATCTCCGTGCCCTACCAGGAAATCATCGAGCTTGTGAGCAAGGTCTTCCGAATCCCCGTGCTCCTTGCCGTCCACCAGCAAGTGCCGGATGACGTTTTCCTTTTGCGCCAGCGTTTCCTCCTGTCGATCTCGGAAGTTGAATTCGGTCACCAGGTAGACGGCCAGACAGACCAGCCCGAGCCCGGCAAAGCTCTGAAGTGCCAGCCACCACGACAACCGCTGGCGCAATGAGCGATGTTGGATCAGGGCCTTCATCCGTTGCGCTCTTCCATGACGTACCCCATACCGCGGATGGTGTGCAGAAGCGCGGTGTCAAAGGGCACATCGATCTTGGTACGCAGGCGCCGTATGGCGACCTCCACCACGTTGGTATCGCTGTCGAAGTTCATGTCCCAGACCTGCTCGGCGATCTCCGTGCGGGACAGCACTTCTCCCTTCCTTCTCAGAAAAAGGGTCAACAGCAGGAACTCCTTGGCAGTTAACTCCAAGCGCTGACCGCCTCGGGACGCCTTGCGCCGCACCAGGTCGACATCCAGGTCGGCCAAACGCAGTTGCGTGGGCTCTGCCGCGACCCGCGCACCTTGGGTGCGCCTGAGCAGAACCTGGATGCGGGCGCTCAACTCGGAAAACGCAAAGGGCTTGACCAGATAGTCATCCGCACCCGTCTGAAGTCCGAGCACCCGATCCTCGACACTGACCCTGGCTGTGAGCATCAAGACAGGGGTCTGCCTGGTCTTGCGAAAGGCCGTCAGCAGGCTGAAGCCGTCGATCCCTGGGAGCATCGCGTCCAGCACCAGCAGATCGTGGCCGCCTTCAAGGGCCATGTGCAGGCCGTCCACCCCGTTATGGGCGACGTCCACCACATAACCGACCTCTCCGAGGCCCTTGCGCAGGTACTCGGCCAGCTTGACCTCGTCTTCAATGAGCAGAATTTTCATGGTGCCATTCTCGAAGAATGCCGCCTGTTCGTAGATTACGAATTTGTCATCTGGCTGTTGGCGCCTTGTCGAGGTCCGATTTTTACAGTACCCCCTGTGTCGAAAGGCATAGCCGCGGTAGATCGCCGCTGGCTCATTCGAATCAAGGGACCACACCATGACCGTTCGCAAACCCCTCGCACTCTCCCTGATTGCCCTGGCCATTGCGGCCCCAGGCTTGGCATCTGCTTCGGCGCTCTACCATCCAGCCGGTGGCGAAGTGGGAATGACCACCCATCCCGACCACGTCCAAAGCAACGTGTCCCGTGGCGAAGTGCTTCAGTCTGTAGAAGCCGCGCGCAAGGACGGTACGCTGGCGATCTTGTCTCGCGGTGGTGCACTGCCTGTCAAAGCAACGGGTGGCTCCAAGACGCGTGAGCAGGTGCAGCAGGAGTACCTGAACATGTCAGCCGCTGAGAAGCAGCGCAACCAGGAACTGTACGGCGCGGGCGGCTGATCGGCACACGAAGTCTTCTTGACCGCGTGCTAGACTCAAAAAATGCGCCGCCTGATCGTCGTTTTTATGCTTGCATTGCTCCCGTTCCAGTTCAGCTGGTCCGCGGTGGCTGCTTATTGCATGCACGAGAACTCGACCGACCAGGCCCAGCACCTTGGGCATCACGAGCACAAGCACGAAGCCAAAAGCGGGGTCGGCCAAGCCGACAAGACCAGCCAAGGCACCGACATGTCCGATGTCGACTGCTCGGTTTGCCATGGTGCCGGCATCGGGGCCCTCAACTGGTCCTGCGCCAAACATCGCGTCTCCCATGACAGCCGCGTGGACTCACCGTCGGGCGAGCGCCTGGCGGCTGTAACGCCCACACCTCCCGACCGCCCACAGTGGCCCGTCCTCGCCTGATCGGCGGGGGCATCTCTCCTTCTTTCAGTCAGTCGTGACCGCCCCTTGGCGGCTGCAGTTGTGCGTGTCGCGGCTGCACTGACTGACGAGTTGCCAGGCAGCTGCACGGTTGCCACCCCGCCGATTCCCTCGTGTTTTGAAATCACTGGAGAATCGGATGTTCAAGGGTATTTACCTTCAAGGAAAGCCGCACGCATGGGGCGGCCGCACGAAATTCAGGCTCGCAGCAGGTGCCGCGGCCATATTGCTGACCTTCTCGGGCGGGGCCTCTTCTCAGGGCATGTCGCAAGGCACAGTCGGTGGAGTACAGGCGCCCCAGACTGCCGCGGTGTCTCCCGCTGAGCCTCTGTCGCTGGCCAAGGCCATCGAGTTGGCCTTGGACGGGAATCCAGAGGTGGCTGCCGCTACCCGCCAGTTGGAGGCAACAGAAGGGCAGATTCTTCAAGGGCACTCACGCCCCAATCCCGAGCTTGCCTATTCGCTGGAAGACGCACGCTCCAAAACACGTACGCAAAGCTGGCAACTCAACCTCCCCGTGGAATTGGGTGGAAAGCGCGCAGCGCGTACCAAGGCGGCCGAAAAATCACGCGAGCAGGCACAGGCCCAGCTCGCTGAGCTGAAGGCCACCGTGCGAGCCAATGTGGCCGCAGCCTACTTCGACGTCCTGACGGCGCAGGAGCGATTGGCGCTCGCCAAAGACAGCGTGGCATTGGCCAAGTCGTCAACGGATACCGTAGCCAAGCGCGTAGCCGCTGGCAAGGTATCACCTGTGGAAGAGTCCAAGGCCCGCGTTGCGGAAGCCGGCGTTCGCGTCGAGCTCGCACAGGCAGCCAGCGAACAACGCAATGCACTGTCTCGCCTGTTTGCGCTGTTGGGACAGATCAACGCGCCGTTCACCGTCCTCGAGGGCAAAGCCGACCACCTTCCCGCGGTACCGCCCCTCGCCGATCTTCAGCCCTTGATTTCTTCTTCGCCAGGCGTTGTCCTTGCGCGGATCGAGGTGGATCGGCGCCAGGCCCTGACTGCACTGGAGCAAAGCAAGCGCGTGCCCGATGTCACCGTCAGCGTCGGCATGCAGCGCAGCAACGAGACCCAACGCAACGTCCTGCTGTTTGGTGTCTCCGTGCCTCTGCCTGTGTTTGACCGCAACCAGGGCAACCTGCTGGAAGCTCTCAAGCTTGAGGACAAGGCCCGCGACGAGTTGCAAGCGGCCACGGTACGCCTGCACAGCGAAGTGGCGCAGGCGCGCGAACGCCTTTCGACCATCACTGCGGAGATCCAGTCGCTGCAACAGGACGTTCTGCCCGGCGCGAAGTCGGCCTACGACGCGGCCACCATTGGCTTCGAGAACGGAAAGTTCAACTTCCTGGAGGTGCTCGATGCCCAGCGCACCTACTTCACCGCCAAATCCCAGTACCTCAAAGCCCTGGGCGAGGCACACCGCGCGGCGGCGGATGTCGACCGCCTGCTTGGGGCCAGCACGGTTTCCGGATTGATCGCAACGCACAACTGAGCATGACAATGAACATCAGCACATCCTCCATCAGCAAAAAGCATCTCATCGCTATTGCCGTTGTCCTCGCGCTAGGGGTCGGGGCAGGAGCCTTCATCCTACAAGGCGGCGGCAAGCCCACTGCAGTCGCCGCCGAGGGCGATGGCCACGGCCACGGCAGCCATACCGAGGCCAAGGGGCACGGTGATGGAGAACACCACGGCAAAGGCGGTGAAAAAGGCCACGACGACGACAAAGGCCACGCCGATGGCGAGCACCATGAAAAGAGCCAGGCCAAGGGCCCCCACGGTGGCACAGTGTTCAAGGAAGGCGACTTCAGCCTGGAAGCATTGCTGTCCGAAGACGGTGGCGAGCCTCGGCTGCGGATCTGGCTGTCCGACAAGGACAAGCCGCTCCCCCTGAACACGGTAACGGTCACGGCAACAGTGACCCGCCCCACAGACGACAAGCAAAACCTGACGTTTGCCGCGGAAAAGGACAGCCTGGTCAGCCGCGAGATCGTCGCCGAACCCCACGCGTTCGACATCGAGATCATTGCGCAGACGGCCACCGAACCTTTCATGTTCGTGATGAGCAAGGAAGAGGGAAAGATCGAACTGACCGATGCCCAGATCAAGGCCGCCTCCATTACGGTGGACTCTGCGTCGGCAGCCAACATCAAGACGGCGCTGCTTTTGCCCGGCGAGATCCGGCTAAACGAGGACCGGACATCGCACGTGGTTCCCCGTCTGGCGGGTGTGGTGGAGAGTGTCAGCGCCAGCCTGGGCCAGGTCGTCAAAAAGGGGCAGGTTCTGGCCGCCATTGCGAGCCCGACCGCTTCGGAGCAGCGCAGCGAGCTGCAGACGGCGCAAAAGCGCCTGGCGCTGGCCAAGACCACCTACGAGCGGGAAAAGAAGCTGTGGGAGCAGAAGGTCTCCGCCGAACAGGACTACCTGCAGGCCAGGCAGGCGTTGAGCGAAGCGGAGGTCGCTGTTGCCAACGCCAATCAGAAGCTCAGTGCGCTGGGCCTGTCCACCTCGTCCGTGTCCGGACTGAACCGTATCGAACTGCGCGCGCCCTTTGACGGCATCGTCATCGAGAAGCACCTGAGTCTTGGCGAGGCCGTCAAGGAAGATGCGGCGGTGTTCACCATCTCGGACCTTGCCACGGTGTGGGCTGAGATCAATGTTCCTGCAAAGGATCTGCCGTCGGTGCGGGTGGGCGAGAAGGTCACCATCAAGGCCACCGCCTTCGATGCCTCCGCCACGGGTACTGTCGCTTTCGTGGGCGCGTTGATCGGTGAGCAGACCCGTACCGCCAAGGCCCGCGTCGTTCTTGATAACCCCAAGGGCGCCTGGCGCCCCGGCCTGTTCGTCAACGTCGAGGTGGTGTCCGAAGAAACGGCAGCGCCTGTGACCATCTCGGCCGACGCAGTCCAGAACGTCGGAGAAAAGCCCGTGGTCTTCCTCAAGGTCGACGGCGGCTTCATCGCCCAACCTGTGAAGCTGGGCCGAAGCGATGGCAAGCGCATCGAGGTCCTGTCGGGCCTCAAGCCCGGCATGCCCTACGCCTCGACAGGCAGCTTCGTCGTGAAGTCCGAACTCGGCAAGGGATCTGCCGAACACACGCACTGATCCCGGAGCGCATACATGTTTGAAAAACTCATCCGATTCTCGATCGAGCAGCGATGGCTGGTGCTGCTGGCGGCCCTGGGCATGGCGGCGCTGGGCGTCTTCAGCTACCAGAAGCTGCCCATCGACGCGGTCCCCGACATCACCAACGTCCAGGTTCAGATCAACACCCAGGCCGCCGGTTATTCGCCTCTGGAGACCGAGCAGCGGGTCACGTATCCCATCGAGACAGTCATGGCCGGCCTGCCGAACCTGGAGCAGACCAGGTCGCTGTCACGGTACGGACTGTCGCAAGTGACCGTCATTTTCAAAGACGGAACCGACATCTATTTCGCGCGCCAGTTGGTCAATGAGCGCATCCAGGAAGCCAGAGACCGGCTGCCCGCCGGCATCACGCCAGCCCTGGGGCCCATCTCAACCGGTTTGGGCGAGATCTATCTGTGGACCGTCGAAACCAAGGATGGGGCCAGGAAGCCCGATGGAAGTCCCTACACCCCGACCGACCTGCGCGAGATCCAGGACTGGATCATCAAGCCGCAGCTGCGAAACGTTCCTGGCGTGACCGAAATCAACTCCATTGGCGGCTTTGCCAAGGAGTATCAGATCGCCCCCATCCCGGAACGACTTGCCTCGCTGGGCGTGACGCTGCAAGACGTCGTCACGGCACTGGACCGCAACAACGGCAACGTGGGCGCTGGGTATATCGAAAAGCGCGGCGAGCAGTACCTGATTCGTGCCCCTGGACAGGTCAAGTCGCTGGAGGACATTGGCAACGTGATCCTGAGCAGTGCCAACGGTGTCCCTGTGCGCGTGCGCGACGTGGCCGAGGTGGGCATTGGCCGGGAACTGCGAACGGGTGCCGCAACTGACAACGGGCGCGAGGTGGTTCTCGGCACGGTGTTCATGCTGATCGGAGAAAACAGCCGGACCGTCTCGCAGGCAGTGGACAAGAAGATGCTGGAGGTCAACAAGAGCCTCCCAGAGGGCGTGCACGCGGTGACGGTCTATGACCGTACCGTGCTCGTCGACAAGGCCATCAATACCGTCAAGAAGAACCTGCTGGAAGGCGCGGTACTGGTGATCGTGATCCTGTTCCTCTTTCTGGGCAATATCCGGGCCGCAGTCATCACGGCAATGGTCATCCCCTTGTCGATGCTCTTCACGTTCACCGGGATGGTCCACTACAAGGTGAGTGCCAATCTGATGAGCCTGGGGGCCCTGGACTTCGGCATCATCATTGACGGCGCTGTGGTGATCGTGGAGAACTGCGTTCGGCGGCTCGCCCATGCGCAGGCGCACCACGGCCGGCCGCTGACCCGGGCAGAGCGCTTTCATGAAGTGTTCCTGGCATCCCAGGAGTCACGCCGCCCATTGCTGTTCGGACAGCTCATCATCATGGTGGTGTACCTGCCTATCTTTGCGCTGACGGGCGTTGAAGGGAAGATGTTCCACCCCATGGCCTTCACGGTGGTTGCCGCTTTGGTGGGCGCGATGATCCTTTCTGTGACCTTCATCCCGGCAGCTGTGGCCCTCTTCATCGGCAATCGGGTCAGCGAGAAGGAGAACTTTTTGCTGGGCCACGCCAAGCGCCTGTACGGCCCCATGCTTGATCGCGTGATGGGCGCCAAAACGCTGGTTCTCACCATTGCCGCGGTTGCCGTGGTCCTGTGCGGACTGATCGCGACCCGCATGGGCAGCGAGTTTGTACCCAACCTCAATGAAGGCGACTTCGCGATCCAGGCACTGCGCATTCCGGGCACCAGCCTTTCCCAGTCGGTGGCGATGCAGCAGCAGATCGAAAAGACGCTGAAAGCGAAGTTCCCCGAAATCGAGCGCATCTTCGCCAGAACCGGTACTGCGGAGATTGCTTCGGACCCCATGCCGCCGAACATTTCGGACGGGTACATCATGCTCAAGCCGATGGATGAATGGCCCGAGCCTCGAAAGACCCGTGATGAGCTGCTCGCGGCGATCCAGGAAGTCATTGGCAAGATCCCCGGCAACAACTACGAGTTCTCCCAGCCCATTCAGCTGCGATTCAACGAGCTGATCTCAGGGGTGCGCAGTGACGTGGCCGTGAAGATTTTCGGTGACGACATGGACGTGTTGAACAAGTCCGCTGAAGAAGTCTCCGCCATGCTGCAAAAGATCCAGGGCTCCTCCGAGGTCAAGGTCGAGCAGACGACGGGCCTTCCGATGCTCACGGTGAACATCGACCGCCAGAAGGCAGCGCGCTACGGGCTGAACGTTGCCGACATCCAGGACACCGTGGCCACGGCCATCGGTGGTCGTGAGGCCGGCACCATGTTCGAGGGGGACCGCCGGTTCGACATCCTGGTTCGCCTGCCTGAGGCGCTTCGCAATGACCTGGAAGGCATGAAGCGGCTACCCATACCGTTGCCGCGGTCTGCCGGTGGCACGGAAGCCAAGACGAATTTCATCCCATTGGGTGAGGTCGCATCGTTCGAGCTGGCACCCGGCCCCAACCAGGTCAGCCGAGAGAACGGCAAGCGCCGCATTGTCGTGAGCACCAACGTGCGCGGACGGGATGTGGGCTCGTTCGTTGCAGAGGCCGAGCAAGGCCTGGCGCAGATCAAGATCCCCACCGGCTACTGGACGAGCTGGGGTGGCACCTTTGAGAACCTGCAGTCAGCCACCAAGCGCCTGCAGATCGTTGTACCGGTCTCCCTGCTGCTGGTCTTCGTGCTGCTGTTCGCGATGTTCGGCAATGCCAAGGACGGTTTGCTGGTCTTCACCGGCATCCCATTCGCATTGACAGGGGGCATCCTGGCGCTGTGGCTTCGGGACATTCCGATGTCCATCTCCGCGGCCGTTGGCTTCATCGCGCTCTCTGGGGTGGCAGTGCTCAACGGCCTGGTGATGATTTCCTACATCCGCAGCCTGAGGGAAGGCGGTGTCGGCCTGGACGAAGCGATCAGGGATGGCGCCCTGACCCGCTTGCGCCCGGTGCTGATGACCGCCCTGGTGGCCTCGCTGGGATTCATTCCCATGGCCATCGCCACAGGCACCGGCGCGGAAGTCCAGCGTCCTCTGGCCACCGTGGTGATCGGTGGAATTCTTTCATCCACGCTGCTCACGCTGCTCGTGCTGCCGATTCTTTACCGGCTGGCCCACAGGCCCGATGAAGAAGCCGAGGACGTGTCTGCCGAGCCCTCCCACCCGGACGCACCGAAGCCTGTGTAGTCAAAGGCGGTCCCGCTGATCGCGGGACCTTCCCATTTCTCCAACCCCAAAGGAACTGCCATGAAACTCTCCCACCTCTTTCTCGCCCTCACGGTATCGATCTCTGGCGCAGCCATCGCGGCTGACAACCACGGCCACGACGTCAAGCCGATGCATGGTGGTGCTGTGGCGGAAGCCAAGGACGTCGAGTACGAATTCGTCGCCAGTGCCGACAAGCTGCAGCTCTTCATGCGCGACCACGGAAAACCCGTTGCCGTGGCGGGGATGACCGCCAAGGTCACCCTGCTGGCCGGCAGCGAGAAGCAGGAGGTTCAACTCCAAGCCGGTGAGGGCAAGTTGGAAGCCGCGGGTAGCTTCAAGGTCCCCGCCGGTACCAAAGCCGTGGTCGCCGTCTCGAAGGCCGGCAAGTCGGTCGCCTCGGTCCGCTTCACGCTGAAGTAACACCAACGCCGCCCGAAGCATCGCTCCAGTCCATGCGAACGACACCGCAGTGGCGGGTCCGTACCGCCCCTCGGCGCTGTGCATGTCCTTGCCCTTAGAGGCAAAAAGGAGCGATCCATGTCAATGCAGGCGGCCCAGGGTGGGCTTTTCGCCAAGCTGTTCTGGATCTGGATCAGCTTGTTGGTCTCTGTGTTTGTGTTCTGGCGGCTGCGGCACATGTGGCTCAAGCGCCATCCCCCGATGGACGTTCGAACCAAGTACAGCCGGCGACTGGCCAAGAGACTGAGGGACCGGCAAATAACGCGCTTGAAGTGCCGGACCACGGGTAAGCCTCGGCACCGGCGACGTCACTGAGCGCCAAGGCCGGACGAGGACCGCGGACTGAACGCGGTCGATGACATCACCAGACTGAATCTGAGGAGACAGACCATGGGAAAAGGTTCCGACCACGCTTTGCCAGCGGCAGGAAACGAAAAGGCTTTGCGCTACGCGCTGATGCTCACCGGCGGTTTCATGCTGGCAGAGGTCATTGGCGGCGTCATGCTCAACAGCCTGGCTCTGCTGTCCGATGCCGCACACATGTTCACCGACGTGGCGGCGCTGGCCATTGCGCTGGCGGCCATTCGGGTCGGGCGCCGGGATGTCGACGACCGGCGCACCTTTGGCTACCACCGATTTGAGATCCTGGCCGCCGCGTTCAATGCCTTACTCCTGTTTGGCGTTGCGGCGTACATCCTTTATGAGGCGTGGCAACGCTGGAGCAACCCGCCGGCAGTCCAGACCACTGGGGTGCTGGTGATCGCTGTACTGGGCACGATCGTCAACCTCGTGAGCATGCGCCTTCTGTCCTCAGGCAAGGATTCCAGCCTCAACGTCAAAGGAGCCTACCTTGAAGTCTGGAGCGACCTGCTCGGCTCGATTGGGGTCATCGTGGGGGCGCTGGTCATTCTGTTCACAGGGTGGAACTGGGTCGACACCGTCATTGCCGTGGCCATCGGCTTGTGGGTGCTGCCGCGCACCTGGATCCTCCTGAAAGAGACGCTCAACATCCTGCTCGAAGGCGTCCCCGAAGGCATCGATCTGCCTCAGCTCAAGCGTGCGCTCCTGGACCTGCCAGGGGTGGTGTCCTTGCATGAACTGCATGTCTGGGCGGTCAGCAGCGCCAAGACCAGCCTGAGCGCTCACGTCGTGTACAACCCGCAAGCGGCAGACCCTGGCACCATGCTGGCCGCCGTCAACCAGTTGCTGGCGAAGCAATTCGAGATCACCCACACCACCATTCAGTTGGAAACCCAAGCCTGCGGTACGGCTGCCGCCGGCACTTCGAATGCTGGTGCGGATCACTGGAAAGCACCCGTGTGATTTCCGCGTGGACGACCACCCTCCGTTCCTGCTTTGCACAGCGCTGGGCAAACAGGTGGCGCCTGCCAGCGCTGTGTGTCGTGGCCATGCTCGCCGCCGGCTGCGCCACCCCCGTGTATGAAAACTCCCTACCGTGGGCGGAGGGTTGGCGCGTGGGCAAAGTCAGCAGGGTTGAAGCCACTGCTCAGGACCTGGCGTTCTACAAGCGCCGGTGCAAGGCCGATCAGTTAGATCGTGCGCAAGAGCGGTTCGCCATTGTTCAGTGGAGAGAGGTGGGTCGGTCGCGCTGGACCGTTGCGCGTCTGCCTGCAGATGTAGCCGTGGTTGCTGGAGAGCCGGTCTACGTCAAGGTTTGGGATTGCTCGGCAGCCCTCGTCAAACGTGAGATGAACTAGAGCACAGGCGAGCTCAAGTCGGCCGATTCAGATACCTCACCGGTCGCACCCGGTGTGCACGAGTGAACGGCGCTGGTGCCCACCACCACGGAGCGTGAGGGCGGGCCAGCCCAGCGCGACTGGGCTCTGGATCTGATGTTCAGAGATCGCGGCCATTGGAGTGGCCCGATTGCGCGGCCGTCGAGCCCGCGTGGTGCTGGTGGTATTGGCCAGGGTAGATTTCATTGAGCTTGCGGCCGTCCTCGCCGGCGGCCATCAGGTCCCCGGTGTGGATAGCCTCTGCCAGTTCCTCCTTGACCTGCTCGCGTGTCTTGCCTGCTTGCGCCATCTTGGACGGATACAGGTTGGGCTGCAGTTCATTGAGCCGTGATCCGGATTCCCCGGCGGCAAGCATGTCACCGCTGCGAACAGCCTGCTCCAGTTCCGCGCGCACCTGGTCCCGGGTCTTGCCCAGCACCGGGGTCTTCAACTGGTAGCCACCGGAGTTGAGCTCACTGACTTTGGCGCCGATTTCCCCGCCGGCCATGATGTCGCCGCTGCGCAGGGCTTGCGAGAGCTCGGCTTTGACCTCCTCGCGTGTCTTGGACTGGGCGCCATGGCTGGCATCGAAAGCGAATGCAGGGGCTGCGCTCAGCGCGAGGATGATGAGGGTGGTCTTGAGTTTCATGTTGGTCCTTAAGGTCAATGGTTGGAAGCGAAAATTTGTGCCTTGGATGGGCGGAGTCGATTGCATTGCGTGTGTCAGGCCCGAGGGCCCTCAGCCGGTCACGGCGCCTGGTGGGCTTCGACCCAGCCGATCTCGCCGCCCAGGTCGCGCACGCCATTCGTAGTGGCGGGGCCCTTTTGAGCAGCTTGAAGTTCATCCAGAACCTGTTGCCTGCTCTTGTTTGACACCGGTGCTTTGACCAGTGGATAGGTGGCGGGGTAGCCGCGGCTGATCCAGTGCAACGAACCGTTTTGCTGCGCAACGAGCACGTTTTGCTGGACGTCTTCACGGCTGACGGTGCGGCCCAGGTGAGATGGCACGAAAGTGGCACCTTCTTCCTGGCTAGGACTGGTGTGAAACGCGGTCGAAGCGAAAGACGCCGTAGCAGTGGCTGCCAGGCTGAATGCGATGAGGGCGAAACGAGCTTTCATGGGGTCTCCTTGAGCACTGAACGCCCGGGTGGGAATTCAGGAGGCACAACCTTCTTGCACCTCGGAGACAAGTCTAGAAATCCGGCACCCACATGCCGCTGACCGCAGCATTACAGTTTTGACAGCACTGTGTCTAAGCGTAGCCACGGAGGTTCACAAAGGCCTATGCCGCAAAGCCTGCGGCGGAGAAGCGCCTTCCCGAGGCGATTCGCGCAAGTCCGTCCCTCAGCCAGTCATGCCCGACTTCCACCAATACCAGGCGCCCAAGCAGGCAGCGAGCCACAGTAGTACAACAACGACTGCGCCGACTTTGCTGGTCGGCTTTGCTGCTTTGGAAGCCATCCACTCATCGGCTTGTGTTCTGCATTCAGCCAGGACGTCCGCCGGCAAAAGTTTGATAGCGACCCATATCAGGCCGGGGAGCAGCAATACATCATCCAAGTACCCCAGCACTGGTATGAAATCCGGAATCAGGTCGATCGGGCTGAGCGCGTACGCCACGACAAACACTCCAAGGGCCTTTGCGTACCAGGGGGTGCGTGGATTCTTTCCTGCAAACCACAGCGTCACTCCATCGCGTTTGATCCGCCTTGCCCAGGTTCTTAGATTGCATGTGATGCTCATATCGATAGCATGCCACGGCCCCATGTCTGATTTTTAACGCGCGACCGCGCAACTGAAAAACCACCCCTCCCATCGCGTTACATGCTGCGGCCCCCCCATTTTTGCGGGCTTTGAAGTGATCACAACAGATAAACCCTTATTAACTTATTCGAATTTCTCCGAAGAATGAGCTCCAAAACGCAACAAACTAGTATGTAATATCGTAGTATGTACCACGGTACGAAATAGTTGGAAGAATGCCATGGCCAGAGGTGGAATCTACAAGTCCGAGGTGCTGCGAGCCAGGGATCGGCTGGTGAGCCTAGGGAAGTACCCCTCCATCGATGCCGTACGCATCGAGCTTGGCAACACCGGATCCAAGGCCACCATCCACCGGTACCTCAAGGAAATTGAAGAGGACGAAGCCAACGCCGCGGCGCCCAAAATCAGTATCAGCGAAGAAATCGCAGAGTTGGTCAACCGCCTCTCCGGCCGGCTGGAGTTCGAGACCAATGCGAGGGTGGTTGCGCTCATGGAGGAGTTCAACGGCAAGGAAGTCCAATTCAAAGCCAGCTTGGACGCATCCAGAAGTGAGGCAGCGGCGACCAGGCAGCAGTTGGAGCAGGCCGGGGCCGAGTTGACCAAGGAGCGCGACGCCGCAGAGGGCGCCGGCAGGCAGCTGGCAAACAAGGAGAAAGAGCTGGCCCAGTTGACCGAGCAGGTTGCCCAGTTGCATGCACGAGTGGAGAGTGCCCAAACTCACAGCCAGTCGCTGGAAGAAAAGCACACCCATGCTAGGCAAGCGCTGGAGCACTTTCGTGAAGCGTCCAAAGAGCAGCGCGAGCGCGAGCTCCGCCAGCACGAGCAGCAGCTGCAGTACCTGCAAACGGAGCTGAGCAAAGCGAATGCGGCCGCCTTGGCCAGCCAGCAGCAGATGCGCAACGACCATCAGCAGAACCAGGCGCTTTCACGGGAGCTGGGCCTGGCCAGGTCACAGCTCCAGCAGCTTGGAACACAACTGGAAGTGACCCAGCAAGCCGCTCAAGGCTTTGCGGATATGCCCCAGCAACTGGAAGAGTTGACAGCAAAGGTCCTGAGCCAGGAGGAAGAAAACACCCGTTTGCGGGCCGATCTGCTCCAGGCCACTCAGCGCAATCTGGAGCTGGAGCGACAGCTTTCAGCAACCGTCGCAGCAGATGCCGCTCGTCAGCAACTCACGACAGAGTTGATGAATCGCCTGGACGCGCTTCGATCTCCCGCAGGCAAATGAACGACCCCACATTCCAGTTCACCCATTGCTGGAGACGGCTGCCGGGACCCGGACCTCTTCAACCCGAAAACTGTCAACACACTATATATAGTGTTTTTGTAATTGTAAAAACACTATAGGTAGCGTTGTTACCGTTTTGCGCTTCGTTTGGAAATTTGATCCAATCGGGCCCTAGCGATGAAGGGAAACTGAGGTTTAGGGCTGCCGCAGGCAACAGTGGGGCGATAAAGCGAGCGCGATGATGGCTCGCGTTCTCCCCAGAGACTGCCTCCCCGCGCTTTGCCCGCGCTGGTGGCTTGAATTCTCAGACTCGGCCCTGATTTGCGCTGCTGAGGAGAGCTACCTGGCGCCAAGTGCCCCGGGTGTGGTCGTTTTTGGCCATTCTGCCTTGGTTCGCGGCAATCATCACACTAATCCACAAGTAACCTGTTGGACTTCACTGAGATTTGACCCGCTGCTTGAATCGGGTAATTACTCAGTGAAGTACAAAAATCAACTAAATGGAGGGGTGAATGGTGAACGCCCGTGGATTGGTTAAGGTTGCACACGAAAAGGCCATTGTCGATATATTTCTCGAGGAGCTCAATCGACGTCACCGCTCAACATACGTTATTGCTGAGCAGCCAGACCCGCCGGATGCGATTATTCGATCAAAAAGGGCATGCAGCTGGGTAGAGGTGACTATGGCCCCGCTGAACAAAAGATTCGCTGCCGATATAATGTCTCATGCTACGCTTGGCGAGACTCCAAAGCCGATGGAATCTGGGATCGTAAACCCTGACGCCCAATTTTTAGACGGCTTGGTAGAGGTGATAAAGATAAAGCTGGAGAAGGGTTCTTACTCAAGTCTGCACGAGAAGTATGGCTCCGGTTATCTTCTTGTGTCAGTTCAGAACCCATTTTTTGACCTCAGCCTATTGCCATCGATGCACGAAGCTTGGGAACAGGCGCCTATTCGCAACCTGGGATACTTCCGGTCAGTTTACTTGGCGGGTCGAAGGAAATGGAGCAATGGGTATTTCGTCCATCGCTGGCTGGATTCCAGCCGCCTGGCTTCTAAATGCGGAATTTAGAAATTTCGTTGCAAAATTCCGACCGAAGGTAGTTCTACAGCTTTGAGACGGCATCAATCAAAAGCGTTGCTCCATCTTTGGCTTGATTGCCCAAGTAAATTGCCGCCTTGGTAAACTTCTCAGCTTCTCCTGCGACAGCCGCCGCAGATTTCAGCGCGCCGCCCAGTTTTTCCCGAAGCGTTCGAACGGGCGGGGATTCTGCGTGAGTGTCCAGCGCCGCTTTGATTTCTTCCTCATCGAAGTGGGCATCACTCACTGCCTTGCGAACTGCGCTGCGAAAAGGTGCTGCCCCCTGGACACGGAACATCCGAAGCGCGCGATTGAGACTTTCCAACTGCTGGTCGGCATATCGCCGAAGCGAAGGGGGGATGCCTTCCACCTCAAGCGCTTGGCGTAGCTCGTCAATTTTCTGTGTCAACTCTGCCACCGCCGCATCTTCCACGACGACATCTTCGTTCGGCAGAACCACCGAAGCCCAGCCAAGCGCTAGTAGGGCCTCACCAGTGATGTATTGCGCTGACTGAGAGCCTTGCGCATTCAGAAGATGGACGTGGAGAGAGTTCCCCAAGTGGTGCACCTGGGGCCCGATCAGTCCCTCTGGGATGCCCGCCGCCTTCGTCGCCTCCAGCACCGCTGGAATCTCCCTTGCGATGGCCGTGATCAGCTCTGCGGCGAGACGCGCGCTCTCCACCTCATTTTCATTGCCTGGCAGCCCTGCAGCCCTTAGCCACCCTGCGCTTGCAGCCGCATTTGGGTTTGGATGCACAAGCTGAACTTTTGCAGCGGAAAGAATTGCATACAGCCGTCCTGCAGCGTTGTTGCCAAGAACCTCGGGTGATATCGTCATTGAGTTGTGCTTCTGAGTTAAAGGGAGCAGCCCTGTTGAGCGCGGCGAACCTGGCCGGCATAGCCCAGGGCGCCACCATGTGCCCGTGAGGCCGCTGACCGACGCCGAGTTTTCATCACGTGCGCGATCGGCGGAACCGAGGAGCGCAAGGTCAAGACCTTTGGCAATGTCGCGGCCCCTGCTAAGTTAAATGCCGAGCAGTATGGCGTGAAGCGTGGCGGACACAAGGGCAACATTACGTCGCACCAAAAGACGCCTTCCTGGTTCGCAACGAGGGGGGCTAATTTTGACCAACACGACTGCGCAGGCTGCCCCATCGGTGATCCAAAACGGCAGAGCGTAGTGCCCCTCTGGGTAGAGGGCGCTAAAGGCTCGACAGTAAAAATTTGCACGTGAAATGAGCTGCCTAAATTTTAAGCAAACCTCAAAGCAGCTCTAAGTTGTTGATTTTATTGGGTTGAGTTTTTGACCAGAGTAAAAATTTGCACGTGAAATGAGCTGCCTAAATTTTGGGCACTCAATTTGGGCAGCCAAGAAATCCCGGAACGGAGCCCTGCGATGGGTTCGGCGCGCCAGGCGGCCGACAGTCTCACGCCCCGACAACCCGCCGCCGGCTGGCGCGCTCCAGGAGGGCATCAACATACTCCTCCACCGCGAAATCCATCGTTCCCCGGAAGTTGATTCCACTGAAGTGCACCGGCCCCATATGGGCAATCCAGTCATCCTCGATGGGGTGCTTTTCTTTGGCGAAGCGGTCGACGACCTGCTGCATCCGGTGCGTGTTCCAAGCGATGACCACATTCGTAAGGAGTGCATGGCATCCGCTGATGGCCACCATCTCGTCTTCCCTGCGCCCACGACTGGGGGAGATCCGCCCGAAGTAAATGGCCCGCTGCAATTGATGAACCGACTCCCCGCGATTCAGGCTCGTATGGATTTCCCGGCGAAAGCTCTCGTTGGAAAAGTAGTCGCACAGAAAGACGGTACGCAGCAGGCGGCCAAGGTTCTCAAGGGACTTGAACATGGGTGAGCCGGCAGCGTGCGAGCCGAGCCTTTCCAGCAATTCTCGTGGGGTCACCCGGCCAGTGTGGATTGAAGCCATGACGCGCATGGCCTCGTCCCACCCCTGGACGATGGACTTTTCCGAGATGTACTGGATTTTCAGGCGCTCCATGTTCTCCGGCACCTTCATGCCGTGCAGCAGCACGAGCTTTCGCTCGGCCATGTTGCGAAGTTGGGGGCACAGATCGAACCCCGACAGCTTGGCCGTGGCCATGGCGATCGACGTGTAGCCGTGCGTGTCGACGGCGAGCCACTGCAGCTTGCGGTCCACCGGACTCTTGGTGTTGTACCAGTGGGCCCCATGAATGGCCGCGGCCGCCTGGCGCGTGTTCAGGACGATTGGCTGGTCGTAGAAAACGCCGTAGCTATCGAGGACGTGGGTGTAGATGCCCACCGCGAAAGTGCGGCGGCGCGGGTCTACACGGGCGTTGAAGAGGCGGTTGCTTGCGTCCATGGACATCATGTCCGAAGAGCCTTTCTCCCCGTTGCCCCAATGCGCGGCAATGGCGTGCTCCATCTGGAAAACCAGCACCCGGTCATTCGCAGCCCGTACGCGCTCAGGGTTCTCCAACAGCCGCATGGCGGCCGCGATGTGCGACAGCTCGACACGCGGGATCATGGCTGCAACGCCGGCGACGTCATTTTCAGTGCCCATCGCGAGCATTGCGCCATACAGGGCAATGAGTTCGCGGGTGGACTTCGCCTTTCGACCAAGAATGACCTCCGAGAAATTGGTCTTGGCATCCACTTCGATCAGGATTTTTTCGAAGCGCTCTGGTCCGATGATTTTGAAGATGGCATCTCGTGCCCGTTCGACCTGCATGTCGATGTCTTGAGGAGACAACCTGGGAAAGCTGATGTGCTGGGATTCGTGTATTTCCAGCCTACCGGCGTCCAGCGCCTCGGACAGCGCTCGGAGGCCAATTTCGCACGCGTGGCGGGTCCGCTTCAAATACAACTTTGGGTCTGAGAACGCGTTCATTGCACTGGTGAGCTTGTTGCGGTCTCGATCCCACTGATCTTTCGGGATCAAGAAGTCCTCACGATTTCGGTGCTTCCAGCTATGTGCTACCCACAGCCTGCCGCCGCGCAGCCCCTTGTGGATGGCCAGAGCGGTAGAAGCCTGCAGGGCCCCCAAGGCCCGTTTCCGGTCATCGCCTTTGAGCAAGTCATGCCATACCCTGTCCGTGGTTGGCAGTGGGAAGTCAGCGGGCAGCTCGTTCAGGTTCTGAGCTTTGATGTCGCGCAGTGCCTGGACCAACTGGAGCGCAGGATCGTCGTCTGGTCCCTCGATCTCGATGCCTTCAAAAGCGCTGAGCACTGAAGCCACCGCAAAGCGCTCGCCGGCCAAGTGGTCGCGCACCAGGGCAGAGCCAGAGAGGTTGGGTGGTGCTTTCTCCGAGGGGTACATTTCCTTGAGCGTTTCCACTTTTTGCCTGTCGGTCTTGTCATTGCTATGGATCACCGCTCGAACCCGCTGCTCTTGCTGTGCGTACTCCATAGCGGTTTGCGCGCGCAAGGACTGCACGCGGCCACGTCCTTGGCCGATCAGGCGGTTGAGATGGCGGCCCGCTGTGTAAAACGCGTTGTCGGTGAATTCAAGCAAGGTCGCGCGCAGAAAGCAGCAAACCTCGAGCATCTGGGTCGTTTCGGCCAGCAACCGCGTTGCTGATGGGGGGCGATGCACCACGGCTCGGGCATAGGCGCGGATCCGCTCTCCACCAATCGCGGACAAATCCCAGTCATGGACACCCAGTTCCTTGAGAAAGGCGATCTTCTTGCTTGCTTCACGAAGTGAATGAAGCCCGTGTTTCCCGGGCGGCTCTTTAAGCCATTCCAGCTGCGTGCCACCGGTGCGGCCTTTGCGCCCGGAAAAGACAGCCTTCAAGGCCCTGTGAGCATGGGCCTCAGTGACTTTGACCCGCACCACTTCGAGCGCGGCGGCCGTTTCGGCCTCAAACGCTCGGGCGGCAATGCTCCGCAGTATCCGTTCGTGGGGGATCAGCAGTTGGTTGTCGAGCAACCAGAGTTCCGCGCGCTTGACCAGGTCTTCGACAGAGACAGCCGTTGTCGCCAGGGCCTTCAGCGCATTGCCGAGTTCATCGAGGTTCTGCGCAGTTGCCGGTGCCAGATTGGCGAGGTTTTCGAGGATCCACTGACGGTGGGCGGTCAACGTTGCAGGCCGCTTGTACAGGGACTTGAGCGAGGCAATGGACGTTTGTCGCAGCTGGAGCTCAGCGCTGAGGTACTTCAGAAGAAGCGCAGGGATGAGCGTCAAGTTCTCAAGATGCCGCCCTGACGCACGCAGAAAAACGAGCAGGACAGCAGGCCCAAGCGCGTTGTCTCGGTACCGCGACTTCAGAGCATCCACATCTTCCTTGGACAGCCGAAAGCACAGCCCCAGATCGATGTCGGTGAGGGTCTTGGGGAACGCGGTTGAGCCTATGAAGCGCTGATGAAATCCCGACATTTCTCCTGCCTCCCTGGACGGGCACTCTGGCAGCAGGATCGGGTTCGGTCAAGGCGTCTTAGAGCTCCGGGTTTACCCGCAATGGGTGGCGTAAAAATCTGAGCGTGAATTGAGATCACCCCAACTGGGCCGTGGATCCCCCAACACAGTGGGGCCCATGCTCGATGGCTGGTTTGGCTCCCTGGCCCGCCGGCTTCAAGCGCCCGCGGACGTAGTGGATCCGTTGGCAGATGCCGATCCCGCGTTGCCCGCCCCGGTCATCAGGGCCGCGAAAACCTTGTGGGGCAGGGCGCTCCAGCATGCGAACGAACAGGCTGCCACCCAATTCGCGCAAGCCCGCGCCGGCCTGGAGGCACAGGAGCAAATACTGCGCACCGCCCAGGAGGGGCTGGCGCGGGACCGGCAGCGCCTGGACGACCGCAGTGAGGCCTATGCGGTGGCCATGCAAGCCCGCGACGCCCAGGTTGCCGACCTGGCACGCCAGTCCCAGGAGCTGCAGCAGCAGTTGCAGGCCTGCCAGCAACTGCTGGACAGAGCGCGCGCCGAGGGTGTGCAACTGCGCCAGGCGGCGGATGCAGAGCGGCGGCGCCTGGAGGCCAGAGAGCTGGAACACCAGGCCGAACGATCCCGGCTCGAAGAGCGTTCACAGGCCCAGGAGCGCAGGCTCCATGCCGAGGTTGACCGGGCGCGCCAGGAGTCCAGGCGGCTCGCATTGCAGCTCGAGGTGGACGGCAAGAAAGCCGCCAAGGCGCTGGCCGATGCCACGGACAGGGCGCGGGAGCTCGACGCCCATGCAGGCACCCTGCAAGCCGAGAAGGCCAGTCTGTTCCAGCAGCTGCAGTCCGCCCGCGAGGAGGCCAGAGGCCTGCAGGCCAAGGTCGACGAGCGCAGCAACGAGCTGTTCGCCGTGCTCAAAGAGCTGCGGGACCGGTTGCCACCCAGTTCCACCGGCGAACCGGCAGCGCCCCCCAGGGCTAAAAGGAGCAGAAGCCAGAACAGCCCGAAGCCGGTGCCGCACCGGCCACGGGCAGGCAAGGCGCAATGACGCTGGGGTGAGTCGAACTCAGATCCTGGCGAGCAGTTCAGCCTTCTTCGCTGCGAACTCTTCCTCGGTGAGGATCTCTTTGTCCTTCGACGTGGACAGCTGCGAGATGGATTCGAATCAGGTGCCCGAGCGCCTCGGGGCTGAAGCCCGTGCGCTGGGGCAGCGGGGCAATAAGTTGCTGACTGTGGTCCATGGGTTCTGGCGTGGCAGGGTTCATCGGCCCGATTGCGCCAAGTTCCATGCTGACCGCATAGAAGGGCGAGCGGCGTTGGCGCCGAATGAATGCGGGCCGGTGACAGGGTCTGGATGCGGCGCGCAACCCGCTGTTTGGTGCGTATGATATTTAACATAATACACATCGTATCTACTAAAGTACTTTTTGCTCACGCGATGGCTCCTCCTATCGCTTGCACTTTTTTTGAGGCTGTTGTCCGACGGCAGAGAACTTGTGCAGTCAGACGGAAGAAACGCCGTTCAGCAAGGCGGTTTGCCAGCGATCCGACCATCACCTCACCACCTTGAGTGCCGTTTGCGTCAACAGCAACCCAACTTGCCTGCCGGTATGAAGCTCTCCAACTTCACTTCCGATTGTTCGCACGCTAACCAATATGCCTTCCGCTTGTTCGTCTGCTCACCAACATGCCTCCCGAATCAGCACTCGAGGCCGACTGCAGCAAAACGGCGGTCGCTTGCGTCACTGAATAGAGTGTGCATGAAGCCTTGGCGTTCGGTTGGTGGGAGCCTCACGGCTGGGCAGCAGCATATCTCCTGCACCACGGTAGCCGGCTGCTGGTGCTAGCGCCTCGTTCTCCGGTTCTTTGCAGTAGGCGATTCAACATTGCCGGTCTGGCTAGGCGGCAATCGATCACGCAGTTCGTTGAGAACAGCGAACATGTCATTGTTGCGCTCGTCAAACTTTGCTTGAAGGGCCTTCATTTCATCGCGAGCTGCATTCAGGTCTTTGACCAAGCCTGCTTTCTCAGCCTGCAGTGCGCCCCCATAGACCTCGAGCTCTCGGACCCTGTCCTGCAAATCAGACAAGGACTTGGCAGATTTCCGGTTGTCGCTCTCCAACTGGAGAGCCAAGCGCTTTGAATCCTGGCGTGCCCGATCTACTTCTGCGTTGAGCCTGCGCTCCTGAGCCTGGGCGCGCTCCTCTAGGCGCGAGCGTTCGGCCAGGTACTCTGCCTCCTTGACCTCTTGCCTTCGACGGTCTGCATCCGCCGCCAAGCGCAGTTGCACACCCTCTGATCGAGCCGTTGCTAGCATCTCCTGGCTGCTTGCAAGCTGCTGTTGCAGATCCTGGACCAAGCGGCCCAGTTCGGCGATCTGGGCATCCTTAGCCTGCATCGCTACCGTGTAGGCCTCGCTGCGGTCGGCCAGACGCTGGGTTTCCTGAGCCAATGCTTCCTGGGCGTGATTCAACGCATCGACTTGAGCATTCAGCTCTTCGCGAGCCTGGTTGAACTGGGCTGCTGTCCGCTCATCGGCGTACTGCAGCGCCCTGCCCCACAGGGTCTTCGCAGCCCGGAGAACCGCAGCGGGCAGGGGCGCGTCGGCGCCAGCGACTTGCTCTGCAGTCTCTCCTGGCGCCTGCAACCGCTTGGCCAGCGCGCCATACCAGCCATCAAGCATAGGCCCGACCGTGTTGGGAGACCCGCGGCCGAGCCGCTGCCGAACGCGCTCGATGGTTGGCCGCTCGCCCAGGGCCAGCACGGCATCGGCTGCGGCCCAAACCTCATCCATTTGCACGCCTCGCGGCCCTCGAACAATTCCTGGTTGCATTGCCCTACTCCAACGTTAGAATTACCCACGATAAGGCATGTTTATCGCGGTTCAACTCTATTTTGTATATAAAACAATACATCATATGTACGAAAAATGCAAAAATCGACTTCTCGTGGCTACAAATGCGCCTTCCAACCCTTAGAAGCCTGCCGGCGCTGCAGCCGGAAATGCTGTCGGATGCTACGGCGCGTGCGGTGCACGAGCTGCTGCGCGAGGGCGAGTCGGTCAACACGCTTGCTAGCTACCGCTCTGCCCTGCGCTACTGGGCTGCCTGGTTCAATGTGCGGTATGGCCAGCCGATAGCCTTGCCGGTGCCGCCCAGCGCGGTGCTGCAGTTCATCGTCGACCATGCGCAGCGCACCACGGCCGATGGGCTGGTGCACGAACTGCCGCCCGCGATCGACGATGTACTGGTCCAGGCCGGGTTCAAGGGAAAGCTGGGCCCGATGGCTCTCAATACCTTGGTGCATCGGATCGCAGTCCTTTCGAAGACCCATCAGATCAAGGAACTGAAGAATCCGTGTCAGGATGCCAAGGTACGCGAGCTACTGGGGAAAACGCGCCGGGCCTACGGCAAGCGCGGCGACCTTCCCAAGAAGAAGGACGCTCTGACCAAGGATCCGCTGATGGCGATGATCGAGACCTGCGATCTCTCCACACTGAAGGGTTTGCGCGACCGCGCCCTCCTCCTCTTCGCCTTTGCCAGTGGGGGGCGCCGCCGGTCCGAGGTGGCGGCCGCGGATATGAAGAGCCTTCGGCGAAATGGCCCAGGGTCATTCACCTATGTGCTCACCCATTCCAAGACCAACCAGATGGCAGTGGATCGGCCTGAAAATTACAAGCCCATTGAGGGCGTGGCTGGTGAGGCCCTGGAGGGGTGGCTGGCTGCTGCAGGGATCAGCGAAGGAGCTGTGTTCAGACGCGTGGGCAAAGGCGGGAAACCTGGTGCTGGGCTTTCTCCTGCCTCGGTGCGCGACATCGTGAAGGAACGGGCCCAGGCGGCGGGATTGCCCGACTCGTACTCTGCTCACTCGCTACGCTCAGGGTTTGTCACCGAAGCTGGAACGCAGAACATACCTCTTGCGGACACTATGGCCATGACTGGCCATCGTAGTGTGGCGAGTGTGTTGGGGTATTTTCGCTCATCAGGGGCGAGCCAAGCTGCCAAGCTGCTTGACTATGGCGCGCCTGAATGAGTGCGTCATGTCGCCGCTGCACTTACCCGTTTCGTCTTCAGGAGTCCAATGATGCCCTCAATCTTGTCGGAACAGTCATCCGCCTTCGCTGGTGTAAATAGAAATCACTGACCGACGTCGCGATGGCGATGACCGCCACCGACATCGAGAATTCCGGTATCCCGGTGAAGGTCGGAATGGCGTTGACTGCGCGCAAGACGATGAGCATGTTCATGCGACCACTGTCCAGGGAAATTCTGCGTGAGCCGACGCCCAAGGGCTGCCGCAATACCTTTGGTCCATCGTATCGATGCCATCAGAGTCCCAAATTGCCCGAACTTGGCCAGCATAAAATTGAGTATCTTCATCTCCCTTTGCCAACTGTTCTTCGCTTGAGAGTCCCCTGGGATTAAAGACATAGGTGGTTGGGCCGCTTTGTAGAGCCTCGGCTCCATATAACTCATGAAGTGCCACAAGGTCCAGCACCAAAGGTCTAGTAGCGTAGGTGTCGTGAACTTGCCATCCTAGTCCACCTAGGAGTCTTGCATACGACATTACTGAGGCTGCCTGACTTTCAGTAGTTGTGCTGGTGGACGAATTTGTATTGAGGTCGTCCAACCCCATTGCATGACCTACTTCGTGAAGCAATGCAAAATAACCAAACCCTCCATAGGCAGCATTCTCAATGGCACTGGGGTCGATAAATATCTCACTCTTAGGATTTTCTTTTATGTTGTTTCTTAATTCGATTCCGGTATGATTTGTGGCTGGAACCCCTAATCCAATTCGAATCTGAGCTTTGCTTGGATCGTCAGTAAAGGTGAAGCTTACCTTTACCCCCTTTGACATTGTTGTAAATGCCGCTTCTGCTCTCTTTTTTTCTTCAGGAGTCCAGTCTCTTACCTGATAGGTGCCATTCGCGTTCATTTTGAGGTGGCCATCATAATAAGGCCCCTCGATGTCGCCTGCTTTAAAAAAATATACATTAACGGGTTCGCCCCTCTCATCCCATGGCCGATATAGTGATCCGTCTACACCATTCTCCACAAAATTGAGATAGCTGTCGCGATTAATGTCAGGGATGGTTTTGATTGTCATGGTATTATTTTACTTTATTGCATGATTTCAAGGTTGGAGCTGCAAATCCCGCTCTCAGCGCAAAATCCTTTACACTGGTCAAGCTTTCGACTGGCAGTGGCTTTCCATCATTCCAATTAGATCCAAGAGCGGGAATGAAAATTGGTGTAGAAAATTTCTCAACTCCACGCTGGTAAGTTGCACGGTAGGATAAAAATAATACCACCTCGTTCCCAACAAGACTCTTGTAGTACAAGTCACGCTCAATTTCGTTTATTAAATCAATTTTTGAGGAAATATATAGCTTTTTGAATTCGCAATGCTCAACGTACTTTAATGAATCCGTGGAGTCAGGCGCCATCATGTAAACTTTTGCGTCAATTATTTCCATGAACTGATCGCTGACCGATCTGTTCTCTGGTTTTTCCATGAATGAAAGCTCACCAGAAAGATCTCGGTCAGTGAATTTTATTAGTTCGCCAGCCTTGCCATCAATGTATACAATTCTTGTGAATTTCCCGATAAATATTAACGGCTTTTTAGACGACAGAAAATAGTCGAGAGGCACTGGGCTTGGGAATGGCATGCCAGAATTCGCTTCTTCTGCGGATAAAATAATCAGGCAAGGTAAAACGAAGCATATTAATTTTCGATTCGCGATTTGTGTAATGGAGTACCAAATTCTTGAGAGGAAGATCATCCGAAAATCCTTTATAGTCGACCTTGATAACTAGGGAGGGTTCTGCTTGTGTCCGTGGTATCGTGTCTGCGGCGCATTCGTAGTGCAAAGCGGTTGATCATCATGGATTCCTGATTCGGGATTTCAGGTTGCATTTTTTAAGATAAGACCAAGTCTCGCGAGATGATGCATAGGACTCAAGAAATTGCAGTGTTACTGTGACCGCGCCTGTTGTCGGCCTGGTGCGCTTTTTTCCATGTTGCTTCGGCATCCGCTCCTCAAGTAGTGTGGAGCCTCTTTCTCTACAAGGATGCTAGCGTGCTCCATGAAGCTAAAGCTCGAGAATCACCCACCTAAATGGGTGAAGTTGCATCAAAATGTTTCAATGCTATTCTTGATGCTCGACCATACGTTGTAGCTCATCCACAGGTTTCCTTGTAGGCGCCCTTCATTGCGAAGTTGGCTTCTTCTCGCCCGCTTTTTGCTGCAATCCCTCTCTGGCATTTTTGAGTCTACGGTGCCAGATTGAAGCACGTTGCTTCTAATTATGAAAATCTTGTTTGTCCACCAAAACTTCCCCGGCCAATTTCTGCATTTGGCTCCCGCGTTGGCGCGCGAGGGTCACGATGTAGTAGCTCTCAGCATGCGCCCAGGTGCAAGTGGAGTCACCGTGTGGAAGGGAGTGAGGGTGCTCTCGTACCGTACTCGACGTGGGACGTCCGCCAACGTTCATCGATGGGCGAGCGACGTAGAAACCAAGGTGATCCTCGGTGAGGCTTGTTTAAGAGCGGCCCTTTCATTGCAGAGGCAGGGTTGGACGCCGGACGCAATCGTCGCGCACCCGGCTTGGGGCGAGAGCCTGTTTCTGAAGGACCTCTGGCCCAAGGCTCGTCTCGGGTTGTATTTGGAGTTTTTCTATCGCATGGAGCATCAGGACGTCGGCTTCGATCCTGAATTTGCATCCTCGGACACATTGAAGACCGCATCCATGCTTCGCATGAGGAACGCCGTCAGTTTGCTCCATCTAGAAGCAATGGATGCGGCAATAAGCCCAACGCTTTGGCAAAGCAACACCTATCCTCAAGTCTTCCGTGAGCACACCACCGTTGCTCATGATGGCATCGATACCATCCGCCTTTGTCCGAATCCCGCGGCCACAGTCAAAGTCAATGGGCAATTGAGTCTTCGGGCTGCTGACCAAGTGGTCACATTCGTTAGCAGAAATTTGGAGCCCTATCGCGGGTACCACATCTTCATGCGCGCCCTACCCGAAATACTGCGCCGCAGCCCGACTGCACACGTGTTGATTGTCGGGGGCGATGGAGTCAGCTACGGTCGGTCGGCGGATCCCGAGCTTGATGGCTACACCACCTGGAAAGAGAAATTTGCCATCCCCGCCCACGCTCAACTGACGGACGAGGAATGGAGCCGAGTGCACTTTCTGGGAAAAGTGCCTTATGAGGCGTACCTCTCAGTACTGCAAGTTTCCTCTGTACATGTGTATTGGACATACCCCTTCGTCCTTTCATGGAGTCTGCTAGAGGCAATGAGCATCGGGTGCACTATCGTTGCAAGTGATACCGCCCCGGTGAGAGAGGTAATCACCCATGGAGAGACTGGGCACCTAGTGGACTTCTTCGACACGAGCGAAATGGCTCGTAGAGTATGCGAAGCACTGAAGAGCACAAAGGGCAGCCCCAATGATATGGGCCGTCAGGCGCGAGAGCACATACGAGACCGATACGATCTGGCGACCCAATGCCTTCCTAAGCGGATTACATGGGTCTACGACAAGCTGCTTTCATAAGCATTGGGCACGGCTCTGGAGTGAGGGGAAGACGTTTCAAGAATCACGGGCTTCCCGGAGATCTCGGCCAAGGGCAAGCAGCCTCTAGGACGTGTCCGTCCTGGGCCAACCAGCTGCGGCCATAGCTGCGGGCAATAAAGCACGGGCATCGGAAGCGGGATCTCCAACCCATCAAATTCCGCTGATCGTGATGATTTCCATCATTTATAGCGCATTCACTTTCCTGGCAACCTACCTCGCGCCGCTGGCCTTCTACCAGTTGAAGACTGATGCCGGCGGGCTGGGGATCCTGCGATCGTCCTGGTCTGTGGGTGCAATTGTTGGCACCATCGCCGTTGCCATAGGGAACCTCTCAAAACCCACCCACTCAATCTTGAGTCCCCCGCCACAGTCCGAGCCACCGCATGATCACGCCCCGCAGCGCCTTGAAGTTCGACCTCTTT